>JBEIIG010000053.1:0-26283 GCA_040380855.1 Acidimicrobiaceae bacterium | reverse complement strand
CGCCGCGCCAGGCGCAGGGCGTCGAAGGCGGCGGCGACGGGGTTGCCGGTGGCGGGTGCAGTCGAGATGTCGGCCTCGGTGGCGCCGTAGGCGCGCAGACCGATGTCTTCCGGGCGGTTGCGCAGGAACAGCAGCACCACCGGCACGGCCATGAGGGCTCCGATCGCAACCGACACACCCACCCAGCGCCATCCCGCACCATCGGCGAGGCGGGTGAGCAGCGGCAGGAACACCAACTGCCCGCTCGCGGATGCGGCGGTGAGCACACCCACCACCAGGCCGCGCCGGGCGACGAACCAGCGCGTGGCCACGGTGCTGGCGAACACGGTGGCCATGCAGCCGCTGCCCGTGCCAACCACCAGTCCCCACAGCAGGAACAGGTGCCAGGGCTGGCTCATCTGCGTGGTGAGCGCCGCCCCGGTGGCGATCACCAACAGAGCGATCGTGGTCACCCGCCGCAGGCCGTAGCGCTGTTGCAGCGCTGCGGCGAACGGGCCGATGAACCCGAACAGCAACACGTTGATGCTGACCGCGAAGCCGACGGTGGCGCGGCTCCACCCGAACTCGTCGCGCAGCGGGTCGATGAGCACACTCGGCGCGCTGCGCGTGCCCGCCGCGCACAGCAGCACGAGGAAGGCGGCACCGAAGACCACCCAGTGATAGCTCACCCGCCTTGCAGCACGTGCGGTGACCGCAGGGTCGGACCCCGTACCGGCCCCGGTTTCAGGCAAGGTTCGATGACCGCGGGTAGACGTCGGCCGGGTCGGTGACGATGTTCACGAGGTAGGGCACGCCCGACGCGAAGGCGCGGTCGAGCGCGGGGCCGATCTGGTCGGGCGAGGTGACGAGTTCGCCGCCGCCGCCGAGCGCGGTGACCACCTGGTCGTAGCGGCAACCGGGCTGCAGGTCGCACGCCATGTCCCAGCCGTAGATGGCCTGCATCGGGTGCTTCTCGAGCCCCCACATGCCGTTGTTGCCCACCACCATCACCACCGGCAGGCCGTGCCGCACCAACGAGTCGACATCCATCAGGCTGAACCCGGCGGCGCCGTCGCCGAGCAACGCCACCACCTGGCTGCTCGGCCGCACCACCCGCGACGCGATGGCATAGCCGAGGCCGTTGCCGAGGCAGCCGTAGGGGCCGGTGTCGAGCCAGCACCCTGGCTGCTGCACCTCGACGAACTTGCCCGCGTACGACGCGAAGTCGCCACCATCACAGATGACGACCGCGTCGTCGGCCAACCGCTTGCCGAGCTCGCCGTAGATGCGGCTGGGCTTGATCGGTGCGGTGTCGGCGGCGAGCAGCGCCCCATCGGCCTCGGCCGCCGCTTGTTCGGCGGCGCGGAGCTCGGCGATCCACCCGTCGTGGTCGACACGCGCGCCGCTGTAGTCGGCCAACGCGGCCAGCACCAGGCGGGCATCACCTGCCACGGTGGGCACATCGATGTGCCCGGCTCGCTGGCCCTCGCTGTCGACCACATGGGCCACCTGTGCGTTGCCGAACCGACCGAAGCCGAGCCGGAAGTCGAGCGGGGTGCCCAGCACCACCACCAGATCGGCCCGCTTCTTCAGCAGGCCACGAGTGCGCAGGAAACTCAGTTCGTGGCGGGCGGGCAGGGTGCCACGGCCCAGGCCGTTGAAGAAGCAGGGCACCCGCAGGTGCTCGACCGCGGCGCGTAGTTCGTCCCACGCACCGTCCCAGTACACATCGCTGCCCACGATGAACGCCGGACGCTCGGCGGCGGCGATGAGGCCGGCCAGGTGGCCCACGGCTTCCGGATCGGGGGCCGGGCCGGTTCCGGTGCACACGTCGGCCGCGGGTACCTCGCCACTCGAGGGGCCGAACACGTCGAGTGGGAAGTCGAGGAACGTCGGCCCGCGGTGCGGGGTGCGGCTCAGCGTCGCCGCCTCGTGCACCAGTGCGCCCGCCCGAGTGGCGTCTTTCACCGTGAGGGCGCTCTTGGTGATGCTCTGCACCACCGGCACATGGTCCATCTCCTGCAACGAGCCGGCGCCCCACCGACCCTCTGGGGCCCGGCCACCCATCACCACCACCGGCGAGCCGTTGAACCACGCGCTGGTGATGGCCGACACGCCGTTGGTGATACCCGGCCCGGCCGTGAGCGCCGCGAAACCAGGGTTGCGGGTGAGCTTGGCGTAGGCCTCGGCGGCGAACGTGGCCGTCTGCTCGTGGCGGGTGTCGACCACCCGCATGCCGCGCACGCGGGCCGCGTCGTACAGCGGCCAGATGTGGCCACCGTTCAGGGTGAACATCACATCGGTGCCGTGCTGCAGCATCGCTGCAACGGCCTGGTGCCCGGCATGTCCGTCGATCGTCGTCATGCGGTGAGTCTCGCACGCCGACGCAGGCACCTCTAGGGCTCCATCACCACCCAGCCACGGCGCTGCAGTTCGGCGGCGAGTTGCTGCGAGCTGAACCGACGCAACACCTGGTCAGCACCTGCGGCCCGCGTGGTGGCCCGCGCCGACGGCGCCGTCACCGGCGGCTCGGGTGGCACCGGTTCGGCGCCGGCGGGAGAATGGGGCGGCGCTCCGTCGAGCTCGGCCTGCAACTGCTCGATCAGCGCCTCGGCCTCGTCGCGCGTGAACTTGCCGTTGCCCTGGCGCTGGCTGAACCCGAGGGGCCCGCGGGCACTGCGGAACCCGTCGTAACCGACCAGCTCGAGGAGCGCCAGCAGGTCGCGCACCTGTTTGGCCGATGCAGGTGGACCCGATGGTTGGCCGAACGACATCCCGGCAGTCTCGCAGGGGGGTGCGCGGTTCCTCGGGACCCACCGAGGCCGGGGCGGCGGACCCTAGAACGAGTGATAGCCGCCGTCGATGGTGATGACGTCGCCGGTGTGGTAGCTGCTCGCCGCGCTGGCCAGGTAGACGGCGAGCGCCGAGAAGTCGTCGGGCGAGCCCCAGCGCCGCATCGGCACGCGGGGCAGCACGTTGCCCACGAACTTGTCCCACCCGAACGCCGGCGCCGTCATGTCGCTCTCGATCCAGCCGGGCAGGATGGCGTTGCAGCGGATGCCGTGGCGGGCGTGTTCGACGGCGATGCCCTTCATCATCGAGATCACCGCTCCCTTCGAGCCGCCGTAGTGCTGGCCCTTCTGCTGGCCGAAGTAGGCAGAGCCCGAGGTGGTGAACACCACCGACCCGCCGGCGCCCTGGCCGACCATGCGCTTCACCGCTTCCTGTGCGGTGTAGAACGCCCCGTCGAGGTTCACCCGCAGCACCCGGTGCCACTCGTCGTCGGTCATCCCCACGAAGCTGGGCGCCTGGCCACCCACGCCGGCATTGACGAAGCACGAATCGACTCGGCCGAGCGCTTCGACCGTGGCCGCCATCGAATCGATCACGGCCTGGTGGTCGCCCACATCGCACACCAGGTCGAGCACCGTGCCGCCGTGCGCACGCAGTTGCTCGGCCGCGGCGGTGTTCTTGGCGGGGTTGGTGCCCCAGATGGCCACGCTGGCGCCGTGGGCTGCCAGACCGTGTGCCATGCCGAGGCCGATACCGCTGTTACCGCCCGTGACGAGCGCGACGTGGCCGGTGAGATCGAACAGTGATGTGGTGATGGGCACGTCGGGAACCTAGTCACCTGATCGCAGTGCACCAGACACCCAGCGGTAGCGTGGCACCCGCCATGGCGCTGTCCGACATCCGCGAGCCCGCCGACCTGCGCAAGCTCTCGTACCCGCAACTCGACGAACTGGCCGGAGAGATCCGTGACTTCGTCGTGCAAGCAGTCGCCGAGACCGGCGGCCATCTCGGTTCGAACCTGGGTGCGGTCGAACTCACCCTCGCCCTGCACCGGGTGTTCGACTCGCCGCACGACGCCATCTTGTGGGATACCGGCCACCAGGCCTACGTGCACAAGATCGTCACGGGTCGCCAGGCGGGGTTCGAGCACCTGCGCCAGGCCAACGGCCTGTCGGGCTACCCCAGCCGCGAAGAGAGCCGGCACGACTACATCGAGAACAGCCATGCCAGCACCGTGCTGTCGTACGCCTACGGCCTGGCCGTGGCCCGCGACGCCGGCGTCGACCCGCATCGGCACATCGTCGCCGTCATCGGCGACGGGTCGATGACCGGCGGCATGGCCTACGAGGCGCTCAACAACCTCGGCCATGCCGGCAAGCGCGTCATCATCGTGCTGAACGACAACGGGCGCTCGTACGCGCCCACCATCTCGAACCTCACCGCCGGCGCGATGACCCCGGTCGAACGGGCGCAGGCCAACCACCCCAGCCTGCCCGAGCGCATCACCGACAAGTTGTCGCACACCCTCACCAACATCCGCCTCAACCCGGTGTACGTGCGCCGCCAGCGCCGCCTCGAACACTTCGTGCAGAACCTGCCCTATGTGGGCCCGCAGGCCGAGAAGGGTGTCGAGGCGTTCAAGGCCGCTGTGCGCGAGTTCCTGCAGCCGCCGTCGTTCTTCGAAGCGCTCGGCGTGCGCTACGTCGGCCCGGTCGACGGCCACGACATGAACGCCCTCGAAGACGCGTTCGCCAAGGCGGTCGAGTTGTCGGCCGAGGGGCCGATCGTCGTGCACGTGCTCACCCAGAAGGGCCGCGGCTACTCGCCTGCGGAAGACGACGACGAGAAGCACCTCCACGACACCCCGGTGTTCGATCCCGCCATCGGCCCGCCCCCGGCGCTGCCGTCGGGCTACACCCAGGCGTTCGCCGAAGCCATCATCAAAGAGGCCGAAGCCGACAGCCGCGTGGTAGCCGTCACCGCAGCGATGCCCGGCCCCACCGGCCTGCTGCCGTTCCAGGCTCGCTTCCCCGGACGATTCTTCGACGTCGGCATCGCCGAGCAACATGCCGTCACCGGTGCTGCCGGCATGGCGATGGGCGGGCTGCGCCCGATCGTGGCCATCTACTCGACGTTCCTCAGCCGTGCGTGGGACCAGGTGGTGTACGACGTCGCGCTGCACCGCCTACCCGTCGTGTTCTGCCTCGACCGGGCCGGTATCACCGGCGACGACGGGCCCAGCCACCACGGCGTGTACGACATGGCGCTGCTGGCGAAGGTGCCCGGTATGCGGGTGCTGGCTCCGTCGAGTCTGCAGGAGTTGCAGGTGATGCTGCACGACGCCGTCGGCCTGGCCGACGCCGGCCCGGTGGTGATCCGCTACCCCAAGGGCGCAGCCCGCCAGGTGGGCGAGCACGAGGTGGGTTCTGGTGTGCAGGCACGTCGCCTTCGCACGGGCGACGGCCGAGTGGCCGTCCTCGCCATCGGCAAACTGGTCGGTGCCGCCGAGAAGGCCGCTGCTGCGCTGGCCGCCGACGGTATCGAGGCCACCGTGTGGGACGTGCGTTGCTGCGCCCCGCTCGATGCCGAGATGATCGCCGACGCAGCCCGGCACGGTGCCGTGGTCACCTGCGAAGACGGCATCCGCGACGGCGGTATCGGCATGACGATCGCCGACCAGGTGCACGCGCTGGCACCGACGGTTCCGGTGGAGGTGCTGGGCGTGCCCACGGTGTTCATCCCGCACGCCAAGCCCGATCGCATCCTGGCGTCGATGGGTCTCGACGCCGACGGCATCGAAGCCACCGTGCGCAGCCTGCTGCAATAGCCTCGGCGGCGATGGACGACTCCTCCTACCGGCGGCTGCTGATCGAGCGCCGCGACCACGGCGTGATGCTGCTCACGCTGTCGAACCCCGGCAAGCTGAACGCCACCGACGCCGTGCTGCACGCCGAGCTGGCCCGGGTGTTCCACGACATCCACCACGACCCGGCGGTGCGGGCCGTCGTGGTCACCGGCGAAGGCAAGGCGTTCAGCGCCGGTGGCGACCTCGAGTGGATCGCCGAACAGGTGGGCAACCACGCACAGACCATGCGGGTGATGCGCGAGGCCGGCGACATCGTGCGCACGATGGTCGAGTGCGACACGCCCATCATCAGCGCCATCAACGGTGTGGCCGTGGGTGCGGGCCTGGCGGTGGCGCTGCTGGCCGACATCTCGATCATCGACGAGGCCGCCCGTTTCACCGACGGCCACATCCGCCTCGGCGTCGGCGCTGGCGACCATGCCGTCGCCATCTGGCCGCTGCTGTGTGGGATGGCCAAGGCGAAGTACTACTTGCTCACCAGCGACTTCATCGACGGTCGCGAGGCCGAACGGATCGGCCTGGTGAGCAAGGCGGTACCCGCCGATGAGGTGCTCCCCCAGGCGCTGGCGATCGCCGAGAAACTGGCACTCGGACCGACCGACGCCACCCGCTACACGAAGCGGGCGCTGAACCATTGGCTCCGCCAGGCCCTGCCCAACTTCGAGGCATCGCTCGCCTACGAGATGCTCAACTTCCTCGGCGCCGACGCAGCCGAAGGCCTCGCTGCGCTGCGCGAGAAGCGGCAGCCGGAGTTCCCGCGGTGAGCAGCCCCGACCTCGACATCGACCTGGCCGCCGAGCTGGCGCTCGCGCTGCGTCTCGCCGATCTGGCCGACGGCATCACCCTGCCGGCCTACGAGGCCCGCGAGTTCAGCACCGACCTCAAGGCCGACCGCAGCGAGGTGACCGAGATCGACCGTGGCTGCGAGCACGCGCTGTCGGGTGCGTTGATGGCCGAGCGGCCACATCACGGCCTGCTCGGTGAAGAGCACGGGCTGGTGGGCGACACCGCCTCGCCGTGGCGGTGGATCATCGACCCGATCGACGGGACGAGCAACTTCGTGCGCCGCATCCCGGTGTGGGCCACCCTCGTGGCGCTCACCCACGTCGACCACGGCCCGGTGCTGGGCGTGGTGTCGGCGCCGGCCCTCGTCCGTCGGTGGTGGGCGGCTCGCGGCCTGGGAGCGTTCGCCGACGGCCGTCGCTGCCGGGTGAGTGCCGTCGACGACATCGCCGCAGCACAGGTGTGCGTCACCTACACCCAGGGCTGGGACGAACTCGGCAAGATGCCCGCCCTGATGGACCTGCAGCGGCAGGCCTATCGCAGCCGCGGGTTCGGCGACTTCTGGCAACACATGCTGGTGGCCGAGGGCGCGGTCGACCTCGCCGTCGACGCCACGGGCCTGATGCCCTACGACCTGGCCGCCGTGATGGTGGTGGTCGAGGAAGCCGGTGGCACGTTCACCGACCGCCACGGCGTGCGCACCTTCGCCAACGACACCGCCATCAGCTCGAACGGCCTCCTCCACCGCCACACCGCCGCGCTCGCCTGACACCCCTCATCCCCGCCGCCCACGTCGCCTGACGCCCTGCCCGCCACCCGCCGCAATGAGCACCCTGCGCACGGGCTGCGCATCCTGCTCATCGCCGAGCAGAGTCGCCGGTCGGTGATGAGCACCCTGCGCACCGGCTGCGCATCCTGCTCATGGCGCCGGGACGATCCGCGAAAGAATCCGACGGTGCGCGGACAGGTGTGGGACATGTCGGGCTTCGACGCCGCCGACCCCTCGCGCCGCGACCGGTTCAGCGCCCTCTTCTCGCTCACCTACGAACCGGTGCAGCGCTACGTGCGCCGCCGCGGGGGCGGTGCCGACACCGACGACATCGTGGCCGAGACCCTCACCGTGGTGTGGCGTCGCCTCGACGACGTGCCCACCGACGCAGCGCTGCCCTGGACGATCGGCGTCGCCCGCCGGTGTCTGGCCAACCACCGCCGCGCCGACCAACGGCGCAGCGTCTTGACCGAGCGTGTCGCAGCACACCTGGCCGATCGGGCCGACCCCGTCGACGACGAACTCCGCGTAGCGATGGCACAGCTCGATGCCGACCAACGCGAACTGCTGCACCTGTGGGCCTGGGAGGGCTTCGCGCCACGCGAGATCGCCATGGTCCTCGGCATCACGCCGAACGCTGCGAGCATCAGGCTGCATCGCGCCCGCCGCGAACTCGCCGCACTGCTCCCAGCGCGAAAGAACGCCGCCGTGGGCGGACACACCGACATCGGAACGACCGAGGAGGAACGGTGGACGACGAGCACTTCAACCGACTGAAAGCAACCGACCCCTGCCCCGATGCAGTCGTTCTCGAGCCCGCGCACAGCGCTCGGGCACTCAGGCTGAAAGAGACGATCATGACCATCGATGTCGAGTCGCCGGCTACGGCCGACGATGTCATCACCCCCGACCAAGCACCTGGCACCGGCCGATTCGGTGGGCGCCGCACCCGACGCGCCTGGCTCGCCGGCGCGGGCCTGGCAGCCGCTGCCGCTGTCGCTGCTGTCGTCGTGCTGCCAGGGCACGTCGGCACGGGAACCAGCCTCGCCTGGTCGCCCACCCCGCAGACCGTCACCACCGCCGATGCCGACGCCGCCCGCCAGACCTGCGCCACGGCCATCGACGAGGCGATGTCCGAGGCGGCCACCGGTGTGGCGAGGGCCAACGAAGCCATCGATGATGCGACGGCCGACGCGCCGATGAGCGAACTGGAGCAGATCGAGGCCCCAGCCACCATCGAACTGCCTCCGCTGATCGCGCTCGACCTGCGCGGCGGCAGCGGTGTCGCCCTGTTCAGCGACGGCACGACGATGAGTGTGTGCATGGTGCTCGCCGCCGACGGCGGGTTCGAGTTCGGCGGTGCCAGCGTGTTCGACTTGCCCGCCGAGCAGCCGACCGAACTGGCCGTGAGCAGCTTCATGTCGACGGCGCTGGGCACCGACCGGGCGGCCAGCCTCGTCATCGGCACCGCCGGCACGGCTGATCGGGTGCAGGTGAGCGTGCCCGGGCTCGATCCCATCACCGCCACGCTGAGCGACGGACAGTTCGCGGCCTGGTGGCCAGCCGCCGACTCGTCGCCCATCACCATCCGTTCCCTCACCGCCGACGGCACCGTGCTCGCCGAGCAGTCGCTCGACACGGCCACGGGAGGCGCAGTGGCCGAGCCGACCGACCGGGTACCCACCCCCTGACCCCTCCCCCCGGTCAACGATGAGCACCCTGCGCACCTGCTGCGCAGGATGCTCATCGCGTCGACCGATGACGAGCGCGCAAGACTGGGGACCATGCACGAACTCGTCATCCGCAACGGCCTTGTCGTCGACGGCAGTGGCGCTCCGGCGCGACCGGCCGATGTGGTGGTCGATGCCGGCCGCATCACCGCCGTCGAACCGGTCGGCAGCGGCACCGCTGCGCAGCGCTCGCTCGACGCCGACGGCCGCCTGGTCACACCCGGATTCGTCGACATCCACACCCACTACGACGCGCAGGCGAGTTGGGACCCCTACCTCACGCCGTCGAGCTGGCACGGGGTGACCACGGTGGTGATGGGCAACTGCGGTGTCGGCTTCGCCCCCGCCGCACCCGATCGGCACGACTGGTTGATCGCTCTGATGGAAGGTGTGGAGGACATCCCGGGCAGTGCCCTCACCGAAGGCATCACCTGGGAGTGGACGAGCTTCCCCGAGTACCTCGACGCCCTCGACGCGAAGCGGTACGCCATCGACCTCGGCGCGCAGATCGCCCACGGTCCGCTGCGCGGCTACGTGATGGGCGACCGCGGTGCCGCCAACGAGGTGGCCACCGACGACGACATCGTCGCCATGGCCGCGATGGTGGAGGAAGCCCTCGGCGCCGGAGCGCTCGGCTTCAGCACCAGTCGCACCCCGCTTCACCGCTCACGCGACGGCGAACTGGTACCCGGCACCCACGCCGACGAGCTCGAACTGCTGGGCCTCGGCCAGGCCATCCGCCGCGCCGGGCACGGTGTGTTCCAGTTCTCACCCGAGCACGTGCGCGTGCCGGTGGAGGAGTGGCCGTGGATGCGCCGACTCGCAGCCCTCACGGGCCAGCCGGTGAGCGTGAACCTCAGCCAACCCGACCAGGCCCCCGACCTGTGGCGCGACGTGTTGGGACTGCTCGACCAGGCCCATGCCGACGGCCTGCCGATGTACGCCCAGGTCGCCGGGCGCACCATCGGCATCCTCTACTGCCTGCAGGGCAGCGTGCACCCGCTCATGTTCCACCCGGCCTACGCCGAGATCGGCCATCTCCCGCTCGCCGAACGGCTGGTGGCGCTGGGCGACCCCGAGCGGCGGCGACGCATCGTGCACGACCTGCCCGACGACGGCGGGCTGTTCCGCAAGGTGCTGCTCGACAACGCCCACAAGGTGTGGCCGGTGGCCGACGGTGCCATCGACTACGAGCCCTCACGCGACGAGTCGGTGCGGGCCATCGCCGACCGGCTCGGTGTGCCGGTGGCTCAGGTGGTGCTCGACCAACTGCTGGCTCACGACGGCAACGGCATGCTGTACGCGCCGTTCTTCAACTACGGCTACGGCGACCTGTCGATGAGCTACGAGGCGGCCCGGCACCCGCACACCCGCATGGGCCTCAGCGACGCCGGCGCGCACTGCGGTGCCATCTGCGACGGCGGCACTCCCACGTTCATGCTCACCCACTGGACGCGCGACCGCACCCGCGGCCCGCTGCTGCCGCTCGAGTACATCGTCCACCGCCAGACCCGCCAGACCGCCGAGCTGTACGGCCTCGGCGACCGCGGCCTGGTCGCACCCGGCATGCGGGCCGACCTGAACGTCATCGACTACAACGCGCTCACGTTCGACGCGCCGCGGATGGCCTTCGACCTGCCGGCCGGTGGCCGACGCCTGGTGCAGCGCGGCATCGGCTACGCGGCCACGTTCGTCGCCGGCGTGCAGACCGTCGACCACGACGAGTTCACCGGCGAACTGCCCGGCCGCCTGGTGCGCGGCCCCCGCTGACCGGCCGCTGAACTCGCTCAGTCGACGTCGAGGTCGTCGTCGACGAGGGTGGGGCCGACGATGAAGCAGAACTCGTTGCCCTCCGGGTCGGCCATCACCTGGAAGCCACCCACCGGGTCGGGGTGCGGCACGCCGATGCGCGTGGCGCCGATGGCCTCGGCCGCGCGCGCCGCAACATCGAGGTCGTCGACCCTCACATCGAGGTGCACACGGTTCTTCACCGACTTGTGCTCGGGCACCTCTTGGAACGACACCGTGATACCGGTGGGCGGGTACAGCGCGACCCATTCGCGGCTCTGACGCTCGATCGTGCCGCCGAGAACGCCGTGCCAGAACTCGGCGAGGCGCATCGTGTCGTGGCAGTCGACCACCACCTCGTCGAGGTGCCCGATCATGCGACGTGGGTCGTGGAGGTCTCGCCGAGCGAGCGCTCAGCGCGGCCGAACACGAACCAGTGGTCGAGGTACGGGGCAGGGTCGGCCGACCATCCGTAGCCGCACACCTCGTCGGCAGTTCGACGGCCGAGGCGACCGCGGAACCACTGCAGGTCGCTGGCGCCGACGGTGATCGGCGCCGATCCGGCCGCAGCGACCTGCTCGGCGAAATCGGATTGCAGCAAGGGTGTCATCCAGGCGAGGAACTCGTCCGGAAGGTCGATCGGCCGACCGAGGGCGTTCAACAGGTCGGCTTCGTGGGTGTGGATGTCGAGCACGGCACGGAACGCCGACGCGCCGTCGGGCGACGAGAGGAACCCCTCGATGAGAAAGGCGTACTCGTCCCACATGGCCAACAACTGGGCCACCGTCTTCGAGCGACCCCGCTCCACCTGGGCGGCCGTCCACGGGTCGGTGGTCACCCCCTCCATGTTCCCGGTGCGCACATCCTCGGTCACCCCGGCCAGGTGCGCCACCACGTCGTGCACGGTCCACAGCGGCGTCGCCGGCACGGGTACCGAACCGATCTCGTCGCTCACCAGCGCGCCGATCCGCACCCGTGCCGCGCGGTACATCTCACCCAGGTCTGTATCCATTCCGGAAGACTAGGTCGGCGCCAGAGGCTCGATCGCCTAGCCTTCGGAGGCGATATGCCCGATCAGTCCCAGCCCGCCACTGTCGCCATCACCGCCGGCCGCCGCGCCAGCGGCACGTCGCTGGCCCCGGCACTGTGGGCCTCCACCACATGGGAGTCGAGCAGCCTCGGCGACGCCGAGCGCCGCGCCAACGGCACCCGGGTCGGCGAGTTCTACAGCCGCTACGCCAACCCGACGGTCCGCTCGTTCGAGGAGGCCATCGCTGCACTGGAGGGTGCCGACGACGCGCTGGCCTTCGCCTCGGGGATGGGCGCCGTGGCCACCACGGTGCTGGCACTCTGCTCGGCAGGCGACCACATCGTCGCCCAGCGTCAGCTCTACGCCGGCACGCTCGCCTTTCTGCAGGGTCCGTGCCAGCGCTTCGGCATCGAGGTGACGCTGGTCGACGGCGCTCAGCCAGGTGCGTTCGCCGCAGCCGTGCGACCCGGCAAGACGATGATGGTGCTGGCCGAGACCCCGTCGAACCCGCGGCTCGATCTCGTCGACCTCGACGAGATCGGTGGTCTGCGTGGCCCCATCACCGTGGTCGACTCCACCATCGCCACACCCCTTGGGCAACGACCGCTGCGGCACGGGGTGCATCTGGTGCTGCATTCGGCCACGAAGGGCATCGCCGGGCACAACGACGCCACGCTCGGCGTCATCGCCGGTGAGCGCGAGTTGGTCGATGCCGTGTGGGCCTACTCGGTGCTGCACGGCAGCACGCCGTCGCCGTTCGATGCGCTCAATGCGCTTCGTGGCCTGCGCACCCTGTCGGTGCGCACCACCTTCCAGGCCGACTCCGCGCTCTACCTCGCCGAGTCGCTCGCCGAGCACCCGGCCGTGCAGGCCGTTCACTATCCCGGTCTCGCCGCTCACCCGCAGGCCGAGTTGGCGCGTCGGCAGATGACCCAGGCAGGCACGCTGCTGGCGATCGACCTGGCCGGCGGTCGCCAGGCTGCGTCCGACTTCCTCGACCGCGTCCAGCTGCTCCGCCGGGCCACGTCGTTGGGTGGCCCCGAGACCCTGGTGTGTCACCCGGCCACCACCACCCACGCCAGCCTGTCGGCCGACGAGGCCGCTGCCGTAGGGGTCACCGCCGGGCTGCTGCGCATCTCGGTGGGCCTCGAAGACCCCACCGACCTGCTTGCCGACATCCTGCGCGCGCTGGGCTGAGCCGTGGCACGGGTCCTGTGCCTGCATGGCCTCGGTGGCACCGGCGCCACCATGTGGCCACTCGTCGCAGCGTTGTCGGCGGCCGACCACACGGTACTCGCGCCCACCCTGCCCGGCCATGGGGGCACACCCGACGACCTGATCGGCATCGACTGGTCGGCGTGGCTCGACGCCGCCCGCGAGTGGCCCGCCAACGGTCCGGCCGATCTGGTCGTGGGCCAGTCGATGGGCGCGCTCCTCGCGCTGGCTCTGGCCGCCGACGGCCGCGCACGGGCCGTCGTGGCGATCAACCCGCCCGCCCCCGACCCCGATGCCGTCGACGGCCTGGAGTGGCGCCAGGCGCGCGGTCACGACTGGGTGGAGGTCGGGCCATCGTCGCTCGGCGAGACCGCCTACGAACGACTACCCATCGGCGCCCTGCTGGCGATGCACAACGGTGCACTGTCGGTGCAGTTCGAGCGGGTCAGCGTGCCCGTCCTCATCGTCACCAGCGAGCACGACGACGTGGTCGATCCGGCGTCGTCCGACATGGTCGCCGCTTCCCTCGGTGGACCGGTGACACGCCTGCGCCTGTCGCGTGGCGGGCACGTCGCCACGCTCGACGCCGATCGCGACCGCCTCGCCGCCGCGATCGTGACCTTCGCCTCCCGCCTGGGCTGACCCGCTCCCCCTACGCTTGCCCACATGGTCGACACGTGGCGGCGACTCCGGCTGGCAGGCGCTGCGTTCGTCGTGGTGCTCGTCGTCGGCACCGCCGGTTACATGGGCTTCGGCCTCGGGTTCATCGACGCCCTCTACCAGACCGTCACCACGGTCACGACGGTCGGCTTCCGCGAACTGAAGGACTTCGGCGCCGGTGAGCAGTTGTTCACGATGTCGCTCATCGTCCTCGGTGTAGGTGCAGCGCTCTACACCATCACCCTGCTGGTCGAGACCATGGTCGACGGCCCGGCGGCCGAACTGCTGGCTCGTCGCCGTCGCGACCGTAGGATCGCTTCGATGAAGGGCCACACCATCGTGTGCGGTATCGGCCGGGTGGGCCGGGCAATCGCCCGCGAACTGTCGGAAGCAGGCCACGATGTGGTCGTCGTCGACGCGCTGGCCGAACGCCTCGCCGACCTGCCGTACACCGCGGTGCACGGCGACGCCACGCTCGACTCCACCCTGCGCACCGCCGGCATCATGCAGGCCCGAGCGCTGGTGGCTGCGCTCGAGACCGATGCCGACAACCTGTTCGTCACACTGTCGGGACGGTCGTTGCGCAGCGATCTGTTCATCGTCGCTCGCGCCCGCGAGGAAGAGAGCGTCAACAAACTCGAGCGGGCTGGGGCCGACCGCGTGGTGAACCCCCAGGAGCTCGGGGCGCAGCGAATGGCGTCGTTCGTCGCTCAGCCCAACGTGGCCGATTACGTCGACATCGTGATGCACGAGCGCGAACGCACCTTCCGTCTGCAGGAGGTGGAGGTGCCACCCACCTCGCCGGCCGAGGGTCGCGCCCTCGGCGACCTCGACCTCCGGGCAAGTACGGGCGCCATGGTGTTCGCCGTCCGCAGCCCCGACGGATCGTTCGTCACCAACCCCGACCCATCACTCCGTCTCACTGCCGGTCAGGTGCTCATCGCGATCGGCAACGACGAGCACCTCGACGCGCTGGCCGCGTTGGTCAGCGGCTGAGCAGCGCCGAGATCGCATCGCCCGCGGCAGCCACGCGGGTACCGAACCGTCTTCCCGGCTGCCGAGTGAGACGCTCGATCGGGCCGCTCACGCTGACCGCGGCAACCACCTCGCCGCTGCGGTTGCGAATGGCCGCGCTCACCGAGGCCACGCCCTTTTCGCGTTCCTCGACGCTCTGCACCCACCGGGCGTTGCCCTGCCCCTCGAGCGCCTTGCCGGCCGAACCGGCGCCGAGCGGCAGCAGACTGCCCTCGGGCACGATCCAGCGCAACCCGTGCGGCGACTGCAACGACACGACACAGCGACGCATGCCGTCTTCGCGCACGAACAACTGCACGCTCTCGCCGCAGTCGTCGCGCAGTTGCATCAGCACCGGACCTGCCACCTCGGCAAATCCCAACTGTTCGTTCGCGGCCCGACCCAGCGCCACCAGCTCCAGGCCGAGGCAGAAGCGGCCCTGGGCATCGCGCCGCACGAGATGATGCGCCTCCAACGCTGCCGCAAGCCGGTGCGCCGTGGCCCGCGGCAGGGCGGTGGCAGCCTGCAGCTCGACCAGATCGAGGGGCCGGTCGCGCAACGCGGCCAACAGCCCGGCCACCTTGTCGATCACGCCGACGCCGCTTATACTTTCCATCGCTGAGAATCGTATCTCACAATGTGAGACAGCGCCAGCACACGATCGGAGAAGCCATGTCGAACCCGAAGACCCTGCCGCAGAAGGTGTGGGAGCGCCACCTCGTCCACAGCGCACCCGGTGAGCCCGACCTGCTGTACATCGACCTGCACCTCGTGCACGAGGTCACCAGCCCGCAGGCGTTCGACGGCCTGCGCCTCTCGGGCCGCCGCGTACGTCGCCCCGACCTCACCGTCGCCACCGAAGACCACAACGTGCCCACGGCCGACATCGACCAGCCGATCGCCGACCCCGTCTCGGCTCGCCAGGTGGAGGTGCTGCGCGAGAACACCGCCGAGTTCGGCATCGTCAACTTCCCGATGGGCGACCCGGGCCAGGGCATCGTGCACGTCATCGCACCCGAGCAGGGCCGCACCCTGCCGGGCATGACCGTGGTGTGCGGCGACAGCCACACCGCCACCCACGGCGCGTTCGGTGCGTTGGCGTTCGGCATCGGCACCAGCGAGGTCGAGCACGTGCTGGCCACCCAGACCCTGCCGCAGAGCCGGCCGAAGTGGATGAGCGTCACCGTCGACGGCGACCTGCGTCCGGGCGTCACCGCCAAGGACGTCATCCTCCACATCATCGGCGTCATCGGTACCGGCGGTGGTATCGGCCACGTCATCGAGTACCGGGGTTCGGCCATCCGCGCCCTGTCGATGGAGGGCCGCATGACCGTGTGCAACATGAGCATCGAGGCGGGCGCCAAGGCCGGCCTCATCGCCCCCGACGACACCACCTTCACCTACCTGAAGGGCCGCACGCACGCACCGCAGGGCGACCTGTGGGACGCGGCGGTCGCCGACTGGCGCACGCTGGTCACCGACGAGGGCGCAGTGTGGGACAACGAGGTCGTCATCGACGCCGCCGACATCAGCCCGCAGGTGAGTTGGGGCACCAACCCCGGCCAGGTGGCTGGTATCGACGCCGTCATCCCGTCGCCCGACTCGTTCACCGACCCCACCACCCGCGAAACCGTGGCCCGGGCACTCGAGTACATGGGCCTCGAAGCAGGCACCCGCATCCGCGACATCGCGGTCGACACCGTGTTCATCGGCAGCTGCACCAACAGCCGCATCGAAGACCTTCGGGCCGCCGCAGCGGTGATGAAGGGCCGCACCGTCACCGTTCCGCGCGTGATGGTGGTGCCCGGCAGCCACGTGGTGAAGGCCCAGGCCGAAGCCGAGGGCCTGCCCGAGATCTTCCGGGCAGCCGGCGCCGACTGGCGCGAGCCCGGATGCAGCATGTGCCTCGCCATGAACCCCGACAAACTCGCCCCGGGCGAGCGCGCCGCCAGCACCAGCAACCGCAACTTCGAGGGCCGCCAGGGCCGTGGCGGTCGCACCCATCTCGTCAGCCCCGCTGTCGCCGCCGCCACCGCGGTGGCCGGCCACTTCGCCACCCCGTCGGATCTGGAGGTCCTGTCGTGAAAGCTGTCCGCATCGTCACCGGGCGCGGCGTCCCGCTGCGCCGCAGCGACGTCGACACCGACCAGATCATCCCCGCCGAATGGCTCAAGCGCGTCGAGCGCACCGGGTTCGAGAAGGGCTTGTTCTCGACGTGGCGCGACGACCGCGATTTCGTTCTCAACGACGAGCGCTACAGCAGTGCTTCCATCCTCGTGGCCGGGCCGGCGTTCGGGGTGGGCTCGTCGCGCGAGCACGCCGTGTGGGCCATCCAGCAGGGTGGGTTCGATGCGGTCATCGCGCCCAGCTTCAGCGACATCTTCCGCAACAACTGCACCAAGAACGGTCTCGTCCCGGTGGTGCTGCCCGAAGCGGTCGTGGTGAAGATCTGGGAGGCCATCGAGGCCGACCCGAGCACCGAGATCGTCGTCGACATGGAACGCCTCACGGTGGAGGTGCCGTCGGCCGGCATCACCGAGTCGTTCCCGATGGAGCCGCAGAACCAGCACCGCTTCATCAACGGCCTCGACGACGTGGGCATCACCCTCACCCATGT
Source organism: Acidimicrobiaceae bacterium (assembly GCA_040380855.1). Lineage (GTDB taxonomy): Bacteria > Actinomycetota > Acidimicrobiia > Acidimicrobiales > Ilumatobacteraceae > VFMC01. The sequence goes on along the minus strand of JBEIIG010000053.1, from coordinate 9,039 downwards.
GGGGGCCATCGACGACTACGAGACCAAGCGGCCGGCCTGGCTGCGCTGATCAGGCGTCGGCGCGGAACTGCTGGAGGTCTTTCAGCTTCGGGTTGTTGCTGAAGACCTCGATCGGCGGCGTCGGTTCGAGCCGCAGGCCGCGCTGGATGATGCGCACCTGGGTGTGCTGGTTGTACTCGGCCAGCGTGATGGCCCACCCGTCGCGACCTGCGCGCGCCGTGCGACCGCTGCGGTGCAAGTAGTCCTTCACGTCGCCAGCCGGCTCGTAATGGATGACGGCGCCGATGTCGTCGATGTCGATACCCCGGGCCGCGACGTCGGTGGCCACCAGCACGTTCAACTCGCCGTCGGTGAACCGTCGCAGCGCCTTCTCGCGAGCCACCTGACTGAGGTCGCCATGGATGGCCGCGGCCCTCACGCCGAGGTCTTGCAGGTTGTGCTCCACCCGGTCGCAGGTGCGCTTGGTCTGGCAGAACACGATGGTCTTCTGCTGGCCCGAGGCGATGGAGGCCACCACCTTGTCCTTGTCCATGTGATGCACGGCGAGGAACAGGTGGTACATCGTGCCCACGGTGTCGGTGGGGGCGTCGATGGCCACCTCCACCGGATTCTTCATGTAGCGGGTGACGAGGTGGCCCACGTCGCCGTCGAGTGTGGCCGAGAACAGCATCGTCTGGCGCGGCGCGGTGCACTTGCGCAGGATCCACTCGACCTGTGGGGTGAAGCCGTCGTCGGCCATTCGGTCGGCCTCGTCGAGCACCACCACTTCCACCTGGTCGAGATCGAGCTCGTTCTCCTTCAGCAGATCGATCAAGCGGAGGGGCGTCGCGATGACGATCTCGACACCCGCCTGGAGTTCGGTGATCTGGTCGGCGCGTGAGGCACCGCCGTAGACGGGCAGCACGCGGGTGTCGCATGCGGCGGCGACCGGGGCGAGCACCTCGGCCACCTGCAGGGCCAGTTCGCGGGTGGGCACCAGGACCAGGCCGAGCGGACGGCGCGGCGCAGCGGTGTCGGTGATGCGGGCGAGCATCGGCACACCGAACGCCAGCGTCTTGCCCGAACCGGTGCGGGCCCGGCCGCACACGTCCTGGCCCACCATCGCCACCGGGATGGCCTTGGTCTGGATGGCGAACGGGGCGACGAATCCGGCAGCGGCGAGGCCCCGGTCGACGTCTTCGGGCACACCCAACTCGACGAAACCGGTGGGGGTGTACGGAAGGGCAGCGATCTCTTCTGCACTGCGCTGGGCGCTGGCGAGGCCACCGGCTTGTTCGCTCGGCGGCTTGTGGGGGCGGGGCCGACGGCCCCGCGGTGCGCCCTTCGGGCGTGATGCATCACTCATGTCGTCTGCCAGGGTACTTCCCGCCTCCCCCTCCTCCCCTGCATCCCACGCCGATCCCTTCCGCCACTCCCCGCCCCCACACGGCGATGAGCGAGTTGCGCACCCGCTGCGCATGTTGCTCATCGCGCCCGGTCAGGGCCACACGGCGATGAGCGAGTTGGGCACATACTGCGCATGTTGCTCATCGCGCCCGGTCGGGGCCACACGGCGATGAGCGATTTGCGCACACACTGCGCAGGGTGCTCACCGCCGGGTCAGACCGGGGGGAGGCCGAGGGCAGCGCACCGGGCGAGGTACATCCGCCAGAGCGCATCGACCGCGCCCCGAAGGTTGCGTTCGAGCGACCAGGTGGCGACGCGGTTCACCTGCCAGCCGATCGCACCGCACGCCAGATCGCGGCCTGCGTCGCGAGCGCCACCCACCTCGGTGAAGTGCTCCGGGTGGCCGTCGATCTCGATACCCCAGCGCAACCGTTCGACACACAGGTCGAGACGCACCTGCCCCCAGTGCGGCACGTCGAGGCGGTACTGCGCAGAGAGGCCGACCACTCCCCTGCGGAGCAGTTCGGTGTGCACGCGCGACTCCCAGTGCGACTCGGCGGCGGCACCCTCACTGCGACGGTCGAGCAGGGTGAGGATCCGTCGCACCCAGGGCCTACCGGGGGTGAGAATGTCGGCGGCCACGCGCCGGATCGACTCGACCGTGGTCTGCCGCTCCGCCAGCATCTGGTCGAGCACCGACCGGAGGTCGTCGAGGGTGAGGTGACGACCGAGGTCGACGAGGGTGCGCGCCGGCGAGGTGAGGCGGATGCCGTCGAGACGTTCGATGATGTCGACCGGATCGAGGGCCGCAGTGCGGTAGGGCCGCAGCCATTCGCTGCGGCTGGGGTTCGAACCCGGTGGCGCGATGACGTGCACCAGGCCCGGCGGGCCCATCCGCCGCAACCCGTACCGACGACCTGCAGTGAGCGACGCGACCACCAACCGGCCGGGCCGGGCACTGGCCGCCACGCAGCGGGCAGCCTCGAGGTCGTCGACCCCGGCCAGCACATAGGAACCGTTCACCAGGCGTTCGAGCACGCCGACACCGACAAGACGACGCACCTGGTGAGCCGATACACCCAGCTGGCGCATGGCCTCGGACGTGAGCACTCGATGGTGGGCCGCCGCCCACAACAGCAGATCGCGATCGACGATCGCCATGACGCTTCCTCCGCACCGACCGATGACGAGCTGGGGGAAGCACGTCGGAGGCTACCGACCCCCTCGCCCACCCCACTGCGATGAGCGAGTTGCGCACCTGCTGCGCACGTTGCTCATCGCGCTGGGTGGGGGTGGCCACGCGATGAGCGAGTTGCGCACCTGCTGCGCACGTTGCTCATCGCGCTGGGTGGGGGGTGGGGGGTCGGGTGGGAGGTGGGGGGTGGGAGATGCGCGATGCTGCGGGCATGAAGGTTGCACTCACGGTGAACGATTTCCTGCAGCGGGCCGAGCTGGTCTACCCCGACCGGGTAGCGGTGGTCGACGAGCCACACCAGCCGGCCGAGAGCTGGGGCGCCTACAGCTACGCCGACATGGCGGACAAGGCCAAGGCCATTGCGGCCGGCCTCGACGCGATGGGTATTGGCGTGGGCGAGCGGGTGGCGATGGTGAGCCAGAACTCGGCCCGCCTCCTCACCGCGCTGTTCGGCGTCAGCGGTTCGGGTCGCATCCTCGTGCCCATCAACTTCCGCCTCGTCGCCGAGGAGGTGCGCTACATCGTCGAGCACAGCGGTGCCCGGGTGCTGCTGGTCGACCCCGAACTCGACGAGGCGTTGGCCGATGTGGAGTGTGAGCACCGTCTGGTGATCGGCGCCGACACCGATGCCGTGCTGATGCGCCACGGCGTCGAGCCCCGACCGTGGACCTACGACGAGGACGCCACCGCCACCATCAACTACACGAGCGGCACCACCGCGCGCCCCAAGGGCGTGCAGTTGACCCACCGCAACATCTGGTTGAACGCCGCCACGTTCGGCTGGCAGCTCGGCGTGAGCGACCGCGACGTGTACCTGCACACGCTGCCCCAGTTCCACTGCAACGGCTGGGGCGTGCTGTACGCCGTCACGGGCATGGGCGGCCAGCACATCATCCTGCGCAAGGTCGACGGAACCGAGATCCTGCGGCGCATCGACGAACACGGCGTGACGTTGTTGTGCGGCGCGCCCGCCGTGGCGAACATGATCCTCGACGCTGCGGCGACGTGGGACGGCCCGATCCCCGGACGCGACCGGGTGCGGATGGTGTGCGCCGGTGCGCCGCCGCCCACGAAGACGATCGAGCGCATCGAGACCGAACTCGGCTGGGAGTTCATCCAGATCTACGGCCTCACCGAGACCACACCGTTGGTGACGATGAACCGTCGCCGCGCCGAGATCGACGACCTCTCGCCCGCCGACCGCGCGGCGAAGCTGAGCCGCGCAGGCGCGCCGGCGCTGGGTATCCAGGTGCGCATCTCGCCCGACGGCGAGGTGCTCGCCCGCGGCAACCACGTGATGCAGGGCTACTGGGAGCAGCCGCAAGCAACCGCCGACGCCATCCATCCGGCGAGCGACGACCCCACCGGACCCGACTGGTTCCACACCGGCGACGGCGGCACCATCGACGACGAGTACTACGTGACGATCAGCGACCGGAAGAAGGACGTGATCATCAGTGGTGGCGAGAACGTGAGCTCGATCGAGGTGGAAGACGCACTTTTCAGCCATCCCGAGGTGGCCGAGGTGTGCGTGATCGGTGTGCCCGACGACAAGTGGGGCGAGCTGGTGCTCGGTCTCGTGGTCACCGTCCCCGGCTCGACCCTCGACGAGGCCACGCTGATCGCGTACGCGAAGACGAAGCTGGCGGGCTACAAGTGCCCCAAGCGCATCGAGTTCCGCACCGAGCTGGCTCGCACCGCCACCGGCAAACTGCAGAAGTTCAAGCTGCGCGAGCCCTACTGGTCGGGCCGCACGCGCGGGGTGAACTGATACCCGCAGCCCGGCGCTGAACCGACCGATGAGTCAGTCCAACTGACGGACCATTCAGGACCACTATCTGATGCATCAGTGAGTAGCAATGCCGCCACGCGGCGTCGTATGGTGCCCCCTCGGTCCGGACAGCACCCGCTGGCCGACCCCGGCTCAACGAGGAGGCGAAGCACGATGAATCAGTTCGACGGCACCGAGAACTGCGGCCGCAAGGGCATTGCATACGACTGGCAGTCACTGCTCGCCAGCGCCGAAGCAGCCACGCTCGACACCGAGCTCGCTGCCCTCGCTCCCCTCCCGGTCGAGTGAGTTCGCACCCGCAGCGGGTGCTCGTCCTCGGTTGCGGTTCGGTGGCCCAATGCGTGGTGCCACTACTGCTGCGCGACCTGCACATCGACGCGTCCCGCATCACCATCGTCGACTTCACCGACAATCGTGCTCGCGTGGCCGACGCCATCGAGCAGGGCGTCACGTACGAGATCGACCGGCTCACCCCCGACAACCTCGACGAGTTCCTGTCGAGGCGCGTGGGCAGCGGCGACCTGCTGCTCGACCTGGCGTGGAACATCGACAACCCCACCGTGCTGGCATGGTGCCGCGACCGCAACGTTCGCTACCTGAACACCAGCGTCGAGGTGTGGGACCCCTACATCGACCTGGCCCGCACCCATCCGCTCGACCGCACCCTGTACGTGCGCCACATGGACCTGCGCCGCATGATGCGCGCCTGGCCCGACAACAACGGCGCCACGGCGGTGCTCGAACACGGCGCCAACCCGGGCATGGTGAGCCACCTCGCCAAACAGGCCCTGGTCGAGATCGCCACCGCCATGCTGCAACGAGGTGTGGCCACCGACCCGGTTGCGCTCGAGGCAGCGCTCGCCACGGCCAGCAACGACGGCACCGGGTTCAACGTGCTGGCGATGCACACCGGCACGAAGGTGATCCACATCGCCGAGCGCGATACGCAGATCACCGACCGACCGAAGGAGACGAACGAGTTCGTCAACACCTGGAGCGTCGACGGGTTCTACGAAGAGGGCATCGCCCCGGCCGAGATGGGCTGGGGTACCCACGAGATCAAACTGCCGCCCAACGCCTACGTGCACACCGGTGAAGGCCCGTGCCACCAGATCTGCCTCGCCCAGCCGGGTATGGAGACCTGGGTGCGCAGTTGGGTTCCCAGCGGCGAGACCCGCGGCATGGTGGTGCGCCACGGCGAGGCGCTCACGATGTGCGAGCACCTCACCGTGTACGACGACATCACCGGCAACGCGGTGTACCGCCCCACGGTGCACTACGCCTACCACCCGTCCGACGCGGCCATCAACAGTGTGCTCGAACTGCGCATGCGGGCCTGGGAGATGCAACCCCGCCAGCGCATCTTGAACGACGAGATCATCAGCGGTCGCGACGAGCTGGGCGTGCTGCTGATGGGCCACCCGTTCAAGAGCTGGTGGACCGGTTCGCTGCTGTCGATCGACGAGGCCCGCGCCATCCTGCCGCACCAGAGCGCCACCACCCTGCAGGTGGCCGGCTCGATCACCGCCGCAGTGCGGTGGATGATCGAGAACCCGAACCGGGGCGTGTGCGTGCCCGACGACCTGCCGTGGCACCAACTGCTCGAATGGACCCGCCCCTACCTGGGCACGATGTACTCGGGCCCCGTCGACTGGGACCCCGTGAGCAGTCGCAACGATCCGTTCGGAGCCTTCAGCAACGAGCGCGACGGGCTGAACACCGACGACCCCTGGCAGTTCACCAACTTCCTCACCCGCTGAACGGGCTCAGCGGCCGGGCCCGATCAGCCGCCGGGTCGACTCACCCGCCGAGCAGGGCGGGCGCCAGGCGACGCCACTGCTGTTCAGGCATCGCAGTGCCGTCCTGCAGCACCTGCACGCACACGTGGTCGGCGCCGGCTGCATGGTGTTCGGCGACGCGTGCCGCGATCTGCTCCTCGGTACCCCACGCCACGATGGCGTCGACCAAACGGTCGCTACCGCCGTCGGCGAAATCGCTCTCGTCGAACCCGATGCGCTTGAGGTTGTTGAAGTAGTTCGGCAGCCCGAGGTAGATCTTCATGCCCGCCCGGGCGATGCGGCGCGCCTCGGTGGCGTCGGTCGACAGCACCACCATCTGCTCGGGGGCCAGCAACGCCTCGGCGCCCATCACCTCGCGGGCGATGCGGGTGTGGTCGGGGGTGGTGAAGTAGGGGTGCGAGCCGTTGGCGCGGGTGGCCGACAGTTCGAGCATCTTCGGGCCGAGCGCGGCGAGGATGCGGCCCGGATCGGCTTCGGGCCCACGGGCCATGAACAGCGCTTTGTCCATCTTCGCCAGGTAGTCGACCATGTAGCTGTACGGCTTGCTCCAGTCGTGCTTGCGCACGCCGGCGACGAGGTGTCCGTGGCTCACGCCGATGCCCAGCAGGAACCGGCCGGGGTACGCCTCGGCCAGAGTCTTCTGCGCAGCCGCCATGGTCATGGGGTCGCGGGCATAGATGTTGGCGATACCCGTGGCCACCGGCAGTCGCTCGGTGGCGCTCAGCAACACCGCGGCGGCGACGAACGGCTCGCGACCCACGGCCTCGGCGATCCACAACGCACCGAAGCCCAGTTCCTCCACCACCTGCGCGGCGCGTTGTGCCTCGGGCGTGGGCAGGGCATCGATCATGCCGTACCAGATGCCGACGCGGCCGATGTCGACGGAGGGCTTGCTCATCAGGAACTCCAGGGGTGCGCTCGGTGGACCGGGCGCGACACACGCCGCACCCGGCCGCCATCAGAGCACGAACACCCGGATGGTTGCCGAATCGACGGCACTGGGGTACGGTACGCAGCGTGATGCGTCCCACCGGCCTGCTCCTTCTGCTTATGTAGGGCAAGCGCCGCATACACGCGCTTGCCCGCACCCCCCGCCTCCCGGCCGGGGGGTTCTTGCTTTTTCGCCCCCGTTTCCGCTCATCACCCACCTCGCCAGAACCCCGGAGAATCCGATGCCTCCCGCACCCGTCGCCCCCAAGCAGATGCCCTTCCAGAAGTACCAGCGGTTCGTCCCCGTCGTGCTGCGCGACCGCACCTGGCCCGACCGGGTGATCGACCAGGCGCCGCTGTGGTGCAGCGTCGACCTGCGCGACGGCAATCAGGCCCTCATCGACCCGATGGATCCGCAGCGCAAGCGACGCATGTTCGATGCGTTGGTGAAGATGGGCTTCAAGGAGATCGAGGTCGGCTTCCCCTCGGCCAGCCAACCCGACTACCACTTCGTCCGCCAACTGATCGAGGAAGACCTCATCCCCGACGACGTGACGATCCAGGTGTTGGTGCAGAGCCGCCAGGAGCTGATCGAGCGCACCTACGAGTGCCTGCGCGGCGCACCACGGGCGATCGTGCACTTCTACAACTCCACCAACCCGCTGCAGCGCGAGGTGGTGTTCAACCTCGACAAGGCCGGTATCACCGACATCGCTGTGAACGCAGCCCGACTGTGCACCAAGCTCGAGCACACCCTGGCGGGCACCGACGTGCGCTACGAGTACTCGCCCGAGAGCTTCACCCTCACCGAGCCCGAGTTCGCGCTCGAGGTGTGCCACGCGGTGATGGACGTCATCGAGCCCACGCCCGAGCGTCCGCTCATTCTGAACCTGCCGGCTACCGTCGAGTGCTACACGCCCAACGTGTACGCCGACGTGATCGAGTGGTTCGGCCGGCACGTGCGCAACCGCGACAGCGTGGTCATCAGCCTGCACCCCCACAACGACCGCGGCACCGCCACGGCTGCGGCCGAACTGGGCGTGATGGCCGGCGCCGACCGCGTGGAGGGCACGCTGTTCGGCAACGGCGAGCGCACCGGCAACGTCGACGTGGTGAACCTGGCCATCAACCTGTTCGTGAACGGTGTCGACCCGCAGCTCGACATCAGCGACATCGATGCCCTGCGTCGCACGGCCGAGTACTGCAACCGTCTGCCCGTGCACCCCCGTCACCCCTGGGTGGGCGACCTGGTGTACACCGCGTTCAGCGGCAGCCACCAGGACGCCATCAAGAAGGGCTTCGAGGCGCTGGCGAAGAAGGCCGAGGCCAACGGCGGCGACTACCCCGAATGGGGTGTGCCGTACCTGCCGCTCGACCCGAAGCACCTCGGGCGCAGCTACGAGGCCGTCATCCGCGTGAACAGCCAGAGCGGCAAGGGTGGCGTGGCCTATGTGATGAAGACCGAACACGGCTTCGACCTGCCGCGCCGGTTGCAGATCGAGTTCTCGAAGACCATCCAGCACCTCACCGAAGACCTGGGCACCGAGATCAGCCCAGTGGTGATGTGGGAGGCGTTCCAGAGCGAGTACCTCGATCCCGAACCGCGGTTCCGCCTGCTCTCGCACGAGAGCCGCAGCGACAGCGCCACCGGCCGCACCACGATGACGGCGCAGCTCACCGTCGACGGCGTACCGCAGACCATCAGCGGCGAGGGCAACGGCCCGATCGACGCGTTCGTTCGCGCGTTGCGGGCAGGGATGGGCGCCACGCTCGACGTCACCGACTACGCCGAGCACGCCATCGGTACCGGCTCGGAGGCCAGCGCCGTGGCCTACGTCGAGACCACGTCGCCCGGCCGCGGCGTGCTGTGGGGTGTTGGCACCGACCCCAACACCAGCACGGCGTCGCTGCGGGCCGTGCTGAACGCCCACGAGCGT
>JBEIIG010000052.1:0-26762 GCA_040380855.1 Acidimicrobiaceae bacterium | reverse complement strand
GTGGCCCTCGGCGAGCTTGCGGATGATCTGATCCGGCGTATGCCGCCGGCGCTTGCTGGATGTCATGGTGCTGCGCTGCTTCCTGCCCTCACGGGCAAAACAGTCGCACAACACCTGGACCACTACGAGGGTCTCAGCTCACCGGGGCCTGCGCCCAGCAACGAGGCCCTGACCCATGGACTGCGGTGGCGACTCCGAGTCCACCACAGGCGGATGCCGGGGCCGGCCACATCGAACAGAGGTGTGCGCCGCCAGCGGCCAAACGCCAGGGCAAGGCCGACGGCCGGGCCGACCGCGCCCACGAGTGCCAGACCAGCCATCAGACAGAGGGTGAGCCAGAGCACGCCAACGACGAGCGGGATCGACTGGCGCAGCGAGAGGCCGAGGAGCAGCGACGCGCGAGCAGGGTCGCCGAACCGATACCGCACTGGAGTTGCGTCGCTCACGACTGCACCTCCTCATCGTCGCGCCGTGATGCCGCAACTGCGCCGGGTCTCGGAGCCACCGATGGCCGGGCCGGTCGAGTTCGTGCCGATGCGCCAGGACCACCCGCACCGCTCGCTCCTGGCGACACCACGCTGGCAGTCGCCGGTGATGCGACCTGCGAGCCCGACGTACCGGATGTACCCGTCGTCGAAGTGGCGCCTCCCCCCGTCGCACCTGCGGACGAGAACTGCTGCGGCAAGGCACGAGTCGCGGCGGATGCCGCCGCGCTCGCGCCGAGTGACTTCACCATCAGACCGGCCTGCGCCGCAGTCAGGCCGGCACGTCCCCAGCCGCCGACGATTCCCGAGGACACGGCGGCACCCTCGACGGACGGCAAGAGTCGATAGACGACCCACGGAGAGAGGCCTGCGATGGCGAAGCAGGCGAAGCCCGAGATCAATGTGCCGAGCGCCGCTGCGCCGTCCGTCGTTCCGTCCGCGCCGGGAGCACCGGCGTTGGCCAGCAACTTGACGCCGACGACGAGCGTCAGTGCGATCGCTGGCTTGGCGAGGACCAGCGCCACGGTGACGTGCACGAGTCGACGACCTGAGCCGCGCATCATCGGCGACACCGACGACGACCAGACGATTGGCGCGAATGCTGCAACGAGGTATAGCAGCGAAGATCGCATGAAGAGCACCACGGTGGTCACGAGGAGGCCGATTATCCCGAACAGCAGTGCAAGCGGGCCGAGGAACGTGGTGGCCAACCCGCCAGCACTGCTCATCGTTCGAGCGAGGCCGTCCAACACGGATTGTGCATCGGTGCGGCCGGCTTGCCAGGCGACGTCGGACAGCACGTCGGCACCGCGGATGAGAACGTCCATGACGGTCACCGTCAGGGCCGATGCAACGATCGCCTTCGGACCCTCTTTGAGCGCATCGACAATCAACTCCGGGCGCCCGCCGAACCCTGCTTGAACGGCCGACGCGAGCATCAACGCGATCGTGATTCCGAGCGAGATGCCGGCGAGCGGACGCACCAGTCCCGTCTCGAACCAGGCTTCGCTCAGCCGAGGAGTGGTTGCCTCGTCGAGCACGCCCCACACCCACTCCATCAAGAGCAGCAACCCATTCGCGAACCACGTGTAGATGCCTTGGATCACCTTGTCCCACGCCCAGCCGACCACGCCCCCAATCGCATCGCCGAAGAGATCAAGCGGGTTTGGAAACGGCCACATCAGCGCACCGCCGATGGACTGGCGGACGGCCAACCGAGCGGCTCGACGAACGCCTTGGCGTCATCGAACGCTGCTTCCGCTGTGGGCGAAGGAGTCGGCCCGGGCACCGAGGACCACCGGTCGACCAACCAGCGGCCGCCACTCTGCACCATGTCGAGCGTCACGGTGCGCCACACCTGTCGGCCGGGTCCCGTGCCCGGCACCGCCACGACCAAGACCGACCACACCTCGACGCGCACGCCGTCCGCGGTCACCTCCGTTCGTGCCGAAATCGGCTGCTCGACGACGTGCAGATCGGCCGGATTGACGTCACGCTCGCCCAGGTCGAGCAGCATTGCGGTGACGGCCGCCGAGGTCTCATCCGCCAGCCTCGGCCCGTACGAAGGAGTGGTGAAGGACTCGATCAGCTCGCGGCGAGAGATGAACCCGGCGCGAGCCACGTCGCCGGTGAGGGCGACGGCTGCCACCGCTGCGATTCGCGCATCCTCGATGTCATCGCTTGGTTCAGCAGGTGGCAGCTGGGGTTGGTGGTCATCGATCACCGCGTCCGTGGATGCGGTCGACTCGTGGGAGCCGATGCGCATGACGACGACACCGATCGCGGCGACCGCGGCGAGCACTGCGAAGAACACGGTGAGCCGACGCACGATCAGCCGCCGGTAGCTGCGTACAGCGTGGTCGCGATGGTCCACGCGAGGCCGGAGAGGATCGCCGCACCCATCCCGCCGAGCAGCCACTTGCGCCCGGCAGACGATGCGCCGTAGTTCGAGCCGAAGTGACCGATACCGGTGGTGATTGCGCCGATGAGGAGGCCGGCCAGTGCGGCCGTGAGGCCACCCCACTTCAGCCAGCCGAGCACCTGCCCCACCAGCTCGGCGCCGGGAGCCGTGCCGTCTGCTGGCGGGTTCGGGATCGCCGCACCCGCCCAGGCCACTTGCGGCAGCGTCATCACAGTGAGCAAGCACATCGCCGGGGCAACTGCAAGCAATCGAGCCTTTCGACTGTTCACCCGTGTTCGTACGTCCATCGAGTCCTCCTGGTGTTCGATCCCGACCGACATGGCGGGGGTTCGACCACCAACGGACACGCCCCGAGCGCCGTGGATGAATCACTTCACCGAATGCATCACTGGGATGTCCGTTGGAGGTGATGAAGTCCGCGATCGCACTCACGAGTTCTCTGCTCCTCGGCATCGTCGTGCTGCCGGTGCTGCTTGCTGGAGGCGACCCGCCACCAATGACCATCTGCGGTCAGCAGGCCGGTTCGACTCACACCGTGCTCGCCACGATTCGCACGCTCGAGTCGGGAGGCAACTACCGGGCCCAGGCAGCCGGGTCGACCGCCTCCGGCGCCTATCAATTCCTCGACAGCTCGTGGGCGGGCTACGGCGGTTACACCCACGCCAAGGACGCCCCGCCAGAGGTGCAGGACGCGAAGGCAGCGGAGAACGTCACGAGGATCCTCAACGACCACGGTGGCGATGTCACGACCGTGCCTGTCGTTTGGTACATCGGCCACGTTCCGGGTCCAACCTCGACTGAGTGGGATACGGTGCCGTACCCAGGCGCAGGCAACCGGCTCACACCACGGCAGTACCAAGCGCGATGGATGGTGGTCTACAACAGGATTCTCGACGAGTCGACGACGGTTGGAACCTCGTCGAGTTCGTCGACGGTTCCTCCACCGGTGGCCGATTGTCTCGGCGGTGGCGTCGTGCCCCTCGACGGCGAGTGGTCATTGCCTGGCCCGCGCAGCCTGATCGATGCCAACCCGTCAGCACTTGACCAGCCGCACCATGACTACCCCGCGTGGGACTGGCTGATTCCAGTGGGCACGCCGATCTACGCGGTGCGAGGAGGCCGCGTCGCCGTCGTGCGGACCTGGCCGTACAACTGGTGGAACCGAGGCTGCGGCTCAGAAGGTGGCAACGGCTGCGACACCTGCGGCGTCGGCGTGACCGTCATCGACGGACAGGGCACCCACTGGACGTACTGCCACGGCAGCGCTCTGATGGTGCAGCCCGGCGAGACCGTCCGCGCCGGCCAGCAGATCATGCGCAGCGGCAACACCGGCCGCTCCGGCGCGCCTCACGTCCACCTCGAGATCCAGGTCGATGGAGTGCAACGTTGCCCGCAGCCGCTGGTGCGCAGCCTCTTCCTCCAAAGCGCCGGTATCGATCCAGCGAGCCTGCCCAGCGCGGGATGTTCCTTCTAGGCCCCGAGGCGTCACGCATCGTCGACGGACAGCAACTCCTCACGCACTCCGAGAATCCACTGGTGCGCGTCCGATCCGGGCGCCGCGTAGACCTTCTTCACTGCGTTCGAAATCTGGATGCGGTTCAGCGCCTCGACTGCGTGGCCATCCAAGGTGGTGTCTCCCTCGACGCCTCCTCCTACTACTGCGATCAGATGAGGGGTGAGCGGCATCATCACGGGACCTTCGCCGATTCGAGCTCCGTTCAAGAAGCCTGACGCTCGTGTCACGGGGTTGTGAGGAACTGCCGGATTGTCAGCGATCACAAGCTCACCCTCCACGACGCGCCCGATCTCGATACGCATGTCTGACAACATCGCCGCAGCGCGATCAAAGTTCACGAGGATCTGATCCACGAAGAACCGACCTCCCGGTTCGAACTCATCAGCGAGCCGCTGGATCTCGCGTTCGCGCGCGAGCGCCAGACCTTCCGGTCCCACAGGGATGAGGCCGGTCCTCGCCTGGGCGAGCATCGCGACAACCTGGTCGTCACCGAACCACGTGAGGATGCCATGGAGGCGACCGCCGGCGGCGGCGCTGTCGGCGATCACCCGGGCGTTCATCTGCTGAAATCCGCGCGAGCGGACGAGATGAAGTGAAACGAGTCGGGTGAGCACTCGCCGAAGTTCCGGCGTCAGGGGCCGTCCCCCATCCAGCGCGTCGAGCAGCCGGGGAACATCGGTCTCGACCTCCCCCCAGACTGCCTCGACCGGACGGGCGTAGTCCTCACGGACCAACCACTCCTCAAACGCCTCGGCGCTCGGAGATCGCTGCTGGAAGCGCCCGATCCGAAGATCCACTGCGACGACTTCACCGGCGATGGACCAACGCTTGAGGATCGTCTCCGACACGACGTGCTGACGGCGAGGCGGTGCATTCATGTACCTGGAACGTAGATGAACCGCCGGGCCCCTGCGGTGGGCCTGGGACCCGATGGAACAAGGTCGGCCCCGTCGCTTCGCCCAAGATGCCACGACCATCGCCTACCGATGCGACGCGTCTCCTGCGCCGTGGTTGCGTCGACTCGCTCGTGCAGACGCGTCAGGCCGTACGCAGAACCGAGGGCTGCGAGAGAAGCTGGTCGTACAACAGCTCGGTCGACGTGCTCGGCGCGGTCGCTGAGTCCAGATCTGCTAGGCGGGTGCTGAGTTCAGCGAACGCGGCTCGGACGCCTCCGACGTTGCCCGCCTGAGCCTCCACACGCATCCGCCAGCGGTACAGCGGCTCGTTCAGCGGCAAAGCCTTCAGGCCGCGGCTGATCGCACTCCGAGCTGCCGACAAATCTCCGTGCTCGACCGCAAACTCCGCGAGCCTCAAGCACACACTCTCGATCGCCTCGCATGCCTCGGCATTGAACTGGTGCTCGTACGACCAGTCGTAACCCTGGGCATCGAACGGCGTGCCCTCAATGAGGGCCGTCGCTTGGAGGAGCAAGTCGATGGCTTCGCCAGACGACACCTCCTCCGCACGCGCGGCGAAGGCCTTCATCACCGTCAGGTCCGTCAAGACGCCTGCTGCGAGACGCACGGTGCTGGCGCCCTGTTCCCGCGCTGGGAGCGCCGCACCGAGCGAGACCCTCGCTTTCGAGATGCGATTCCAGAGTGTCACCTTCTCGATTGCCCGGCCTCCCCACACGGCGTTGACGACCTGGTCCTCCGTCGCTTGGCCGCCATTGCAGGCGAGGAAGGCGACGAGGCTCACGTCCAGGCGACCGAGGTTCGGGTGGCCGTCCACACGTGGCGGGCCGAGGACTCGCACGAGAACCTCTGGCGCCGGCGGCTCCCACTCGTCATCCTCACCGAGATCGTCGTCGAGCGCATCGACGTCGAGCGGGCGAACCTCACCGACTCCATCCTCCTCCTCGCCGTCAACAGTGTCTTCGTCGCTCATCTCGAACCCGTGCAGTAGCGAGACGAGACCCTCAGCCGGAGCCGCCTCGAGTGCGACAGCTTGAAAGCGCAGGCCAATTGGCGACAGCAGCGCCGATCCATCGGCATCGACTGCGAGAGTCGCACGCGCCGGCGCGTCACCTGCCAGAACGACGGCCACGCCTCGATTCGGGGTCGCCTCGGCCGACAGCACATCCGCGTGTTCCAGCTGGTCGGCAGCAGCGACGACAACCGTCAGTTCGCGACCGTCAGCCGCTCCGTTCAGGCGAAGCCCAAACGAGGAGTCCAGCGAAGCGGCTCGAAGGACTTCTGCGTGCTGCTCTGCGACCGAAGTGATCCGTGAGACCGCATCCCCTTCACTGGTGGAACACGCTCGACCCGTGCCGGCATCCACTTCAAGATCCAAGTCGACGAGGAACAGGTAGCTGTTCGCCAGCTCGTCCGACAGCGAGAGCTCGAGCACCAGCGAGCGGACAAATGCCTCGACCGCTGTGGCATCACCGGTCACCGCGAGGGAGCCGAGCGCTTCGAGATTGACGAGCAGCGTTCCGCCGTCTCTGCTGCCGAAGGTGACCAGACCGGGGATCGGTGCGGTCTCGGGTCTCGCCGGCAAGTGGAGGTCGGCGTCGTAGATCAGCCGCCACGACCATCCACCGTCGGCAGCCTCCCATGGTCGGGGAGCGACAGGGTTCGGTTCATCCCAGAGCAACTCGAGCCCGTGGTCGGCGGACATCTCGACCGCGATCGGCGTGCCGCGCACGTCGGCCGGGACAAGACCCCGAGCAAGTTCAGCCAGCTCAAGATTCGCCCATCGAACGAAGGACACATCGCCAATTCTCACCAGTTGCCGCTCCGTCGCCGTGCGTACCGCAGCATCACGGCGGAGCGTCCGCTCACCACGCGCTGCTCGTCGACGCTGCTGCCGTCGGTACGCCGTGAGCGCTCCAGCGCTGAGAACCGTCGCACCGGTCAAGCCAGCCAACCAGGGCACTGCGCTCCCGCCCTCTGCCGCTGCGCCGTCGGAATCAGACGACGAGACGATCGGCGCTTCGGACACTGGCGTCGTCGCGGGGGCCGATGTCGATGGCACCGCGGCCGCCGGCACGGCAGTGGTCGTCACGGGCACCGAGGGTGGCGTTTCCGGCGAGACCGTCGGTGATGCCGTCGGTGCGGTTTGGGACTCAGGCGGAGAAGGCTCCGGCGCTGGGGTGCTCTCGGGTGCTGGGGCCGTCGGTGCAGGAGCCTCACCGATCTCCGGGAACATGAACTGCTCGCCGGGGAAGATGAGGTTCGGGTCCTCGATCGTGTCGGGGTTCGCTGCAATCACCTCGTCGAGGTACTCGATCGTCTCGCGACCACTGACGGGTTCAGCTTTCGCCACCTCGAGGCGGTCCTCGGAGAGATCCCACAGCGTGTCCCCCTGCTCGATGGTGACGACGGCCGGCGCGAGATACGAGTCGACGTGATCAAGCAGTCCCTGGGGCGGGGCCGATGAGGGCACTCTGTCGGCCGGCACCGCTGCGTCGGCCGGAAGCCGAAGGACCTGTCCCGCTCGAACGTCGCGCGGAGATCGCAGTTGCCAGTTGAGGTCGACGATCTCCGATGAACGAGATCCGTCGCCCAGTGCGACGACCGCTATGTCCCACAGGCTGTCGCTGTCGGCGACGCGCCAAGAGCGGACCTGCTCGACCGTCGTCGCATTGTCGGGTCTGGCTGCACCCAGCACGATGGTGCTCGCGGAGGGCGCCCGCGACGCCATGGCAACCGCTGGGGCAGGGCGAGCCAGCGATGGTGTGGGCGTCGATGCGAGTGTGATGCCGATCGACAGGGCCAGCGCCACCAGCCTTCCGATGCCCCTACCCACCCCCGCCGGCACCAGTGGTGCTGGTTGGGCGAGCTGACCCCGGTTCGAGCGAGGCACGTTGACCACCAGCTCCCACACGATGGCCCACGCAAGCTGCGCCCAGGCGATCCAGACCAGGGCGGCGAGAACCTTGATGACGGCCTCGCCGGGAATGTCGCCCTGCTGGACAGCGGTCGAGATGCGACTCCAATCGGGCGCGCGGCGGGGCAGCGGCCAGCCAGCCACGAGGGCGAGCAACATCGGTACACCGACGAGGAGGGCAAAGAGTGCCAGCAGCGCAGCCAGCGAGCGGATGCGATTCGTTAGGCGGGCCACGTCAGCCTCCCTCCTCCCCGGTCACACCGCGCTGTGCGACGGCCGTCGCACTGCCGCTCACACTCTCGGGGAATCCTGGTGCGGGAAACGCGTAGCCCACACCCGCTGAGACCGTCACCGTGACCGTCTCACCATCCACGGAGACGTCGCCCGAGTACCCCGAAGCAGCGATGATCGCCTCGGCGCGCTCGATGGCAGCGGCTTCGTCGATCACGCCGCCGGATCGAAGCGCTGTTGCATCACCCTGCGCGCCCGCACGGGCGGCCGCTGCCGCCACGGCGTGCGCATCGCGGCGAGCAGACCACTGCTGTGTGGCCGACACGAGCGACCACGCTCCGAACATGAGGAAGACCACGAGGATCGTCGTCATCGGCATGACCGAGCCGCTGTCACCCAGCTCGTCAGGTCGATGACGGCGCGGGCTCCTGCACCCTCTCACGCTTGACCTCCCCGAACGACGTCGACTTGCTCGACTCCTCGGCCCGTGACGGTGCGACTGCCAGGAAAGCCCGCGAGCACTACATCGGCAAGGGACACATTGCAGGTGACCTCGACGACGACGACACTGCCCGGCGATAGGTCGCCCTCGACCGTGACTGCGAGGTCCTGACATGCAACTCCTCGTGCGGCAAGAGTCTGCGAAGCGACCTCTTCGGCGGCAGCCGAGGCCGAGCCCGGGTCGTACTCCGCCGCCGCCGCACGAGCTGCGGAGCGCGCAGCGGCGTCGACGTCTCCGCCGCTTCCGACGACTCGAATCGCGCCGATGATGAAGAAGCCGACGAGGAGGAGCGACGTGACGGCGATGGCCGCTTCTACGCCAGCCGAGCCCCGGTCATCGTGCCGCATCGGTCGCTCGTCCACCTCTCTCATGGCGCACCCTGCGGGTCGAACGACTCCACCTTGGCGGTCGCCTGGGCCTTCACCGTGATCGTCCCGAAGAACGGCAGCAGCGAAACGACCTCACCGCTGGCGGCAACCGTGACGGTCTCGCCATCCGATGTCCCCGAGGCAGAGTACGAGTCGAGCAAGGAGCCGCCGCCCTCGTCAATGAGGTCCTCTGCGAGCGCAGCGCCGGACTCGGGCGACGAGTCCTGACGCGCCGCGGCAGAGGCACCATCTTGTGTCGCGCCGGCCAGCACCTGCCGGGCGTAGTACGCCAGCCCGTACTGAACGACGAACAACGTCGCGAGAAGTATCAGCGGGACCATGAGGACGGTGGCCGTGACCTCTCCCCGATCGCGGTGCCTCAGGGTTCCGGCACGTTGTTCGCGTTGTTTGCGATCTTGATCGCAATCACGCCGCCGGCGGCAATGGCCGCGATCACGAGGATCACGATCAAGGCCGTTGTCGCCGTCACCTCGCCACGATCCCTCTCGTGGCCGGCCTCGACCAGTCGCTCCCGCGTCGCCGCCACAGCGCGCAGCCACACCGACCAGAGTTGTACCTGTAGTTCCAGCATGGCTGGTGCTCCTCTCGTGAGTGCCGGTCGAGAGTGGACGTACTTCGTGGTGGGCCGGAACACCACGACGGCTTCGGTCGAGCGGTCTCATGGCGACGAGAGCGCAGCCAGCGCCGGGTAGCCAATGAGGACGAGGAACCCCGCGAACATCAAGGCGACGGGAAGCACCATGGTCTCGGAGCGCGACTGCGCCTCCGACTCGATCTGCGAGAGATCCTTGATTCGAATCGCCGTCGCTTTCGCTGTCAGCGAGTCACGAACCTGGGCGCCGCCACCGGCGAGCGTCATCGAGGCCTCGAGCTCCTCCAACTCCACGATTCCGAGCCGATCACCGAGCTGGCCGAGCGCTCGCCAGGGAGGTTCACGTCGCGCTTGCGCAGCGGAGAGGGCTGCTCGCAGATGACGGAAGGGTCCACCACGTCCTACTGCCACTGCGTCGAACATGGCCGTCTCGACCCCTGCGCCGCCTGACATCAAGATGGTCACTAACTCGAGGTAGCCGGCCAGACCGTGGCGGAACGCGCGCCTCGCCTTGTCCGCATCGGACGCAAGGTCGATGCGGGCATAGAACCAACCGGCGATCGCGCCGACACATGCCGCTGCGACGGCCACGAATGGGGACACCGGCGCTACGCCACCAGCCACCGACAGGAGCACCAGTGCGAGTCCGGGCGCGGCCAGCAGCAGCGACCAAACGAGTCGGTCTTGCACCCAGCGAGCGAGATCACGCTCGCACACCGCCAAGTCGGCGTCGCGGGTCGGCGTGCCCGAGCCCGCCAGCCATCGAACGGCGAGCCCTCGATGGTCCACCGGCACCTGGACGAGTCGAGGTCGGTGGAGTTCGGCGACGAGAGCCGCGAGTGGTGTGGTTGCGCCGACGAGGCCCCTCACCACCAGGAGCAAACCGGCACCCGCGAGACCGCCTGCCAGGGCCACCACGAGGACACTCACGATCGACCCACCCGTTCGTCCTCGATGCCGGCGAGAAGTCGCGGCGGCGTAACCGGCCGACCAAGTTGCACCAATGCCCAAAGCGCTCCGGCGAACAGCGCGCCGATCGCCATCAGAACGATCTGCCCCGTGGCGCTGTCGTACGGGGACATGAAGGTTGGGGAGAACACCAGCAGGATGACGGCAAGTCCGAAGGTGATCGCGACTAGCGCCCGGGACGACGCGTAGGTGCGAGCCCGGCCGGTCTCGACCCGCAGACGCATCGCCGACTGTTCCCTCGCTGATCCTGCAATCTGCGTCAGCAGCTCGGCGAGCCGCTGTGCCTGCCGTTCCGCTGCGATCACCAGCGAAGCCACGATGAGATCGGCGACTGGGTCGGCGACTTCGACAGCGAACCGACGCAACGCCGTCGTGAGCGATTCCCGCTCGGCCCGCACGGCGAGCAGCTGCACCTCCTTCCGTATCGGTGCAGGCGCCACCCGCGCGGTCAAGGCGATCGCCTCGCGAAGACCTGCATGAGCGGTGATCGTGTCGCGCAGCATCTCCGCCCACGACGCAAGGGCTTCGCTCTTGGCGTTGAGTTCGTCTCGACGTCGCCGAGTGCCTGACAACAGCGGCGCAACGGCAGCGGCGCCACCTGCGAGCACACCGGCGGCCGGCCAACCCGTCAACGCCCATCCGGCGGCGGCAGCAGCCACGACGAGTCCACCGCGCCACCAAAGCTGATCCCACGAGATCGACCGACGCGCCGTGGAACGCTGGGTGATACCACGACAGCCTGCAATCGCAATCCACAGGCCGACGGCGAACAGCAGCCCCGTGACCGCTCCAGCGAGAGTTCTCATCTGAACCCTCCTCCGAGCACGGAATCATCGAATCCAGCTCGGCGCAAGCGCTCGCGATGGTGTTGCTCCAGACGGTTCAACGTCACGGTTTCGCCCGTGGCCGGATCTCGGGTGACAATCGAGTTCGTCGTGCAGCGACGGCCATCGAAGCCAGCCACCTCGGTCACTTCGACGACCACGCGTCGGCCGTCCGATCCTCTGTCGAGATGGATGACGAAGTCGATCGCTTGGCGGAGCTGGTTGTGGGCAACCTCGGGCGGAAGCCGGTCCTCGCCTGTGCCGAGGTAGAGGGCCAACTTGTCGAGCGCGCCTACGGCGGAGGCCGCGTGCACCGTCGTCAACGACGACTGTCCGTGTGTCATTGCTTTCAGCATCGGGACGGCACCGTCCGAGTC
Organism: Acidimicrobiaceae bacterium; assembly: GCA_040380855.1. GTDB lineage: Bacteria > Actinomycetota > Acidimicrobiia > Acidimicrobiales > Ilumatobacteraceae > VFMC01. Next base: position 15,125 of record JBEIIG010000052.1, on the reverse strand, counting down.
ACGAACCTCGCCGAAGACCAACCAGTCCGGCCGGTAACGCAATGCGTGCTTCACCTGACTGCCCGATGAGATCGAGCCTTCCCCTTCGTTGTTCGCCAGACGCTCCTCCCACGACTCGACGTTCGGGTGGAGCACGGGGTCGAAGAAGTCGAGCTCGGCGGTGTCCTCGATCACCACGACTCGCGCCATCGGGCTCAGCTCCGCAAGGCAGGCTCGAACGAGCGTGGACTTGCCCGACCCGGTCGGCCCCGAGAAGACCAGCCGGATCTCCGTCGACCGCATGCACGCGGCAAGCAACTCTGCGACTGCGGCCGGCATCATCCCGAGGCCCAGCAGATCCGAGAGCGTCACCTTGCCCAACGTGTTCCGTCGGAGCGCGAACGAGACGTGTTGCGAGACGTCGCGAGTGGCGGCGAGGCGCAGACCTTCGCCCAGGCGCATCACGAGCAGCGGCACCTGGTTGTTGAACTGACGTTCCGTCCGTCCAGCGGTACGAGCAAGATGCGAGAGCCACGCCTCCAGCTCCTGCTCGCTCGCCCACAGCCGCTCATCGAGGTGCTCGACGGAGCCGTCCGATCGGTAGACGAACACGAGGTCGAAGCGAGACGCCACGATCTCTTCGACCGATTCGTCGGCCAGCAACAACTCGACCGGACCAAGGCCCACGGACAGCGCGAGGACACGATCAACGACGGATTGCTCCATCTCGGGCGTCAGCCGCGCACCACCGCTGCCCAACCGCTCGGCGTCATGGCGCTGCAGCTCCGCGCTCAGCACCTTGTACGCGAGCGCTTCCTGGCCGGAGCGTGCGAGTGGTGGTTTGCCAGCGCGCACGCGTTCCGTGGCATCCGCCTCGAGCGCGTCTTGCACCGCCCGCGTCACCGCCGTGACGAGCATCAGGTCCGGTGCGCTCATGCGAACCGCCTCTCGACATCGCTTCTCTTCGGGATCTCCGCCAGTGGCTCGGACATCACAGCCAAGCTCGCGACCTCGGCGGCGATCTCGACGGCCGATCGCCACAGCCAGGACCTGCGCGCCTTGCCTGGAGCCAGAGCATGTCCGGCCATTCGCGCCAGGTCATCGGAGGCTGCAACAGACCACACCGATGCAGTTCCGAAGAAGTCGGCCAGTTCATGCTTGTCGTAGGGCGGCTTTCCGATCACCAGCACACCGACCGTTGCTGCGTGCTGCTGAATCGCTGTGACTCGACGAGGGACCTGCACCAGATCCTCGGGTCCGGCCCGACACACGACGAGCGCGAGGTTCGACCACTCGGCCAGTTGGATCGTCGGCTTCGCCGGCGACAGACGGCCACAGTCGAGCAACCAGACCCGGTCATCTCGAGCAAGCTGTGCGGCCACCTGCGCTGCCGTACCCGACCACACCGAACCGGCCTGTTCACCGGATTCCGGTCCAGGTACCAACCACAGGCCGGGGGCGGCTTCACGTCCGTGCTCACCGACCGCTACCTCGTTGCCGGCGTGACGCAACGACGCGATCAGCGAGACGGCACCCGGCTCGACGCCGATGCCGTATCGGGCTCCGAGGACACCGCCATCGACATCAGCTTCGAGCACGACACGCTCGCGTCTGAGCTCCTCCGGCCACGCTGCAGCCAGCAGGAGGCACCACGAGGTAACCCCAGGCGAGCCCCGCACCGAACTCACGGTGACGATCATCCGCCAGCTCCACGGAGCGAGAGCCTGAGCCGACCGTCAGCCGCAGCTTGTGCCACTGCCGCTTGCACATCGGAGGGGAGGAGTACCGAAACCCAGAGCTTGGACGACGTGGCGCCCGATCCGACTCGTTCGACGGACCAGACCGTGCCTGAGCCGAGCAACGTCGCCGTGGCTGCGTCACCCGGTGTAGCCGACGCGCTCTTGACCACTCCCAAGAGGTCCACCTGGTCGCCGGGCGACAGCCTGGACGTGGGTGCGGCGCCTGCATCGAGGGACGCCCCGACAACGACAAACCCTGCCGGGATCACCTGGCCCTTCTCGGCGAAGAGATCCGTGTTCAGCACCGTGCCGTCTGGGATCGGACCGCGGGCGGCGCGCCCGATGATCAGATCCTGTTGAGATGGTTGGATTGCGCGAAGCCCGCTGGTTCGGCCCATCTCCACGACGCGGAGATCTGATGCGTCGATCACCTCTCCTGGCGCGATGTCGCGCGCAGCGACCATCACGCTCATCGTCTCCGACGTGGCGTTGAATACCCACGCTGCGAGCAGCGCAGAGAGGCCCACCAACAAGACGCCGGCGACTACCCAGGACGGCCGTCTGCGCTTCGGTGCCGAGAGCGAGACGACCGACGGCGCTGACGCATGATCGTTCGAATCGCTCTGGCCGCTACCGATTCGGGCGCTCGGCCGTTGCATCGTGCGTGACATCAGCACCCTCCTTGTTCGGGTCGCGGACCGGTGCACTCGACGAGGCCCTTCACTTCGGCCACGGCGAGCAACGAGGTGGAGGTCGTCGTGTACGAATCGAGCGCTCCGCCAGCCCCGGTCGACGAAGTCCAAGTGATCGCCCACGTGATCGACAGTGATGTCGCGAAGTGGTAGCCATCAACCTCCGATGTGGAGGAGGAGTTGACGTACGTGTACGAGCAAGCACCCGGCGCCGCAGGGTCGTACCCGGCGATCGGGTCGGAGCCAGAACAGGTGACGGCGCCCGGATTCGCCGGATCGCCAGGATCGAACGACAGTGACGTCGGACGGGCCGTGACCGTCGCCCAGATCGGCCCCACCGATGCCGTCACCGACACCTGTCGCCACGAGTCGCCGCCAGCACGGAAGTCGAGAGGCGTCTGCACATACGCCCATCCGAACTCGGGGTCGAGCATCTCGAAGACCGGCACCGGCTTCGGCAGCGTGCGCTCCCGCAGCTGATCGAGCAACTGCGGAAGGATGTCGGCCGGCTGAACCTCCGGAACGTCCACCCACGCGGTTTCGCCGTTGCAGGTCCGCTGCCAAAGGTGGTGGGTGACGCCGTCCTCGACACGAGGCCATGTCACCGAGCCCAGCTCCGGAACGCCGATCGTCACCCCGTCCTTCAGCTCCCACGAGCAACCACCGCTCGACGTACTACCGCCGGACGTGCTGTAGGAGACCTGAGCGAGGATCACGTCCGCCTCCTGCCCACCGCTCCCCTGGCCCGATCCATCGCCGGGTCCGGCCAAGGCAGTCGGAACGGGCAGCAAGCAACTAGCGGCCAGAACAGCGATGATCAGCCGGCGGGACACACGTCGCTCGATTCAGTCGGTCCCACCGCCGGCGCGTCGTATGCCCGCCACTGCCCATCCGGGTCGAGTCGCATGTCCCAAGCAGAGCGACCCGAGGTGTAGGCGTCGTCGACGATCACGTCCGCTCCGCCGGGCCCTGCCCCGGGATGAACGAGGTCGCTGCCGTCTGCGATGCACACGGTGGCGGTTGCCGTCAGGCCATCGGGACCCAGCGTCACGCCCTCGACCACGAATCTGAACTGGTCCCGATTGCGCACGGTGTAGCCCGCGGCGTTCCACTCTTGGACGCGAGCTGTGTTGCGTTCGAGCAGAGGCCCGGCCCGAGCGACGCTCAGCGTTGCGGGGTCGCACAGCGGCATCGCAACGAGGCAGTTGGAGAAGGTCTGCTGCGCGAGAGCGATCGCTGCGCGGACGTCGTCCTCAGGAGACGCCGGTGGCTCGCTCGTCGTCGTGGAGAGCGAGGACGTCGACGGGCTCGTCGTCGAGGTGGTGATCGAGGTCGACGTCGAGGAGGAGGCGGCCGTCGTCGGGACAGTGGTCGGGTCGGTGGCGCTTGCCGTGCTCGGCGAGGAGTCGGAACTGTCGGCGCACGCGACTGCTCCGAGGGCAAGCAGCAGGAGCGCCGTCGTGCTGAACACACGACGACCTACCGCACGGTCAACACCCCACATCGGATTGTCCTCGGCATAAATCCCCCGATCAACCCGCCCGTAGGACGAAACGCTAAACGAGCGCAAGCGCTCGCGCAACGGGTGCTTGCGACGAGACATGATCGACCTCCCGAACACAGTCCGCTCGACGCAGCACCAGCCGCGACGAGACGTGTCACAGGAGAGACCGTCAGCGCCGCCAGGGATCTCTCGAACCATGCGCAGCGGCGCACCCCGAATGATAACCCCGAGCACGGTCCGCGTGTCCACGACCTCAACGGACACTTGCCGCCGGCTGTGGATGAATATCGCTCCGACGCTCGGTCCGGAGGAGGGTTCGAAGCCGCCGTCTGAACGCTCGCTACCCACCGAGCAGCCCGGCGGCGCCTACGCGGTGCCCTAACTAATGCCACCGGTCGGCGGGTCCACCCCGTCGTCCGAAAGGAAACAATCGATGGACGGGTTGGCCTCGCTCAAGGAACCCACTCGTGTAAGGGCCGAGTCGGACGGCCGAGGACCACTCGGCGTTCCACGCGATTAGACGGTCGTTGACATACTTGCGGCGCATCCGCCAGGACGGCGCCCCGGCTGCGACTACAGGGAGTCGTTCAACGCTCGACCACAACGACGGCAGTCATGCTGGGCCTCGGGATGCTCAGCGAGAACCTCGCTCGCAGCAGCCGGGGCCACGGCGAGGCCAGCCTGCACAGCCCAGTCCGCGGCGCCAAATAGGTCTGCGTCGAAGGCCTCGTCATCTCTCAGACAGCGCTTGCAGACAAGGACGGAACTGTTGCCACGGCCAAGCACCGACCAACCGACTACGAATTCTGACACCTCCACCCCCGGGATCCCCTAGCGAAAAGGCCGACCAGTCTGGTCTTCGAACGGATGATCGCCAATGAAGGCGCTCAAGAGCTCAAGCAGTTTCTCGGCGCATGCGCGTCCATTCTCGTACACATCGAGGTCGAGCTTGCGGATCAGCCGAGTCTTGTACCAGTCGGCGTCCCGATAACCGAAGCCGCCGAGGATGCCGTCCAGTTCGCCGGACTGAATGACTTCGATCGCGCTGTCGACCACGCGACGCGCGTCAGCCAATCGGACTTGGGACTGATGCGAGACGTTTGGGTCCTGCGCGACATCGAGTCCGGCGGCCACGGCCAACCTCTGGGCTGCCGCCGCTAGCCGGTTCTCCCCGCCGATGACGTCAGGCACTCCGAGGCTCCGACAGACGAGCTGCTCCGATGTCACGCAATTCACCCCCGTGAGAGACTCCAGAGTAGCAACAGATATGGAGTCGGCTCACATGCCAATCAAGAAGGTATTCATTTCATCGGTTCGCCGCGGACTCGAGGAAGAACGCGACTCCGTGCCCGCCTTGATCTCAGCGATCGGCCACATCCCTCGACGATTCGAAGACTTCTCAGCACAGCCGCGCCCATCGCGCGATGCATGTCTCGCTGGCGTCGAGGAGGCGGATGTTTACGTGCTGCTTCTAGGTGCGCACTATGGAGATCCGCTCCCCGACTCCGGGCTCGCGCCCACCGAGGAGGAGTGGATGGTCGCAAGGCGCCGAGGCATACCCGTCGTTGTGTTTCGAAAGCTCGATGCCCTGCTTGAACCAGCACAAGCTGAGTTCGTCCGGCGGGTCGAGGACTACGTCACCGGCCGATTTCGGGACACGTTCCGCGGAGCGACCGATCTGCTACCCAAGATCGCCGGGGTCCTGCGAACCCTGGAGCAGGACCCCGAACCCCTGGAGTGGATTCCGCTGCGCGACCCTCCATTGGTCGACTGGGTGATGACGGAGCGGCCACGCCAGCATCTCGCTGTCGGCCCCACGCTTGAGCTTCATCTGATCCCTCTGGGTGTGTCATCGCGCCTTCCGGCGACACGACTCGAAGCTGCGCCGGAGCAACTCGCTCGAGTCGGCCGCGAGCATGTCCTCTTTTCGGCTGGCGATGCGCTCGATCTGCACGCCAACGAGTCTGAAGCCGTCGCCTCGCGGGCGTCCGGCCGGGGAGTTGATGCGGCTGGACTCGCTGTTCGCTCAAGTCAGGGAGTGAGCGCGTGGGAAGAACTACGCCGAGACTCGTTGGGAGCGATTCTGGATCGGAGTGATGTTGCGTCCCGCCTGGCTCGTCTCCTGCGAATCGGGTCTGAGGTTCTGACGCCGCAGGCGAGTCGCGTCGGCATCGCCGTGGGTGTCGGCCCGACGCAGAGCCTGTCGGAGGGAAATGTCCGCGACCTGGGGCGCCGAAGCAGCTCCACAATGGACATGCGCGACCGACTGATTCGGGTCGAGGCTGAGGAGTCGGTGCCGGCGTCTGCACTCCGACACGCAGCGGACGAGATCGCCGCGGAACTCGCGGCTCGACTGATGATGCGCTTTCGGGCTCACTAGCCTCCGAGCACTGGGGCACCGGCGCACCTGCCGTGCCGTTGTTCCGCTGGGTCACGCAGGTGCCGGCCGGAGAGGGCAGCGATCTCGACCCTGCTTCGGCTCGAGTTCATTCGATTCGCCGGTGGCCTGAGTCGCCCTACATCGGAGATCGGCAGCCCGACGGCCTCGTCCGGTGGTACGGCGTTTCCCGACAGCTCGGCCGGGTTCCCCCACGACCCTTCGCATCCAACCCGGCCTCAACACTGCGCGCCCCAACTGACCGTCGGCTCCACGACGGCGACGAATCTCTGCGCGACGATGTGCGAATGGCGAGTTTCGTCCCACCGCAGCTCCATGCGCTTCTCGGCCGCGACCTTGATGCGATCACCGAAACTGAACTTGAACGGCTGGTAGGCGCAGCCGAAACCGAATGGCTCGATGCAAAACGCGAAAAGTACGGCAATGGTGACTCGCATCGGCGCGACCTTGCCGCCGACGTCGCAGCGTTCGCGAACCGGCAAGGTGGGCTACTCATCATCGGACTGGACGAAGGCGCTGACGGGCTCATCAACGCTCTCACACCGATGGTCGACGCCGATCTAAGCGGCGAGGAGTTACGCATTTCGCAGATCGTCTCCGGCATCGTCTCGCCCGTCCCTGTGTTCAGCGTCTATCGCACGGGCGCAGCATCGGGCGGCGGCTACCTGATCATCTCCGTCCCTCCCTCGGTGCGTCGACCGCACGCAGTCGTCGTCAACGACGCCCTGCGCTATCCCGTCCGTGAGGGCGCCGGCAAGCGTTACCTGTCCGAGTCCGAGGTCGCCGACCAGTACCGCAGCCGGTTCGCAGACGCGCAGAACCAGTTGAACCAGGCCCACGAACGCCACAACGCGGCCGTCGCTCGACTCGATCGTGACACAACGGCGTGGCTCGTGATTAGCCTCGAACCGGACTGGCCCGGCCGGTTTTCCGTTAGCCGAGACAACACCGATGCCCTCAGATCCTTTGGGCGCACGGCGCACATGCAGTTCCCAACCTGGTTCCGGACTACCACCTATACGCCTGTGCCGTCCTTCCGGTCGCTCACCCTCTACGACGGCCACGACAAGGTCTACAGCTCGACCGCGACCCTTCACCTAGATGGTGGCGGCGCGATGGCGTTCGGCTGGGAATGGCGTCCGCGCAATTCAATGGACGAGGGCAGCAACAAGGTTGCCACGATCGCCGACGAGGACATCGTTGGCTGTCTCGTCAACGGCATCTGGTCGTTGGCGGATTGGGCGCTCGTCTGGTGCGGCGCCTCGGGTGACGCCACGGTCCTCGTCCAGTTATACGCACCTGGCGAGTACCCCATGACTCTTTGGCAATACCGCGGGATGTTGCCGGACCGTCTCCACGGTGCCCGTGACCTGACCAGCGGCACCGGTCTTGTCCCCACCACGGTCAGCCTGCCCGCGATCCACACATCTGGCACAGATCTTCTTCTGACCGCCAAGCGGATCGCGGCGGATCTCGAGATGGCATTCGGTGTGCTCGGACCACCGCAGATCAACCCTGCCGGTGCCGTTCGATCCCAGTACTTCTACCGCGACAAGACCGACTGGCTCCGACAGTGGGCCGCCGCGTGGGGCGTCGAGGTTGCCGAGGACACCGGGTCCGACTGAGGTGCCGCTTCACACACCGAACGAACTGCTGCATCAAGGACGACGACAACGGATCGTCCATCGCCGCAGCTGAGGGTGGCTTCTCTTTGGGTATCCGGCTTGCGTCGTTAGAGCCGGCGGCATCTGTCGCCGTGAGGTTCGGCGCCGGTGGCGGTCGATGTCACCTTCGCTCTGTGTGAGGTCGCCGTCGGCGCCCGAGTGACCGTCGGTACTCGCGAGCGGATTGCCTCCGGCCCCGGGGCCACATGACGAAAGCTCACCCGACCTCGGTCCCCTCGATCGTGGCGAGCCGGTCAAGACCTCGTCGGCTGACGAGGAGCCGACGGCCGAGGCGCACGCAGGGGATGCCGGAGGCGCCGCCGTTGCTGAGGAACTCGTTTGCCATGCGGTAGGCGAGAGCCTCACCGATACCAAGCGCCTGCGCAGCTTCCTGCACGGTAATGAATGAGCTGCCTTGCCGGACCGTCTGCCGCTTGAAGTTCCGACGCTCGACCAAGTTGGGCCTCCTTCGCTCGTTCACCTGACGCATCCCAACGGACAGCTTGCGCTCGCGGTGGATGAATCGGCCGTGGCGTCAGCGGCGGCGCCCAGAGACGACTTCATCGGGTGAGCCGTCGAGGACCAAACCGAGCGCCCGCGCAGCGCCGGCATCCGCCGCCTGTACGAAGTGCGCGTACACGTTGAGCGTGGTTGAAGACTGGGCGTGCCCAAGTCGGCCAGCAGTTGTCCGAACGTCGACTCCGTTGACGAGCATGGTCGTTGCGGCGAAGTGCCGGAGGTCGTGCAGCCGAACGTGTCCCATCCCTTCCCGCTCGGCAAGCCGAGCGAACGAAAGCGTCGCGTAGTTCGGGTACCACGGGATCAAGCCATCCGGCCGATGCGAGAAGACGAAGGCATCGGGTGGGAGCTCCTCCTCCGCGATGGCGAGCGCAAGAACGATGCGGTCTCGCAGCGCCTCCAACACTCGGACCGTGCCGTCGTCGAGCGCTACGCGCCGCTCGGCATGTGTCTTCGTGTCCTTCTCGATGACCGTTTGGTTGATCTGGACGATCGCGCCGGCGATGTGGAGTGAGCGCCCTTCGAGGTCGATGTTCCGCCAGCGAAGTGCGCACAGCTCTCCGCGGCGCGCACCCGATGCTGCGGCCAACCGAATGAACGCCGGGAGCGCGGGGTTCACCAACTCGGCCGCAGAGATGAGCCGAGCAATGTCGGCTGGCGATGGAATGTCCAGCTGGCGCCGCAGCACGCGTGGCGGTGTCGCAGCGACCGCAGGGTTCGTCGTGATCCATCCCCAGCGAACGCCTTGATTCAACGCACGTCGGAGGATCGCGTGTACCCGGACGACGCTGTTGGGCGAGAGCGGTCCGCCGGTCGCAGAGCCGGATCGACGGAGCTGCGAGTACCAGCCGTCGAGTTCCGAGGTACGGAGTCGGCGAACCGGTGTCGAGCCCCAGCGAGGCAGGATCCGTCGATCGAGCAGCCGCCGGTACTCGGCCGAGACGGCTGGCGAGAGGTCCGGACACGCGTACTCGAACCATTTGTTGCACAGCTCGGCGACCGTTCCAGCAGCAGCGATCGTCGAACCTGCCTCGACCTCAGCGACCAACCGAGCGAGTTCGCGCTCGGCCTCGCGGCGTACGCCGCGGAACGTCTTGGAGACGTAGGACTTCTTGCCCGTGATCTCATCGCGACCTGCGAGCACGCGGAGTTGCCATGAGGTCTTTCCGCGTTGACGAAGAGAGCCGGCCATGGTCTACTCCCCGCCCGCGTACGGGAGGACGTCCCGTCGCCGCGGTTGTGCAACGGGTCGTTGCACAACCGACCAGTCGCTGATTGCACTTCCACCGTGGTTCCGGTCCACTCGTTCAAGCAGAACGGCGTAGCCACGCACTTCGAGTTCCGACATGTCACAACGCTCCTGAGTCCAGGGGACTTCGAGGAGCGCCAAGCGGGCACTCAATCGCTGCGCCAAACCACAGCGCCGACAGACACGATAACCCTGTGCCGGAAGGACAAGATGGACAAGTGGATGGACAACTCGGGCTGTCGGCCACTTCGGCCGACCATCAGATGGCCATCTACCTGGTCTTTCTTGGCGCCCCCGGTAGGAATCGAACCTACGACCTGCGGTTTAGGAAACCGTCGCTCTATCCACTGAGCTACGGAGGCGGGACCTCCGCGCGGGGCTCCGCGCGAGGAATCGGCTCAGAGCCTACGTGCTCGGCAATCGCAGCGAACCACCGCCGATCGCCCGAACATCGCGCCACGGAACGCCTCGGCGATCAGTTCGCCGGAATGGCGGCGAGGTGGTGCTCGAACCAGCCGACCATTCGGGCCGAGAAGTCGATCTGCGCAGGGAAGCTGCGCACACCGTGACCCTCCAGCGGATACTCCACGTAGCCGGTGGCCACGCCGTGCTCGGCGAGCGCACGGTGGAAGGCGAGGCCCTGGCTGGCGGGGGTGATCAGATCGCGGCTCCCGGTGAACACCAGCGTGGGTGTGGTGATGCGCTCGACGGCGCCGAGCGGATCGCGGCCGGGTCGACCCGCCAGCAGGTGGTCCTGGGCCGCCATGTCGTTGGTGGTGTAGCGCATGAACGACCACTCGGTGACCGGGCAGTACGGCACCGACGCACGGAACCGTTGGGTGGTGGCGATGATCCAGGCCGCCATGAAGCCTCCGTGGCTGCCACCGAACACGCCCAGTCGATCGGGGTCGGCGATGTGCGCAGCCACGAGCGCGTCGTTGCCCGTCAGCACGTCGTCGACCTCGGCGCCACCCAGATCGCCGAGGACAGCGGCCCGGAACGACTCACCCCTGCCCGTGCTGCCCCGAGGATTGGGATGGAACACGGCGAACCCGAGCCGGGCGAGCAGCAGCGTGTACGCATAGCCCATCGACCATCTGGCCCGCCACGCCCAGACCGGCCCACCGTGGATGTACGTGATCGTGGGATGCGGCCCCTTGCGGTCGGGCACGATCACGAGCCCGTCGATCGGTGTGCCGTCGGCGGAGCTCCACGTGATCGACTCGACGTGGCCGGCGTCGGCGAGCAACGTGTCGTGCCCGGCGTGACGCAACCGGGAGATGATCTGCGGTCCATCGCTGCGCAGGCGGCACAGCTCGGGCGGTTGGCGGTATCCCTCGAGCACCATCGCGATACCGCCGTCCGACACCGACAGCTCGGGATAGCGCTGCCCGCACGTGAGGTCGGTGGATTCCCACAACTCCTCCACGGCGCCGGTGTCGGGGTCGAACGTGGCGATGACGGTGGCGAGCCCTCGCTGGCCGGCGACCACCAGTTGCCCCGACGGGCGGAACGCCTGCCAGGTGACGTCGATGCCGTGCAGATCGATGATGTGTTCGCCACCGGTGGTTCGATCGACGAGCATCACGTCGCCGGCCACGACCGTGCGGTCGCTGCAGGTGGCGGCGACGGAGGCCACCAGCCGCCCGTCGGCAGTGGCGGCCGGCAGCCCGACGCACCCCGCGCCGGTGGGGAGCGTGCGCATCGATCGGTCGGCGAGATCGATCTCGACGAGTCGCGCCGCGAACCATGCCGCTTCCTCGGGGCGGTCCGACACCACCGCCACCACTCTGTTCGGCCCGGCCCAGGTGGCTTCCCAGCAGGTCACCGCATCTGGTGAAGCCGGGCGCCATGCGGTGTCGCCGAGTCGCAAGCGCCACAGGCGTCGCCACCCGTTCACGGGCGAGTCGGCCATCACGATGGGCAGCCATTCGGGTGAATCGCCGCGGGTGGTGCGACCCGAGCCCTGAGCTCCAGCGGCGTCGGCACCGGGGTCGGCGACCAGCGCGAGGAGTTCCTCGCCGTCGGGCGACCACGAGACGCTCTCGGTCACGCCGGGCAATGCGGGCAGCGGTGTCGCCTGGCCGTCGACGACGAGCACCGGCTGGGGTAAGGCCGACGGTGCGTCGACGAGCGCGGCGAGTGCGTCGCCGACGGGAGCGAACTTCGGGGCGCGCAGCGAACCCGCAGCCGAAGCGATGAGCCGTTCGCCGCTGGCATCGATGACGAGGAGCTGCTGCTGCGGGGCCGACTGCAGGTCGCGACGCACGAGCACCGTGCACGCCACCGCTGATCCGTCGGCACTGATGGCCGGGTCGGTGGGCTCGCCGGGTCGACCGAACCCGGGCCCGTACAGCTCCTGGAAGTGGCGCTCCACACGGGCCCACAACTCGGTGGAACGCAGGTCGGGTCGGAGTGCGTCGATCATCTGGTCTCCTCGGAGCGGGCAACGCTGACACCATCGGCTCCCAGGTAGGTCGCGATCACCTCAGGGTCGTTGCGCACCTCATCGGGTGTACCGGTTCGCAACACCCGACCCGCCGCCATCGCGACGACGGTGTCGGCCACCGACATCACCAGCGGGATGTCGTGCTCGATCACCACGATGGTCAGGCCCGACACGTCGCGCAGGTCGCGCAACACCCGGCCGAGCGCCTCCACCTCGCGCTGCGCGAGACCACTCGACGGCTCGTCCAACAGCAGCAGCCGCGGCTCCAACGCCACCAGGCTGGCCAACTCGCAGATGCGCCGCGTGCCGGTGGACAGCTCGGCGATGGGGGTGTCGCGCCAGGCCGACAGCCCCAACGACACCACCAGACCGTCGGCTGCCCGCTGACGGGCAGACCGCCGCCGGTCGATGCCGAGCAACGCCCACACGCCACTGTTCGGGTGCCGTTGCTCGAGCGCGAGCTCGATGGTCTCCTGCACCGTGAGCGACGGGAACAGCGCTGCGTCCTGGAAGCCGCGCACCAGACCCGACCGCGCGCGGCGTGCCGGCGAGAGGCGGGTGATGTCGCGACCGTCGAACAGCACCGTGCCCGAATCGGGCTGCACGAAGCCGGCGAGCAATTCGAAGAACGTCGTCTTGCCCGCGCCGTTCGGGCCGATCAGGCCGACGATCGTCCCCGCCCGCACCGTGAGGTCGACACCGCCCACCGCCTGCAGGCCGCCATAGCGCTTGCTCATCCCGGTGGCCACGAGCAGATCCCCCGGCACCGGCGCAGCGCCCGTCGGTGCGGTGAACCCGCCCAGCGTGGTCGACCGATCCGGCGCACCTGCCTCCAACACGGACGCGTCGACCTCGTGCTTGCGCGCCATGACCCGCAGGAACCGCCGCCGCAGCGGTGCGAGCAGCGAGGCCAGGCCACCGGGCACGTACATGATGAGCAACAGCCAGCCCACCGACGACGCTGCCAGCGCCGCCGAGTCGAGCGGCAGGAACTTGGGCAGGCCCACGATGTACAGCGCACCCAGCACCGGCCCGGCCACCAGCCCGATGCCACCGATGATGGTCATCGCGACGATGTCGATGTTGTTCTTCACCGGGAACGACTCGGGCGACGCGCTGCTGAACGAATGCGTGTAGATGGCCACGCCGATGCCGGCGAACGCACCACCCAGGAACAACCCGACCAGCTTCGTGCGCACGGCCGACACACCGAACGCCTGCACACCCAGGTCGTTGTCGCGCACTGCGATGAGCCGCCGTCCCAACGTGCCACGACGCAGGTTCCCTGCCACCAGCAGGGCAAGGCCCAAGAACGCGAGCGTCAACCACGCGTACCGACGGCCGGTGTCGAACGCGAACGACCCGACGATCGGTCGACCAGGCTCGGTGCCTGCCCCGAACGCCCACGACTGCCCCAGCGCCCACACGCTGGTGGCCACCGCGAACGACAACGTCGTCACCGTCAGCAGCAGGCCGCGGGCGCGCAGGGCCGGCAGACCGGTGAGCACCGACAGCACACCCGAGGTGACGGCAGCGCCGACGAACGCCAGCGCGAAGTTGCCGGTGCTCGTCGCGATGGTGACCGACACCACGCTGCCGAGAGCGCCGAACGCCACCAGACCCAGCGACAGTTCACCCAACATGCCCGACACGATGGTGGCACCCAGGCCGACGATGGCCAGCGCCATGATGGTCGTGATGCTGTAGGCGGTGGCGTTGGTGACCACCGCGATGAGCACCGCGGTCGCGGCCACTGCGACGACACCGACGACGCGGCCCAGGTTGCGCACCGGCCAGATGGCGCGTATCTCGGCGGGAAGCGGTCGCCACGGCTGCACGTTCGCCCACGACACCCGCTCGACCAGGCGCGCACCGATGGGTCGCTGCACCAACATGCCCACCACGACCACGACGAACAGCACCACCTCCACCACGCCCGGGGTGGACGTGTTGTCGATGACGACCTGCTCGACCACACCGATGGCGATGCCTGCCACGAACGCCACGGCCAGACGGTCCATGCGCGCCAGCACCGCGGCGGCGAGCGCGCGCATCAACAGCGACGGCCCGAAGGCGGCCGCTGCCGCGAAGCCGCGCGTCGGCGACACGAGGATGGCGGTCAGCGCCGACAGCGCCGCGGCCATGAACCACGCCACCGACGACATGCGCGCTGCGGGAATGCCGTCGAGCCGCGCCGACTCGGGGTTGGCTGCCGCTGCCCGCAACGCCCGACCCCACCGACTGCGCCGCAGGAACCAGCTCAGCCCCAACACGACGATGGGCCCCAGGATGAGCATGGCGCTGTACGCCGGGGTGATGCGCAGTTCACCGATCGAGAACGTGGGCATCCACGGCGGCGACGGGTAGCCGAACCCCGACGTGGCCGACGGGTTGATGGCCGACGAGAACGACAACAGCAGTTGCCCGATGCCCAGCGTGGCGACGACGCTCATCAGCGCCGGCGCCCGCCGCAACCGGCGGATGGCCACCACTTCCGCTGCGCTGCCGATGCTGCCTGCGGCCACCAGCGCGACGGGCAGCATCAGCCAGTACGGCAGTCCCCAGCGCACCACCAGCAACGAGAACAGCGCCGCGCCGAACGCACCCATCTCGCCGTGGGCGAAGTTCACCACCCGGTTCGACCGGTACACCAGCACCAACCCCACCGCCAGCAGGCCGTAGAGGATGCCTGTGAGCGCGCCGAGCACGATGACCGGCCCGTGCAGCGTCAAGCCGATCATCCGGTTGCCTCGCCGAGGAACACGGACCGCAAGAGGTCGTCGCGCTCCAGCAGCGCTGCGCCGGCCCCCTCGAACTGCACGCGCCCACGCTCCATGAAGTACGCCCGATCGGCCAGTGACAGCGCGACGTTGATGGACTGCTCGACCAGCAGCACTGCAGTGCCCTGCTGATTGCTGGTGCGCACCGGGCC
>JBEIIG010000051.1:0-26841 GCA_040380855.1 Acidimicrobiaceae bacterium | reverse complement strand
TCGAGGTCGTTGGCGCGAATGATGCTGTCGTCCTCCCAGCGGCGGAGCACCACTCGGGTCGGCAGCACGGCGATGTCGGCGAACTCGTCGCCCAGGCCGAGCCAGTGCAGCACCCGCCATGCATTTGGACTGATCTGGACGCCGGCGCCCACCTCGCTCAGCGACGCGGCACGTTCGAACACGGAGATGTCGTGACCGCTCCGGGCCAGCGACAGCGCCGCCGAGAAACCGCCGATTCCGCCACCGACGATCCCGATCCGCATCGCGGGATCATAACGACGATCGTCGAAGGGACTTCGGATCTGACCACCGGATCGGGCCAACTCCACGCCCGTCGCGGGTTCGTGATGCCGCCGATAATCGCTTGTGCCGATGTCGACTGGGGCCTACGGTCGCGGTCGAGCGATCGAGCGCGCGGCGGCGCAGAAGGGAGGAAGAGCGACATGACTGCTGTCAACCGACTCTCCACCCTTGCACGCCCCCGCATCGGCTGATCCCTGGCGTCGCGCAGTACCTGCCCGACCCCTCCCGGTGCATCGTTCCCAGGAGACACCCACCATGGCTGCACCCCGCAGCAACCGTCCGCGCTCGCGTCGTTTCGACGACGACGGATGGCAACCCGACGACGCGATCGACGCACGACCCGATCGGCGCGACCCTCCCGATGACCCTCCCGATGACCCGCTCGACGAACCGAACTGGTCGACATACCCAAGCGCCACCAAGGGCCCGCAACCGGTGCCCGAGTGGGTGGTGCGCGACCCGAAGGCGGTCGACGACGACCTCGGCGTGATGAAGACCGGGAAGGAGGCCGACGTGTCGCTGCTGCGGCGCGTCGCAGTCGACACCGGCCAGACGTGCCTGCTGGCGGTGAAGCGATACCGCAGCGCCGAACACCGCATGTTCCACCGAGACGCCGGGTACCTGGAGGGCCGGCGGTTGAAGAAGAGCCGCGAGACGCGTGCGGTTGCGACGCGCACCGCATTCGGCAAGGAGATCATCGCCGGGCAGTGGGCGCTTTCCGAGTTCGCGGTACTCGGCCGGCTGTGGTCGGCGGGTGCCGCAGTTCCGTACCCGGTGCAACTCGACGGCACGGAGATGATGATGGAGTTCATCGGCTCCGACGACGGCGTGGCGGCACCGAGACTCGCCCAGGTGCACGCGACGCCTCCAGAGGCAACCGAGCTGTATCGCCAACTCGTCCAGGGCCTGCGGGTGCTGGCCGAGGCCGGATACGCCCACGGCGACCTGTCGGCCTACAACGTGCTGGTGCACGACGGCCGACTGGTGCTGATCGATCTGCCCCAAGCCGTCGACATGGTGGCCAACCCGCGCGGCTTCGAGTACCTGCGGCGCGACTGCGACAACATCTGCACCTGGTTCGAGTCGCGAGGTGTCGTCGTGGCTGACGCGGACGACCTGTACGACGACCTCGCTCGACGGATGACCGCGCGCTGACGCTCGATCGACTCGATCAGCGCGGGCTCAGCCGAATGGCGCAGTGCCGTCGACGACGAGGTGGGCGCACGAGACAGGGTCGTCGCGCTCGATGTAGGCCATCTCGTTCGGCATCCACACCGTCTCCCACGTGACCCGCGACGCCTCACCGTCGCGCGCCACACCGCGCTCGAGGCGAACAGCAGGAGGTGTGTCCACCCACACCCGCACCGCGAGGTCGGCCCGGAACATCTGGTGCAACGCGCACACGCCCTCGACGATGACGAGGCCTTCGGGGCGCACCCGGCGCCCGGGGTGCAGTGTCTTGGTCGCCCAGTTCCACGAGTCGAACTCGGCGACCGACCCGGCCAGTAGAGGATCGAGCACGGCGACGCGCAGATGCCCGAGGTCGAACGACGAGCCCGTCCAGAACTCGTCGGTCGCCACGACCTGAGCGCCCTCGACCCGCTCGGCCAGGCGCCGGGCGAGGGCGGACTTCCCTGCACCGCCGCAGCCGCCGATGCCCACCACGGTGATCGGTTCGTGGAGCCGTGCATCGACCAGCGACAGGATCGACTCGAGCGGCGTCGCTGGCACCATGCGGAGCGAGTGTACCGAGGGCTGTTCCGGGCGACCGGGGAGGTGCCGGGCACAGCGAACCGGGCACGGCTTGCCTACTGTGCGGCGATGACCATCGACGTCCGATCGCACCGCGGTATCCGCTTCGCCACTGCAGCCCGTTTCGAGCCGCCCGTGCTGGTGCCGTTCGACCCCGAGGCGGGAGTCGCCGGAGCATCGGGCCCGGTGTGCCCGCAGGTGCCCGGGATGCTGGAACGGCTGCTGGGCATCGAGACGTCGTCGATGGACGAGGACTGCCTGTTCCTCGACGTGTTCGCTCCCGCCGACGCGCGGCCGGGGTCGGACCTGCCGGTGCTGGTGTGGATCCATGGCGGCGCCTACCTGAACGGTGCGGGATCGATCGCCTGGTACGAGGGCAGCCGCCTGGCCGCCCGCGGTGCGGTCGTGGTGAGCATCAACTACCGCCTAGGTGCGCTCGGCTTCATCGGCGGCGGCAACTGGGGCACGCTCGACCAGATCTGCGCGCTCGAGTGGGTGCAGCGCCACATCGCTTCCTTCGGCGGCGACGCCGGGAACGTGACGATCTTCGGCGAGTCGGCCGGTGGTTCGGCCGTGCTGTCGCTGTTGGCCGCGCCCGCTGCGTCCGGGTTGTTCCACCGGGTGTGGGCGATGAGCCCGTCGATCAACCAACTGCGCACGCTCGAACGTGCCGACGAGTGGGCGGCCGCGTTCTTCAGCGCCGCCGGCGTGGCGGGCCTCGACGATGCGCGGAGCCTGCCGATCGACCGCGTCCTGGCCGCGCAGGCCGAGGTGATGGCGATGCCCAACACCGGCTACGACATGTTCAGCCCCGCAGCGGGTGGCGCCGGCCTGCACGACGACATCCTGGCGGCCGCAGCGGCCAACCCGGTGCCGGTGAGCATCGGCACCAACCGCGACGAGAGCCTGCTGTTCCTGGCCTTCGACCAGACGTTGGCGAGCGCTGGCGACGACCGGTGGATCGAGTACCTCGAGCAGCAGTTCGGCGAACACGCCAACCGTGCCCGGGCCGCGTACGAGGCCGCCCGGCCCGGCGCATCGACCGTGGCCCGCATCGCCGCGGTGCAGACCGACGCCACGTTCCGTCGGCCCGCACAGCGCCTCGCCGAGGCGCGGGCCGCAGCGGGCGCGCCCACCTGGATGTACTGGTTCACCTGGGCATCACCGGCGTTCGGCGGCATGCTCGGTTCGGCACATGCACTCGACATCCCGTTCGCGTTCGACAACGTGCACGCACCGGGCGCTGCGATGCTGCTGGGAGACGGTGCCGAGCTGCCGGTGTTGGCGGCCCGCTTCGCGGACGAGATCACCACGTTCGCCGCAACCGGTGAGGCGCGCTGGCCGCGCTTCGACGGCGACCAGCGGGCCACGCTGCGGTTCGACGCCGAGTTCGAACTGGTGCACGACCCCGAGCCCGAATTGCGCCGACTGCACCCGTGACGGCCGCACGCCGCCGGTGCTGCGTCAGCTGCTGCCGACGGTGACCATCCGCTCGAACACGAACTCGTGCTTCAGGAACGACGTATCGCGCTCGTGGCCCGGCACCGGGGCGATGAGCGGCGACATCTGGATGAGGCGCCAACCGTCGCGCAACGCGTCGACGCCGGTGCTGTAGGGCGGGTCGTCGCGCAGGCCGGGGCCCGCACCGTTGGCGCCGTCGAAGAAACTCCAGCCGAGCACGCGGCTGTCGAGCGACGAACTCGCCAGCCACATCATCAGCACCTGTTGCCGGGTCTGCCCGGGTGTGTCGTTCATGCCGGGTGGCTCATGCCGGTGCCAGCGCAGCACGGCGCTCGGTGCGGGTGAGGTACCAGTCGACGTCGAAGCCGGTGTCGCCGGTGAGGTAGCGCCACAGCTTGGCCCGCTGCACGGTCTCGAGGCGGTTCACCGACGGCTCGTACCAGGGCTCGCTGCGACGCAGTTCGGCGGCCACGGTGCCCGGTTCCATGCGGGCGAACATGTGGTCGTCGGCTCGGTTGCGGGCGGCGAGGTCGCTGGTGTCCCACAGCCGCACCTGCGGCTGGGTGGGGTTCAGGCGCAACTTGCCCATCACCCGGTCGCGGCTGCCGTGGTTGGGCGCGCCGGCGTGCCACAGGCCTTGGTGGAAGATCACCACGGTTCCGGCGTCGCCGCTGAAGTACTGCTCGCCCGCAAGGTGGTGGTAGCGGGCGACGTCGTCCATGTTCACCCGGCGCAGATGGCTGCCGGGCACGAAGCGGGTGCCGCCTTCACGCGGCGCGACGTCGTGGGGGAACCAGAACAGTTGGATGTCGAAGGCGAGCCCTTCGTCGATGATGGCGTCGCAGTGCAGGCCCTGGGCGTTGAGGTCGCCTGCGGTCTTGATGTGCACGAAGTGGTGATCGACCACCGGCGCAGTACCGACGAGCGAGGCGATCGCTCCCGCGATGGTGGGCACCCGCACCATCCGGCCGAAGGCGGAGTCGGGTGCGTACGCCTCGTGCAACGGCGTACCCGAGCGTGGGAGCTCGGGGCCCTCGTGGTGGGCGGCGTGGCCTGCTGCGACACCGCGGAACTCGTCGAGCCACGACCGATGCAGCGCCGGCAGCTCCACGAGTGCCTGGCGGTTGATCTCGTCGGGTACCACTGCATCGAAACGCAGGAACCCGCGAGCGACGAACGACGCCATCTGGTCGGTGGTCAGCAGCGGTAGGTCACCCATCGGTCGTCCCCTCGAACACGGTGTGGCCGACAGTCAACCACACGGTCGTCGACCCCCTGCCAGTCCGCGCCGGCACGTGCCAGGTGCTGTACTTCGACCATCGAGGGTAAGGGCGCTGCGACCGGTCGACGTCCGACCAGTGGAACCGCGACCGGTGGGCCGACGACGTCGTCGAGTCGTGCGCGGCACTCGGCATCGTGAAGCCGTTCGTGCTGGGGCTGAGCTTCGAACGCTTCGCCGGATCCGGCCACGGCGTGTTCCGCGACGAGCCCGACGCCTTCTTCGACGTGCTGCGTTCGTTCATCACCCACCATCTACCCTTCGACTAGGGCCGCGGAACGGCTGCGCCCGCTCGAGTGGGGGCGTGGCCGGGTGACGCTGCTGGGCGATGCGTGCCACCCGATGTTGCCGTTCATGGCGCAGGGTGCCTGCCAGGCCATCGAAGATGCTGCGGTGCTCGGTCGCTGCCTCGACGAGGCCGACCGCACCGGGGTGACGGCCAAGCTCAGGCGCTACGAGGACAACCGGCGCGACCGCACCGCCACGGTGCAACGTCTGTCGTGGCGCAATCGCGACGTGTTCCACCTCGCCGACGGCGACCAGCAGCAGGCGCGCGATGCAGCGTTCGCTCGCACACCACCCGACGTGTTTCCCAACGACTGGTTGTACGGCTTCGACCCGACGACCGAGCCCCTCGTCTGAAGCACCGCCAACGGATGGCGGCGAGCGCCGGTGGGGCTACTGCGCCACCCAGCCGCCGTCGACCGGAACCGTGACACCGGTGACCATCGCGGCTGCCGGTGAGGCGAGATGCACCACGACGTCGGCGACCTCTTCGGGGGTGGCGAGCCGGCCCAGCGGGATGCGGCCGATGATGAGCTGGCGCAGGTTCGGGTCGGCGAGGGCGACGGCGGTGCGGGAGGTCTCGACCACGGTCGGTGCCACACCGTTCACCCGGATGCCCTTCTTGGCCAACTCGATCGCCATCGACTTGGTGAGGCCTTCCACGCCGAACTTCGCTGCGCAATAGGCGGTCTCGTATGCGCCGCCGACGAGGCCGAGCTGCGACGACATGTTGACGATCGCCCCCGACGACTCGGCCGCGATCACGCGGCGGGCGAAGGCCTGCGACATGTAGAACGTGCCCTTCACATTGACCGCCAGCAGCTCCTCGAGCAGCTCCGGCGTGACATCGAGGAACGCAGTGGGCTTGTCGGTGCCTGCGTTGTTCACGAGGATGTCGACGCGTTCGAGCGAACCGACTGCGGCGTCGACCTGGGCAGGGTCGGTGATGTCGCACGGCAGCACCCAGGCGGCACGCCCGAGTGCCTTCACCTGCTCCGCCACCGCGGCAAGTTCGTCGGCCGAGCGGGCGATGAGTGCGACGTCGGCGCCGGCGTCGGCCAGTGCCAGGGCGCAGGCCGCACCGATGCCGCGTCCGGCACCGGTGACGATCGCGGTCGTTCCCGCCAGGGGAGTCGGGTTCATGGGTTCCTCCGGATGTTCAGTGCAGGCCGAGGACGGCCTCGGCGTGTTGTTGGATGGTGGCAGCTGCCTCGACCGCACCGAGGCGGCCCTCGAGCGCAGCCTGGATGGCGCTCCAGCCGGCGTCCTCCACAGCGGGGAAGCCGACCAGCGGCGGGTAGCAGATCATCGCCTCTTCGATGGTGCGGCGGGTGATGTCGAGGCGGCGGCGATCGGTTTCGTTGCTGGGCCGCACAGCGGCGAACGCGGCTTCGTGCGCACACACGTTGCCGCCCTCGGCGTCGAGTCGGTTCACGCCTTCGCTCATCAGCAGGTGCAGCACGCTGAGCGCAGCATCCACGTCACCGCAGGTTCGGGGGATGGCCCATGCATGGCACCCGGAGTAGCTGACCCTGCGCTGCGAACCGGCGGGATACAGGTACGGGGCGAGGTGCTCGGCGATGGGCGAACGCGAGATGGGCCCCCACCCACCGGGCCAGGCAGCGGCGGCATCGACGCGACCGTCGAGCAAGGCTGCATCGACCTGGTCGTAGTGCCAGGTGGGCAGATCGGCGGGTGCCCGGCGAGCGAGTTCGACGAGCGTCTCGATCGCCGCCACCGCTTCCGGCGTCTGCATCGTGGGTGTTCCGTCGGCAGCGAACAGGTCGCCACCCGCCCCGGCCACGAGCTCGAAGAACGTGCCGAACAGGCCCGATTCGCGCCCGGGGAACCCGAACACGGTGCTGCTGCGCAGCAGGTCGGCCCAGGTGTCGGGCGGCGACTCGACGCGGTCGGTGCGCACCCACAGCACGCGCACGTCGATGAGCCGAGGTACGCACCACAACGTGTCGGCGAAGCGGCACAGGTCGACGGCCAGCGGGGCCAGCGCAGCGAGTGCATCGCGGTCGACCAGATCGTCGAGCGGGTGCAACCACTGCGCCTGCGACGGGGCGTACTTGGCATGTGTAGCCAGCACGTCGATCCGCTCGCCAGCGGCGAGCATCTCGGCGACGGTGCGGTTGAGCGTGGGGTGATCGGCGTGCACCACCACCTCCACGTCGATCGCCGCATCGTCGAACACGCGGTAGAGGTGGTCGTACATCGGGCCACGGACCAGGGCGACGCGCAGTGCCATGGTCAGCTCGGCGGCTCGATGTCGATCGACACCACGGTGGCGTACTCGTCGAGCAGATGCTCGGGTACGAAGATGCGCACCTCGCCGTCGGGGTCGGGCAGACGCTGGTCCATGATCATCGCCCGTGTCTCGAAGGCGAGTTCGGTGCCGCTGGCCAATTCGACGACACGTGCGATGCGCCGGATGGGAAGGCCACGAACGGTGATCGACTCGTAGGGGCGAGCGAGCAGGAAGAGGTTGATGCGCTGATCGCGTCGGGTGGACGGGCCGTAGAACTGCCATGACTCGAGCCCTGCGACGGTGCCGTGGACGGCGCTGTGGTGGCGCTCCATCCAGCGCCCCACGTCGTCGAGCCGTTCGAGCTGCTCGGGTGGTATCGACCCGTCGCCGCGAGGGCTGACGTTCAGCAACAGGTTGCCGCCGCGGCCGGCCGTCTCGCAGAGCAGGTGCACGATCTGCCGCGACGACTTGTAGTGCGGGTCGTCGGTGTTCCAACCCCAGCTCTCGTTCATCGTGAGGCACGACTCCCAGCGGCCGGCAGGACTGGTGGCCGGGATGAACTGTTCGGGTGTCTCGAAGTCGCCTTGGCCGGGGAGTCGGTTGTTGATGAGCGTGCCCGGCTGCAGCGTGCGCACCAGCTCGGCGATCTCGGCCGGACGCCACCACTCGGCCGGCCGCTCCCAGGCACCGTCGAACCAGACCACGTCGATCGCGCCGTAGTCGGTGAGCAACTCGGTGAGTTGCGCGGCCAGGTACTGGCGGTAGCGGTCGGCCTGTTCGGGCGTGGGAAGCGGCGGCGACGCGCCGAACACGTAGGGCTTCATCGCCTCGGTGACGGCCGGGTAGTCGGGGTGGTGCCAGTCGGAGAGCGAGAAGTAGGTGCCCACGCGGAGACCTTCGGCACGACACGCGTCGAGGGTCTCGCGTACCAGGTCGCGGCCGCACGGGCTGTGCATCACCGTGTGGTCGCTCACCTTCGAGTCGAACATGGCGTAGCCGCTGTGGTGCTTGGTGGTGAACACCACGTAGCGCACGCCGATGCGCTTGGCCGTGCGCGCCAGCGCCACCGGGTCCCAGGCGATCGGGTCGAAGGTGGCGGCGAGTGCGTGGTACTCGTCGACATCGACCTTCTGTGAGTAGGGGAGGCTGAACACGCCGCCGACGAGGGGCCACGAGACCTCCCAGCCGCGCTGGCTGGCATGGTCCCAGTGGATGAACATGCCGAGCCGGGACGTGTCGAACCAGTCGGTGCGGGGTGGTGCGGTACCCGGATCGGTGGCCATGTCAGTCGACGAGTCGGACGCTCGTGATGCCGCCGTCGAGCAGGAAGTCGGCGCCGGTGGTGAACGTGGTGGGAGCGGCGAGGTACACGATGGCGTCGGCCACCTCGTCGCAGCCGACGAGGCGACCCATCGGCTGGCGCCGCCGCAGCGCCTGCATGGCTGCCTCGGGATCGGGAGTCGCGGCCACCAGCCGCTCCACCCAGGGGCTCGCCACGGTGCCGGGCGACACGCAGTTGACGCGCACTCCGTGCTTCACCTCATCGGCGGCCATCGCCTTGGTGAGCGCAAGGACGGCTCCCTTCGAGGCCGAGTACACGGCCCGCTCGACGAGGCCGACCGAGGCTGCGACCGAACACGCGTTGACGATTGCGCCGCCGCCGGCCTCGCGCATGGCCGGCAGGACGGCCCGGCTCATGTTGGCGACACCGAACACATTCACGCCGAAGACGTGCTGCCACTCGGCATCGGTGGCCGTCACGACGTCGCCCACGGCGCCGACACCCGCGATGTTGCACAGCACGTCGATGCGGCCATGAGTCGCCAGGGCGTCGTGCGCTGCTCGCTCGCACGCCTGGCGATCGGTGACATCGAACCCGTCGGCGAGGTCGAGGCCGATCACCAGGTCGCCCAGTTGGCGGAATCGCTCCGCGGTGACGGCGCCGATACCGCCGGCCGATCCGGTCACCAGCACAACCCGTTGCTTCATGAGCGCCACTTCCTCGCCTTGTCCCCTCATGTGTCGCGACTCGGCATCGAGCCGTCGGTTGCACCGATCGTCGCGCAGAAACTGATCCTTGCAGACAATTCGGCCCTCGTCTAGTATGTCGAACGTCGTCCAACAGGTTGGACGATTTGATTGATGGGGGTACATATGAATTCGTCCACCAGACGTGCCTCTGCACGTCTCCGCACGGCGCTGCTTGCAGTGCCGCTGCTGCTGGCAGTCACCGCCTGCGGCAGTGATGACGGTGACTCGGCAGCCACCACGGCAGCACCGGCAGGCACGGAGGCACCGGCCGAGACCGCTGCCCCAGCGCTCACCCGTAACGGCGAGCCCGGCACTGCGTGTGTGGGTGCCGGCGACGGCAAGGGCGAGCCGATCGTCATCGGCTCGCTGCAGACCGATGCGTCGCCCGCCGGTCAGTTCCCTGAGATCTCATCGGGCGCCGAGGCGTGCTTCGCGGCGATCAACGCCACCGGTGGCATCAACGGCCGCCCGATCGACTTCCAGAAGTGCAACGACAGCGCCGACCCGGTGCAGGGTGAGAAGTGCGCCCGCGACCTCATCGACGCCGGTGCCGTCGCCGTGATTGGCGGCATCTGCTTCTCGTGCTTCTCGGCGCCGATCGTCGACGTGCTCGGCAAGGCCGATGTGCCGTACATCGGCGGTCTGCCGGTGCTGCCGCCGGAGTATGCGCAGGAGAACTTCCTCGCCATCACGAACGCAGGAGGTAGCGCGGCCTTGTACGCCAATGCGGCCTACATCATGCAAGCCGCGGCCGAACAAGGTGTCGACGCCAACGTGGTGGAAGTGAACGCCAACGTCGGCGAGATCAACCCCACGCTCGAGAACCGCATCAAGCTGCTCGGTGGCAACTACATCGCCCGCATCGACTTCGACCCGGCGTCGGCCGACCTCGCCTCGGTGGCCCAGCAGGCCATCGACGAGAAGCCGAACTTCGTGTCGGTGCAGACCGACGGCCCCAACACGGTGAAGATCGTCACCAGCCTGCGCCAGCAGGGCTACGAGGGTGGCATCGTGATCCTCGGCACCGCCGCCGACCCGGCCTCGATCGCCGGTATGGGCGATGCAGCCGAGGGCGTCTACGTCGCCACTTTCTTCGACAACCTCGGTGGTGGCAGCGGCGCCGATGCGCTCAAGTTCCAGGCCGACATGAAGGCGGTCGGCGCCGACCCGATGGTGACCCTGTCGGCCACCGGCTATGCAGGTGCCTACGCCACGGCTGAGGCGCTGTTCGCCATCTCGGGCGACATCACCACCGCCAGCCTGCGCGAGTCGGTGCTGAAGCTCGACGGCATCAAGCCGCTGTTCGCCAACATGCTGTCGTACAAGAACGCCAACGACGACTTCCCCCGCACCTTCTACTTCACTGCCTACGGCAACGTGATCAAGGGCGGCAAGGTCGAGGCAACCGGCACGGTCTTCAACTTCTACACCGGCGAAGCCGTCAAGTAACCACTGGTAGACGTCGTCACCGATGCAAGAGCTACTTGCCTATGTGGTGCTGGGTCTGGGCCCAGGAGCGGTCAACGCGCTCCTGGGCCTCGGCCTTGTCACGATCTACCGCGGATCAGGAGTGCTGAACTTCGGCCACGCCGCAGTTGCGATGTACGTGGCCTTCGTGTTCCGCACCATTCGCCAGGAGTGGGAATGGCCGACACCGGTGGCGCTCGTGCTGGCGCTCGTCGTCGCTGCACTCCTTGGTCTGCTGATCCATCTGTTGGTGATGCACCCGTTGCGGCATGCGCCGACGCTCGCCCGTGTGACGGGTTCGCTCGGTGTGCTCCTGACGTTGTCGTCGCTCGCCTACTGGCAGTTCGGCAGCGGCACGTTCACCGTGAATCCGCTCACGCCCACCACACCGGTGACGATCTTCGGGGTCCGCGTGGGCTGGGACCGCATCTTGTTGGTGGTGGTCGCCGTGGCGCTCACCGCAGTGGTGTGGCTCGTGTACCAACGCACGCTGTTCGGCCTCGCCACTCGCGGCGCGGCCGAGAGCGAGAAGGGTGCGGCGGTGACGGGGTATTCGCAGGCTCGCCTCGCTGCAATCAACTGGATGATCGGCAGTGTGCTGGCCGGGGTGGGTGGCATCCTCATCACACCGATCGCTCGCCTCAACGCACTGCAGTTGTCGCTCCTCATCGCCCCGGCTCTGGCGGCCGCGCTGCTCGGCAGGTTCGAGAACCTCTGGATGGTGTTCGCCGGCGGCATGTTGCTGGGTGTGGGCGAAACGGTGATCGGCAAGTACCTGAACGGAGTGCGCGGCCTCACCGCCACGCTGCCGTTCCTGCTCATCGTGCTGGTGCTCGTGCTGAAAGGCAGCTCGCTGCCCCAGCGAGGTGAGTTGATATACGCCAACATGCCGCTTGCGCCACCGGTGCGCCGGACCGGCGTGAAGGTGGCGGTGTTCGCCGCCGTGTCGGTGGTGCTGCTGTACGTGCTGCCGTCGAGTTACTCGGCCGCCTACTCGATCGCGCTGATCGGCGGGGTCGTCATCTTGTCGCTCGTCGTCATCGTGGGTTGGGTGGGCCAGATCTCGCTGTGCCAGATCGCCTTCGCCGGTATCGGCGCCTATGCCACGGTGCGCGTGGCGAACCATCTGTCGATCGGCTTCCCGTTCTCGATCCTGCTCGGCGCGCTCGTCGCCGTGCCCGTGGGGGCGCTCGTCGGGCTCCCGGCGCTGCGTGTGCGTGGTGTGAACCTGGCCGTGGTCACCCTCGGCGCCGGTATCGCTTTCGAGCGCATGGTCTTCAACAACCCCACGTTCACCGGCGGCGAACAGGGGTCGGCAGTACCGCGCGGTGCCGAACTGTTCGGCATCGACCTCGACGGTCGCACCCAGCCGGCGAGATTCGGCATCGTGATCCTGATCTTCCTGTGCCTGTGCGTGCTGTTGGTGGCGAACCTGCGGCGCAGCGAGACCGGCCGCCGGATGCTCGCGGTGCGCGCCGACGAGACCGCCGCGGCAGCGAGCGGGATCAATGTCGCCAAGGTGAAGTTGCAGGCATTCGCGCTGTCGGCCTTCATCGCCGCCCTCGCCGGGGGCCTGATGGCCTATCGCGCCGGCCGAGTGTCGGAGGCAGGGTTCGTGGTGTTCCAGTCGATCAACTTCTTCTCGCTGGCCTACATCGGCGGTATCGCCACCATCGGCGGTGCGCTGGCGGGCACGCTGCTCGCCCCGGGTGCACCGGGCTCGCTGTGGCTGCGCAACGCCATCGGCTCCGACCAGGTGTCGCAGACGCTGTCGGGCGTGGGCCTGGTGGCCACCGTCATCACCCAACCCGACGGCGTGGCCAACATCGTGCGCAACGAACGCGAGAAGCGTCGCCTGAAGGCGGCCAAGGCAAGCCATGCCGCGGCTGCGGCGTCGGCCTCGGCGGCCGATTCATCACAGGCCGGGCGAACGTGACCACCGGATTGTCTGCCGTCGAGGTGACGGTGCGCTACGGGGCGAACACCGCGGTCGATGCTGTGTCGCTGGAGGTGGTGCCGGGGCAGATCGTCGGGCTCATCGGGCCGAACGGCGCGGGCAAGACGAGCTTCATCGACGCCATCACCGGCCTCACCCCGATGGCCAGCGGCAGGGTGCTGCTCGACGGCACCGACATCACCACCTGGCCCGCCCACCGGCGGGCGGCGATCGGCGTGCGGCGCACCTTCCAGGCGCTCCGGCTGTTCGACGACCTCACCGTGAGCGAGAACCTCATCGTCGCCGCCGAGAGTTCGCGCCGCTTCGGGTTCCTGCGCGACCTCATCCGGCCGCGGCAGCCATCGGTGGCCATCGACCGGACGCTCGAACTGACGGGGCTCGTCGATCTCGCCGACGCGTTGCCCCGCGACCTGCCGGCCGGCACTCGCCGTCTGGTGGGCGTGGCCCGCGGCGTTGTGTCCAATCCGTCGGTGCTGCTGCTCGACGAACCGGCTGCGGGCCTCGACACCCACGAGACCGAGGAACTGGGTCACGTGCTGCAGCGGTTGGCGGAGACAGGCGTGGGGATGCTGCTGGTCGAGCACGACACCGACCTGGTGTTCCGCGTGTCGACCCAGGTGGTCGCCATCGACTTCGGCGTGATGATCGCCTCGGGCCCCTCGGCCGAGGTCCGCCAGTCGCCCGCCGTCGTCGCCGCTTATCTGGGCTTGCCGCTCGACGGGGAGGACTGATGGCACTGCTCGAAGTAGAAGGGCTGCGGGCTGGCTATCGCGGGCTCACCGTCGTGCGCGGGATCGACATCACCGTCGAGGCGGGTGAGGTGGTCGCACTGCTCGGTGCCAACGGGGCCGGGAAGTCGACGACGCTGCTCACCATCTCGGGCCTCGCCGAACAGCAGGGGGGCGATGTCCGTCTCGGCGGCGTCTCGCTCAGCAAGCAGCACGCCGCGGCGCGCGCCCGCGCCGGGCTGGCGCACGTCACCGAAGACCGTTCGCTGTTCACGAAGCTGACCACGCTCGAGAACCTTCGCCTGGGTGGCCACGGCGACCTGGCGCGGCTGGAGGAGTTGCTCGAGCTGCTGCCGCCGCTTCGGCCCCTGCTGAACCGCCAGAGCGGCAGTCTGTCGGGTGGCGAACAGCAGATGCTCGCCCTGGCTCGGGCACTGATGGCCGGGCCGAAGGTACTGCTCGTCGACGAGTTGTCGCTCGGTCTCGCGCCGCTCATCGTGCGGCGTCTGCTCGAGAACATCCGTCAGCTCGCCGACGGCGGGCTGGGAGTGCTGATGGTCGAACAACACGTCGAACAGGCGTTGCGGATCGCCGATCGGGTGATGGTGCTGGCGCGTGGGCGTGTCAGTTTTGAAGGTGCCGCTCGAGAGCTGGCAGGCCAGCGCGACCGCCTGGCTGCCGCCTATCTGGGCGCCGACGAGGAGACCGCATGACCATCATCACCCACGTCACCACGCACGACCTGCGGGCGCGCACCTCGCTCACGCTCGCCGGTTCCGACGCTGTGCACACCGACCCCGACTATTCGGCCGCATATGTGGTGCTGCACACCGACGGGGCCAATCAGGGCCACGGGATGACCTTCACCATCGGCCAGGGCAACGACCTGTGCTGTGCGGCCGTCGAACTGCTCGCGCCCCTCGTGACGGGCCGCCGCCTGTCCGACATCGTCGACGACATGGGCGCGTTCTGGCGGCAGGTCACCAACCATTCGCAACTGCGGTGGCTCGGCCCCGACAAAGGCGTGATGCACCTCGCCACAGCGGCGTTGGTGAACGCCGTGTGGGACCTGTGGGCCAAAGAGCGCGGGGTGCCGGTGTGGCAACTGGTGGCCGAGTTGTCGCCCGAGCAGTTCCTCGACTGCATCGACTTCCGTTACCTGCGCGATGTGTTGCCCCACGACCGGGCGCTCGACCTGCTGCGGCGACATGAGCCGGGCAAGCAGCAGCGCCTTGCCGAGCTGCGTCGCGACGGCTACCCGGCCTACATCACCTCGGCCGGCTGGCTGGGCTACACCGAGCAACAGGTACGCGACCTGTGCCGCACCATGCGCGCCGATGGTTGGACCAGCTTCAAGACCAAGGTGGGCGTGAGCATCGAGAGCGACATCCGCCGCTGCGAGGTGATGCGCGAGGAGCTGGGTGACGACATCCAGTTGATGGCCGACGCCAACCAGGTGTGGGAGGTGCCCGAGGCGATCGAGTGGATGAGCCACCTGCAGGGGTTCGGTTTGCGCTGGATCGAAGAACCCACCAGCCCCGACGACGTGCTCGGCCACGCTGCAATCCGACGTGGAGTGGCTCCCATCAAGGTGGCCACCGGTGAGCATGCAGCAAACCGGGTGATCTTCAAGCAGCTGATGCAGGCCGAGGCCATCGACTACTGCCAGGTCGACGCCTGCCGTATCGGTGGGCTGAACGAAGTGCTGGCCGTGCTGATGCTGGCCGCAGCGTTCGACGTGCCCGTGTGCCCGCACGCCGGCGGGATCGGCCTGTGCGAGTACGTGCAGCACATCTCGGTCATCGACTATCTGTGTGTGAGCGGCAGCCTGGCCGATCGCACCACCGAGTACGCCAGCCATCTGCACGAGCACTTCATCCATCCTGCGGTGGTGCGCGACGGCCGTTACGTCGTCCCCGAGGCTCCGGGCTACTCGATCGAGATGCACGCCGACTCGATCGCCGCACTCACCTACCCCACCGGGTCGGAATGGCGCGCGTGAGCCAATCCGCACCGGCCCCGACACCTGATTCCCCGAGGAGACATCCATGAACGCCCACGCCCTCGTCATCACCGCCCCTCACGAGATGGACCTGCAGCCGTTCGAGCTGCCGGCGCTCAAGAGCGATGATGTACTCATCCGCACCGAGTACAGCGGCGTCAGCCAGGGCACCGAGGTCGATGCCTATCGGGGCGCCCGGCCGGAACTGGTGTTCCCGACGGTCACCGGCTACCAGTCGATCGGTGTCATCGAGGCAGTCGGCGACGCCGTCAAGCACTTCGCTGTGGGCGACCGGGTGTTGTTCACCACATCGCGGCTTCCCGAGACCTTTCCGTTCACCTGGATGGCGGGTCATGTCTCGCACGCCGTCGCCTCGACATCGTCGCGTGCGCCACTGAAGGTTCCCGACGCCGTCGACCCCGTCGAGGCGGCACTCACGGCCATGGTGGCGGTCAGCCTCGGCGGCATCCAGCAGATCCGCGTCGAGCTGGGTGATGTGGTGCTGGTGAGTGGCCAAGGGCTCATCGGTCAGGCAGCCGCTCAGTTGGCACGCAGCCGCGGTGCCGTGGTGGTGAGCACCGACATCAGTACGACGCGCTCGGATCTCAGCCGGGCACACAGTGCCGACATCGCGTTGAACCCTGCCAGCGACGATGTCGACGCCGTGCTGCGCGAGCTCGCTCCGAACGGTGTCGACGTGGTGATCGAGACGACCGGTCGCGCCGATCAGTTCGCCCCGAGCGTCGATCGCATCCGCACTCAGGGGACGATCCTGTTGCAGGGCTACTACAAGCAGCACATCGACATCGACTTCCACCCCACCCACATCAAGAAGCCGACCATCGCTGCGGCGTGCGGTTTCGGCGACATGCGCCTGGCGATGTCGCTCCTCCGCTGGGGAAAGGTGGGCATGCGTCCACTCATCACCCACCTCGTTCCACCTGCCGATGGCCCTGCCCTGTTTGCCAAGATGGAAGCTGCGGATCCCGACATCCTGGGAGTCGTGTTCGACTGGACGCAGCTGGGTGCATGAACTCGAGGGGAACCGATGGCGGTGAGTGAGGGAGCCAGGGCACGAACCGAGGTCGCCGGTCACGACGAACGGTCGCTGGTCCCTGCCGTCACTCGTGCCGTCGCCATCCTCGACCTGGTGTCGGCGCAACGCTCACCGATCGGCATCAGCGAGATCGCTCGGCAGCTGCGGTTCCCGAAGTCGTCGGTCGCCAACATCTGCTCCACCCTGGTCGACACCGGGATGATGCGGCTCATCGACGGCGGTTTCCGCCTCGGCCCGATGCTCGCCCAACTCGGTACCGCGTATCTGTCGGGGATCGACCAGGTGCGCCTGTTCCAGGAGGCTTGCGCCGATCTGGTGGTGTGCCGCGACGACACGGTGCAGCTCGCCACCCTCACCGACGGCCTCGAGGTGATCTATCTCGCCAAGCGTGAAGGTGTGAACCCGGTACGTCTGGCGTCGGCCCCGGGTCGCTCGCTGCCTGCCAACTGCACCGGCACCGGTAAGGCCATGCTCGCTGCGCTCGACCCCGACGACGTCGAGCGGCGGCTGGCCGATGTCGGGCCGTTGCCGAAGCTCACCGCGCACTCGATCGGCGATCGCCGTCGCCTGGTGGCCGAGCTCGGGAAGATCCGCATGCGGGGCTACGCCCTCGACCAGGAAGAGGTGATCGAAGGCGTGGTCTGCGTGGCGGTGGCAGTGCCGGGGTTGCGTGTCGACGGGCAGCCGTTGGCGGTGAGCGTGACGATGTTGAAGCCCCGGGCCACCGAGACGATGGTGCGCAAGGTCGCCGCCGAACTGGCGATGGTGGTCGACGAGATCTCGCACGGGCTCGGCATGACCACGCGTCCGGCCGCTGTCGCCCGATGAGCATCGACATCGCCGCGCCGCGACCACTCGGTTCACGAGGGTCGGCGGTCACGTCGCTCGGGCTCGGATGCGCACCGCTGGGCAACCTGTTCACAGCGGTGAGCGACGACGACGCAGCAGCCACTGTCGATGCGGCATGGGATGCGGGAGTGCGGTTCTTCGACACGGCCCCGCTGTACGGCAACGGCCTGTCGGAGCGGCGCCTCGGCGCGGCCCTGGCGAAGCGACCGCGTGACGAGTTCGTGCTGAGCACCAAGGTGGGTCGCCTGCTGCGTGAGCCGCCCCCGGGGACGGTGCTCGACACGATCTTCGTCGACGCACCGAACCTCGACCCGGTGTTCGCCTACTCGCGCGACGCCGTGCTGCGATCCATCGACGAGAGCCTCACCCGCCTCGGCCTCGACCGGATCGACGTGGTGCACGTGCACGACCCCGACGACCACGAGCACGAGGCACTCACCGGCGCGTTCCCCACGTTGATCGAGTTACGCGATCAGGGGGTGATCGGTGCCGTGGGGTGCGGGATGAACCAGTGGCAGATGCTCGACCGGTTCGTCGACCGGGTCGACCTCGACTGCGTACTGCTGGCCGGCCGCTACAGCCTGCTCGATCGCAGCGGTGCCGACGTGCTGCTGCCGCACTGCGCCGAGCGAGGCGTGGGTGTGGTGGTGGGCGGGGTGTTCAACAGTGGCCTGCTCGCCGACCCCGAGCACAACACCACCTACGACTACGCCAGCGCTCCCGCTGCGCTGGTGGCGCGGGCGCGGGCGATGGCGCAGGCGTGTGGCGAACGGGGCGTGTCGCTCACCGCAGCTGCGCTGCAGTTCCCGCTGCGACACCCGGCGGTGAGCGCAGTGGTGGTGGGCGCGCGTTCGGCCGCCGAGGTGCGCGCCGACGTCGCCGCGGCAGCGGCACCGATACCCGACGACCTCTGGGACACCCTCGCCGCACTCTGACCCGGTGCGCGCCGCCTGGGTCTGGTTGTGAGATGTATCACGTTGCGTCATACTTGGCCCATGGCAAAGGCGATCTCGGTGCGATTGGACGACGAGGCGGAGCGCGCGTTGCGGCTCCTGGAGTCGACCGGTCTGAGCCGGTCCGAAGCGATTCGTTCCTCCTTGCTCGCCTCGGCCGATCGGATGCGCCGGCGCAGCCAACTGGCAGCGGAAGTGGCTGCGCTCGAGGCCGACGAGGCTGACCGGGAAGAGATGCTGGCCGTGGCATCGCTGATGGAGTCGATGCGTGCAGCGGGGTGATGTCTACCGCTTGAAGGTGCCCAAGGGCGTTGGCCACGAGCAGCGGGGTGAGCGTTTCGGGGTCGTGGTCCAGTCCGATGCGATGTTGCCGCGCTCGGTGGTGGTCGTTGCGCCGACCTCTCGCAGCGCGAAGCCTGCGTCGTTCCGGCCGGAGGTCGAGGTCGCTGGAGGGCTGACGAGGGTTCTGGTCGAGCAGTTGGGTGCGGTGGACGTTCAACGGCTCGGGCGTCGCGTTGGCAGGCTCACTGTGGCGGAGATGTGGTCCGTCGACGAGGCGCTCGTTGCTGTTCTCGGACTCGACTGAACCGAGCTGATCTGCCGCTCGGTGCTCTCGGATGGTGCCACGATGTCGCCATGCACAGCCCAGAACCTGTCGCTGACGTCATGGGGAGCGTCGGGCTCTGGTGGGCGGTCGCAGGAGGCTGGGCGATCGATCTCTGGCTTGGCAAACAGACGCGTGACCATCACGACGTAGAGGTAGTCGTGAGGAGGCGCGACCAGCACGCCGTCCATGCCGCCCTCAGTGCTGATTGGAGCCTCTTCTGTCTCGACCCGCCCGGCAGCGGATGGCAGCCGTGGGCCGGAGTCCCTATCGACGCGCCATCGTTCCAGTTGCAGGCGCGGTCATCGCTTGGCGAATTTGATCTCTTCACAGAGGTGGTCGATGATGCCCACTGGCACTTCCGGCGGGACAGCCGAATCATGAGGGGGTCGGGCGACGTGATCGTGTCGACCTCGTCTGGGATCCCAGTCGTTCGCCCGGAGATCCAACTGCTGTACATGGCAGCGTCCACCGAGCCAAAGAACCAGAGTGACTTCGAGATCGCCCGCCCGAACCTGACCCCCGAGGCCGCTTCTTGGCTGCGGGATGCATTGCAGGTCACGCTTCCCAAGCACCGCTGGATCCAACAGCTCACGTAGCGCAGAGCTGCCTGATCGGGCGCAAGCGCGATGATGTTGCAATGACTCATCTCCGCCTCCGACGTGATCTGCCACGCTGACTCGTCATGTCCTCGTTCGATCCGTCGTCTGATCTGCCGCCGTCGACTCTCGAGGAACTGACGACTTTCTGCAGAGTCAATCCGAACTGGCGGGTTGACCTTCTACCAGCGAAGGGTGATCGGAAGTTGACCGAGTCGGACCTCGGGGAGATCGCAAGGCATCCTGACGCGGTCGGAATCAGAGTGATGGGTCTCGACCAGACCATGTTCGAACGGTTCGTGAGTCGCTACGGCCAGCAATTCACGGCGCTTCATCTGTGGAAGTGTCCACGGATCGAGGATCTATCCCCACTCGAAGACCTGCCGGACCTCAGCCTCGTCTCGATCTACTGGAACCAACGTGCGACACGACTATGGAACCTCGCCAAGACCCCGGATCTGCGAGGGTTGGAGTTCGAGGACTTCACGCGACTGCGCGACCTCGACGACCTTCGCCGCGCGGGAGCGATCGAAGAACTGAACTTCGGAGACAAGTTGTGGGTGAAAGCTGCGGTCGCATCGCTCGAACCCGTCGGCACCTTGGCGTCGCTGCGCCGGCTGTCGTTTGCGGTCCGCAAGGTCGAGGACGGTCGTATCCAGCCCCTGGCCCGACTCCGACGGCTTGAGCAGATGGACTGCTCGACGAATCTCTTCACCACAGAACAGTTGGCGTGGTTACGCGCTCACGCGCCCGATACAGCCCGGGGTAGGGTCCTCGCGCCAATCGAGAAACTCGGCCAGGCGCTCCCGAACGACGGCGGCCCGGGCCGGGACGTCTTGGTGATGGGGAAGAGGAAGCCATTCCTGAACTCCACGGTCGATGCGGACCGGATCGAGCGCTACGTCACGGACTACTGGAACCTCGTCACTCGCTTCCGACAAGACCCATCGCTTGAGCCACGCAGCGCATAGCTTCCTGGGTGATGTGCGGTGCGGCGCATGGTCGGATCAGATAATCTGATCCAATGCCTGAGATCACCGCAACGGAAGCGTCTCGCAGCTTCGCGAACATGCTCGATGCCGTCGAGCACCGTGGCGAGACGTTCGTGATCGTTCGTCGAGGGAAGGTGATCGCGCAACTCGAACCTGCCCGAGTTGCGTCCGGAGCGCGCGCGAAAGACGTCCTCAGACGGCACCGCATCGATCCTGCCTGGAGCGAAGAGGTGGCCGAACTCCGATCACAACTCGTCACCGAGGAGCGGTTCTGACCGCCCTCCTGCTCGACACGAGCGTGCTGATCGCCGTCGAACGACGCACGTTCGATCTCGATCGGTTGATCGCCGACGATGACGAACCGGCGATCGCAGCGATCACCGCAGCTGAGCTCGGCGTCGGAGTCGACCTCGCAACGGGGCGGCGGAAGCTGAATCGCCAGGCCTTCGTCGAGGATCTCCTCGAGGTGCTCCCCGTCATTGCGTACGACATCGACGTCGCTCGGGCCCACACCACACTGCTCGCAGCCGTCCGGCGCGCCGGCCGACCCAGAGGCGCGCATGATCTGATCATCGCCGCTACGGCACTGGCGACCGCACGAATCGTCGTCACTGCGGATCGCGCCGGTTTCGACGACCTCCCCGGTGTCGTTGTGCGAACGCCCGGCTGAGAGCGCAGAACTGCCTGATGGAGAGTGTCGACAGTTCGGCTGGATCAGACGATCTCGTGTCCTGCGGCGCGCAACCGTCCGGCCAGATGGGTGATGTGCGACGGCCCCACCTCGCAGCAGCCCCCCACGATCGTCGCCCCCATCTCGACCCAGGCCATGGCGAAATCGCCGTACTTCTCGGGCGTCAGGTCCTCGCGATGGGTCAGTTCCTTCACCGTCGGCGCGTCCTTCAGAAAGTTGTCGCTGATGTGCGTGAACCCGTTGGCGTAGGCCCCGAACGGCAGACCTAGCTTGCGGAGTTCTCCGAGGGCTGCCGCCATCGCCTCGGGGACCGAGCAATTGGCCAGTACCGCCGTCACGGGATACCGCGCGACGACCCCGGCCAGATCGGCCACGGGCTCGCCGGACCGCAGCTTCGTCCCGTCGCGATCATCGACCGAGACCGACAGCCAGATCGGCTTGCCCGACACCTGCGCCCCCTGCGCCACGGCCTCGGCCATCGCCAGCGAAGCCATCGTCTCGCACAGGATCATGTCGACATGCGGCCCCAGGATCTGCGCCACCTCGGCATACTTCGGCGCAGCGACCTCCACCGGTTCGGCCAGATCGGGTCGATAGCTCGCCTTCAGCGGCCCGATCGACCCCGCGATCCGCGCCGCCCGCGTGCCGCGCGCCTCATGCGCTTCGACCAACGCCCGCAGGTGGAGCGCATGGAACAGGTGGTCCAGATCGAACCGCTCGAGCCGGTCGTGGTGGGTGGCATAGGTGTTGGTCGTCGCCACCGTTGCGCCTGCGGCGAAGTAGTCCTCGTGAATGGCCCGCACCATCCCGGGATGATCGATCATCACCCGTGTCGCCCACAGCGACGTCGGCTCGTCGCCCGAACGCGCCACGAGCTCTTGCCCCATGCCTCCGTCCAGAAGCGTGATCTTCGTCATGGTCGTCTCCCTCTGTGCGCTGCTGTGGCGCGACCGGCAAGGCCGGGGCCTCGCTCCTCGTGTGACGAGCCTTCCAGACCGTACCTATCGCCGGCGACCGCAATGAAGAGCCGCGGCGAGAACCTGCCGCCCATCGGCTCGTCGATCACCCCTACCCCCTCCCTGCCGACCCATGGACCGACGGATCGACGCCATCCGTTCCCTGGAACGGCACCCGCGCTCTAAGGTCGAGCCATGCGAGCGGTGGTGCCTGAAGACGGTGCAGTGGTGGTCGTCGACATCGACACGCCACCGGCCGGCCCCACCCGGGTGCGGGTGGCCGAGGCGGGTATCTGTGGCAGCGATCATCACATGATCGCCCTCGGTCTGGAGGGCTTCGCGCTCGGGCACGAGTTCGGCGGCTACCTGCCCGACGGCCGGCTGGTGGCGGTGCGCCCGACCGGCGAGTGCGGCACCTGCGTGCCCTGCACCACCGGCGTGCAGAACGGGTGCCACCTGAGTTGGAGCACCGCCTACGGCGTGGCCGTGAACGGTGGCCTGGCCGAGTTCGTCGACGTCGACCCGCAACGGGTGTACCCGATGGCCACAGGTGCGCGCGAGACCGACGCCGCCCTGGTGGAACCGTTGGCCATCGCCTGGCACGGGGTGCGCCGCGCCCGGGTGCAGCCGGGCAGCACGGCGCTGGTGGTGGGCGCCGGGTCGATCGGGCTGCTCACCGCCGTCGCGTTGCGGGCCTGGGGGGCGGAGGCGCACATCGTCGCCCGTCACCCGCACCAGCGAGCAGCCGCCGAGGCGTTGGGGGCGCGCGTGGTCGACGGGTCGGTCGACTCGACGTACCCGGTGGTGTTCGACGCGGTGTGCACGCAGCAGACCGTCGACGCCTGCTTCGCTGCGGCGCAGCCCGGCGGCACGGTGCTCGAGTTCGGCATGATCTGGGGGCCGGTGCACATGGGCAACACGATGCTGTTCAAGGAAGTGGCCCTGGTTCCGGCGATGGGCTACTCGCACGCCGACGACCACGACGATTTCCGCGAGGCCGCCGACCTGCTGGCCGCCGACCACACCGTGGCCGACACGTTGGTGACGCACACGTTCTCGCTCGACGACGCGGCCGAGGCGTTCCGGGTGTCGGCCGACCGGGCGAGCGGCGCCATCAAGGTGCACCTGCGGCCGTGAGCCATGGGCCGCTGACGCTCACCCCGCTGCACCCCGACTTCGGGGTGGAGGTGCACGACGTCGACATGCGCGAGGTCACGCCCACGACCTGCTCACCCTCGACCTGATGGGCAACCAGCTGTGGCACACCGACAGCATCTTCCTGCCGGTGCCCGCCCTGGCCAACGTGCTGGCTGCCCGCGTGCTCAGCAGCACCGGCGGCGAGACGCAGTTGTGCTCCACCCGTGCCGCGTGGCGCGACCTGCCTGCCGAGCTGCGGGCCCGAGTGGACGGCGCGGTGTTCCGGCATCGGCTGGCGCACTCGCGCCGCGAGCTGTCGCCGGTGCTGGTCGAGCGGCACCGGGCGCGCTTCGCCGACCAGGCCTGGAAGTCGGTGTGGGTGAACCCGGTGAACGGCCGGGGTGCGCTGTACCTGGCGTCGCACACGTTCGGGGTGGACGGCCTGCCCGACGACGAGGCGCAGCACCTCGTCGACGAGCTGATCGGGTTCTGCACGCAGCCCGAGCGGGTGTACACCCATGCCTGGCAGCCTGGCGACGTGCTGGTGTGGGACGAGCGGGCCACGCTGCACCGCGGCCGGCCGTGGCCGTACGACGAAGAGCGCACGCTGGCCAGTATCTGCGTCTCGGTCACCGCGGCCGACGGCGTCGACAGCGTGCGCGTCGGCGACGCCGGGTAGCCAGGCCATGTAGGGGGCCGGTCGGCTCAGCCGATGCGGTGCAGCAGCGCGGTGGCGAGTCGCTCGCCGTGCGTGTCCTGCAGGAAGTGCCGCGCGTCGGCGAACCCGTCGTAGGTGGCGTGCGGGATCATCGCCGCCCATGCCCGGCCCCACGCTTCGGTGAACACGGTGTCGGCCTCGCCCCAGATGAAGTGCACCGGCAGCGAGGTGCCGTTCACCGCGGCGAAGTGCTGCTCCTGCGAGGCAGCGTTACCGGCCACCGGGTCGTGGTGGGGGATGCACATCGGGAACCGACGCGGCCCGGCGACACCCGCTCTGCCGAGGCCGGCGAACGGCGCGTCGTAGGCGCGCTGCACCACACCGGCCTCGCCCTGGTACTCGGGCGTGCCGCCGCTGATGGCGACGAAGATCGAGTCCTGCGGTGAGATGCGGTCGGTGGCCATGGCCATCAGGCCGCCCAGCGTGAAGGTGTCGGGGATCGACGCCTCGAACAGGCCTCCCGGCACCCACTGCGAGATCCACTGCTGGATACCCGGCGAGTACTCGTAGTCGGCGTGGTGCAGCCAGGTGTTCATGATGACCAGGCGCACGAACCGCTCGGGCATCGTGGCGTACTGGGCGAGACCGGTGGGCCCGCCCCAGTCCTGCACCATCAGCGTGATGTCGCGCAGATCGAGTGTCTCGATGAAGCGGGTGAGGTTGGCCGTGTGCCGGGCGATGGAGTACCACGACTCGTCGGTCACCTTGTCGGAGCGCCCGAACCCGATGTGGTCGACCGCGATGCATCGCCACCCGGCCGCGGCCATGGTGGCGATGACGTCGCGGTAGAGGTAGGCCCAGGTGGGCATGCCGTGCACCATCAGCAGCAGCGGTCCGTCGGCCGGGCCGACGTCGACGTAGTGCATCCGCAAGCCGTCGATGTCGACGTACCGAGGAGGGTGGGGGAAGCCCTCCAGTTGGTCGAAGTTCACGTCGGGGGTGCGCACGCTGGGTGGGATCGTCACGGATGCATTCTGACCGATGCTCCGTCGCCGTCCGTCAGGCAGCGTCAGTCCTGGTGGTCGCCGTCGCCGCGGTGGCCGCCGTCGTGCCTGCTCCCGTGTCCGTCGCCGGCCTCCATCTGATGGCTGTCGCCGCGGCCGCCGTGGCCGTGGCCGCCGTCGCCGAGCAGTGCCATCGCGCCGGCGCCACCGGCGATACCGAGCAGTGCCGCCACCGCGGCCACCGCAGCGAGGCGACCGATGCGCCGCTTGGGAATGTCGGCCGAGGCTGCAGCCGATGCGCCCGCAGCGGGCGTGTCGTCGACGGAGGTCTCGGTGGTGGCCTCGGCGGGCGTGTCGGCCTCGGTGTCGGCCTCGGCGGACTCGGGCGTTGCACCGTCGACGTCGCCGGTCGCTTCGACGAGTTCCGCGGCTTCGACGTGCTCGGTCGCTTCGACGATCTCGGGCACGTCGACGGTCTGCTCGCTCGTCTCGATCGTGGCGTCGGTTGCCGCGTCGGTTGCAGCGTCGCTCGGGGCGTCACTCGCTGCGTCGGAGCCAGTCGGCTCGAGGTTCTCGTCGTGGTCGTTCATCACTGCTCTCCGTTCGTGGGGGGATGCGAGCAGTGTCGGGCCCAGGTGTGAGGTCGACCCTGGAGTCGGGTGAGAATCCGGTGAGAACCGCCGACATCGGATGGCGACCCGACGTGCTGCGGGACTGACCGGACGCCGGGCTCAGACGCCGAGCAGCCTGCGCCCGTTACCGGCGTAGAACAACTCCTTGTGTTCGGCCGGGGTGCGGGTCATCGACGCCTCGAAGCGACGGATGGGGTCGTCGGTGCCCTCGTGGTGCGGGTAATCGGACGAGAAGGCCACACAGGCCGGGTCGCTCTGCTCGATCACCCAGCCCACGTCTTCGCCGGCGAACGGCGACACCACCACCTGGCGGCGCACATAGTCGGACGGTCGCACGGTGAGGTGACCGAGATCCTGGATGCGGCGGAACGAGCGGTGCGCGGTGTCGATCATGTGCAGGAACGAGGGCAGCCACGACACGCCCAACTCGGTCACCCCGACGCGCAGGCCGGGAAAGCGCTCGAACACGCCGTCGAAGACGAGCGAGCCGAGGAACAGTTCCGCCGGACAGCCGATGGCGGTGAACGACAACGCATCGCCGGGCGCGTCGGAGCGCACGTGGGTCATCGCCCGGCCGTTGTGGAAGAACGCCCGCCGCACCGGTCGGTACCCGTTGTCGGCCCCCACGTGCAGCACTGCTGGCCGGTCGGCCTCGACCATCGCTGCCCACACCGGGTCGAAGTCGGGATGCGACGGCGACATCGCACCATGCGCCGGTACCGAGTCGACGAGGAAGGCCCCGACACCCTGGGCGGTGAGTTCGTGCACCATCGCCACTGCGGCGTCGGGTCCGTGATGGAACGGGACGTAGCCCGTGGCCGACAGGCGCGGGTCGGTGCAGAAGTCGGCGAGGCCACGGTTCATCGCGCTGATCGCCTCGAGCTGCAACTCGGCCGGGCAAGCGAGCACCTGCGGGAAACTGGCGGTGGGGAACACCAGTTGCAGATCGAACCCGAGGCGGTCGAGTGCGGTGGTGCGTTCGGCGCGGTCCCACCCGCCGAGCGACATCCAACCCTTGCGGTCCATCGTCATGTAGCCGGCCACGGCCCGTTCGTGTTCGGCCGGGTCGGTGGTGCGGTGCAGCAGGGCGCGCTGGGCGGCGTCGAGCAGATCGGCCAGACCGTGGTCGCCGAGATGCTCGGGTGGAAGCACCGCACGCACAGCCGCAGGCGCGTACTCGGCCAGCCATC
>JBEIIG010000050.1:0-26977 GCA_040380855.1 Acidimicrobiaceae bacterium | reverse complement strand
GGTAGCGCCAAGAGCACCGCTGGATTCGCCATCGCGATCTCGGCGCTGGTGCTGTTCATCCGGTACGAATCGCGTCGTGACGACCCGTTGCTCGACGTCAGGTTCTTCCGCAACGCCCGCTTCAGCGCAGCGACCGGTTCGGTCGGCATCGCGTTCTTCAGCCTCTTCGGATTCACGTTCCTCGTCACCCAGTACTTCCAGTTCGTGCGGGGCTACGAACCGTTGGAGTCGGGTCTGAGGACGCTCCCGTTCGCGATCGGTGCAGGGGTGACAGCACCTCTCGCCGCTCGAGCCGCATTGCGTTGGGGCACCACGCGCGTCGTGGCACTCGGTCTGCTCAACATGTCGATCGGGTTCTTCATCATGAGCCGCGTCGGCGCCGACACTGCGTACTGGGGCCCGATCGTGATCGCGATGTTGTTCATGGCCAACGGGTTGTCGTTGGTGACGTCGCCCAGCACCGAAGCGGTGATGGGCTCTCTCCCCCGCAGCAAGGCGGGTGTGGGCTCCGCGGTGAACGACATCTCACGGGAGGTGGGTGGCACGCTGGGCGTGGCAGTCACCGGGTCGGTGTTCTTGAGCCTGTACTCGCCTCGACTCGGCGAGCTGTTCCGCGGCGTGCCGGGCCTTGCCGACTCGCTGCCGGAGAGCGCGCTCGCTCAGGCCGAAGACTCCGTCGGTGCGGCCTACGCCATCAGCCAACAGGCGCCCCCGGCAGCCCGAGCGCAGGCGCTCGATGCCGTCAGCGAAGCGTTCATGCACGGATTCGGAATGGCATGTCTCGTCACATCCGTCGTCGCACTGGTGGGGTCGCTGCTCGCCCTACGGTTCCTGCCGGCCAGGGCCGTGGCGTCGATCGAACAGTCCTGAGGTCTGCCGTCACGTTTGGGAATCGGGCTGATCCCAGGCAGCGACGTGGGGGCCCCTGGGTGTGCCGACCATCGTGCCACTCGGCGATGGGCCGGGCCGCGGGTTACCCCGAACCGTCCCACTACATTCGGCTCATGGTCGACCACGAGCCCTCCTCGTCCACCGGTGACGCGCGACCGGTGGCACCTCCCGACGCCGCCGTGCACGCCGTGGCGCAGTTCGCGCTGGCCACCTCGCCGGATGATCTGCCCCACGCAGCGATCGAGGCCGCCCGGTGGTTTCTCCGCGACCTCGTCGCGACGGCCGCGTCCGGCAGCGGCACTGCGATGGCCACCATCAGTCGCACGGTCGCCGCACGGTCGGGCCCACGACCCGACGGCGCTCGGGTGCTGTTCGGTGGCTCCGACCGCGTCGATCCGGCGTTGGCTGCCTTCGCCGGTGCGGCCACGATCGACTCGTTCGACGCGCACGACGGCCACGTGCTCACCAAGGGCCACACCGGTGTCGCCGTCCTGCCCGCTGCCCTCGCCGCAATCGACCGCAGCCAGCAGCCCGTCTCCGGGCGGGCGCTGCTGGCCACCCTGGTCGTCGGGTACGAGATCGGCATCCGCGCCGGCATCGCCAGCCACCGCACGGCAGCCGACTACTTCACGTCGGGGTCGTGGAACTGCATCGCCGCCGCAGCAGCGGCAGCGCGTCACAGCGACATCGACCTCGAGCGGCTCGGGCAGGCGTTCGGCATCGCCGAGTTCTCGTCGCCGCGCGGCCTGATGATGCGGTGCATCGACGAACCGACGATGGTGAAAGACGGCTCGTGCTGGGGTGCCCAGATCGGTGTGCAGAGCGTCGACCTCGCCCAGCTCGGCTTCACCGCATCACGGCCCGAGACCATCGCGCTCGACGCCGTTGCCGACGTGTGGGCCGACCTCGGCTCGCTGTGGCGGATCCACGAGCAGTACATCAAGGCGTATCCGGTGTGCCGCTGGGCGCAGCCGGCCATCGAAGCGGCCCGCTGGTGCGCCGGCCAGCCCGGCTTCACGC
Source organism: Acidimicrobiaceae bacterium (assembly GCA_040380855.1). Classification (GTDB taxonomy): domain Bacteria; phylum Actinomycetota; class Acidimicrobiia; order Acidimicrobiales; family Ilumatobacteraceae; genus VFMC01. Next base: position 25,066 of record JBEIIG010000050.1, on the reverse strand, counting down.
TCGACCAGGTCGAACGCATCGCTGTCGCCACGTTCGCTGCGGGCTGCCGGCTCGCCCACGCCCGCCCGCGCTCCACCGAGGAGGCCCAGTACAGCCTGCCGTTCCCAGTCGCCGCGATGCTCGTGCACGGCGACCTCGGCCCCCACCGCATCGACGGCGACGGACTGGTCGACCCCCGGGTGCTCGGTCTCGCTGCCAGGATCGAACTCGTCGTCGACCCCACCGCCGAGGCCCGGTTCCCGCACGAGCGGTGGGCATCGGTCGAGGTGACGCTGGCCGACGGCCGCACCATTGCCTCGCCGTCGATGCGGGCGCGCGGCGACGCCGAGGAACCGCTGTCACCCGCCGAGCTCGAGGTGAAGTGGGGTGAGCTCGTACCCGCGGCGCTGGGCGACGAGCGGGCGGGGCACCTCAAGTCGCTGGTCGACGGGGTGGCCGAACTCGACGACATCGGCCCACTGCTCGAGGCGATCTACCGACCCGTCTGACCGCCGCCGTGGCGGTGATGTGCATGTCCGGCCGCCGACCGCCGGCGCACTGGAACGTGGACCTCAGTCGAGCGAACCGTCGGCCATGATCTCGTTCCCGCGGCGCACGTCGTCGAGATGGTGCAGAGGGTCGTGGATGAAGTAGCGAACAAGGCTCTCGACCGTGAACTCGGCCCCGTCGGACCGCAGTCCGGTGCGCCCCCACTCGGCGGCGCCGATCCGTTCGATCCGTGCGCTGATCGCCTCGGCCGCATCGGCCAGTTCATCGGCCACGACGGCCGGATCCTGCAGGTCGTAGCGATCCTCGATGGCGGTCACGTCTTGGTCCCAGTTCGCGAACCGTGGGGCCGACTCGGTGAGCATCAGGTCGATGCGGCGATCGAACAACCGGAACACGTCGCGCACATGGCAGGCGTACTCGAGGGCCGACCACTGGCCGGCGGTCGGACGCAGGCGGGCATGTTCGTGAGCGAGCAACGACCTCCAGGTGTCGACCTGCGACCGCACGAGTCCGGGCACGGTGGCAGCGGGGGTGGACGCCGCGTCGAACCCACAGTCGGGGCAGGTGCGCTCGAGGACCCACGTCCAGTTCTTCTGGTCGGGCTCGATCGGCGGTGGCGTCATCGACTCAGGGTTCATGATTGCTCCAATCGGGTGAGGTATGTGCTGCGTTCATGAGCACCGACCTCGGTCAGCGGGCGATGGGCACCATGCGGACGAGTTGGGTGACGTGGCGGGGCTCGAGTTCGTCGAGGCTCGACACGCCCAGCAACTTCATCGTGCGCACGATCTCGTCGCGCAGGATCTCGATCGTGCGATCGACGCCGGCCCGACCCCCGGCCATCAAGCCGTACAGGTAGGCGCGCCCCACCAGGGTGAAGCGGGCGCCGAGGGCCACCGCGGCGACGATGTCGGCGCCCGACATGATGCCGGTGTCGACGATGAGTTCGGTGTCGCGGCCCACCTCGCGCACCACGTCGGGCAGCAGGTGGAAGGGCACCGGGGCCCGGTCGAGCTGGCGCCCGCCGTGGTTCGACAGCACGATGCCGTCGACCCCGATGTCGACCACGGCCTTGGCGTCGGCGAGTGTCTGGATGCCCTTCACCACGAACTTGCCCTGCCACTGCGACTTGATCCAGCGCAGGTCGTCGAAGTCGACCGTGGGGTCGAACATCGAGTCGAGCAGTTCGGCCACCGTGCCGTTCCACTGCTCGAAGCTGGCGAAGCTGACCGGCTCGGTGGTGAGGAAGTCGACCCACCAGCGCACCCTCGGCACGGCATTCAGGAACGTGCGAGGCGTCAGCGATGGCGGAATGGTGAGGCCGTTGCGCTTGTCGCGCAGGCGGGCCCCGGCGGCGGGCACGTCGACCGTGACGAGCAGCGTGTCGAATCCGGCCCGCTGTGCCCGCTCGACCACCTCCATCGACCGGTCGCGGTCTTTCCACATGTACAGCTGGAACCAGTTGCGCCCGTTCGGGTTGGCCTCGCGCACCCCCTCGGGGCTGGTGGTGCCCACCGTCGACAGCGAGAACGGGATGCCTGCTGCGCCCGCCGCGGCTGCGCCGGCGCGCTCGCCCTCGGTGTGCATGATGCGGGTGAAGCCGGTGGGAGCGATACCGAACGGCAGGCTCGACCGGCCGCCGAGCACCTCGCACGATGTGTCGACGGCCGACACGTCGCGCAGGATGGCCGGGTGGAACTCGACGTCGAGGAACGCCTGGCGGGCCCGGGCCAGCGACAACTCGGCCTCGGCGGCGCCGTCGGTGTAGTCGAACGGGGCGCGAGGTGTGGTGCGCTTGGCGATGGCACGCAGATCGTGGATGGTCTGCGCGGCAGCCAACCGGCGTGTGGTCGGGTTCCAGATCGGCTTCTTCAGCCGCAGCAGTTGGGCGAAGTCGGCTGGGTTCGGGACGCGTCGCTGCACGACGCAGAGGCTAGGCGGCGAGACGCTGGCGCCACCACGCCACGGTCGCGGCAGCGCCTTCGGCCAGCGGTGTCGCTGCCAGGCCAAAGGTCTGCTCGGTGAGCGTGGCGTCGATGATCCACGGCTTGTCGAACTGGTACAGCACCTCTTTCAAGGCCTTCAGCGACGGGTTGAACAGACCCCCTACCGTGAGGGCCAGGCTCGGTACGGCGCCCACCTGCACGGTGGTGCCCGCAGCGGCAGCGAATGCCTGCACCGTCTCGCGCTGGCTGACGGCCGGCGCACTGGGCACGTGCCACGCCTGCCCCCAGGCGCGCTCGTCGGTGGCGATGGTGACCATCGTGGCGACGACGTCGGGCATGTAGGTGACGCTGTGCGGCACGTCGACCCGGCCGAGCACCGACACCTTCTTGCCGGCCAGCACTCGAGGCACGACCCGCTCGCCGAGCGACGCATCGACGACACCCGGCCCATAGAAGTCGCTGGCCCGGGCGAGCGTTGCGCGCAGCCGGCCGGCAGCGTGGGCTGCCAGCAACTCGGTGGCCATGCGGGCCCGCACCGAGCCCTTCTCGCCGGTGGCCAGCAGCGGATCGGTCGGCTTCATCGGCATCGGCCGATCGATGCCGAAGGCGTACAGGTTGTCCATCATCACGACCACGGCACCGGTGCGCTCGGCCGCAGTGATGATGGCCTGGTGCATCGGCGGCCAGTCGGTACCCCACCGGTGGTACGGCGGGTTGGCGCAGTTGAAGATCGTGGCCGCACCCTCGGCGTGGCGGGCGAGTGCGGCGGCGTCGACGGCGTCTCCCTTCGCGAGCGTGATCGACGGGTGCGCCGGGCCGGTGCCGCTGCGAGTGAACACGGTGACGGGCGAGCCCTGGTCGGCGAGGCGTTGGGCGATACCGGATCCGACGGGTCCGCTGCCGATGACGAGATGGTGCTGCATGGTGGAAGGTCTCCTTCGGTAGAGCACCGCTCCGGTTGGAGAGCGGTGCTCACACTATGGCACCGGGTCAGCCGAGTTGTCGAGAGCACTGCTCTCGTTTCTCCTGTGACGTCCGTTACGCTCACCCCATGACCGGGATGCGTGAACGAGCCAGGGCAGCCACCACGGCCGAGATCCTCCGACTGGCGCGCGAACAGATGGCGGCCGAGGGAGCCTCGGCGTTGTCGCTGCGGGCCATCGCGCGCGACCTGGGCATGGTCAGCTCGGCCATCTACCGCTACTTCCCCAGCCGCGACGACCTGCTCACCGCGCTGATCATCGAGTCGTACGAACGCCTCGGTATCGCCGTGGAGGACGGCGAGCGTTCGGTGCGACGCCGCACCGATTTCGCCGCCCGCTGGCGCGCCGCCGCCCACGCCCTGCGCACCTGGGCGATCGACCACTCCTCGGAGTGGGCGCTGCTGTTCGGCACTCCGGTTCCCGGCTATGCCGCCCCGGCGGACACCATCGCTGCCGCGACCCGCTACACGACGGTGCTGATCTCCATCCTCACCGACATGGCGGCCGCGGGCCACGTGCATCGCACCGCGGTGCCCAAGGTGCTGCGCGCCGACCTCGACCGGCTGCGCAGCCAACTCGGTACCGAGGTGTCGGATGCCGCGCTCACCGTGGGGATGAATGCGTGGGCCGCCGTGATGGGTGCCGTGAACCTCGAGCTCTTCGGCCACCTCCACAACGTCGTGAATCAGCCTGGCGCGCTGTTCGACGCCGTCGTCGAGCAGCACGCAGCGTTCATCACTGCCTGACCTGACACCTATGCGCGTGGCTGGGTGAGCACCGGCAGGAGGGCTGCTGCCACCTCGGCGGGCTTCTCCTCGTGGACCAGGGTGCTGGCGCCCGGGATGACAGCGAGTTGCGCGTTGGGGAAGGTACCCACCATCTCGCGCGCCCAGGCGACCGGGAAGAACGCGTCCTGCTCGCCCCACACCAGTTGCACCGGCACGTCGATGCGGCGGTGCAGGTCGCCCAGGTCGCGGATGAGTTTCGGGGTGAAGCTGGCCAGCAGCGTGGCGGCTGCCTTGCGATGCGGTGCCGAGTCGCGCAGCGGTTGCAGGAAGAACTCGTCGAAGTCGCCTCCGAGCAACGACCGATCGACGAACGCCGCGCCGAACACCAGGCCGTTGCGGGCGATCCTCGGTTTACCCGCCACCCACCCCAGACCGGCACCGAGGCCGGGAAGGCGACGGATGCCGACGAAGCTCCGGAACCGCCAACTCATCTGGTTCGGCGGTTCGGTGCCGATGAGCCCCACCGCCCGCAGACGCGGGTCGCCGGCCACCGCATGCCGGGCGAACATCCCGCCGCTGTCCTGCGCCACCACGGCGACGTCGTCGAGGCCGAGGAGGTCGATGACCCGGCGGATGCTCTGGATGTGCAGGTCGAACGACAGCGGTGTGTCGGCCGTGAACCGACTCGACCCGGCGCCCGGCAGATCGATGAGATGGCAGGTGACATGGTCGGCGAGGTGGGGCAGCAGCTTGCGGAACGTCGCCCCGTGCACCGGCCAGCCGTGGACGAACAGCACATCGGGCCCGGTGCCCACCCGGCGATAGGCCACCTCGGCCGAGCCCACGTCGAGGAACCGCTCGGGCGCCTGACGGAACAGGTCGGCCGCTTCACGGGGTGTCACGCTCATCGGGCAGTGCTCCAAGGCTCGGTGGTACCCGATTCGGCAACGGGTACGTCGTGTGTAGTCGGCGTTACGGAGCGTATTCGTAGTGCTGGCTACATTCAAGCCACCGGCTCGCGCTGGACTGAGCCAGCCCGCAACAGCCGCGCCGGTGGGGCACTCGGGCAGTGCTTCGTCACATCGTTTCGATTTCGATTTCGACTGAACGTCGACGCCCGTCCCAGTGTCGAGATCGGAGTCGGAGCCGAAGTCGGGATCGAAGTCGGAGCCGAAGTCGAAATCGAGGTCAGGATCGGAATCGGAATCGGAATCGGGATCGGGATCGGGGTCGGGATCGGGATCGGGATCGGGATCGGGATCGGGATCGGGATCAAGTGAACCGGCCGGGGTTTTGCATCAGGTCCTCCATCACTTTGGAAGGATCTGGAGATGCCAGCAAGGAAGGAATACACGCCTGAGTTCAAGGACCAGGCGGTCAGGTTCGTGCTCGAGGAGATCGAGCTGGACGAGTCACGTAAGCAGGCGTGCGAGCGTCTGGCGCCGAAGCTGTCGGTGAAGGCGGTGACGCTGTACAACTGGGTGAAGCAGTCGTCGCCGCCGAAGCCTCGGCCGGCGGTGTCGCCGGGGTCGGTGGAGGAACTGCGAGCGCAGAACGCGGCGTTACGGAAGGAGAACCGGGAACTTGCCCGGGCCAACGCGATCTTGCAGGACGCGGCAGCTTTTTTCGGGGCGGCGCTCGACCGCCAAAAGAGGTAGCGGCGTTCGTGGCTGCTCACCGCCATTACGGGGTCGTGCCGATCTGCAGGGTGTTGCAGGTCGCCCCGTCAGCGGTCCGCTCGGCAATGTCGCGACCGGTGTGCGCACGACGGCTCGTCGACGACGCGGTGAAACCGAAACTGCTCGAGGTGTTCAACGCGAACTACCGGGTCTACGGGCGACGCAAGATGAAAGCGGCGTTGCGTCGCGAGCACGGCATCACGATGGACAAGGATCGGATCGTCCGCCTGATGCGCGAACTCGGGATCCGCGGCGCGACCAGGTCGCGGACCACGATCACGACACGACCGGACCGGTCGTCCCCACGGGCGCCGGACCTGGTGAACCGACGCTTCCGGGCTGCACGGCCGAACGAGTTGTGGGTCTGTGACTTCACCTACGTGCCGACATGGTCAGGGTTCGTGTTCACCGCGTTCGTGATCGACGTCCACTCACGGATGATCGTCGGCTGGCGCACCGCCGCCTCGATGACCACCCCGCTGGTCATGGACGCGCTCGACATGGCCGTGTTCTCGCGTCGCGACCAACTCGTCGACGGCGTGATCGCCCACTCCGACGCCGGAGCCCAATACGTCTCGGTTGCCTACACCGAGCGCCTCGCCGAGATCGGCGCCCGCCCCTCGATCGGGAGCATCGGCGACTCCTACGACAACAGCCTCGCTGAAAGCGTGAACGGCCTCTACAAGACCGAACTCATCCGCCGCCAGGGCCCGTGGCGCAACGTCGAGCACGTCGAACTGGCAACGCTTGCGTGGGTCGACTGGTTCAACAACCGCCGCCTCCACAGCGAGCTCGGCGACATCCCACCCGCCGAGTTCGAGCACGACTACTACGCTCGAACCCGGAGCCATCAGCAAACCCCAACACCAACCCGGACCTGATGCAAAAGAGCGGCCGGTTCACACGTCGCATACGTCGACATCACACACCCCCATCCACACTCATCGACCCACCATCACACCCAACTCGAAAAACAACTCGAACCACTCCTCCAACACCGGACCCGACGGACCCTCTGAATCGCCCTGGGATGGTTGGAGGCTCTTGACCTTGGAAACGAGGATGGAGTCATGCCACATGAGATGTCGCCTGGGAAGCCGACGACGCGTCGTTACAGCGAGGCGGAGAAGGAACGAGGAGTGCGGGCGGTGCGTCAGCTCCGCAAGGAACTCGGCACCGATCACGGAACGGTGAAGCGGGTTGCTGATCAGCTCGGTGTCGGTGTCGAGACGTTGCGCGGCTGGGTGAAGCAAGCCGAGATCGATGCCGGGGTGAAGCCTGGGGTGACGTCGGCCGAGGCTGAGCGGGTCCGCCAGTTGGAGCAGGAGAACCGGGAGTTGCGTCGCGCGAACGAGATCTTGCGGCGGGCGTCGGCTTTCTTCGCGGCGGAGCTCGACCGCCCATCGAAGTGATCGTCGAGTTCATCGACGCGAATCGGGATGAGCTCGGGGTCGAGCCGATCTGCAAGGTGTTGCAGGTCGCTCCGAGCACCTACTACGCGCACAAGGCTCGGGAGCAGTCGGCTCGGGCGGTGCGTGACGCGGTGATGATGCAGGTGTTGATGGTGTTGTGGGTCACGAACCGCAAGGTCTACGGCGCGCACAAGCTCTGGAAGGCTGCCCGTCGGGCCGGCCATCAGGTCGGCCGTGATCAGGTCGCCCGCCTGATGCGCCAGATGGCGATCGAGGGCGTCAGTCGTCAGCGGCGCAAGGTGTTCACGACCCGCCAGGACCCTGACGCGTTGCGGGCGCCGGACTTGGTGAACCGGAACTTCACCGCTGACAGGCCGGACGCGTTGTGGGTGACCGATCTGACCTACGTGCCGACGCTGTCGGGGATGGCCTACGTGTGCTTCATCGTCGACGCCTACTCCCGACGGATCGTTGGCTGGCGGGCGGCGTCACACATGCGCACCGACATGGTCCTCGACGCGCTCGAGATGGCGAGACGTTCACGGGGTAACCGTCGGCTCATCGGGCTCGTGACACACTCCGATGCCGGGTCGCAGTTCACGTCGGTGCGGTTCACCGAACGACTCGACGAGATCGGCGCGAAGCCCAGCATCGGCACGGTCGCGGACAGCTACGACAACGCGCTCGCCGAGACCACGAACGGTCTCTACAAGACCGAGTGCGTCTACGGGCCCGACGCCCCACACCGCTGGGCCGACGTCGGCGAGGTCGAGCTCGCCACCCTCACGTGGGTCCACTGGTTCAACGAGCACCGCCTCCACGGCCATGTCAATGGCCAAGTTGATGTCCTCGGTGGTGGCCATCGGAAGTCCTCGGTGGTGGCCAACGAATGTCCTCGCGGTTAGGCCTCCTTTCGGGTGGTGCGGTGGGTGAGCCGGTAGCTGTCGCCGGTGGTGGTGATGATGTGGGCGTGGTGGCAGAGCCGGTCGAGTAGCGACACGGCTGTGGGCTGGTCTGGGAGGAAGCGGCCCCATTGTTCGAACGGTGAGTGGGAGCCGATCGCGATGGATCGTCGTTCGTAGGCGGCAGCGACGAGCCGGAACAGGAGTTGGCAGCCGGTGTGATCGAGTGGGGCGAAGCCGATCTCGTCGATGATGATGAGGTCGTTGCGGCAGACGGTCTCGATGGCTTTGCCGACGGTGTTGTCGGCGACAGCTCGGTAGAGGTGTTCGACGAGCTCGATGGCGGTGAAGTAGCGGACCTTGTAGCCGGCGGTGACGGCGGCCCGCCCGAGTCCGATCAGGTAGTGGGTTTTGCCGGTGCCGGCGGGTCCGACGAGGCACAGGTTCTCGGCTTGATGGATCCATTCGAGGGTCACGAGGTAGTCGTTCGAGACGCGTGGGATCGAGGACTGGTCGAGGCGGAACTCGTCGAGGGTCTTGCCGATCGGGAACCGGGCGGCGGTCATCCGGTTGCGGGTGTTCGACTCGTCTCGTGATGCGATCTCGGCTTCGACGAGGACCCGCAAGAGTTCTTCGGGTGCCCATCGTTGCGCCTTGGCGGTCGCGAGCACGTCGGGTGCTTGCCGGCGGATCGCTGCCAGGCGAAGCCGGCGGAGGCCGGTTTCGACATCGGCCGGGAGCGGGATCGGTTGGCGGGTCATGCGAGGTTCTCGATCCGGTAGGCGTCGAACGAGCGGACCTCGGCGGTCGGCAACGCGACGACGACGTGATCACCGACAGCGGCTGGCTCGGGCAGTGCGGTGCCGATCGCGAGGATCGAGCGGACATCTGCGGCTTTGAACCTGCCGAAGCGTGCTGCTCGTTCCAATGCCTTGGCGACGAGCTCGGGGCCGTGCGCCGGGAGGAGGTCGTCGACGATCTCGATGATCTCCTTCGGCAACATCGTCGACCCGGCGGCAGCGCCCTGACGGATGAACGCCTCCGCAGAAGCTCCGAGCGCGAGGAACTCCCGTTCGGCATCTGTTCGTGCTCGCGGCCCTCGTGATGGCGCCTTGCGTGGTGTCGGGTAGTGCTCATCCAGCACTGCTGCTTCGCCGGGTGCGAGCTGCACGTGATCGGCGACCAGGTCGCCGTCGAGGTCGTAGATGCGGACCTTGCCATCGAAAGTGACCGCTTCGACCTGTGCGCCGACGAGACGGTGCGGGACCGAGTAACGCGCCGACGCGACACGGATCGTGGACAGCTTGTCGACCTTGCGGACCTCGACCCTGCCGATGCGTGGTCGCAGCATCGGCAACTCGCGCAACAGCGGTCGTTCCTCGACCAGGCGGACGTCCGGGACCGCACAGATCTCGCTATGGACACGGGCGTTGACTTCCGAACACCACACCCGACAGGCGTCGTTCAACACCGTCAGATCATCGACATCGGCCAGCACGAGGTCGGTCTTGGCGTAGCCGACAAGGTTCTCGACGATCCCTTTCGATTCGGGGTCGGCCGGATGACAGAAGTCCGGGGCGAACCGGTAGTGCGTCGCGAACCGGACGTAGTCCGGCGTCGGGATCATCACCCCGGCAACGGTGCCGCCCTTGAAGCAACCCATCCGATCGGCCAGCACCTTGGCGGGAACGCCGCCGAGTTGGTCGAAGCAGTCGGCGAGCATCGCCAACGTCGTCGCCGCGGTCTCATCGCGGGCGACGCGAACGAACCTCACGCGAGACCAGGCCAGCACCGCGCAGAACACCTTCAACCCGCCCGGAAGCAGACCCCAGTCGATCACCAACGTCTCGCCCGGCACCCACACCGCCGGCCGCCGTTGATGCCGGCCGATCTCCGCGCGAACCTGCCGCTTCACCGACGCGACAAGCCGCCGGAAGTTGCGGTCCGACCCCGTGTAGCCGGCCGTGCGTGCCGCTGGCAGCAACCGCTTCGCCGTGCCACGACCGTTCGCCTCACGAACGAGATCGAGCACCACGCTGCGCACGCCGTCGGTGTTCTTCGGCACCGCCGCCCGCTCAGCGCGTTCGTCATCCAACACACCCGCCTCGTGGGCGAGCACCTTTCGTTTCACCGTCTTCGGGTCCACACCGCACACCTCGGCGGCGGCGCGATACGACCCCAGACGCGCGTACGCGTCAACAACATCCATGTTCTTCCTCGCTGACAACAATGGAGCCAACCCCTCGAGCGTGTGATCTGAACTGACTTGGTCGTCGTTCACGTTCACATGCTCGAGGCGGCCCACAGGGTGGATCTACCTACTCACCACCGCGAGGACTTTTCCTGGCCACCAGCGAGGACTTTGACATGGCCACGGACACGGCCACTGCGGTGACATTCCGCCAGCAGAGTTCGAGACAGCGTTCTACGCTGCCCAACAAGCCTCCCCAATCGGGGTTGGAAACCAATAGCCCGAGTCTCCATCAGACCCAGGGCGGTTCAGCCATCGCAACAGCAATTGCGGCACAAGCCAAAGAACCAGAGCCCCCAAGAAGATCAAAGAGCGGGTGGAGGCTGACCGTTGCCCATCCAACCCGTACAACACCAGCCACATTGGGCCGACCCCAACGGCCGCGCTCACAAACGCCCACTTCGAAGTGCGTGGCCTGCAGATCAGGGCACCACCGACAACAAGAATGATGAGACCGACAATCGCAACAACAGCCGGAAGAATCACAACTACCCAACCCGTCCGGACTGCCATGGCGTGCTGTCTGTCACCGAAACCACACCGTCTTTGTGACTCCCAGCTCCGTCCGGTGAGTCGAGCCCACAGCGCCAGTCGCCAGCCCCCGCGACGTCTCGAAGGATCGGGACGATGAAACCCACCTCGGACGCGAATGCATCTGCATTGAGGTAGTACCCGCCACCACCTGGCACGAACAGTGCCAGCGCTACCGACACCCCATCAAACCACTGCTCGTCCTGGCAGGATTCGAACACGATCCCCTCGATCTCCGAAGCGAGCCGAGAAGTCCGATCGGCTCCACACCCGACACGCTCAGCCAGGCTGCACACGTCGCGTGCGTCTCGATGGTTCATCTCGGAACCATCACCGAGGCCACGCGCGTGGCCGTCCCCGTGTGCACATCAACTACGACGAAACACATACCGCACAGGTTGGCAGCGCCGACCTTGACCGTGCCGTTGACGCCCCGGTACATCACACGCGTTCCCTGCGACAAGATGTCACCGATCCGCGATGGCCCGATCAGGGCACTACCCGGGCCTCCCAAGAAAGTGCGTTCAGCCACATGCACACTCAACGCGTTACCCCCCAGGCGTTGCGGCACACCCGGTCGACCCCCGAAGGTTCCGCCCCACGATCTGCCGGGACACCCACCCAGGATCGAATCGAACGAGATCATCCACCGCTTCTGTGGCATTCAACGAGAGCGAGGGCGTCGTGGATGCACCCTCGGGCTCGGCCGAAGGCAAGGCAGACCACTCCGACAGGTCGCCGGGCTGCTTTCGGCCGGCCACAGCGCCGTCCGTCGCGCATACCTCAACGAGCGCGATCGACTGGACGTCGTAGGTGAAGGTCGCCGGGCCGGTCGCCGTCGTAGGCAGCGCGATCACCCTGCTGGCGCCATCCCCTGGCACAGGAAACTGGCCCGGTGACGGTTCACTGACGTCCGCACCAGCGGCAGCGAGAGCCATGGCGCTTCTCTGAAACCACGTCAGGATTGCAGCGACAGCAATTGCGACAAGAACCGCGAACGCCAGAACGCGAGCAGCGCCTCGGCGTGCAACCGGGGAGGCCTCGATCACGGAAACACCAAGCGCCCGGCTCGCCACTCTCGGAGCGTCATCCGGGCACTGAACGCCGCGAGGGATCCCCCTGCTTCAAGCTCGACCAGTACGGGCTCGGCGAGATCCGGCGCGAACTCCATTGCGTGGGAACTGGCCCACGCCCGTACCGCGGCATCACTGTCGTCGAGCAGAGTCAACAGTGCCGTCTGCGACTGCGAACCGCGGCGTCGAAGCTCGCGATAGCAGGCAGCGATGATCTCGGCCTGAGGATTCGCCTTCTTGTACGCACCATGAGCGGAGTGAGCCATGTGGGCGAGGGCTGCGTTGCGGTACCTCGCAACGATCTCATTGTCCGTCAGCGAAGAGACGTCGTAGCTGGTCATCCCGCCGCTCCGAACTGCTTGAGGACGTCGAGGCCGAACTGTGTCTGGGCATCGAAGGGTTGAGAACTCAACCACTGCCGGACGGTTTGCCCGCCGGTGAATGGCTGGACAGATGAGTAGTAGCCGCTGACCTGTCGATGGATGGCGGTGTCGAGCCGAACGATGTTCGACGTGTTGTGAATTGATGTGGCACCGAACTGGGTGACGTTGCCCGGCGTCTGCTCGACGACGTGGTGCCACTGAGCGTTCGGACCAGCCGAGCCGTAGGCACGCCGGAACGAGGACATCGAGCCGAACCCCAATACCCCGTCATCAGCGAACTGCAATGCCGTGTTTGTGGCTGTGGCGGGGTTGTTGAGGTTTGGTGGGTCGGTGGTGGTGTGAAGGCGGTGACTGCTGGTGGGGTTGAGGGCCGGGGTGTGGGTGGTGACGGGTTGGCTGATACTGGCCGGGGTCGGGGTATCGACCCGACGCAGCGGGGTAGCAGCAGTATCGGCAACACGACGCACCGTGTCCGCAGCACGATCCTCGGTCTTCGCCGCCGACACCGCCACCCGCGAGGCATCCAGTACCCGATCAGCGGACCGGGCCAGTTCAGCAACCCGTTTCGACTTGGTCAACACATCCGCATACGGCACCAGCGACGCACACGACCAGTAATCCCGACGCACACAACCCACAACATCGATTGCGTCACCCAACACCGGTGTCATCGACGCCGCCACCACCGCCGCCCTACCCACTACCGCCACCTGCGCTTCAACCTTCTTCGCGTTCCGCGCATACGACTGCCCCAACCCGTCCTGCGCGATCACACAATCCTCATACGCCCGATTACGGATCGCATCACCCAACTTGTCAGCCAACGCCGCACAGTCCGCACCATCGAACAACCCCTCCGACCAACGCCCGTCAGGATCCCACCGCCCCAACGGGTCGGCCCATGCGTACGTGTACCGGTTCAGGCTGATCGGGGTGTCGAGCGTGCCGAACACGGTGTCACGCGCGGTGAACGTGGCAGTGCCAGGCCGATACCAGCGTGCCCCCATCCATGTCAGGGTGCTGGTCGTATCCGTGTAATCGCCTTGGAACCCCACCGGCGCCGCCCATGTCCCGGTCGACGCGACCGGCGCACCGAACGGTGTATACGTCCGCGAACCAGTCACCGCACCGGCACCCGACATCCACAACCCGACATCACCATGCTGATCCAACCCGGCCAACACCGCAGCAGCGGTCCCGTTCTTCGCAGCCAACAGACCACCACCAGGCCCACGAGCCAACAACACGGCCCCGATCTTCACCGGATCGAACTCGACCCCCGCGTAACTGAACCCGAGACCGGCGTGAGTGACAACCCGATCCAAACTGTCATACACACTGGTCTGCGACCCGAACCCGGTCTGGCGACCCAACCCGTCGAACACGACCGGTATCGCTGCAGCCGTCCCCGTCTTTTGCGATGTGAGTGTTCCCCGCGCTGACCACGTGTACGTCGTCGAACCCGATGTCAGCATCCGGTTGCGTTGATCAAACGTCTGTGCCACACCCGCATTACCGGTCAGATTCCCAGCCGCATCCCACGCGTAGGTGAGCGTCGAGTTGTTCGGCCGAGTCCACGACGTCAACCGGCCCGCGTTGTCATACCCGTACCGGTTCACCCCCGCACCTGTGTTGCCTGGCAGGGTGACGGTGCGGGCGGTCAGGTTCGAATCCGCATCCCATTCGTAGCTGTACCCGGCAGTCACCGTTGCTGTCGATGTCGACAACTGGTCACTCGTCACCCGGCCCGCCTGGTCGTACACGAACCGGCGTCGACCACCACCGGAGTAATCCACACCCGTCAGCTGGGCTGCTGCGTCCCACGTGAACGTCGCCGTCTGTGCCGTCAACCCGTCACGCATCGTCGCCGGCAGATTCCGCGAGTTCCACGTGAACTGTGTCGTGCCGGCCGCGTCGGTACGCGACAGCATCCGGCCCGCACCGTCATAGGTGAAACTCGATCCAGCGAACCCGGCCGGACCGGTGACCGAGGTGAGCAAACCACGATCGTCGTAGCCGAACACGATGTTGCCACCCGCAGTGCCCGCCGAGGTCCGCAACCCGCCCGCATCCCACCCGAACGTCCGCGACGCCGACACCACCCCGCTACCCGACCCGGTCTCGGACACCAACCGGCCCAACTCGTCGAACACCCGAGTAACACTCACCCCACCCGGTTCCACCGTACGCACCGGCAACCCGCCCGCATCCACCGACGTCACCCACTGCCGATCCGACAGGTTCGCATGCGCAGTCGTCGACGGTTCCGTCACCGTGGTCTGCACACCCCACTCGTTGAACCCGTACCACGACACATTCCCACGACCATCAGTCACCCGAGTCGTGTTACCCGCCAAGTCGTACCCGTACCCCGTCGAACGAGTCGTCGAACCCGTCACCGGTTCCGTCACCGACACCAACCGGTTCACCGCGTCATACCCGAACGAGGTGGTGAACTGGGCCGCGACCGCGTTCGGGACATTCCCACGCGGACTCGTCACCGACACCCGATTCCCTGCCGCATCCCACCCCTGCGTCATCGACCACACCACCGTGCCCGTCGACCCGACCCGCCGCACCGTCGTCGCCCGACCCGCCACATCGAACACGGTTTCCATCCGACGCCCCAACGGATCAGTCACCGACGTCACCCGACCCGCCACATCGAACACCGACACCGTCCGCCCACCAGCCGGATCCACCACCGCTGTCTGCTCACCCAAGCGCGAATACTCGAACCCGGTCACATTCCCCACCGCATCAGTGACCGACACCCGATTCCCCAAATCGTCATACCCGAACCGGGCCGTGAACGACTGCAACGACGGCTGACGAACCTCACGAACCTCGCTCACCACACGGTTCAACCCGTCATACGACCAACGAGTCCGCGCCCCACGCTGATCCACCCGCCACACCATGTTGCCCACATCGTCATACCCCACCGACACCACACCCGCCGCAGCCGCCCCCACCTTCGGATCGGTCTGACGAACCACACGATTCAACCCGTCGAACACGAACGACGTCGTCTGCCCCCGCCGATCCGTCCGCGACACCACATTCCCGTTCCCGTCGAACCCGAACACCTCCACCGGTGTCACCGCCACCCCACCCGGCGGCGTATACGACGGATACGTCACCCGCGTCACCCGACCCAACCCATCAAACACCTGCGCCGTCACGAACCCGCGCTCATCACGCACCGACACCTGCTGCCCGAACGCGTCGAACCCGAACACCCGCTCAGGCCGCAACCCCGCCGTATCAACCCCCGCCTCAGACCGCGTCACCACCGGCGACTGCACCCGCACCACACGACCCAACGCATCCGGCGTGAACGACACCGTGAAACCCGCCGCCACCGCACCCGCCACATTCCCCCGCGGATCCACCTCCCACACCTTCACCCCACGGTTGTCGTACCCGAACGACGTCACCAAATCAACCGCACCGTTCTCCACCGTGCGCGACGTCACCCGATCACCCGCATCAACAACGAACCGCACCTCCTCACTACGCCCACCACGCGACACCACCCGACGAACCACATTCCCATTCGCGTCATACGTGTACGCCGTCACACGATTCGCGCCGCTCGGGTCCTCGGTGATCGTCACCAGACGACCCGCCTGATCGAACACCCGGTTCTCCGTCAACAAACCGCCACCGGTCACCACACTCACCGCATTGCCGGTCTTGTCGTAGGTGGTGGCCTCGAGCACCAGATCTCGAGTGACACCGGCGCCGTCGACGAAACCCACCAGCGTCTTCGATGTCACTCGGCCCGCACCGTCGTAGCCGAAACGGGTCACCCGACCCGCCGCATCGGTACGCGTCGCCACTCTTCCACCCGCGTCGTACGACGCCTGCGACTCCACCACGTCACGCGCCACCGTGCCACCCTCGGGCACCACCACCGCCTTCGCGGTCACCCGCACCACACGATTCAACGCGTCGTACTCACTCACTCGCACCACACCGCGCGGATCGGTCACCTGCACCGCGTTGCCGGCCACGTCGTACACCGTCGACGTCACACCACCCACCGGATCGGTCACCGACACCAGTCGATCGGCCGCATCGAAGGAGTACCGCGTCGTACGCGACGCATCAGGAGTGGCCGAACCGCCGATATCGCTCTCGACCGCCTGCGTCGCATTCCCTGCCGCATCGATCGTCGCGACTATCCGCTTGCGGCGCGTCACCCCCGATACTGCATCCGTCACCGCAGGGTCGTCCTGCTGCACCACATTGCCCAACGCGTCGTAGACGTACGACGTCGTCACCCCCGCGTCGAACCCGGTAGCGAACACGGTCTGGCTGATCCGCCGTCCCAACTCGTCATACGCATACGCCGTGCGCAAACCCACCCGGTCGACCGCCTCACGCAGATTCCCGACCCGGTCGTAGCTGTAGGTCGTCACACCACCACGCGCATCCACCGCCGTTCGCAACAGCGCAGCGGGCATCGTCCCGCCGCC
The DNA here is from genome assembly GCA_040380855.1 of Acidimicrobiaceae bacterium. Lineage (GTDB taxonomy): Bacteria > Actinomycetota > Acidimicrobiia > Acidimicrobiales > Ilumatobacteraceae > VFMC01. Next base: position 8,205 of record JBEIIG010000050.1, on the reverse strand, counting down.
GACCGCCGCCTCCGAACCCGTCGTGTACGTCCACCGCTGCGTCGTCCCCGTCGGCTGCTGCGCCGTCACCGGTGTCGACTTCGACAGGATCAGATGCTTCGCCCCATCCCACGTCGAGGTGACCGCAAAGGTGGCGTCATCGGCCGACGCCGACCGGCCGTCGCGCACCGCAACCACGTTGTTGAACGCGTCGTACGCGAACCACGACGTCTCGCCCGCACCATTCGTCTCCGACAACACGTTGCCGCGGGCGTCGAACGTACGAGTCGTCACCAACCCGTTGGGATCGGTCGACTTCGAACGGAAGCCCGCTGCGTCGTACTCGTGCCGGGTCACCCCACCCGCAGCATCGGTGAGTGCGACCAACCGATACCGGTCGTCGAACGAGCTGCGCGTCACCGACCCGCGCTCGTCGGTCGACACCGTCTCGGTGGGGCTGTACGAGAACGTCGTCCGATCACCCGCGCCGTTCTCGGTCCACGCCACCTTGCCGCCCGCGTACCCCACCGCCTGGTCGACGTTGCCGTTCGCATCGGCGATGCGCGTGATGCCCTCGGGCGCCCAGGTGTACGTCGTGCACCACCCGGTCGACGTGCTGTTCCTGCGCGCGTCGCACACCTTTGTCAGCGTGTTGCCCGAGTAGGCGTAGTTCCACCGCAACGGCGCCGCCGCTGCCCCGTTCACCGTCACCGGATTGGTCGACACCGACGTGACCAGCGTGCCGCTGTAGCCAAAACTCAGGAACCGACCGCTTGTCACATCGGTCAACCGAGTGACGCGATTCGACGTATCCCACGTCAGCGTCTGTCGCCGACCATCAGCACCCGCCAACGACACCAGCCGGCCGTCGGAGCGGAACGTCTGCACGGAACCATCGAGCTCGGTGAGCGTCCAGCCCGTCGAGGTCTTCACGAGCGTCGACGTGTACCCCGGTGCCGTGGTGTATCCCGAGCCGTTCCAGGTGAACCACTGCCGACGCCCATCGGGGAACAACACCACCGCATCCGAGGTCGCCGGATCGACCGTCACCGACACCTCGAGATTCGACGTCCACCCCTTGCCGAACACCCCGACTCGCGTATCGGCGCTGTTGTAGGTGCGCGAGAGCGCCAGCGGTGGACCCGCCACGGCCACCTTCACATCGGTCGCCTGCGTCGAGAAACTCCCGATCGCCGCGTTCACCCCACCAACTGCGTACCCGTACCCGTCACGCCCATACACCGTCTCCGGCGGCGCCTTCTGCCCCGACACCTTCCGAATCCGGTTGTTTCCCTGATCAGCGATGTAGAGGTTCCCCGCATTGTCCACTACGACCTCCCGGGGAACGGAAAGCGCCGAGGCGCTCGCCGCGCCACCGTCGCCTGCGAACCGCATGCTGCCGTCGCCCGCCACGGTCGTGATGATGCCCGTTCCTGCGTCTACACGGCGGACTCGATGGTTATCGCGGTCCGCGACATAGAGGTTTCCAGCCGAATCCACCGCAACACCAGCAACGAAGTTGAGCTGCGCATTCGTTGCCGGGCCACCGTCGCCCGCGTATCCCATCGCTCCGGTTCCAGCAACCGTCGAGATGATGCCCGACCCCAAGACGACACGTCGAACCTTATGGCCAACCTGTTCTGCGATAAAGAGGTTTCCAGCCTTGTCGAGTGCCACGTCGACTGGAACCCCCAGGGCGGCTTCTGTTGCTGGACCTCCATCACCCAAGGAGGCGCGCATGCCGTTTCCTGCCACGGTCGTGATCAGCCCCGACGAGGCATCAATCCGTCGTACCCGCATGTTCTCTCGATCTGCGATGTAGAGGTTTCCGGCAGCATCGATGTCGAGTCCCATCGGGTAGTGAAACGCAGCGTCAGTTGCCGGGCCACCGTCACCCGAAAAACCCGGGACACCGATGCCGGCAATGGTCGAGATGACCCCAGTTGCAGCAGAAACCTTCCGAACTCGGTGGTTCTCGTAGTCGAGGATGTACAAGTTCCCAGCCGAGTCCAGCACGGTGGCAGTCGGGACATTCAGGCTCGCTTCCCTTGCGGGGCCACCATCGCCGGAGAACCCTCGGGTACCGTTACCTGCCACAGTGGTGATGGCCTTGGTGATTGCGTCCACCCGGCGAATCCGATGGGCCCAGGTGTCTGCGATGTACAGGTTGCCCGCTGCGTCTGACGTGACTCCAGCGGGAAGGTCCAGCATCGCTGCATTCGCCGGACCGCCGTCACCAAGCCCCGAGGTGCCGCCGCCGGCGACAGTGGTGATGATTCCGGATCCATCAACGGCGGCGGCAGGCATCGGCGGGATCGCCACCAACTGGATCGGGAGCGGAGCCAGCGCGACGGCGAGAAAGAAGCGAAACAACAGGCGACGCCAGCCGGTCGCCCTCGCCTGAGAAGCCGCCTCCGACTTCATCGAACACTCCCCTGAGTCATTGCACTTCCACCAGTGCAGTCGGCCCGGCGCGAAGGTACACCGAACTTGTGCGGCTTTCGGTCGTACACAACGGAAACTCGATCAAGTTCGGGTGGAGAGCCCGGGTGCCGCAGACCTCAGGCCACGGAGGCCAGCAACTCGGCGGCGCGGGCGACGCCTGAGCGGGTGCGGATGTCGGCGCCGATGGAGTCCATGCGGGCGCGCAGCGCAGTGTCGGCCAGCAACTGTTCCACCGCCCCGGTCAGTTCCTCGTCGGCGAAGGTGTAGGTGGGCAGGCGCAGCCCGAAGCCGGTCTCGTGCACCCGCTGGGCGTTGTCGTACTGGTCCCAGAACAGCGGCAGCACGATCATCGGCTTGCCGAAGTGGAACGACTCGGTGGTGGTGTTGTTGCCGCCGTGGGTGATCACCAGATCGACCAGCGGCAACACGTTGGTCTGCGGCACCTGCTGGGCACCCCACATGTTGTCGGGCAGGTCGTAGGTGTCGGCGAGCGGCCCCTTGCTGACGATGTAGCGGTGCGGTGTGCGGCCCAGCACGCTGACCAGTCGCTTCATCAGGTCCACATCGGCCGAGCCCAGCGAGCCGAGCGACAGATAGATCAGCGCGCCCTCGCCGCCGCGCAGGTGCTCGGGCACCTCGAACGAAGCATCAGTGGTGCGCACCGAACTGTCGAGACGATGCCAGGTGCTGTCGAGCGGACGACGATCGACGTAGTCGGCCGCACCCGGGTAGAGGTACAGGTTGAGGTGCTGCGAGGTGTGGATGAAGTCGAGATCGTTCAACGCCGGTGCCCCGCACGACTGCACCCACTCGTTGTAGGCGCTCCACATCGGCCGGTGCGTGCGGTCGTACTCGGCACGGAACTCGTCCCAGCCGCTGCGGTCGTCGGCCGCGTAGCCGCTGAACACGGGCGCCACATCGGGGCCGCGCACCTCGAGCGGGTTGCAGCTCATCATCCGCACGAACGGCACGCCGGCGGTCACCAACGCCGGGAAGCAGTTCACGTTGTCCTCGATCACCACATCGGGTTTGTTGCGGGCGACGATCTCGCGCAGCTGCGGTTAGCAGTACATCGCCCCGTCGATGAGTGCCTGCCACGTGGGCTGCACGAACGTGGTGAGCTGTTCGATGGTGGGCTTGCGGAACTCGGGCGAGGTGTCGCGGATGAAGTCGGTCCAGAACTGGCCGGCCGCCTGCTCGGGCGCATCGGGCGGTGGCGGCGGGGCCAGGTCGACGAGGTCTTCGACGAACCCGAGCGACGACAGGCGACCCTCCCACGAGCGCTCGGCCGCAAACACCACGCGGTGGCCCAGCCGCAACAACTCGTTGCCGATGCCGATGCAGTTGTTCGTGGGCCCGTACGCACTTTCGGGCATGAACAGGAAGGTCTTCTGAGCCATGGTCACCTCGCGGTCGACGGGTTCGTGTCGGCTGTGATCGTACGACGGCCGCAGTAGTGTCCCGTCCATCGCGGCCCGAGCCGGAGAGCACATGCAGCGCACGATCATCGACCCCTCCACCGGCCGCACCATCGACACGGTCACCGACGCCACACCGGCCGACGTCGACGCAGCGATGCGCGCCGCAGCGGCAGCGGGCCGCGAGTGGGGCGCGACCCTGCCGTCGCAACGCGCCGCCGCACTGCTGGCGCTGGCCGACGCCGTGGAGCGCCACGCCGACGAGCTGTGCGCCATCGAGGTGGCCGAGACCGGCAAACCGTGGACCGTGATGCGCGACGGCGAACTGCCCTTCGCACTCGACAACCTGCGCTTCTTCGCAGCCGCCGCCCGCAGCACCGACGGCACCGCTGCGGGCGTGTTCAGCACCGGCTACACCTCGATGCTGCTGCGTCGCCCGGCAGGCGTGGTGGCCGCCATCACCCCGTGGAACTTCCCACTCATCATGGCCATCTGGAAGATCGGCGCGGCGCTGGCCGCCGGATGCACGGTGGTGCTGAAGCCGGCACCCGCCACACCGCGCAGCACCATCCGCCTCGCCGAGCTGGCCCGCGAAGCCGGCCTGCCCGCAGGCGTGTTCACCGTGGTGACCGGCGACGCCGAGGTGGGCGAGGCGATGGTGACCCACCCGCTCACCGACATGATCACCGTCACCGGCAGCACCGGCACCGGGCGACGCATCATGTCGCTCGCCTCGGGTCGCCCGGCACGACTGCACCTCGAACTCGGCGGCAAGGCGCCACTGGTGGTGTTCGCCGACGCCGACATCGACGCCGTCGGCCACGCCGCCGCGCTGGCCGCCACCTACAACAGCGGGCAGGACTGCACCGCAGCCACCCGCGTGTACGTGGAACGTTCGGCGTACCTGCGCGTGGTCGACGTGCTGGAGGCCACGATGCGGTCGATCACCCTGGGCGGGCCGCACGAGGGCGCCGACATCGGCCCGCTCATCACCGCCGCGCACCGCAACCGGGTGCACGGCTTCGTCGGCCGGGCCCGCGCCGCCGGTGCACGCGTGCTGTGCGGCGGCGACCCGTTGGAACGCGATGGCTGGTTCTACCCGCCCACGCTGGTGGTCGATGCCGCGCAGGACAGCGAGCTGGTGCGCGACGAGGTGTTCGGCCCGGTGCTGGCCGTACTGCCCTTCGACGACGAGGCGCACGCCATCGAGCTCGCCAACGACACCCCCTACGGCCTGGCGTCGTCGGTGTGGACCGGCCAGGTGGATCGCGGCCTGCGGGTGGCGCACCAACTGCGCGCCGGGGTGACGTGGGTGAACGACCACCTGCCCATCGCCAGCGAGATGCCCCACGGCGGCCGGGGCGCATCGGGCTTCGGCAAGGACATGGGCCACGACGCCGTCGCCGACTTCACCGTCGGCCACCACGTGATGGTGAAGCACGCCGAACCCACACCACGCGAGGGCTTCCGGCCGGCATGACCCAGCAGTCGGGGGGCCTGCCCGCAGCGGGTGCCAGCGCAGCACTCGTGAGGCGCCTGGTGCCGACGAGTGCCGCGGGCTCCGATGAGCGGGTGCTCTCGACCGATCAGGTGAACCACACCGTTTTGGTGGGCGACGGGCTCGTGGGCGACGTACTGGTGGGAGATTGCGTGGTGGTGAAGTGGCTGATGCCGCCGGCACCACTGCCCCACCGCGGCGCCGAGGTGCTGGCCCACCTCACCGAAGTGGGCTTCACCGACATGCCCCGCTTCCTCGGCACCTACGAGCACGACGGACGAGTGGTGGCGATGCTCAGCCACTACATCCCCCACGCACGCGAGGGGTGGGACTGGTACGTCGAGGAACTCACCGAACGGCCAGCCGCCGCGCTGGACACTGCGGCGCGCCTCGGTGTGCTGGCCGCACGCCTGCACCGCGCCCTCGCCACCCCCAGCAGCATCATCCCCACGCCCGTCGTCACCGGATCCCTGCTCGACGAGGCCCACCGCGGCGAGGCACTGCTCGACGAGGCGCTCGGCTGCACGGCAGGTGAGGCCGGCGAACGACTGGCCGCACGCGCCGCGCTGGTGCGTGCCGCCATCGGTGTGCTGCACCACGTCGGCCCGGTGCCGGTGCAGCCCATCCACGGCGACCTGCACGCCGGACAATTCCTGCGTTCGGGCGACACGATCGTGGTCACCGACTTCGACGGCAACCCGCTCATCGACCCGGTCGAGCAACGGCGCCCGCGCAGCACGTTGGTCGACCTCGCCGGCCTCCTGCAGTCGATCGACCACGTGGGCCGCATGGTGGTGAAGCGCAACCCCCAGCGGGCCGCCGACGTGGAGGCGTGGATCGGCGCGGCCATCGACGCCGCGCACAACGCGTATCGCACCGAGTGGCCCGCGGGCATCACCCCGCACCACGACGAAGCGCTCACCGCACTGCGGGCCGTGCAGGAACTGCACGAGTTCGTCTATGCCGCCCGCGCCCTGCCCATCTGGCTGTACGTACCCGACGCCGCACTGACGGCGATGTTCCCCCTCGACTGAGACCCCATGGACGCCACCACCTTCCTCGCCGACCTCGCACGGTCACCCGCCGCGCTCATCGCCTTCGCCGACGCCATCGAGCACGGCGACGTGATGTGGCCCGTCACGCCCCCACCCGCCCGCGTGCTGCTGATGGGCATGGGCTCGTCGCTGTACGCGGCCCAGGTGGCGGCGCTGCGTCTGCGCATCCACGGCATCGCCGCAGTGGCCGAGAGCGGCGCCGCCGAGGCCACCTGGCCCGGCGCACCCGACGACCTGGTGGTGGGCATCTCGGCCGGCGGCGGCTCGGTGGAGACCAACCGTCTGTTCGCCGAATGCAACGGCGCCCGACGGGTGGCGCTCACCAACACCGACGGCAGCGCCATCACTGCATCCGCCGACAGCGTGGTGCACCTGCGCGCCGAACGCGAGACCAGCGGCGTGGCCTGCCGCAGTTTCGTGCACACCCTAGCTGCGCTGCTGGTGCTGGAGCAGCAGCTCACCGGTGTGGACCTGCACCTGCCGCAACGCATCCGTGCTGCGGCCGACGCCGCGCAGCACCTGCTCGACACACGCGGCGACTGGGTGGCCGATGCCGCCCGCCTGCTGGCCGGCCCGCACGGCACCTGGGTGCTCGCCCCCGCCGAACGGCTGAGCAGCGCGATGCAGGGCGCGCTGATGCTGCGCGAAGGCCCACGCCGACCCGCGGTGGGCACCGAAACCGGCGACTGGAGCCACGTCGAGGTGTACCTCACCAAGACCCTCGACTACCGGGCCCTGGTGTTCAGCGGCTCGCGGTGGGACGCGCAGGCGGCCGACTGGCTCACCCAGCGCGCCAGCACCGTCGTCGCCGTCGGCGAGTTCCCGGGCGCCGCGCTCACCATCACCCACCCGGGCAGCGACGACCCGATCGTGCGCCTGCTGGCCGAGACCCTGGTGCCCGACCTGGTGGCGGCGCACCTGTGGGCCGCGGGCTGAGCGGGCGTCAGCCCCGCGTGCGGCGCGGCACCACCACCACGGTGCCGTCGGCTTCGTGGTGCACCACCACGCTCACCCCGTAGAACTCGCTGAGCGTCTCGGGGCGCAGCACATGGGCTGCATCGCCACTGGCCACCACATGGCCCTGGTGCAGCAGCGCCAACCGGTCGGCGTACAGGCCGGCCAGGGTGAGGTCGTGCATCGCGCTCACCACGGTGAGGCCGTGCTCGTGGCGCAACCGGTCGACCAGTTCCAGCGCCTGCTGCTGATGGCCGATGTCGAGCGCACTGGTCGGTTCGTCGAGCAGCAGGATGGGCGCCTCCTGCGCGAGCGCCCGGGCGATGACCAGCCGCTGCCGCTCGCCGCCGCTCATCGTGCCGAGGTAGCGGGGCGCCAACTCGCCGAGGTCGAGCCGTTCGAGCAGCTCGGCCACCAGCGCCCGGTCGTGCGCCGACTCGGCACCGAAGTACGAGATGTACGGGTTGCGGCCCAGCAGCACGTACTCGGCGCCGGTCATGTCGTCGGGCAGCACCGGGCTCTGCGGCACGTACGCCACCAACTCGGCCCGGCGGCGCGCCGAACGCAACTCCAGCCGCGAGCCGTCGACCTCGATGCTGCCGGTGTGCGGCACCAACCCGGCAACGGCCCGCAGGATCGACGACTTGCCCGCACCGTTGGGGCCGATGAGACACAACCACTCGCCGGGCCGCACCGTGTCGGTGAACGCGGCCAGTGCGGTGCGCTTGCCGTAGTGCACGGCCAGATCGGTGAACGCCAGCGAACTCATGCAGCCACCTGCCGGGTGCGCAGGACGAGGATGAAGAACGGTGCGCCGAGGAACGCGGTCACCACACCGATCGGGGTCTCGGCCGGG
>JBEIIG010000049.1:0-27980 GCA_040380855.1 Acidimicrobiaceae bacterium | reverse complement strand
TCCCCGCTGGCCCGAGTAGACCCCAACCGTCGTCGCCTCCCTCCCCGGCACCACCCGGGGGGTGTGGCTGGTTTTCGGTGGGGTCGCCGCCCACCCCAAGACCCGCCGTCGGCTTCCCCCCAGCGTCAGGGGTTCACGTACCCCGGCCCGGCGAGGCTGGTTTTCGGTGGGGTCGCCCGGCCAGCGAATCCCGGACCCCCCGCCGCGCACATTTGTAGCAACGGGGGGGTTAGCCGCGCTGGGCCGCTCCGGCTGAGTTGCGATCGACGAACAGCACGAGGACAGCGACGATGAAGCCAACGAACGGGAGCGCCAGCATCAACACGGCAGCCAGAATCGCCGCAATCCACCATCCCGGCGCAGCTCGCCGCTCCCCCATCTTGTAGAGCCGCCAAGCCAGGAAGATGACGAGGGCGACGAAGCCGACGAGCAGCAATGTCCATGCAATCAACTCGATGACTTCCATGCCCCGACGCTAGCCCGAGGTGCGCATCTGCTGGATCGAATCGCCGTGTCTCGCTGCGCCCGTTTGGGCGTCATTCGCGACTGCGTGGCCCACCCCGTGGCCCACCCCGGACGCCAGTCGCCAGGAACGAAAGAACCCCAGGCCGTCTGACCTGGGGTTCTGTCCGTGGAGCTGAGGGGAATTGAACCCCTGACCTCTTCCATGCCATGGAAGCGCTCTGCCAACTGAGCTACAGCCCCGTACTGGGCCGTGTGAGATTACCAACGGCCTCCGACGGTTCCAAACGGCAGCGGTCAGAACCTGCGCAGACGTCGCAGCCGGCGACGCGCCGGGCTGACGAACGCCTGCAGCAGCACCGTGACGATGGTGGCGCCCAGCAGCACTCGCGCCGCCAGCGGCAGCGCCCCATACCACGGCGCGATGAACAGCGCGATCACCAGCGACACCGGGTACACCCACGCCACATCGCTGAACAACCGCTTCCACCACGGTGCGGGCGGCACGGCATGCGCCGCCGCCTCGAACCACTCGTCGACGCCCACCGTGCGCTGCACGCGTACACCGGTGACGAACCGGTCGGCCTGGTCCATCAACTCGTTGCGCACCTCGGAGCGTTCCCACTCACGCAGCATCAACCCGTCGGCGAAGCGCACCACGATCTGGTACTCGCCGCCCGCCTGGCCGGGATGGAACACACCAGCCCCCAGGCAGCCGGGGGCTTCCTGTGCGGCGGCCACCAGGCGATCGGCCCAGCGCAGGAACTCGGCTTCCCAGCCTGGCGCAACGGTACGCGCCACCGTCACCGTCACCGGTTCGGCGGCAATGCGCGGCAGTTCGTCGGTGTCGAAGGTTCCGGAGAGGGGCAGACTCACTCGATCGAGACTAGAGATGGATCAGCCTCAGCCATCGGTGACAGCGATCACACTCAGGCCGGGTCGGACGGCGCCGCCCGCCAGTCGAGGCGGGGCACGTCGCGGTACAGGCGCTCGATCTCGTAGTAGGCGCGCACCTCGTCGGCGAACACGTGCACCACCACGTCGCCGTAGTCGACCAGCACCCACTGCTGCTCGCCCACACCCTCGCTGCGCAGCGGCGAGCGGCCGTGCTCGGCGCGCACCTGCTCCTCCACTGCGTCGACGATGGTGCGCACCAAGCGGCGGTTCGACGCGCTGGTGACCACGAAGAACTCGGTGATGCCCAGCACGTTGCCCACCTGCAGAACGATGGTGTTCTCGGCCTTCTTGTCGTCGGCTGCACGGGCGGCCGTGACAGCCAGCGCTGCTGCGGCAGCGGTGCTCACGAGGCGGCCCCGGCCAGGTAGTCGGTACCCAGCACCACCGTCAGGTCGACACCGTCGATGCGCACCGTCGGGTCCTCGAAGGCCACCGATCCGAAGATCCCGTTCGTCTGCATGGCTTCATCTCGGTTCACGTCGTCGGGCACCAGGAAGACGGTATCGGGACGAGGTGCCACGTTCGTGTCGACCGACACGATGTTCGCCCCGAGGAACAACAGCTTCTCGATCGTCGACTTCACCGCAGCGTCATAGCCCGGTGGCGCCTCGATGCGGAACAGCAATCCGGGCGAGGGGCCCGACATCGAGCCCGGGGCCACGCTGGCGAACACGAACACAGCGTCAGCGCGGTCGAGTTGAACGACGTCGATGCCGTCGGGGTTCTCGTCGCCCTCGAGGGGCTGCACGGCGATCGCCCTACTCGGCACCGGGCCGGCGAAGAGCGCCGCAGTGAAGGCATCCCACGTCGTCGGTGGCACGATGGCGACAGCACTCCCCGGACGACCACCACCGACAGCCACCGACACCGCTGCCCAGAGGGCCTCGACGTTCGCGCGATGGCCCGTCTGCCCGCCGGCGCTCGACGCCGCAGGTTCGGTGAGCACCTTGGCCGCGGCCCGGGCATCGAGCAGCGCCGTACCGGCCGTGAGCGGCTGCGCCGTCAGGTCGTCGGGGCTGGTCATCGCCACATCCGCCACGAGTTCCAACGTCAACGGGGCAAACGGCAGCAGCAGGCCTGTCACCGCTGCCTCGTCGGCCACCTCCACCACGTTGACCGTGATCAGCGTCAGCGACTCGACCGCCAGCACCGCCGCATCGACGCCCCCGGCGGCGAACACCTCCTGCAGCGACTGGCGGTTCTCGGGGGAGAACCCGGTGTCGGCGTTCACGGCGATCGGGATGATGCTGCCCCCGGCGAACGACGGCTGCAGCACGAACACCGTGGCGCTCGACAGTGCTCCGGTGGGATCGGTGGTGAGGTACAGCGCCGTCGGCGTGGCGGGGAAGGTCTGGATCGGCAGGTTGTCGGCGCGAGCGTCGGTGCCGCCGGTCGAGTCGAGCAGCGCCCGCACTCCGACGAACCCCAACGACGGAACCGCCACCAGCACCAGCAGGGTGACGACGAGCATCGCGATCGTGCGCCGACGCCGGCGGTGCGCGATCGCGCTCACTGGTCCTCCAGATACAGCCCACGTTCACGGACGATGCGCAGCACGGGCTCGGTGATCAGGTAGTCGAGCGGTCGACCGTCGCGCACACGGGCCCGCAGGTCGGTGCTCGACACCTCGAGGTGGGGCGCCTCGACGCGGATCCAGTCGAAGCCTGCCGGCAACATCACGGGGGTACCCGGCCGGTCGACGACCACCAGCTTCGAACGGGCTACCACCTCGTCGACACGTTCCCAGGTGGTGATACCCGCCGCTGCGTCGTCGCCCACGATGCTGAACAGCTCGGCCTCGGGGTGCAACTCGGCCAGCTCGGCCAAGGTGTCGGCGGTGTAGCTGGGGCCACCCCGATGCAGTTCGAGATCGCCCACCACCAGGCCTTCCACGTCGGCCACCGCGGCATCGACCATCGCCAGCCAGTCGGCCGCGTCCGAGATCGATCGCGTGCCCTGCTTCTGCCAGGGCACGTTCGCCACCATGAGGATGACGACGTCGAGCGACAGGGCGTGGCGCACGTTCACCGCCGTCACGAGATGCCCCACGTGCGGTGGGTCGAAGGTGCCGCCGAACAGACCGATTCGACCGAGGACAGGGGGCACCGACACGGGCGCAAAGTGTACGGGCCGACCTGGTCGACCCCCGTGCAGGAGCCATTCGAAAATGGACTATCGAATCCACACAGGTGCGACAGGATGTAGTACTGTGCTGTGCCCCCCCAGTACCCCCTAGCCGGGAGGGCCGCTGGTCACCCACGGATGGCGACCAGGTCCCCCGAACCCCCCAACTCTCGACTGCTCGTCGCTGGCGTGTGCCATGCGACACGGTGGTCATCCGGAATGTGACGACGAACGAAGAAGTTGAAGCGAACTGCCATGAACGATTCCATCGGTCTCTATCTCAACGACATCGGCAAGGTGTCCCTCTTGAACGCCGAGGAAGAGCGCGAGCTCTCCCGTGTCATCGAAGCGGGTCGCGCCGCTTCTGAGCGTCTCGCCAACGGCGAAAAGGGCGCAGCCCTCAAGGCTGCGGTCGCTGCGGCAGCCGACGCCAAGGACCGCTTCATCCGGTCCAACCTCCGCCTCGTGGTGTCGATCGCGCGGCGCTACCCCCTCCCCCAGGGCATGGACCTGCTCGACCTCATCCAAGAGGGCAACCTCGGCCTCGAGCACGCCGTCGACAAGTTCGACTGGCGCCGCGGGTTCAAGTTCTCCACCTACGCAACCTTCTGGATCCGCCAGGCCATCGGCCGTGCGCTCGACCAGAAGGCCAGCCTCATCCGCATCCCCGGCGATCGCTCGGCCAGCCTGCGTGCAGCGCTGCGCCAGGCAAGCGGCGACGGCGAGACGCTCGACGTCGGCAACGCCGAACTGCACCGCCTCACCACCCCGGTCTCGCTCGACAAGACCATTGGCGACGACGGTGATGCCACCCTCGGCGACCTGATGGCCAACGGCGACGCCACGCCGGAAGATGCCGTGATGGCACTCGTCGACAGCGAGCTGCTCGACGAACTGCTCGGCACGCTCGATCCTCGGGCCCGCTACGCAGTCGAGGCCCGCTTCGGGCTGATCGACGGCGAGCGCAAGAGCTTCCGCGAAGTGGGCGAGCACCTCGGCGTCACCGCCGAGGCCGCACGCCGCCTCGTCAGCCGGGCCGTTGCCGGACTGCGCGAAGACGCCGTCCGCATCCTGGCAGCCTGATCACGACCGCCCTCAGGCACCCCGACCCGGTACTGTTGCACCGATGAAGGTCGGGGTGCTCGTGGTGGCGTACAACGCCGAGACCACCCTCGTCGACGTCCTCGATCGCATCTCGCCCGAGATGCGCACCGAGTTGGCCGAGGTGTTGGTCCAAGACGACCACTCCACCGACGACACGTTCGCGATGGCGAACGACTACCTGCATCGTGGCACCGACCTGGCACTCACCGTGCTGCGTCATCCGCACAACCTCGGCTACGGCGGCAACCAGAAGGCGGGCTACACCTACGCCGTCAACCACGGCTGGGACGTCGTGGTGTTGCTGCACGGCGACGGGCAGTACGCCCCCGAGGTGATGGGCGACATCATCGCGCCCATCGTGCGCGGTGATGCCGACGCCGTGTTCGGCTCGCGGATGATGACCAAGGGCGCGGCCCGCGAAGGTGGCATGCCGCTGTACAAGTACGTCGGCAACCGCGTCCTCACCACCGCGCAGAACACCATCACCGGCCTGCGCCTGTCGGAGTGGCACTCGGGCTACCGCGCCTACCGGGTGAGCGCACTCGCCGACCTGCCGTTCGTCGGCAACAGCGACGGCTTCGACTTCGATACCGAGATCATCCTGCAACTGCACGCTGCCGGGAAGCGCATCGTCGAAGTGCCGATCCCCACCTATTACGGCGACGAGATCTGCCACGTCAACGGCATCGCCTACGCCCGCGACATCATGGTCGACACCGTGCGTCACCGTTTCGGTCGTACCGGCTTCGGCGGCGGTCGCCTGGGTCGGGTCACCGAGCCCTACGCCTACAAGCCGTCGGCCCACAGTTCGCACGGCCGCGTGCTGCAGATGATGCAGACGCGATCACCCATGCGCGTGCTCGATGTCGGGTGCGGCCCCGGCTGGCTGGCCGAGGCGCTGCGCGCCCAGGGCCACCGGGTCACCGGCGTCGATCTGGCTGAAGCGCCAGGAGTGCACGAGCGGATGGACCACTTCGTGAAGGCCGACCTCGAGCAGGGCCTCCCCGACGACGCAGGCGACGGCTTCGACGTCGTCATCGCCGCCGACGTGATCGAGCACGTCCGCCAACCCGATCGTCTACTGGCCGAGATGGCCCACCGACTGCGGCCCGGCGGCACGCTCATCGCCAGTGTGCCCAACTTCTCGCACTGGTACCCGCGGGGCCGCACGATGCTGGGCCTCTTCGACTACGACCAGCGCGGCATCCTCGACGCCACCCACGTGCGGTTCTTCACCCGGCGGTCGTTCACCCGCCTGGTGAACGCCACCGGCCTGCAGGCGATCGCCCGACGACACACCGGCCTACCCTTCGACGCCCTCGGCGTCGACACCGACCGCAGCGTCGGCCGGCTCGGAGCGCTCGTCGACCGGGCGCTCGTGCGCATCTGGCCCACCATGTTCGCCTATCAGTTCGTGTACGAACTCGCCGTCGACCCGGCACTCGATGTGGCGAACAGCCGACCCGAACGACCCTGAGTCGCAGGTGGCACGCGCCGCACGCGTCGTCGTGCTGGTCGCCACCGCCCTGTTCCTCCTCGTCATCACCAGGGGCCGCCCCTGGGAGCTGTTCGACCGGGCGGGCTTCAGCGCCGACTTCTACGACGAGCAGGCGCGAGCATTCCTGCGCGGTCGTCTCGCGGTCGACCCCGCTGAGGCGGGGATGGAGGGCTTCGTCGTCGACGGACGCACCTACCTGTACTACGGGCCGCTGCTCGCACTCGTACGTCTGCCGTTCGCACTGGTCGGTCATGTCTTCGACGGGCGACTCGTGCGGCTCTCGATGACGATCGGTTTCATGGTGCTGTGCACTGGCGCGTACCACCTCGTCGTGCAGGCGCGTCGGCGCTTCGGAGGTGTTCCGTCGTCGTGGCGCACCGCCGGCTTCGTCGCCGCCGTCGCAGCCTCGCCGGCACTCGCGCTCACCGGCTGGGTGAGCGTGTACCACGAGACCGAGTTGTGGGCAGCGGCGTTCGCCGTCTGGGCCGCGGTGGGTGCTGCTCGCCTGCTGGTGGCACCCGACCGGAACGCCGCGCTGCTCACGGGCGGCGCCGTCATCGCCGCACTGCTCACCCGGGCCTCGGTGGGCATCGGCATCGCTGTCGGGGTGGGTGGACTGATGCTGCTCATGCGGCGCGGACGGCGCGTGTCGTACGAGCATGCCACGATCGTCATCGGTTCCTGCATTCTCGGTTTCGGGGTGCACGTCACCGTCAACGCAGCGAAGTTCGGGTCGTTGCTCGGACTGCCCGCCGACCGCCAGGTGCTCACGCTGCAAGACCCCGAACGCGCCGCCTGGTTCGCCGGCAACAACGGCAGCTTCTTCGGGTTGCGGTTCGCTCCCACCACCCTCGTGCACTACCTGCGCCCCGACACGATCCGCTTCGAGCGGCTGCTGCCCTTCGTCAGATTCGGACCGCTCGCCACCGACCGCGGCTCGTACCCGATGGAGACGATCACCCCATCGGCCTCGCTCACGGCTGCGGCGACGCTGCTGTTCCTCACTGCACTGATGGGCATCGTCGCGATCCTGCGCCGACGCGACTGGAGCTGGTTGTGCCTCGTCGTCGGGGCGGCTGTTGCCGCGGTGCCCACGTTCACGATCGCATTCATCGGCAACCGCTATCTCGTCGACATGCTGCCCGTGCTGATCTTCCCGGCTGCCGTCGCCTTCGCCACCGTCGACCTCCCCGGCGGCACCGGCGTGCGGCGCGTGGCACGTATCGCCCTCGTCGGCGGTGTGGTGTGGGGCGCGTGGGTGAACACGGCACTCGCGGTGTGGACGGCCGAACTGAAGAACCCCGGCTTCACCGAGTGGCGCTACCGGATCGACGACCTGGTGTTCGGCAGCCCCGCACCGGGCCTCCGACTCGTCGCCGACGGCCCGGTGGGACGCGACGGTGAAGTGGCGCTGGCCGTCGATGGCGAGGCCTGCACCGGCGTCTACATCGCCGAACAAGGGCGCTGGGTGCCGCTCGAGCGCGCCAACGGTGAACGACGGCTCACCGGCATGATCGCCCCGGCGGCGGCGACCACGACCGCGATCGCGACGGGCGCCGGCTGGCAGATCGACCTCGTTGCCACCGACAGCGATGTGCGGGCCGTGGTGCGCCGCGGCGCCGAGACGATCGACGGTACCCCGGTGGCATGGAGTGGTGGGCCGGTCGAGATCGAGGTGGTGGCCGATCCGCTGGTGCCTGAGCTCTCGGTCACGGTCGACGGCGCCCTGTCGCTGTACCGGTTCGATCCACCCGCCGACCGACCCCAACCAGCCGGTGGCTTCGTCGCAGCCGGCGACCGTGGGGATTCTCTCTGCCGTCTGCTCGCGGCCCGTCGCTAGAGTGGCCGACGTGCCGAAGACGTGGACTCCGTCGTCGTGGCAGGCATTCCCTGCCAACCAGCAGCCCGACTGGCCCGACTCGGGCGACCTCGACCGCGCCCTCAAGCAGATCGCAGCCATGCCGCCGCTCGTGTTCGCCGGCGAAGCCCGATCGCTGCAGTCGTCGCTCGCCCAGGTGGCTGCCGGCAATGCGTTCTTGCTGCAGGCGGGCGACTGCGCCGAGAGCTTCGAAGAGTTCTCGGCCGTCAACATCCGCGAAAAGCTGCGGGTCATCCTCCAGATGGCCGTCGTGCTCACCTACTCGCTCGGCGTTCCGGTCGTGAAGGTGGGGCGCATGGCAGGCCAGTTCGCCAAGCCCCGCTCATCGGCGTTCGAGCAGGTCGGCGATCTGCGGCTGCCCAGTTTCCGCGGCCACATCGTCAACGACCCCACGCCCACCGAGGCCGCCCGCGTGCCCGACCCCGAGCGACTGGTGCAGGCGTACCACCAATCGGCCAGCACCCTCAACCTCGTACGCGCGTTCACCAAGGGCGGCTTTGCCGACCTCACCCGGGTGCATGCCTGGACCCAGGAGTTCGTGGCCAGCAGCCCCGAGGGCCGTCGCTACGAGCAGATCGCCAGCGAGATCGACCGGGCGCTCAAGTTCATGCGGGCCTGCGGTGTCGACACCGAGAACAACCACCTGCTGCGCGAAGTCGACGTGTACACCAGCCACGAGGCCTTGCTGCTCGGCTACGAAGAGGCGCTCACCCGGCAGGACTCGCTCACCGGCGGCTGGTACGACTGCTCGGCCCACATGCTCTGGATCGGCGAGCGCACCCGCGAACTCAGCGGCGCCCATGTCGAGTTCCTCCGCGGTGTGGGCAACCCGATCGGTTGCAAGGTGGGCCCCACCACCACCACCGACTACGTGATCGAGCTCTGCGAGCGGCTCAACCCGGCCCGCATCCCCGGCCGGCTCACCCTCATCAGCCGCATGGGTGCCGGCAAGGTCGAGGCGGCCCTGCCCGGCCTGCTGCGCGCCGTCCGCGACGCCGGCCACCCCGTGGTGTGGGCGTGCGACCCGATGCACGGCAACACCTACACCGCGGCGAGCGGTCACAAGACGCGCAACTTCACCGAGATCTGCGCCGAGATCGACGGCTTCGTGCGCGCCCACCACGCCGAGGGCACCTGGCCGGGCGGGATCCACGTCGAACTCACCGGCGACAACGTCACCGAGTGCATCGGCGGCGCCGACAACATCCTCGACGAACAACTCACCGATCGCTACCAGACGGTGTGCGACCCGCGGCTCAACGCCCGCCAGAGCCTCGACCTCGCGTTCCACGTCGCCGAGTCGTTGCGCTCCAGCGGCCTGGCCTGATCCGTCCGGCAGCGGGCGATGCAGGCCCTCGACCTCGTCGACTCCTGGCCGGTCGACCACGTGAGCGCAGCCGTGGTGCTGGCACCCTCCGACGCCGCCCCCACGCTGGTCACCCACGGTGACGCGAATCGCAACTATCGCATCGCGTCGCTGACCAAACCACTCACCGCCTGGGCGACATTGATCGCCGTCGAAGAGGGGCTGCTGACGCTCGACCAGGCCGTGGGCCAGCCGGGCTGCACACTGCGCCACCTGCTCGCCCACGCCGGCGGCTATTCGTTCGACGGGTCCGAGCCCATCGCAGCACCCGGCAAACGGCGGATCTACTCGAACACCGGTATCGAACTCGCCGCCGAGGCGGTGGCAGCCGCGGCGCAGATGACATTCGCCGAGTACCTCGCCGAGGCCGTCCTCCGGCCACTCGGCATGAACGACAGCTCGCTGCGCGGCTCGCCCGCGCACCAGGTGTGGAGCACCGCCGCTGACCTGGCCCGGTTCGCCCAGGAGCTGATGCGGCCCAGACTGCTGAGCGCCGCCACCGCTGCCGAGGCCACCTCCCCCGTGTTCCCCGATCTGCGCGGCACCGTGCCCGGCCTCGGCACCTACCCGCGGTGCAGTTGGGGGCTCGGCGTCGAGATCCACGGCGACAAGGCACCGCACTGGATGGGTCGCCGCAACTCGCCTCAGGCCTTCGGGCACTTCGGCGGGTCGGGCACGATGATGTGGGTCGATCGTGATGCCGTGCCCGGATACGCCATCGCCGTGATCGCCCTCACCGACCGCGCCTTCGACGACTGGGCAGCCGAGGCCCTGCAGGCCTGGCCCGCGCTCAGCGACGCCGTGATCGCCGACGTGGTCGCCGCATGACGTTCCGACCCGGCGACCGCGTCCGCGTGACGACCACCGGCGACGACGGGTTGCCGCTGGTGCGCTACGGCTCGGTGGGCGGCATGGCCGGGCGCGACGGGCCCGTCGTGGTGATGCTCGACGGCGAACTCGGCGGCGACGTGCTCGACCTGAGCGAACTGGAAGCCGTCACCATCGCGAACATCGAACTGCGCCTACCGGGCAACGACCTGATCGACGATCCGGCGCTGCGCCACGGACTGGCTCGCCTGTGGCAGGCCGAGGCCGACTCGGCCGGACTGGCCATCGACTCGATCCACCCGCTCCCCGCGGCACGACGCGACGCAGGCGACTCGTGGGTGCTGGCCGAACTGGTGGCGGCGGGCGAGCAGTACATCGTGCGCGCCACACACACCCCCAACGATCCGGGAATCGTCGTGGTACGCGCCGATCGACCCAACCGGTGGGACTGGTGAGCCGCGAACGCACCCCTGGCTGGGGCGTGCTGCTGTTCGCAGCCGTCGCCATCGGCGTAGCAAACAGCGTCGTGTACGGCCTGCTCGGCAACCTGCAGGACACCTACGGCTTCGGCGACGCAGGCCTCGGCCTCATCGCCGGTGTCGGCCTCGTGGCCAACTTCGTCAGCCAGCTCACGCTCGCCCCCATCGCCGACCGTGGCCACACCCGGGCCTTCGTCACCGGTGGTCTCGCGCTCGCCTTCATCGGCAGCCTGCTGTTCGCGGTCTCGTCGACGCTGCCGTTGCTCGTGCTCGCCCGCGCCGTGGTGGGTGTGTCGAACGGGCTGTTCGCACCGGCATCGCGGTCGATCGCTGCCAGCATCTCGCCCACCCGGGCGGCGGAGCGGATGGGCACGCTGAGCGGTGTGGAGTTCGCCGGCTTCATCGTCGGTCCACTCATCGGCGGCATCCTCGTCGGTCCGCTCGGTGTTCGCTGGCCGTTCGCGTTGTGCGGTATCGGCGCCGGTGTCGGCGCACTCGTCATCTCGCGGCTCACCCTGCCCGAGCCGCCGCGTACCACCGAGGTGCATCGCATCAGCTTCGACCTGTTGCGTCGCCGCGACATCCAGGTGGGTGTCGTTGCCTGGATGGCGCTGTTCCTACCGGTGGGCGTGTACGACACGATCCTCGACCGCTACTTCACCGACCTCGGGGCGCCGGAGTGGTTGATCGGCATCGGCTTCGTGCTGTACGGCTTGCCGTTCGCGGTGCTCACCACCATGGGCGGCCGGCTCGCCGACCGCCACGGAGCGTTCCGGCTCTGCATGATCTCGCTTGCCTGCGTGGTGCCGATCACCCTCGGCTACGGGGTGTTCGCCACCGCATGGGCGATGCTGCCGCTGTTCGTCGTCGAAGGCATCGCCCAGGCACTCGGCGTTCCTGCCGCACAAGCCCTCGTTGCTGCAGCCGCACCAGCGGGCCGTAGCTCGGCTGCGCAGGGACTCGCCGGCGCCATCAACCAGGCCGCAGCGGCCATGGTTGCGTTCGCATCGCCGGTGGCCTACGGCTGGTGGGGCGGCGACGGCACATTCATCGCCACCGCCGTGCTGGTACTGCTGGTGACGCTCGCGGCGCTGGCGCTCCAACGCACCGCACCGCGAGCCGACACCGACGACGTACTGGTCAGCTGAGCCGTTCGACGATCATGGCCATGCCCTGGCCACCACCGACGCACATGCTCTCGAGGCCGTAGGTCTTGTCCTCCCACTGCAGGCCGTTGATGAGCGTGGTCATGATGCGGGCACCGGTCATGCCGAACGGGTGACCGAGAGCAATGGCGCCGCCATGGATGTTCATCTGCTTGTCGAGGTCGATGCCGAGGTGCTTGGCCGAACCGATCACCTGGCAGGCGAACGCCTCGTTGATCTCGACGAGGTCGATCTGGTCGATGGTCATGCCAGCGATGCCGAGCGCCTTGCGGATGGCCTCGATCGGGCCCAGGCCCATGATCTCGGGGTTCAGGCCCGACACACCCGACGACACGATGCGGGCCAGCGGGGTGAGGCCGAGCTCCTTGGCCTTGGTGTCGCTCATCACCAACACAGCAGCAGCGCCGTCGTTCAGCGGGCATGCGTTGCCGGCGGTGACGGTGCCATCGGGACGGAAGGCGGGCTTCAACTGGCTGACCCCCTCGTAGGTGGTACCCGGGCGAGGACCGTCGTCGGTGCTCACCACGGTGCCGTCGGCCAGCGTGAGCGGCGTGATCTCGCGGGCGAAGAAGCCGTTCTCGACGTGGGCGCAGGCAAGGTTCTGGCTGCGCACGCCGAAGCGGTCCATCTCCTCACGGGTGATGCCCTCGGCCTCGACCACGTTCTCGGCGGTCTGGCCCATGGCGATGTACATGTCGGGCAGGCCCACCGGCGGGGTCCAGGTGCCCTGGCCACCCTGGGCGCGGGCGGCGGTACGGCTGCCGGGCTCCTTGAAGCGGGGGTTGGGCGCCATGTCGGATGCACCCGAGGCATAGCGGCTGACGGTCTCGACACCACCGGCGATGAAGCAATCGCCCTCGCCCGCCTTGATGGCGTGGAACGCCATGCGAATGGTCTGCAGGCTGCTCGAGCAGTAGCGGTTCACCGTGACACCCGGAATGTCGTCGTACCCGGCGAGCACGCTGATGACGCGCGCGATGTTGAAGCCGCCTTCGCCGGCGGGCTGGCCGATACCCCACATCACATCGTTCACGTCGGCGGCCTGCACCTGGGGTGCCTTCTCCATCAGGGCCTTCAGGATCTGGGCGCTCATGTCGTCGGGGCGCAACGAGGTGAGCGACCCCTTGTTGGCCCGACCGATCGGGCTGCGTGCGGTGGCGACGATGACTGCTTCGGGCATGGCTGGTTCCCCTTCGACTCGCGCTTGACCGCCCGGTCAAGCGAACGACCGCATCGTATCCCACCCCACGCCAGCGCCACCAACGACGCCCGCCGGGCGACGGGTCAGCGGGTGTTGACCACGCGGAACAACTCGGCGGCCGACCCCTCGGGCAGGCCGGCGGCGGCCGCCAGCGTGCGGCCCCACTCGCGCACCAGCGTCTCGGTGCGCACCGGGTCGACGTGCTGGCTCTCGTGGCACAGCAGCGCTTCGATCTTGCGGTCGATCTGGGCGGTGATGTCGATGTAGTCGACTCCCCCCGGATGCCCCATCACCCACACCTCGTCGACCGTCCACGGCTCGAGGCCCGCTTCCAGCAGACCGGGGAAGGCGAAGGGATTGCGCGAATCGGGGTACACGGCGCAGATGGCAGCCTCGCCGGCGGCCAGATGGTCGGGGTGGCTGGCGTAGATGCGGTCGAGATTGCGCTCGGGCGACTGACATGCCACCACCTGCGGCCGCACCTCGCGGATCACGCGGCTGATGTCTTCGCGCAACGCCAGATCGGCCATCACCCGCCCGTCGGGGTGGCCGAGGAACACCAACCGCTCGACGCCCACGGCCTTGGCCGCCCGGGTCTGCTCGGCGCGACGCAGCGCCGCCATGTCGGCCCGCGACATCTCGCGGTCGCTGCCCCCGGCGTCGCCGTCGGTGACCAGGCAGTACGTCACCTCCACGCCGGCATCGGCGAGCACCGCCATCGTGCCCGCAGCACCGAAGTCGACGTCGTCGGGATGTGCGGTGACCACCAGCAGTCGTTCGATCTCGTCGGGACGCAGCATCAGCCCACCCTACTGACCGGCCCCCGACGAGCCGGGTCAGAGATCGTGCAGGAACTCGCCGCGCGCATCGGCTGCAGCAATGACCCGTTCGAGTTCGTCGAGTTGCAGCGGATCGCGCAGACCCAGCAACTTCGCGTAGAACCGCAGGCCCTTCGGCGTACCCACCACCCGCACGGGAATCCGTTCGCCCAGGTCGAGTCCGTACCCGGTGGGGATGTCGACCAGGCTCACGCCTGCCGCGTGCAGGTCGGCCTCGTCGGCCGCCAGCTCACCTGCCCCGAACCCGTACAGGTCGGCATCGACGAAGAACGTGAACTCAGCCACAATGAGACACTACGCGAGACAGAACCGGTACTGTCGTCTCATGGCAGACACTGCGTCCCTTGTCGACGACACCGTCGATCCCGACTCGTTCGACCTCTCCGATCCCGAGTTCTGGACCGCCTCGCGCGAGTACCGGGAAGGCGCCTTCCGGGCGCTGCGCCGGGCACCCGGTCTGCACTTCTACGAGGAGCGCACCTTCGAGGACTCGCCGTTCCCGGTGGGGCCGGGCTACTGGTCGCTCGTGCGCCACGAAGACGTGTGGTTCGCCAGCCGCAACCCGCAGTTGTTCATCAGCGGCCAGGGCAGCAACATCCAGGACCTGCCCATGGAGATGGCCGAGTTCTTCGGCTCGATGATCGCCATGGACGACCCCAAGCACTTCCGCCTGCGGTCGATCGTCTCGAAGGGCTTCACGCCGAAGGAGATCAACCGGGTCGAGCAGTACGTCCACCAGAAGGCCGAGGCCCTCGTCGACAGCCTGCTCGAGCGCTTCCCCGATCGCGAGTGCGACTTCGTGAACGAGATCGCCGCTCCCCTGCCACTGCAGATCATCTGCGAGATGATGGGCATCCCGGCGGCCGACGAACAGCAGATCTTCAACTGGACCAACGTCATCCTGGGCGCCGGCGACCCCGAGTTCGGCGGCACGCTCGAAGCCCTGATGGGCGCCGCCATCGGCATGTACGGCTACGCCCAGGCACTGGGCGAAGAGCGGCTGAAGAACCCCACCGATGACCTGTCGTCGATCATGATGCACGCCGAGGTCGACGGCCAGCGGCTCACGTCGCAGGAGTTCGGGTCGTTCTTCATCCTCCTCGCCGTCGCCGGCAACGAGACCACCCGCAACGCCATCAGCCACGGCATGCGGGCGCTCACCCAGTACCCCGACCAACGCGACATCTGGTTCAACGACTTCGAGGGCACCACCAAGACCGCCGTCGACGAGATCGTGCGCTGGGCCACCCCGGTCATCCACTTCCGTCGCACCGCCACCGAAGACGTCGTCATCAACGGCACCAAGGTGGCCGCTGGCGACAAGGTGGTGCTGTGGTACAACTCGGCGAACCGCGACGAGACCGTGTGGGCCAACCCCTACGAGTTCGACGTGCGCCGTCCGCTCCAGCCCCAGCAGGCCGGTTTCGGTGCCGGCGGCCCGCATTTCTGCCTCGGCGCCAACCTGGCCCGCCGCGAGATCGCCGTGATGTTCGACGAGATCCGCCGTCGCCTGCCGAACATGCGCATCACGGGCGAGCCCGACTACCTGCAGAGCAACTTCATCAACGGCATCAAGCGACTGCCCTGCGCCTGGTAGCGATCGAGGGCGGCGACGCCGCCACGATCACTCGAAGGCTGCCGGTCGCAGTGCGGCCACCGTGATCACCAGACCGAACCGCAGGGCACCCGACGACCATTCGTCGCATGCACCCGGCGGGCCGGGCGTGGGGCAGAAATGCACGCCGTCGCCACGCACCACGTTCTGGCCGTCGGGCCCACAGACGGGCTCGATCGGCGCGCACGGCAGACGATCGGTGTAGGCACCGTCGCGTTCGACGAAACCACCGGCGTCGACGAACGACACGTACGGACGGAGAGCCAACTCGCGGTACACGGCATTGATGCCGTCGACCTCGGCGTCGGCGCCGAACGACGGATCGCGGAGTGGCTGGCCGATCACGAGTGCCCACGCCCCCGCGGCCCGGATGCGGTCGACGAGCACGGTGAGATCGGCCCGGTACCGCTCGATCAGGGCGTCGCCACGGAGGAAGCCACCGTTGCCGTCGGCCATGCACGGTGTGAGCGAATTGCCCGTGAACGACACCACGACCACCGTCGACCGGTCGGCCTCGAGATCGACGTCGAGCCAGTCGCAGGGCGCCGTGCCACCCCAGAACTTCGGGGTGATGGGTCGCGGCGCGGTGAGGAACTGCACCACCCCGCTCACCTCGTGGGCGAGCGAGTCGCCGAGCATCACCACCCGACCGGGTTTGGCCTGCGGGCGGATCGGGGCAAACGCGGCAGACGAGTCGGCGTGTGCAGGGACGACACCGGCAACCAGGGCGATGGAAGCGGCGACAGCAACGAAGGAGCGTCGGGGGAAACGCATGCCTCCTACAGTGCCGAGCCAGCCGCGATCGGGCATTTCCTGCGCCGAGACATCGGGCACATCAGGGCACAGTTCACCCTCCCGTAACACGGGTTCGCACTGCTACGTTGCCCGGATGACCACCGCCGAGGTGCTCACCGACCCGATCGACCCGATCGACCCGTCGACGGGCGCCGCCGCGCCCACCTACCGAGCGGGCCTCGATGGGCTCCCTGCCGTCGCGGTCGCGCTGGTCGTGCTGTTCCACCTCGGGGCGATCGAGGGCGGCAACCTCGGCGTCGATGCGTTCTTCGTCATCTCCGGATGGCTGATCACCTGGCGCCTGCTCGCCGAACACGACCGCGCCGGGCGCATCTCGCTGCGCCACTTCTGGACCGCTCGGGTGCGCCGTCTGATGCCGGCCAGCCTGGCGGTCATCGCCGCCGTGGTGGTCGTGTGGCCTGCACTCGGCATCGACGTGGCCTCACTGCGCCGCGACGCGCTGTTCGCCACCTTCTGGTCGTCGAACTGGGGCACGATCACGGGCGGCGGCGATTACTGGGCGCGCTTCGGCGAGGTGTCGCCGCTCACCCACTTCTGGTCACTCGCGATCGAGGAGCAGTTCTACCTGGTGTGGCCGCTCGTCGTGGTGGGCGTGGCGCTGGTCGCCCGGCGGCGGAACGTGTCGGCACGCACCGCCATCAGTGTGGCTGCCGGGGTGATGGCCGCCGCATCGGTCGTGTTCATGCTCGCCTCGTTCGACCCGGCCGACCGCACGGGCACCTACATGAACACCTTCGCCCGGGCGCACACCCTGCTCATCGGAGCCGCAGCAGGTGCATTCACACTCGACCGAGGCGGATCGCTGCGCGGCGCCCCGACTGCTCGGCGGTTGGCGCCCGCCGCTGCGCTCGCTGCACTCGTGCTGGTCGCCATCTCGTCGGAGCGTTCCGATTGGCTCTATCGCTGGGGGTTCCCCGCGTTCGCCGTCGCCGCGATGATCGTGGTGGTCGCCGTCGCCGACGGGTTGTGGGGCCGGGTGCTCGCAGCTCGACCGATGCGCTGGGTCGGCGATCGCAGCTATGCGATCTACCTGTGGCACTGGCCCGTGATCGTGTTGCTCGACGAGACACGCCTGCACCTCGACGGCGTGGCACTGGCCATCGTACGTGTCACCGTGTCGGTGGCACTCGCGCACCTGTCGTTCACGTACCTCGAGCAGCCGGTGCGTACCCGACGACGACTGGCCGGCCGACGCGCCCCGTGGGCTGCGGTGGGAGCCATGTCCGGCATCGTGCTGGTGACGCTCGCGGCCGTCCCCGCCACGCGGGCGAGCGAGGCCATGGTGGTCGGCCTTGCGGTTCCTCCGCCGGCAGCGAGCACCGCCGTCACGATGCCCGCCACCACCGTCGCGCCCGCCACCACCGTCGCGCCCGCCACCACCGTGGCGGCTGCCACCACCGTCGCCCCCACCTCGGCACCGAGCACCACTCGCCCCCCGATGCCCGCCATCCGCGTGCTCGTCGTGGGCGACAGCACCGCGGTGCACCTCGCCGAAGCGCTCCTGCCCTACAGCGCCGACCACCCCGACGAGGTGCTCGCCGGCAGCGCCGCCTTCCCCGGATGCGGCCTGTCGGCGTTCGACGACGGCCGACAACACGAGATGACCGACCGATCCGGGCGCGAGACGATGATCGACCTGTCGGCGTGCGTGAGCGAATGGGACTCGATCCCGCGCCGCGTGGCGTCGGAGGGTTACGACGTGGTGCTGGTGAGCATCGGCCCGTGGGACGGCACCGACATCGAGCTGGCCGACGGCCGGGCGATGTCGGTCGCCGACCCCGACGGGGCGACGATGATCGCCCGCGCCTACGGCGCGTTCGTGGGCCACGTCGAGGCCACCGGCGCCAGCGTGGTGTGGATCACCCCACCCGATGTCGACCTCGAGTGGAAGCGGGTGCGCAGCCCGATGGACGACCCGGCGCGCTGGCAGGCGCTGCGCGCGATCATCGACCGGCTGCCGGTCGAGCAGATCGACCTACCGGCCTGGCTGGCGACACAGGGGCTCGACGGCCCGACCGGACGCCCCGATGGTGTGCACCTGGCCGACGACGTCGCAGCCGACTTCGTGAGCGAAGCCGTCGTACCCCAACTGGTGAGGCTGTTGCGCGGCTGAGCAGGCCGGCTCAGCTGCCGATCTCGCCCGCCGCGTAGTGACGGCGGCACAGCAACTCGTACCGCACCGAATCGCCGAAGAGCGGCTGCTCGTGATCGCCGCCACCCGTATCGCCCACCACCACGGTCTCGCCCGTGTAGGTGATGCGGCCGTTCACCAATCGCGCATTGTGCGTGGCGCGCGCACCGCACCAGCACCGCGCTTCCACCTGCATGGGCACCCGTTCGTCGGCCACCTCCAACAGGCGCTTGGTGCCGTCGAACAGCAACCCGCGGAAATCGGTGATGAGCCCGAACGCAAACACGTCGACACCGAGGTCGTCGACCACCCGGGCGAGTTGATCGCACTGCGCCTCGGTGTAGAACTGCGCCTCGTCGCACACCAGGTAGTGCAACGGCCAGTTGTCGAGCGCCAGTTGGTAGAGGTCGAGTTCGGGCACCACCTCGACGGCTTCGGCCGCCACACCGAGACGACTGGTCACCTGCGCACCCTCACGGTCGAGGGTGGTGAGCAACAGCCCGAACAGCTGCCGGCTGGCAAGGTTGTGATGGATCTGGAGGGCCATCGTGCTCTTGCCCGATCCCATCGTGCCGAAACTGAACCGCAACGTCGCCATGCCGCCGCGACGATACCCCGCGCGCCGCTCGGCTCAGGGGACGGACCCCGTGAACAACTCGACCACGACAGCGGCGTGATCGCTCGCGACGATCGGCTCGGCCGCGCCGGTGGCGATCGGTCCGGTTCCCGCCAGCCAGGCCCGCACCGGGTTGCCGAACGGCTTGGGGCGCGGCCAACTGACGAACACGTAGTCGAGCCTCCGGTCGGGCCATGCCGTTGCGGCCTGATACGGGTTGTCCGATCGCCAGGTGGCCCCGGCGCCGTCACCGACGTGCTCCCAGCAGTCCGACAGCACGAGATTGCGCACCGGTGCTGCACGCCGGCCGGTGAGCAGGCGGATCTCATCGCTGTCGGGCGTTGCATTGAAGTCGCCGCCCACCACCACAGGTGGGTCGACCTCGGGGTTCCCCCTGATCTCGTCGACGATCTGCAGAATGCGTTCGCACTGCAACTGCCGAACCGCCGACTCGTCGAACCGATGATCGAGGTGCGTGCTCAGCACCGGCCAGCGACCGGACGGCGTGTCGATCGCGGCACTGAGCGCCCGGCGGTGCCCCGCCGTGCCGTCGAGGCGCGGCAGGGCATGGCTGACCACCTGGTCGATCGGCCACCTGCTGACGATGGCGTTGTGGAAGCCGGCTCCGGTGACGGTGCGGCGATCGGCGAACGGGTCGTCGCTGAGCACGACGTGACGACCGAGTGCGGTGGCGATGCGGTGCGCCGCCGAATCGCCGTCGGCACCCCACACCTCCTGCAGCATGATGACGTCGGGGTCAACCGCTCGGCAGACCGCAATGATCGCCGCCTCGCGCTCTTGCCACGGGCCGAACCGCCACCACAGATTCCACGTCATCACGCGCACCGCTGCACTCTGCCACGGCGACGACCCTCCGTGTCCGCTGCAACTGCGCGCACGAGTTGGATCCGAGCCCCCCGGTGCTGTTGGCTGGCGCCATGACAGAACTCCTCGACGACCTCGACGCCTGGCTCGACGCGAACTGGGACCCCGACCTGACGGTCGGCGAGTGGTGGGAACGGCTCGGCCTCTCGGGGTGGGCCTCCCCCTCGTTGCCGGTCGGCGCCTACGGCCGAGGCGTGTCGCGTAACGACGCGATCGCCGTGTCGAAGCGCATCGCCGATCGCGGTGCGCTGCCCGCGCCAGGCGGCCTCGGCATGCTGCTGGCCGCACCGACCATCGCCACCCACGGCACCCCCGACCAGGTCGAGCGTTTCGTGCGCCCCATCGTCACCGGTGCGCACGCCTGGTGCCAGCTCTTCAGCGAACCCGGTGCCGGCAGCGACCTCGCCAGCCTCGGCACCCGTGCCGTCCGCGACGGCGAGGAGTGGATCGTCAACGGCCAGAAGGTGTGGACCTCGGGCGGTCATGTCGCCGATATGGGCATGCTCATCGCCCGCACCGACCCGGACATCCCGAAGCACCAGGGCATCTCGTGGTTCGCGTTCGACATGCACCAACCCGGCGTCGACATCCGCCCGCTGCGCGAGATGACCGGTCGGGCCCTGTTCAACGAGGTGTTCATGACCGACGCCCGCGTGGGCGACGACGCACTGGTGGGTGGCCTGCACAACGGCTGGGCGGTGGCCAACACCACCCTCGCCTTCGAGCGCTCCGGGCTCGGCTCGGGCGGGTCGGGTGGGGTGGCCCTGGCCGCCCCTGGCACGGTGGTGGGCGACCTGCCCAAGCGGGCGGGCGATTTCGTGCGCACCACCCGTTCGGCAACCGCCGGAGGCGGTGGTGCGATGACCGCCGGAGCCCAACGCATCTTCACCGAGATGGCCCGCCACAGCGGCAAGAACCAGGACCCCACCATCCGCCAGCAACTCGTCCGCTTGCACACCCTCGCCGAGATCGGCCGCTACACCACCCTGCGCCTCAAGGCCGAAAAGGCCGCCGGTCGCGACCTTCCCGGCGCGGGCAACGTCGCCAAACTGGCCATGAGCGAGATCGTGCGGATGTCGCGCGACCTTGGCCTGCGCATCGCCGGCCCGTACGGCATGCTGCACGCGTACGACAGCGAGCATCGAGCCGTACTCGACGCCGCCACCGGGAACCCGTATCTGGCGCACCTCACCGAGATGGCGCTGTTCGCCCAGGCCCCGCCCATCTACGGTGGCACCGATCAGGTGCAGCGAAACATCCTCGGCGAGCGGGTGCTCGGCCTGCCGAAAGAACCGAGCAACGAGCGCACCACCGCCTGGCGCGACCTGCCACGCAACGGCTGAGCCTCAGCGGCCGAGCAGCCCGTCGACCCGCTTGAACGCCTTGCGGGCATAGGCCACCAACTCGCCGTCGGTGGGGTGATCGAGCCCTTCGACACCGACCACTCGTTTGGCGACCGACGCATGGCGGGCGGCCAGATCGGTGGCGAACTCCTGCTTGGCGCTGCCCGGCCCGACGATCAGCACCTCTGGCACGTCGCCGATGGCCGCCACGACCCGATCGAAGAACCGGTGGTCGTCGCGCGGATGCCCCGAACCCACCGAACCCGCCCGGTGATGCACGCGCTGGCTGGCACCGTCGTTGTGCACCACGGTGTGCCGGGCCTCGTCGGGCGACACCCCGACCACCTTGGCCTGGCGATGATCGATCCACACGATCGCATGGGGGAAGGTCATGACAACTCCTCGTTCGTCCGAGGCGGGAGACCGACATCTCGACCCGCCGACGGCACGGTACGACCACCGTCGGCGGCGGCACCACGGCACAAGGTCCTGTTGCCGCTGGCCGCCTACGACACTGCCGAGGCTGTCTCTGCCGACCCCTCGGGGTGCGCATGGGCTTCGGCATGCACCTCGGCCGACGATCGGGCCAGCGCGACGGTCGACACGAGCACGGTCGCGACAGCGAGCGCTGCGGGAATGCCCCAACCCGGCCGCACCGTCTCGTCGAGCAACAGCGTGCCGATGAGGACTGCTGCCACCACCTCGGTGGCCCACATCGCCGCGGTCACCTGACCGGCACCACCGCACCCCAGGGCCATGGCGTGCTGCCAGGTGCCGCAGATCGCGAAACCGATCACCGACCAGCCGACTGCCGACGTGAGCAACCCCCACCATCCCTGGTCGAGGTTGAGCGTCCGAGCCGCCATGGCACTGCCTACAAAGGCGAGGCCGGCGATCACCGCCTGCATGATGGCGCCATAGCGCCGTCCGAGCGTCAAGGCGGCGACGACCAGCACGGGCAGGGCAACCGCGACCCCGATGCGCACCGATGATGAGATCGGCCCGTCATGATTCGGCTCGGCCGCCACGCCGATCACGAGCAGCGCCACGCACGTGGCCACGATGGCGCGGCGGTCGACCGGCCCGAGGCGTGTGCCGAGCATGATCGACGCGAGCAGCACCGTGATGGCGATCGAACCTGCCAGCACCGTCTGCACGGCGAACAGCGGCAGGTACCGCAGCGACACCCGGCTGGTGACCCAGGCCAGGAGGTCGAGCGCGATCCCGGCGAGCAACCGCGGCTGGCTCACCATCGCCCGCAACCGGTTCGACCGCATCTCGAGCGCCAGCCGCGCCCCCTGCGCCTGCAGGATGGCCGAATAGCCATAGGCGAACGACGAGAAGATGGCCAGGCTGTAGCCGATGATCACAGGCGCTGCACCCCCTTGTTCGACGCGCCTACGGTGGCGGCTCAATGACTGACAGTCCCCACAATGGCAGACCGCGACCAGCATTTCGCGTCACCTCGACCCGCGCGACGACCTGGTCGACACGACGTCTGCCGATCCTCGGCCACCTCGGGTTCCAGGTCACCCACGAGGCACCCGATGGACACGGTCCCCCCACGCTGTTCCTCGAACGCCGACGACCGCGTCGCTGACGTCGACCGTGCGCCTCGGTCAGCTGGCGCGACGCGACCGGACGATCTCTCGGGCCAGGACCACGACGGCGAGGGCGATCCAGGGCCAGGGACTCGAGAGCACGGCCAACGCTCGCTCGGTGGGCCCTGCCAGCGCACTGATCGACCGGGCGACCGCCAGCCCTGCCGCCACGACGGCGCTCAGCAACCCGACGAGTGACCCGCAGAGCAC
This sequence comes from Acidimicrobiaceae bacterium, assembly GCA_040380855.1. Classification (GTDB taxonomy): domain Bacteria; phylum Actinomycetota; class Acidimicrobiia; order Acidimicrobiales; family Ilumatobacteraceae; genus VFMC01. The sequence goes on along the minus strand of JBEIIG010000049.1, from coordinate 4,860 downwards.
TGCGCTCGACGCGACGGCACGGGCATGCGGGCGGACGCCGATGATGCCCGTGGTCATGATCTGCATCAGGGCCACCGCTGTGGAGCCGAGCCCGAACACGACGGCCACACGCGCCCCGCGACCCATCGACCACCATCCGGCGCGGAGGCCGGAGTTGCTCCGGTCGACCCGCTCCCACGACGTCTGCGCTGTCCGTCGGAGCAGCGAGAAGCCGAGCAGCGCCGTGAGGCCCGACGCCAACTGCTGGAGGGCGACGAAGCCGAAGGCGAAGACCGCTGCGACGACGACACCGAACCATCCCTGGAAGCGTTCCAGCAGGTTCGCCACCACCCAGGCGGTGACGGTCTCGTTCCCCGGCCCCCATTCGTACACCAGCCAGACGACCACACCCACCAGCGCAACTCGCGGCCGCCACGTGGACGTACGGAAGTCGGTGGCGAGCGCTCGACGCAGGGTGAGCGGCGTCTCGTCCACGACCATGCGCGGACACTACTGCCGGGCTGCCACCGCCAGGTGGAACAGCTCGATGTACCGGCTCGCCAGCACCGGCAGACCCGCCGCCATTGCCTCGAGCAACACCACGCCGAACGATTCGCCGTCGAGCGACGGGGCACACAACACGCCTGCCGTCGCGAACAGTCGCTGCTTGTCGGCCTCGCTCACCCTGCCGAGCCAGCACACCCGTTGATCGCCGGCCGTGGCATGGCGCAGACGTGCGGTTGCGGGGCCTTCGCCGGCAACCAGCAGCGTGATGTCCGCCGGCAGGTACGGCAGCGCCTGCAGCAACACCTCGAGACCCTTGCGGGGTTCGTGCCTGCCGATGAACACCACACTCCGGCCCCGACGAGGCGACACGCCGCGGCGAGGCCCGTCACCTGGTGCTGCACACCGCCGGGCTCGCCGAACTCGTAGGGGCACACCATCGCCACCCGCACGGCCCGACCCCGCCTTGCCGGACGCGACGTCGGCTCAGCCCACCACGAGGCGGGCGCGCTGTCCCTCACCGAGGCGGTGCTGTTTGACAGCGGCGAGTGTGCCGTGCGCAGCGACCTCGGCAGGTGCCAGCTCGGTGCGCAGCGTGCCGAACAACGCATCGGCGAGCGGCAGCAGGAAGTTGAGATTCGCCCCCAACGAAACATGGTGGATGTAGTGGTGCCGGTCGAGGAAGGCGAACCACGGCTGGGCTTCGACGAGGCGGTGGCTCCCTGGCCGATGGATCGTGTCGTGCACGACGATGAACAGGTTCGACACCACCACCGACGACACGACGATGCCCACCAGGAATGCTCCGTTGCGCGTCGCAGCCCATGCCGGCAACCAGATGGCAACCACACCGATCGCCAGGTACCAACCGAAATGGGCGAGACGCACGCCTGCATTGCGCGCGCCGGTGGCGTGCACATCGGGTGTGCGCCGACGGATCGACAGCCGCTTCGGCGGCCCTGCCGTGGTGTAGCGCCATGTCGGGAAGAAGGCGTAGTGATGCGCGGTGTGCACCGTGAAGATGGCCGTGAGCGGTGCGATGACCGCCTCGTGGTAGACGAAGCGGTGCACGAACCACTCGAGCACCGACGCCACCAACGGCACGAGCACCACGCCCAGCACCACGGCCACCACGGTTGCGACCGCACCCGAGGCGGGCAGCGCACGCACGGCCGCCACCATGGCCGCTGCCACCAGCACCACCGCACCCGAGCCGAGCGCCACCCGCCGTCGGTCGACGGGCCCTACGGGTGCGGCTTTCGGCAGCGTGCCGCGTTGGCCCGCGTCGAGGCCACGGCCGGATGGATGAGATGGCGATTCGGGGCGATGCGCGACGTGCATCGTCGTACTGTCGTCGTGGGCAGCGGGGCTGACCAGGGCCGATCGGCCCCCAACTGCCCGCACCATTCAGCGTGCAGTCGTGGCGTGCTGACGGAGCAGGCCGCTCAGCGCAGCAGCCATCTCGGCCCGAGGTGCGGCTCCGGTGAGAATGGCGTCGACGGCGGTGAGCGAGGTGTGGGTGTGCCCACGGCACGGCAGCGACACCACCTCGACACCGGCCGCAGCGAGCGCCTCGGCGTAGGCGAGGCCTTCGTCGCGCAACGGGTCGAACTCCGAGGTCACCACCACGGCCGGGGGCAGGCCGGCGAGGCTGGCAGCACGGATCGGCGACGCGTTCGGGTGCGTGCGGTCGGCAGGGTCGGCGTAGTGGTTCCAGAACCACTCCATGAGCGCCTTGGTGAGCATGTAGCCCTCGCCGTTGTCGACGTACGAACCACGAGTGAGGTCGCAGTCGGTGACGGGGGTGATCAGCAACTGCGCCGCGATTGCCGGCCCACCGGCGTCGCGAGCGAGGCGGCTGACCACCGTGGCGATGTTGCCACCCGCGCTCCAGCCGGCAACGGCCAGCCGCGCCGGGTCGCCACCGAGTGCCTCGGCCTCGGCCGCCAACCACTGCAGGGCGGCGAACCCGTCGTCGGCCGCGGCCGGGAACCGCGCCTCGGGCGCATGGCGGTAGTCGGCCGATACGACGATGGCGCCGGTGCGCACGCACAGGTCGCGGCAGAACGGGTCGTCGGAGTCGGCGCTGCCGAGCACCCATCCGCCGCCGTGGAAGTACAGCACCACCGGATGCGGGCCGTCGCCGAACGGGCGGTACAGCCGGTAGGCCAGGTCGCCGGCCGCGCCCGGATAGGTGCCGTCGACGATCTCGGCGACGTCGGGCCCCGGCGGCCGGGCGCCCGACATCGCATCGGAGAAGGCCCGGGCATCGACCGCCGACATCGTCTCCATCGCCGGTAGGTCGAGAGTGGCCATCATGTCGAGCATGATCCCGACGTCGGGCTGGAGTCGCCGAACCACGCCGTCGTTGCACTGCTCGTCCGACGGCCCGGCGAGCTGGAACCCGAGGTAGCCCCGGTTCACCACTTCGTCGCAGATGAGTCGGTAGTTGCCCACGCCGCCCACGTAGGGCAGGCACACCCGTGGCTTGCCGGGGATGTTGGCGCCCATGTACCAGCTGTTGGCCTTGGGCAGCAGCGAGATGTTGGCGAAGTCGTTCACGTGCTGCACCCACCCGGCCTGTGCCGTGGGCGTGGCCGCGATCGAGTCGAACCCTTCGGCGCGCAGATGCGCCAGGCAGTCGGCGATCCAGTCGACGTGTTGCTCGATCGACACCATCATGTTCGACAGCACCGACGGGCTACCGGGGCCGGTGATCATGAACAGGTTGGGGAACCCCTCGACCATCAGCCCGAGGTAGTTCACCGGGCCCGCTTCCCACTCGTCGCGCAGCGTGCGGCCGTCGCGACCGGTGATATCGACCGCCACGATGGCTCCGGTCATGGCGTCGAAACCGGTGGCGAACACGACCACATCGAACTCGAGCGACTCGTCGACGAGGTCGACACCGCGCTCGGTGATGGTGGCGATGGGGTGCTTGCGCAGGTTGACGAGCCGCACGTGGGGCAGGTTGAACGTCTCGTAGTAGCCGGTGTCGACACACGGCCGCTTGGTGCCCGCCGGGTGGTCGGTGGGGCACAGATCCTCTGCCGTCGCCGGGTCGTGGACGATCGAGCGGATCTTGTTGCGGATGAACTCGGCCAACAGGTCGTTGGCCTTCTCGTTGGCGCCGGTGTCGTTGAACTGCCCGAAGATCTCGAAGATGCCACCTGCCTGCCAGCCGGCTTCGAACTTCGCGTTGCGCTCCTCTTCGCTCACCTGCAGCGCGCCGACGGTGGCGAGTTCGCGGGGCACGCCACCTGGCGACAGCCGCGCCGCGGCGCGGTACTCGTCGCGACCCGCATCGATGGCGGCCTGCTTGTCGGCAGGGATGGGCCCGTTGTGCGCCGGGATGGAGAAGTTGGGCGTGCGCTGGAACACCGTGAGCGACGCGGCCTGCTTGGCCATCACGGGGATCGACTGGATGGCCGACGAGCCGGTGCCGATGACGGCCACCCGCTTGCCGGTGAGGTCGACACCCTCGTGCGGCCACGAACTCGTGAAGTAGACGTCGCCGGCGAAGCGGTCGGCGCCTTCGATGTCGACCTGCTTGGGCATCGACAGACAGCCACTCGCCATCACGTACGCACGGCACACGTACTGGTCGCCGCGGTCGGTGCCGATGTGCCAACGAGCGCTGGCCTCGTCCCACACGGCCGCCCCGACGCGGGTGGCGAAACGGATGTCGCGGCGCAGGTCGTGCTTGTCGGCGACGTACTGCGCGTAGCGGAGGATCTCGGGCTGGGTGGCGTACTTCTCGCTCCAGCGCCACTCCTGTTCGAGCTCGGGGTCCCACGAGTAGCTGTAGTCGAGGCTCTGGATGTCGCAACGGGCCCCGGGGTAGCGGTTCCAGTACCACGTGCCCCCCACGTCGTCGGCGGCCTCGATCACCACCGCCGACATCCCGAGGCCACGCAACCGGTGCAGCAGGTACATCCCGGCGAACCCGGCACCCACCACCACCACGTCGACCTCGAGCTGCTCGCTCGAACGTGGCTGAGCGGAATCGGAAGCAGTCATGCGCGAACTCCTCGTCTCGTGGTGCGGCACCCCTGCCGCACTCCCCGACCCGAGTCTGCCACACCGAGCCGCCGCCGCGCCGAGAGGATCGGCGACGCGACACCGCCCGAGCCGGTCGGGCTCGGGCGGTGTCGGTTCGATCTGCCGGGTCGGTGGCGGCCGACCCGGCGAGGCCAGCACCTCGACGGTGCCGACACGATCAGGGATGTTCGAGGTGGCGGCTCAGCTGCAACCGCTGGTGCTGCCGCAGCTGGGGCAGGCGTGGCACGAGCCGGCCCGGTTCATCTGCACACCGCACTGCATGCACATCGGCGCATCGCTGTGGCGTACCGCCGGACGGATGATGCCCGCCGGATT
>JBEIIG010000048.1:0-28365 GCA_040380855.1 Acidimicrobiaceae bacterium | reverse complement strand
CGGCACGCATGCTGCACCAGCTGCTCCGGCTCGCCCACGGGGTGGACGGGCCGGAGCCGCTGGCGTGGTGACCCGGGTCGGGCCGCTGCCCGACTCGCTGTCGGATGGACCGCCGGACCTCGTGACGGTGGTGTTGCGTCAGGGCCCGCCGAGGGTGCGTACGGCGACGTAGAACGTGTCGGCCCAGGCGCGGCAGGTGGCCTCCTCGTACCAGGGTCGCCGACGGCAGTGCGAGCGCATGTCGGCGAGGAACTGCTCGTCGACCCGTTTGCGGTTCGCCGCCGTCCAGTACACGGTGCCGGTGCCGGCGTCGCTCCCGCTGCCGTACCGCTCGTCGAGGCGGTGCAGGTTGCGGTAGCCGAAGTCGTGACGCCGGCAGGCGTCGTGGAAGTCGAACGATCGCCCGGTGGTGCCGACGAGCGGTGCCGAACAGAAGTCGGTACTCCAGTCGAACCACGGGTCGCCCTTCGCGGCGGTCGAGACGAAACGGGTGATGGGTGTGGTGTAGAGCATCTGCTCGACGAAGGCCAGGTCGGTGCTGGCCGAGCGGGTGGCTGCGGTGGCGAGGGCCCGGTCGACTGCGGGCGAGACGGCTGTCGCTACGGCGGCGACGGCGATGAGCATGCGGAGGGTTCTCCTCATCGGTGCTCCTTGTCGGCTGCACCCGACTGGGCGCGATCGAGGATTCAAGCGCACCACGGGCCGCGATGCAACGCGCCCCGACGGCACGCGTCAGTCGTCGTCGCGCGGCACCAGCACGACTTCCAGGTCGTCGCCGAGCAGTCGCACATCGACGATCCGCCCGCGCCACACGTCGGCGATCGTGGCCGCACCTGCGCCGGCCAGCATCGCGGCACCGTCGTCGCCACCCATCAGCGCCGGGGCGAGATGGAACACGTAGCGGTCGACGAGTCGTTCGCGGTGAAACGAGGCCGCCACCCGCGCCCCTCCTTCGACGAGGGCCTGCAACACCCCGTCGGCGCCGAGGTGGTCGAGCAGATCGGGCAGCGACCCGTGCCACTCGAGACACGGCCGCACCTTGGCGTCGGCCGGCGCGCTACCCAACACCACGCGCCACGGATCGGGCCCCTCGACGTGGCGGACGGTGAGTGCCGGGTCGTCGGCGCGCACGGTACCGGCACCGACGATGACGGCACCGCTCTCGGCGCGGTGGCGGTGAACCGCGATGCGTGCCTCGGGCCCGGTGATCCACTGGCTGGTGCCGTCGGCGGCCGCGGTGCGCCCGTCGAGCGTGGCAGCCATCTTCAGCACGACGAGGGGTCGGCCGGTGCGACGGTGATGGAGGTAGGCGGCGAGTTGGTGGGCTGCGGCCTCGGCGCCGACACCTTCGACCACCTCCACCCCGGCTGCGCGCAACCGGGCGAAGCCGGTGCCGCTCACCTTGGTGTCGGGGTCGGCGAGCGCGCTCACCACGGTGCCCACCCTCGCCGCGAGCAGCGCATCGGTGCACGGCGGTGTGCGGCCGTGATGCGAACACGGTTCGAGCGTGGTGTACACCGTGGCGCCGGTGGTGTCGGCTCCCGCGGCGGCGGCGAGATCGAGGGCCACCCGCTCGGCGTGCCGGGCTCCGGGCGCTTCGGTGGCACCGCGGAACACCTGCCCGTCGGCGCAGACCACGACACATCCCACCCACGGGTTCGGTGGTGCGACCAGACGTGCCGACGCTGCGATGTCGATCGCCTCGCGGATGCGCTCGTCGTGGGTCATCGGGCTCGCTCGTCGTCTGCGGGGGAGCGGGCGGTGCTCCTGGCTGGCGGCCTCACCGAGGGTGTGCCACGGTCGAGGCTAGGCCAGGCCCTGCAGCAATTCCCAGGCAGAGCGCACATGGCGACGGTCGGTGCGGGCACCACCCACCGAGACGCGCAACGCGCTCGTCCCGTCGAGCACGGTGCGGGTGAACAGCGCCTGGCCGGTGGCGTTCGCCTGCTCGACCAACCGGTCGGTGCGCGCGTCGCCCTCGGTGTGGGCGAGGCACAGCAGGTTCAGCGGATGGGGCGCAACGATGCGGAACCGATCGTCGTGGCCCGCCCAGTCGGCGAGTTCCTGCGTGAGGCCGACGTGGCGACGGATCATGTCGATGGCATCGGTGGCGCCGCCCGAACGGATGGTGAACCAGAGCTTGAGCGACCGGAAACGCCGCCCCAGCGGGATCTGCCAGTCGCGGTAGTCGATCGCGGCACCGGTCTCGGCGGCCGCCGACCGGAGGTACTCGGGCAGGATGCTGAGCGCGCCGAGCAGTGCCGCGCGGTCGGCCGTCCAGAACAGATCGCAGTCGAAGTTGACCCCCATCCACTTGTGAGGATTGGTGCAGTAGCTGTCGGCCTGATCGAGGCCGTCGTTCACCCAGCGGTACTCGGGTGCCAGCGCGGCGATACCGCTCATCGCGGCATCGACGTGCAGCCACATGTCGTTGGCCCGGGCGACGCGAGCGATGGCTGCCGTGGGGTCGAAGGCCATCGAACTGGTGGTGCCATGGGTACTGCACACCCAGAACGGCCGCAGCCCGGCGGCACGGTCGGCGTCGACCTGTGCGGCCAGTGCCGCCGGGTCCATCGCGAACTGTGCGTCGTGCGGCACGACACGCAGTTGCTCGGTGCCGATGCCGGCGATGCGCAACCCCTTCTCGATGCTGGAGTGCGACTGTGCCGTGGCGTAGGCGACCAGGTGGGTCGTGTCGCCGTGATGGTTGATCGAACCGCCGGTGGCCCGCCACCGAGCAGCGAGGATCGACGCCAGCGTGGCCTCGCTGGCCGAGCCGTGGATCACTCCGCCGCCCGTCGGGCTCTGCGAGTGGAAGCGGTTGGGCAGTCCGAGCAGCTCGACCATCCAGTCGAGCATCAGCGTCTCGACCTCGGTGCACGCCGGGCTGGTGACCCAACTCATGCCCTGCACGCCGAGGCCTGCCGACACCAGGTCGCCGAGGATCGATGCGTACGACGAGTTGCCGGGGAAGTAGGCGAAGAAGCTCGGGTGTTGCCAGTGGGTGAGACCGGGGACCACGACGCGGTCGAGGTCGGCGATGATGGCGGAGAACGGCTCGACGTCGGCGGGCGGGTGCTCGGGGAGCTGGGCGCGGACCTCACCGGGCTTCACCGACGACGACACGGGGAAGCGTTCGACGTGTTCGAGGTAGTCGGTGATCCAGTCGATCAGCGCATGGCCGTGGGTGCGGAACTCGTCGGGCGTCATCGTGGCGACGCTACCGCTCGGCCCGTCGACGGGGTTGCGTCGTACACCGCTGCGACGCCCTCGCGTACGGTGGGTCCGTGTCCGATGCGCTCGACCCCATGATCGACCCAGCTCTCGACCCGGCTATCGACCCGGCTCTCGACCCGGCCCGGTTCGCCGTGCACCGTGCATCGCCGCGCGGGTTCGCCCAGGCGTACGTGCACGAGGGCAGCGGCGGTGTACCGCTGCTGTGCGTACATGGCTGGCCCGAGACCAAGAGGATCTTCTGGAAGGTGATCGAGCCGCTGGCGGCGGCCGGGTTCGACGTGATCGTGCCCGACCTACGCGGCTTCGGCGACAGCGACCTCGGCCCCGACGGCTTCCACGACGTGCCGAGTCATGCCCACGACCTGTACGCGCTGGTGCACGACGTCCTCGGTCACGACCGCGTGGTGCTGCTGGGCGGCGATCTCGGTGGGCCGGTGGTGCAAGACCTGGCCCTGCGGCACCCCGACTGGGTCGATCGGATGGTGCTGTTCAACTCGCCCCTGCCGTACCTGAAGGCCGAGATGGCGCATCTGGCCGGTACGCGTCCGGCGCGCGAGGCGAGCGACTACTTCATCCGCCAGGGCCTCGACCCCGACGGGTTGGCCGGCGAGCTCACCACACCCGAGCAGCGGCGTCGGTACATCGCCACGTTCTACACGAGTCGGTTCTGGGCACATCCCGGAGCGTTCATGGGGCCGGGAGAAGTCGACTTCCACACCGAACCCTTCGCCGACGCAGCGCACCTGCGCGCCAGTTTCGGCGGCTACGAGAGCACGTTCGTCGAGGCGGCACGCAGCGAGCCGGGGCTGCTCGCCCGCAATGAGCACACGCGCACACTCGTGTTGCACGGTACGAGCGATCACGTCATCTACCCCGCCTTCGACCGCATGGCCGCGGCCGTGTTCACCCACCATGTCGGCCCGTTCCTGCTGCGCGACTGTGGCCACTTCGTGCCCTGGGAGGCCCCGCACGCGCTGGTGAGCGGAACGGTCAGCTTCTGCAGCGACCTGTTGGCGTCGCACCGGTAGCGACGCGTCGGGTGCCTCACCCCTGGGGTGAGGGCCGCCCCTTGCGGATCCCGCGAACGATGCGCCACCCGATGAACCCGAGACCGCCCAACAGGGCGCTGAACACCAGCCACTGGCCGGTGCCGCCGCGAGCGGTGCTCCCGCATTCGGGCCGGGGTAGCGAACTGACACAGTCGCCGAGGTTCGCGTTCTCGGGAATGAACGGGTTGTCGGTCGCTACGGGCGCCGGCTCGGGCGGTGGCGCGGTGCGCCCGGCCGCGCGCTCGAGCGTGAGTTCGACGGTGCGTACCGCTGCGACGGGCTCGGCTGCAGCAGCTCGGTCGGCCAGGCCCGTCGGCGTGAGCAGGGCTGCGGCGAGAACGATCGAGCGGAACCACATGCCCGTAGCGTGCCAGCATCGGTTGCCGGATCCACCACGCCGGCCGCATACCATCGGCACATGTCTTCCGTGTCGGTCGCCGGTTCCACCCATGCCGTCCTGGTGGTCGACTTCGGTGCCCAGTACGCCCAGTTGATCGCCCGTCGGGTGCGCGAACTCAACGTCTATTCCGAGATCGTGCCCCATCGCATCACCGCAGCCGAGGTGGCGGCCCGGCAGCCGTCGGCCATCATCTTGTCGGGCGGCCCGAAGAGCGTGCACGTCGAGGGCGCACCCAGCCTCGACCCCGCCATCTACGACCTCGGCGTGCCGATCCTCGGCATCTGCTACGGCGTGCAGTTGATCGCACAGCAGCTCGGCGGTGAGGTGGGTCGTGGCATGCGCGGCGAGTACGGCCGCGCCGAACTCACCGTCACCGATCCGGCGTCGCAGCTGCTCGGCGGTCTGCCGTCGACGCACGGTGTGTGGATGAGCCACTTCGACGCCGTGGTGCGTGCTCCCGAGGGCTTCCGTGCCGTGGCGTCGACACCGGACGCACCGGTTGCCGCCCTCGAGCACGCCGAGCGGCGGATCTGGGGTGTGCAGTTCCACCCCGAGGTGGTGCACAGCCCGCACGGGATGGAGGTGCTCCGGCGCTTCCTGCACGAACTCGCCGGGTGCGAGCCCACCTGGACGATGGGTTCGATCATCGACGAACAGGTGGCGGCCGTGCGTGCCCAGGTGGGTGGCGGCAAGGTCATCTGTGCGCTGAGCGGCGGCGTCGACTCGGCCGTGGCCGCTGCGCTGGTGCACCGCGCCATCGGCCATCAACTGGTGTGCATCTACGTCGACACCGGGCTGATGCGCTTGAACGAGAGCGATCAGATCGTCGAGACGTTCCGGCGCAACATGGGCATCGAACTCATCCACGTCTCGGCCGGCCCGCGTTACTTCGAGCGGCTCGCCGGTGTCACCGACCCCGAGGCGAAGCGCAAGATCATCGGCGAGTTGTTCATCCGCATCTTCGAAGAGCACACCGGTGGCCTGAGCGACGCCGAGTACCTCGTGCAGGGCACGTTGTACCCCGACGTCATCGAGAGCGGTGGCAGCGACGGCACGGCGTCGGTGATCAAGAGCCACCACAACGTGGGCGGCCTGCCCGACGACATGACGCTGAAGTTGGTCGAGCCGCTGCGGGCGCTGTTCAAAGACGAGGTGCGCCGGGTGGGTCGTGAACTCGGCCTGCCCGACGAGATCATCCTCCGCCAGCCCTTCCCCGGGCCGGGCCTCGGGGTGCGCATCATCGGCGAGGTCACCCCCGAGCGGGTGGCCATCTTGCAGCACGCCGACGCCATCGTGCGCGACGAGATCGCCAAGGCCGGCCTGGAACGCCAACTGTGGCAGGCATTCGCCGTGCTGGCCGACATCCGCTCGGTGGGCGTGATGGGCGACGAACGCACCTATGCGCATCCGATCATCATCCGCGCCGTCACCAGCGACGACGCGATGACGGCCGACTGGGCGCGCCTGCCCTACGACCTGCTCGAGACGATGTCGAACCGCATCATCAACGAAGTCGCCGGGGTGAACCGGGTGGTGTACGACATCACCTCGAAGCCACCCGGCACCATCGAGTGGGAATGAGCGAGTGGGAATGAGCGAGTGGGAATGAGCGAACGGGAATGAGCGAACGGGAGTAGCCGGGGCTGCTTCGCAACACGTTCGTCATATTGGTAACCTTCCCGTCGTGCGGAGGACGTCTCTGGTTCGTGCACTGGTGCCGGTCGTGCTCGTCGCTGCCAGCCTCGGTGCGGGCTCGGCAGCTGCCGACGACGTCGGCGACCAGCAGCGCCGGGTGGAGCAGATCGCCGATCAACTCGATGCGCTCGAGAACCGCATCGGCCAACTCGCCGAAGACCATGCCGCTGCCCTCGACCGGCTCGACGAACTGGCCATCGAGATCGGTGCAGCGCAAGCCTCGGTGGCGGCCAAGAGCGGCGAACTCGCTGCCGTCCAGGGCCAGTTGACAGCCATCGCCGTCGACTCGTACATGAACGGTGGGTCGGCCACGGCGAGCCCGCTGTTCTCGTCGATCGACGACTTCACCGACGACATGGCCCGCAGCGAACTGTCGCGCGTGGCCCTCGATCAGGGTGCAGGCACCACCGACGAGATGCAGGCCATGCTCGACGACCTCGCCGCCGAGCAGACCGCGCTGGTGGCCAAGCAGACCGAACAGGCCCAACTGATCGCCGCCATCGAGGCCCGACAGGCCGAGGGCGAGCAGTTGAGCGCGCAGTACGAACAGGACTATGCGGCTGCTCAGGCCGAGTTGGGCGATCTGATCCGCCAGGAACAGGAGCGTCGTCTGGCCGCTGCGGTGGCGGCGGCGCAACGAGCAGCCGAGAACAACCGCCGCACCGCGCCCGCTCCGGCGGCCCGCGGCGGCGGGGCACCCCCGACGGCAGATGTCGGTACGGGCAACGGCGGCGATGCGGGCGACACCGGCAACTCGGGTGACGGGAACTCGGGTGGCGGGAACTCGGGTGGCGGGAACTCGACGCCCGCCCCCACGCCGCCGCCGGCACCACCGAGTGCTCCACCGCCTGCATCCACCGCCGGCATCGCAGTGGGCGCCGCCCAGTCGCAGTTGGGCGTCGCCTACAAGTTCGCAGCCGAGAGCCCGGGTGTGGCGTTCGACTGCTCGGGCCTCACCAAGTGGGCGTGGGGCCGGGCGGGGGTGTACCTGCCGCACCAGTCGGCCCAGCAGTACGCATCCACCCCGCACGTCTCCAAAGACGAGGCCCAGCCTGGCGACCTGATCTTCTACCACTCACCGATCGGTCACGTCGGCATCTACATCGGAGGGGGGCAGATGATCCACGCCACCCAGCCGGGCGACGTGGTGAAGGTGTCGCCGGTGCGATGGAACAAGGTGGTCGGAGTCTCCCGACCGGGTTGAGCCGGGTACGGTTGGCCACCATGTCGTCGCACGAGATCGCCGGAATCGCTGTCGAACCGGTCACCCGTTGGCTGGTCGAGCACGTCGAGGGCGCGGTCGCCCCGTTCGAGTTCCGGCTCATCACGGGTGGGCGTTCGAACCTCACGTTCATGGTCACCGGTGCCGACGGTGCGCGGTTCGTGCTGCGCCGTCCACCGCTCGGTCATGTGCTGGCGACGGCGCACGACATGGCTCGCGAGCATCGCATCATCGCAGCGGTCGGGCAGACCGACGTGCCGGTGCCCCGCGCGCTCGGGGTGTGCACCGACACCGAGGTGAACGGCGCGCCGTTCTACGTGATGGGCTACGTCGACGGTGTCGTGCTCGACAGCGTCGAGAAGGCCGATCTGCTGGCGCCCGGGTTGCGCCGGGGCGCCTCCGAGCACCTCATCGACGTGCTGGCCGATCTGCACGCTGTCGATGTCGACGCGGTGGGCCTCGGCGACCTCGCCAAGCGCGAGGGCTACGTCGAGCGGCAGGTGAAGCGGTGGAGCACCCAGTGGGAGCAGTCGAAGACCCGTGAACTGCCGGCCATCGACGAAGTGGCGTCGCGCCTGCGCGAGCGGTTGCCGGTGCAGCAGGGGGTGTCGATCGCCCACGGCGACTTCCGCTTCGGCAACTGCCTCACCGATGTCGCCCACGGCCGTATCGCTGCCGTGCTCGACTGGGAGCTCTGCACGCTCGGCGACCCGCTGGCCGACGTGGGATACCTCGGCGTCTACTGGTTCGACGGGCAGGCTGCCACGGCCCGTGCCAACGACCCCACACCGGCCGGTGGCTTCCCGCGCTACGACGAACTGCTCGAGCGCTATGCGCGACGCACGGGACGCGATCTGTCGGGAATCGACTACTACGTCGCCTTCAGTTGTTGGCGGCTGGCCGTCATCAGTGAGGGCGTGTACGCCCGGTATCTACACGGTGCGATGGGCGATCAGGAAGGTGTCGATCTCGAGTCGTTCAAGATCGGTACCGAGGGCCTCGCCGAGCGGGCGCTCGCAGCAGTGAGAAGACTGTGATGCGCAGAAGACTGTGATGAGCAGAAGACTGTGATGAGCAGAAGACTGTGATGAAGAGGAGACCGTGATGGCTGAAGTCGACAGCGATGTGCTGGCGGGGTGGACCAAGGGGTCGTTCACCGCCGCGGGTCTCACCCGCGACACGTTCCGCCGGGGCGAGGGCCCCGGGGTGGTGATCGTGCACGAGATCCCCGGAATCACCCCGGCGGTCGCCCGGTTCGCGAACGATGTCGTCGCCTCGGGCTTCACCGTTGTCATGCCGTCGCTGGTGGGTACGCCCGGCAAGGCGCCCAGCGGTGCCTACATGGCCGGCTCGATGACCAAGGTGTGCGTGGCCAAGGAGTTCTCCACCTGGGCACTCAACCAGACCTCGCCGGTGATCGGCTTCCTGCGGGCGCTGGCTCGCTCGCTGCACACCGAGGTGGGTGGTCCGGGGGTGGGTGCCGTCGGCATGTGCTTCAGCGGCGGCTTCGCGCTGGGCATGATGGTCGACGACATCATGGTGGCGCCGGTGCTCAGCCAGCCCTCGATGCCGTTCGCGGTGGGCAAGGCGGCGCGCAAGGCCGACCTCAACCTGTCGCCCGACGACGCCCTCGTGGTGGCCCGACGCGCTGCCGAGGGGTGTCAGGTGCTGGGCCTGCGCTACGACCAGGACAAGCTCGTCGGCGACCGCTTCGCGTCGTTGCGGGCCCTGCTGGGCGATGCGTTCATCGCAGTCGAACTGCCGAGCACGTCGAAGCAGGACCACAGCGTGCTCACCGAACAGCGCCACGAGCCCAGTGTCGAGCAGGTGCTCGACTTCCTGCGCGCCAAACTGCAACCCACCGCCTGACGCTGCCGGAGCACCCGGCCATCGGGCCGTCAGGCCGTCGGGCCGTCAGGCCGTCAGGCCGTCAGGCCGCTGTGGGTCAGCCGATGGCGTCGAGAGCGTGCTGCTTGGCGGCCTTGTAGTCGGCCTTGCCGTTGGGTGCGCGAGGCACATCGGCCACGAACACGACGCGCTTGGGGGCCTTGAACCCGGCGAGCTGCCCCTTCACTCCGGCGATGATCTCGCCTTCGGTGGCAGTGGCGCCCTCGTTCAGCGACACGACGGCGGTGACGGCCTGGCCGAACTTCTCGTCGTCGATGCCCACGACCAGGCAGTCGTGCACACCGGCCACGCGCTTGACGGCTTCTTCCACCTCTTCGGGGAAGATCTTCTCGCCGCCGCTGTTGATCACCTGGCTGCCACGGCCGAGCAGGATGAGTGAACCGTCGTCGGCCACCATGGCCAGGTCGCCGGGGAACGAGTAGCGCTGGCCGTTGATGACGCGGAAGGTGCGGGCCGACTTCTCGGGGTCCTTGAAGTAGCCGAGCGGCACGTTGCCGCCGGCGGCCACCATGCCGATCTCGCCCGAGCCGGGCTGTACCTCGCGGTCGTCGTCGGTGAACACCTTGGTGGTGGGCATCTGGCTGAACTTGGCGGTGGAGGGCGGGAGGCCCTTCATCGTGATCGACATGCCCATCGAGCCCTCGGTGGAACCGATGGCGTCGAGCAGGACGAGCTGTTCCACGCGGTCGAGCAACTGCTCTTTCACCTCGGCGGTCCACATGACGCCCGAGGAGATGACCATCTTCAGCGACGAGGTGTCGTACGGACGGCCCGCTGCGACAGCGGCGTCGAGGGCCCGGATGATCGGCTTGGCGAACGCGTCGCCGACGATGGTGAGGTTGGTGACGGCCTCGGCCTCGACCAGTCGCAGCAGTTCGTCGGCATCGAGCGAGCGGTTCTGCAAGGTGGCCACCAGACCACCGGCGAGGTGGGGGATGAACGCACCCAGCCACACGCCGGTGCCGTGCATGAGCGGCGCGGCCGGGATGGAGATGAGTCGGTTGCCGGCCTCGACGGCGCCCTTCACCAGGCCGCTGATCTCGCTGGCGTCGGACGGCGCAGCGAGGCCCAGCAGCGGGAAGCCGGAGGTGACGAAGCCGCCGGTCATGCCGCCCATGGCGTACATGACGCCCTTGGGCATACCGGTGGTGCCACCGGTGTAGAGCATGTAGATGTCGTCCTCGGCGCGGTTGATGCGCGGCATCGGGTCGTGCCCGGCCAGCACCGTCTCGTAGGCGAGGGCGCCGGGAACCTGGCCCGGCCCGCCGTCGTCGACCTCGACGAGCAGCTTCAGCTTCGGCAGGCGGTCGACCACGCGGGCCACCCGGTCGCCGAGCGACGAGTGGAACACCAGTGCCTCGGCGTCGGCGTTGTCGAGCAGGTACCAGAGTTCCTCGTCGAGGTACCGGTAGTTCACGTTCACCGGCACGCCGCGCATCTTGAAGCCGCCGAACTGGGCCTCGAGGTACTCGTTGCCGTTGTACATGTAGAGCCCGATCTTCGAATCGTGCCCGAGGCCTGCGGCGACGTAGGCAGCCGCCATTCGGGCCGCTCGCTCGTCGTACTCGGACCAGTTGCGACGGGTGTTCCCGTGCACCACAGCGGTCTCGTCGCCGATCACATCGGCGATGGCTTCCCACACAGAGGCGAAGTGCATTTCCATGATTGGATGCTACGGCGGGGCCTGTGACGTCGGCCACGTCTGCGGCGAAAAAGTCTGAAGTTCGTTTCTGGTGTCGTGCAACCAGTGCGAACGGCGGTCGGTCACCTGCGCCGCGGCCGCGGGCAACCGGGGGCCGATCAGCCGACGGGCTTGCCGTACATCTCGAGCAGCGGGTCGCTGATCAACTCGAGTCGCTCGCCGTCGGGCCCGCGGAAGTACAGCGACGAGCCGTCGACGTGGGCGTACTCGATGCCCTCGGCGTCGAAGCGGTCCTTGATGCGTTGCCACGGGGCGCGCTCGATGGAGATGGCCAGGTGGTGGTGCCCGCCGAGCACCTCGGCGTACTCGCCGAGGGGTAGGCCCGGCAGGTCGAAGAAGGCGAGGGTGTTGCCGTGGCCGATGTCGAAGAAGAAGTGGGTCGACCCTGCGTAGTCGCGGTTCTCGAACATCTCGATGAGCGGGAAGCCGAGCAGGCCGTCGTAGAAGCGCACCGTGCGCTCGACGTCGCTGCAGATGAGCGCCACATGGTGCACGCCGCGGGCGGTGCTGGCCGGTCGCTCGGCGCGCGGCCGCAGGTGACGCGCGGCGATGTCGGCCCGGCGTGCATCGAGCGCGGCGCGGGTGGCTGTGTCGACACCGTGGGGTCCGCTCACGGTGTCACCCGGTGGGCGTGGGTGCGGTGGATCTCGCGGAGGTGCTCGGCGCTCACACCGTCGAGCGTGGTGAGGCGATGGTGGCCGACCCCCTCGGGGATGGGCACAATCAGCGGCACGGTGAGCGTGACGCATCCGGCCGCCTGTGCCGAGCGGGCGCCGGTGGGCGAGTCCTCGATGGCGACGCACTGGTGCGTCGCCACACCCAGCAGCGCCGCACCGGTGAGGTAGGCCTCGGGGTGCGGCTTGCCGTGGGTGACGTCGTCGCCCGCCACGACGGCGGTGAACGACCCGGCGGGCAGCGCGGGCAGCAGTGCGTCGGTGAAGCGGCGCCACGACATCGTGACCAGTGCGCACGGGATGCCGGCGGCACCCAGGTCGGCCAGCAGTTCGCGTGCGCCCGGCCGCCACGGCACCCGCTGCTGCACCCGGGCCACCACACCGTCGAGCAGCAGATTGACGATGTCGTCGATCGGCAGGTCGACCTCGCCGTGGTGGGCGATATAGCGGGCCGAGTCGCGTAGGTCTTGGCCGACCAGGGCGTGGCCGTGCGCCTCGCTCCACGCACCATTGCCGTGCTCGGCGACGATCTCGAACTCGCGCTCGATCCAGTACGGCTCGGTGTCGACCAGCGTGCCGTCCATGTCCCACAGCACGGCGGCGAGTGTGCTCGTGTCGGCTTCGGGCCTCAACGCGGCCCGCCGTCGACATTCAGCGTCGTACCGGTGGTGTAGCTGCCGGCGGCGGTGGCGAAGTAGAGGGCGGCGCCGACGATCTCGTGCGGTTCGCCGCCGCGCTGGAGGGCGAACCCCTGCTTGGCGCTGCGCTCGAACGCCGTCATGTCCCACGCCTTGGAGATGTCGGTGAGGAACGGGCCGGGCACGATGCAGTTCACGCGCACGGTGGGGCCGAGGGTGCGGGCGAGGCCGTAGGTGAGCGCGTTCAGGCCTGCCTTCGCCGGGCCGTAGACCAGTTCGGTGGCGGTGGGGCGCTGCGAGGCGATGGACGACACGAAGATGATCGACCCGCCGCCGTCGGCCACCATGCGCGTGCCCACCACGGCCGACAGCCGGAACGGGCCCTTCAGGTTGACGCCCATCACCTTGTCGTACAGGTCTTCGGTGACCGCATCGACCGACGGGTACAGCGGCGACATGCCGGCGTTGTTCACCAGCACGTCGACGCGCCCGAACTCGGCGTAGGCGGCGGCGGCGAGGTCGTCGGCGCCCTGCCACGACGCAGCGTGATAGGCCACCGGCAGCGCCCGGCGGCCGAGGGCGCGCACCTCGGCGGCCACGGCCTCGCAGTTGTCGAGCTTGCGGCTGGCGATGACCACGTCGGCACCGCGCTCGGCGAACGCCAGCACCATCTCGCGGCCGAGGCCCCGGCTGCCGCCGGTGACCAGCGCCACCTTGCCCGTCATGTCGAACAGATCGGTTCCCATGGGGGAGTTCTACTCGTTGAGCGAGCGCACCGTGTCGTCGAGCGCGTCGAGCGCCTGGGCCAACTGGTCGTCGGTGTGGGCGAGGCCCACGTTCATCATCCCGCGGTGGGCGATGTACACGCCGCGCTCGAGCAGGCCGAGGAACAGGCGCTCCTGCAGCACGGCATCGCGCTTGGCCATCTGGCGCAACTGGGTGGGTGCCTCGGGCAGGGCGTGCAGGCTCATCATCGAACCGAATCCGCTGACGCTGACGGGCAGATCGTGACGGGCCAGCACGGCGGCCACGTTCTGGAGGAAGTCGTGACCGCGGGCGAAGTGCGCCTCGGCCACCTCCTTGGTGTACACGCTGCCCAGCACGGCGACACCGGCGTTCATCGTGGCGATGTTGTTGTTGAAGGTGCCGGCGTGGCTGATGACGCTGGTGCGCCCGCCCTCGGGGCTGGTGTCGTACTGGTCGAGCAGATCGGCGCGACCGCCGAACGCACCGAACGAGAACCCACCGCCGATGTACTTGCCGTAGGTGGTGATGTCGGCCTGTGCGCCCAGCATGTCGACCATGCCGCAGCGGCCGTGGCGCGACGTCATCACCTCGTCGGCGATGCACACTGCGCCCACCGCGCGGGCGGCGGCGAAGACGCCCTGGACGAACTCGGGGGTGGTGGGGATGCAGCCACCCGAGCCGAGCATCGGTTCCATCACGACGGCGGCGAGTTGCGGGCCGTGCTGTTCGATGAGTGCCAGGGTGCCGGGCAGGTCGTTGTAGGACGCGATGACGAAGTCGTACGGCGCGTTCCACGGGGCCGGACCACTGGCGAAGTAGAGGACGCCACCGTGGTACCCGCCCAGCATCACCAACAGCTTCGACCGGCCGGTGACCTGCATCGCGGTGGTGATGGCCATCAGGTTGGCTTCGGTGCCCGAATTGGTGAAGCGCACCCGATCGAGGCAGAAGCGGTCGCACATCAGCCGGGCCAGTTCGGCCTCGGCGGGGTGGATGCCGCCGACGCTGACGTTGGTGTCGAGCGCGGCCTTCACCTGGTCGATCACCCGGTGTTCGCTGTGACCGAGCAGACCGGCGGTGTAGTCGCCGAGCAGGTCGATGTAGGTGTGGCCGTCGACGTCGGTGAGGGTGGCACCTTCGCCCGACGCGAACGTGAGCGGGAACGGCGGATGAGTGAGCACCGTGCGGGTGTGCCCACCGGGCAGCACCTGGCGCGCCCGGTCGTAGGCGGCGTGGCTGGCGGGGTTGCGGTCGGCGAAGGCCTGACGGGCTCGGTCGAGTTGTACGGCGTTCATGACGCCGAGCCTAGATGGCCGCCTCGGATCGGATGTTGCCGCGGGTCGGGCCGGATGCAGACCGGTGTCAGATGCCGGCGGCGACTCGCCGGGCCTCGAGTACGGCCTCGGCGATGGTGCGCGGTGCCACGCAGTCGCCCACCCGGCGGGCATCGGCGACCAGCGGTGGTGCGGGCAATCGGAAGCCGCAGTCGACCAGCGCCACGCACTCGATGGTTCGCACGTCGCCGCTGAAGCGATCTTGCACCGTCACCCCGGAGGGGCCCACCCGGCGGAGCAGGGCCCGCTTGACCACCTGTACCCCGCGCTGGGCGAGGCGCACGTTGGCGGGGGCGAGGTCGCCGGTTCGGCTGAGTTCGTTGCCGGCGATGTTGTCCTGGGTGATGAGCACGGCCCGCTCGCCGAGCTCCTCGGCCAGCGCAACGGCGATGGGCCCGCCGATCGGGTCGAACAGGGCGATCATCCCGTCGGCGGGCAGCGACGCGACGCCGGTGCGCAGGTCGAGCACGTCGACCACCACTGCGTCGGGTTCGATGTCGAACGGTCGCTCGCCGGGCACCGAGCCGATCGCTTCGATCACGACCCCCGTGGCATCGGTGCCATCGACACCCGAGCGCAACTGCACACCGAGGCGGGTGCACTCGGCCACCAGCCAGGCGGCGAACGAGCGACCGGGCCCGGCCACTGCGGCCACACCCCCGAAGGTGTCGCTGCGCTCGAGCACCTGCACCCGGTGGCCACGTGCGGCCGCGGTGCGGGCGGCCTCGAGGCCGGCCACGCCACCCCCCACGACGGTGACGTCGCGGGGATGGCTCGTGGGCGCGTACCAGTCGGGGTCGATCGACTCGTGGCCTGCCGACGGCTCGACCGTGCACGACACGATGGGGTTGCGGGCGTCGCGCACCTGGCATCGCTGGTTGCAGCGGATGCAGGGGCGGACGAGGTGGGTGGTGTCGGCGCGCACGTGCGCCACCAGATGGGGTTCGGCGATCTGGGCGCGGGTCATCTCCACCCCGTCGCACACGCCGTCGCCGAGGGCCCACTCGGCCTGGCCCCAGTCGACCACCGAGCCCTGGAGGAACACGGGTGTATCTCCCACGGCGGCCTTCACGGCGCGGCACACGTCGATGTTGAACCCGGTGGGTTCGTGGAAGTCGGGCCGGGTCTTCTCGGCCGAGAAGATGGCGCCGCGGGTGACCACCACGTAGTCGAGGCCGGCGGCCACCAGGTCGGCAGCGATACCGGGCGCCATCTCGGGCGTGATGCCCGCCCACGGCGCCAGTTCGTCGCACGACAGGCGCAGGCCGACGATGGCCCCACGAGCGGCGGTACGCACGACAGCAATGATCTGGCGGGCGAACAGCAACCGGTCGGTGCCCCACTCGTCGCCGCGGTGGTTGGTGAGGCCCGACAGGAACTGGCGCACCAGGCTGTGCTGGCCGGCGTTGATCTCGACCCCGTCGCAGCCCGCCTCGACCGCAAGGGTGGTGGCGGCGCTGAACCCGGCGACGACCGCCGCGATGTCGGCGGCCTCCATCCACTTCGGCACCTCGCGGCTGTTCACCTCGGGCACCCGCGACGGAGCCCACAGCGGCGCCTGGTTGTAGGCGCTCGTGCCCTGCCCACCCGCATGGTCGAGCGAGGCGATGACCAGTGCGCCGTGTGCCTGGCAGGCGGTGGCGACGGCTGCCCACCCGGTGGCGCAGCGTTCGGCCAGCGGTGCCCGCTCGTAGGGCCAGTCGCTGGCGTGCACGCTGGCGCCCTCCACCACGATCACCCCGGCGCCACCGGCTGCACGACGTTCGTAGTACGCCACGTGGCGCTGGGTGAGGCGGCGTTCGTCGTCGCCCAGGTTGGTGACGTGGGGGCCGAACATCACCCGCGACGGAGCCGTACGGGCACCGAGTGCGAGGGGTTCGACGAGGCGCGGCATGCGGTGGGCGACGCTACCGCGGCTCGCTCAGGATTTCGTCGCCGAGAGCTCGTTGCCGGCGAGCAGCCGCTTGATGTTGTCGACGTGGCGCACCATCACCAGCAGGGCCAGGCCCACCACGGCGGCCACCTCCCACCCGGGTCGACCGCTCACCGCCACCCCCACCGGCAGGCCGATGATGACCGCGAACGACGCCAGCGATGCCTTCTTGGTGGCCGTACGCACGACGTACCAGAGCACGACGAGCACGGCGAACACCACTGGGTGCAGCACGATGGTGGCGCCGCCGAGGGTGGCCACGCCCTTACCACCGCGGAAGCGGCGGGTGACCGGGTACATGTGCCCCAGCACCGCCGCGGCCACCAGCACGTAGGCGCCGGGCCGGGTGTCGAGCAGCAGTCCGGCGGCCGCCGGGATGGCACCCTTCAGCGCGTCCATCGCGAACACCGCGATGCCCCACTTCGCGCCGAGGGTGCGGGCGATGTTCGATGCACCGGGGTTGCCCGAGCCGACCGAGGTGATGTCGATGCCCTTGCTGCGCGCCACGAGGATTGCACTCGGGAAGGTGCCGAGCAGATAGGCCAGCGGCACCAGGACGAAGACGACAGCGTTCATGGCTCCCCGGCGGGGACTCTAGGCGCCGGCGACGGGTACCGGTTTGCGGCCGATGCTACGGCCGAGGGTGACCGGCTTGGAGTGGTCCATCGCCGGCTTCGGGGTGAGGCCCACGTTCACCGTGCGCAGCATCTCGTCGGCGGCGCCGCCCACGCATTCGGGGTCGGGGCCGTCGAGCGGCAGGCCGGTGAAGAACTTGGCCGCCATGCAGCCGCCCTGGCATGCGTCGTAGCTGCCGCAGCTGGCGCAGGCGCCGGCCGACTGGGGTTCGCGCAGTTCGAGGAACAGCGGGCTCTGCTTCCACACCCGGGCGAAGCCGCCCTCGTCGCGCACCGATCCGGCCTTGAACTGGTCGTGGATGACGAACGGGCAGGCATATACGTCGCCGATGGGGTCGATGAGGCACACCACTCGGCCGGCGCCGCACATATTCAGGCCCGGCAGCGGCTCGCCGAGGGCGTTGAGGTGGAAGAACGAGTCGCCGGTGAGCACGTTGTCGCCGTGGGCGAGCAGCCAGTGGTAGATCTGGCGCTGCTGGGCGTTGGTGGGGTGCAGGTCGTGCCAGGTGTCGGCGCCGCGGCCGCTGGGGCGCAGGCGGGTGACGCGCAACTGCGCGCCGTGACTGTCGGCCAGCGCCTTGAACGCATCGAGCTGGTCGACGTTGTGGCGGGTGACCACGACCGAGATCTTGAACGGGCCGTTGCGCTCGACGAAGCCGGCTGCGGCCAGGTTGTCCATCGCCCGGCGGGCCATGTCGTAGCTGCCGGCGCCGCGCACGGCGTCGTTGGTGGCCGCATCGATGCCGTCGAGGCTGATCTGGATGTCGAGGTAGTCCATCGCCGTGAGACGACGGGCCTTGTCGGCGTCGATGAAGGCGCCGTTGGTGGAGAACTTCACGCCGATACCGCGGCCGATGGAGTACTCGAGCAGTTCGAAGAAGTCGCGGCGCACCATCGGCTCGCCGCCACCGATGTTGATGTAGAAGACCTGGAGGTCGTGCAGTTCGTCGAGCACCTGCTTGGCCTCGGCGGTGGTGAGCTCGCGCGGGTCGCGCTGGCCGCTCGACGACAGGCAGTGCACGCACTGCAGGTTGCAGGCGTAGGTGAGTTCCCAGGTGAGACAGATCGGCGCGTCGAGGCCGGTCTTCAACTGGCTGACGAGGGATTCGACGCTCATGATTCAGCGCTCACGGACGATCTCCGAGTTCTGCAGGTTGGTGAATGCAGCGGTGAAGCTGGGCCAGCGCGCCTCGGCCACCCCGCAGGCGCGCAGTGCTTCGGCCAGGCTGGGGTGCTCGGCCAGCACCTTCGCCACCGCCACCATGTCGGGGTGCTTCAGGAAGATGAGGCGGCGGTTGCCGTAGTGGTAGGCGAGCGCGCCGAAGGGTTCGGGCCGCAGCGCTACCTGGGGGTGCAACTCGAGCGGGGTGTCGAGCAACGGGCGCTCAGTAGACGCCGCACATACCATCGATCGAGATCTCCTCGACGAGGAGTTCGTCGTCGACCAGCGTGACTGCCGGTGCGGTGGCCAGGCCCTCGGCGCTGCCGACGTTCGTGCTGGCGGTGTCGGGTGCGGCGATCGTGTCGTGCTCCATCTGGCCGAGCGTACCCGCGGCGGTCGGCCCTCGCCACCCGGCCCTCGCCACCCGGCCCGGCCTGTCACCGCTTGACGAACGTACCGTTGCCAGGACGGTCGACGACCATGACCCTTCACGCAGTCGATTTCGACGAACTGGTGCTGTACGCCGCCTGCCCGCTGTGCGACTCCAGGGACCTGTCGCACCTCCTCTCGTTCGCGTGTACACACCACCCGAGTTACCGACCGGGCATGTCGAGCGAACTGCACTGGCAGACGTGCGACGGGTGCGGCCACGTGTTCCGGAACGGCTACTACACCGACGAGGCAGCGGCGTTGATCTTCGCCGAGGTGTTGGCCGAGATGGAGATCGGCCACGACATCGAGCGCTGGCGAGTGATGTCAGCCCGCATGATCGAGCGTGTCCTGCCCTATCGCCAGCGTGGTACCTGGCTCGACATCGGCTTCGGGAACGGCGGGCTGCTGTTCACCGCAGCGGAGTTCGGCTTCCGGCCGATCGGTTGCGACCTGCGATCGGCCAGCGTCGACAAGATTCGCGAGTTCGGGATCGAGGCCTACTGCGCCGATGTGAACGACCTCGTCTTCGACCACGAGGTGAGCGTGGTGAGCATGGGCGACGTCCTCGAGCACATCCCCTATCCGAAGGCTGCGTTGCAGACGGTCAACCGTCTGCTCGAGGTCGGCGGCGTCTTGCTGTTGTCGATGCCGAACTTCGAGACGGTGGTGTGGCAGATGATGGACATGCACGGTGTCAACCCGTACTGGAGTGAGATCGAGCACTACCACAACTTCAGTCGCACGCGGCTGTACGAGTTGCTCGCCGAGACCGGCTTCGAGGTCGCCTCGTACGGGATCAGCGAGCGCTACCGCACCTGTATGGAGGTCGTGGCCCGTAAGGCCTGACCGTTCGCCGTTCGTCAGCGGTGACGGACCGGAGACCGGGTAGCGCCCACGGGGGTCGCTGTGCCTAGGATCGCCCCACGTATCGATACATGGGGGTTTCGTCGTGAAGACCAAGGCTGCTGTCCTCTGGGAAGTCAACACACCGTGGAGCGTGGAGGAGATCGACCTCGATCCCCCCGGCCCGGGTGAAGTGCTGGTGAAGATCGCTGCCAGCGGCATGTGCCACAGCGACGAGCACCTGGTCACCGGCGACCTGCCGTTCGCGCCGCCCATCATCGGCGGCCACGAGGGCGCCGGCGTGGTGCAGGAAGTGGGCGAGGGCGTCAGCTGGCTCGCCCCCGGCGACCACGTGGTGTTCGGGTTCATCCCGTCGTGCGGTCGCTGCGCGAGCTGCTCGACCGGCCACCAGAACCTGTGCGATCTCGGCGCGCTGATGGGCCTCGGCAAGCAGATCTCCGACGGCACCAGCCGCCACCACGCTCGCGGCCAGGACCTGGCGCTGATGTGCATCCTCGGCACCTTCGCCCACCACACCGTGGTGAACGAGGCCAGCTGCATCAAGATCGACAAGGACGTGCCGCTCGACCGCGCCTGCCTGCTGGGGTGTGGTGTGGTCACCGGCTGGGGCTCGAGCGTGTACGCGGCCGAGGTGAAGCCCGGCGACACCGTGGCCGTGGTGGGTGTGGGCGGTATCGGCGCCAACGCCATCCAGGGAGCGAAACTGGCCGGCGCGAAGCGCATCATCGCCATCGACCCGGTCGAGTTCAAGCGTGAGAAGGCGATGGAGTTCGGTGCGACGCACACGTTCTCGTCGATGGAAGAGGCGCTGCCCGGTATCCAGGAGCTCACCTGGGGCACGATGGCCAACAAGGTCATCATGACCATGGGCGTCGGCTCGGGCGAAGTGATCGGTTCGGCCATGGCGCTCGCGTCAAAGCGTGGCCGCGTGGTCGTCACCAACATCCACCCCGCGCTCGAGTACAGCGCCTCGATGAGCCTGCTCGACCTCACCCTGATGGAGAAGCAGCTCGTCGGCTCGCTGTTCGGCTCGGGCAACCCCCGCGCCGACATCCCGAAGCTCATCGGTCTGTACCGCGAGGGCCAGCTCGACCTCGACGGCCTCGTCACCAACGAGTACCCGCTCGAAGGTGTGAACGAGGGCTACGACGCGATGCGTGCGGGCACCAACATCCGTGGCGTCCTGAAGTACGACTGACCGGTACCCCGGCAGTGGATTCCCTCGTCGAGCGCCTCCACGGCGCGGTCGTCGGGCGGCGACGCGAGCTCGAACTCGTCGTCGCCGCACTGATGGCCGATCGGCACATCGTGCTCGAAGGCCCGCCGGGCACCGGCAAGAGCACGCTGCTGCGCGCCGTGGCGCACGAACTCGGCATCGGGTTCGAGTTCGTCGAGGGCAACGCCGAGCTCACACCGGCCCGTCTGGTGGGTCACTTCGACCCGGCCCGCGTGCTCACCGACGGCTACACGCCCGACGTGTTCGTGAACGGGCCGCTGGTGACGGCGATGGTGGACGGGTCGCTACTGTACGTCGAAGAGATCAACCGCATCCCGGAAGAGACCCTCAACGTGCTCATCACGGTGATGAGTGAGCAGGAGCTGCACGTGCCTCGCCTCGGTCGGGTGGCGTGCACCCCCGGCTTCCGGTTGGTGGCGGCGATGAACCCGTTCGATGCCGTGGGCACGGCGCGTATCTCGGGCGCGGTGTACGACCGCATGTGCCGGTTGTCGATGACCTACCAGAGCGCTGTCGAAGAGGTGGCGATCGTCGAGCAGGCGCTGCCCGTACCGCTCGAGGCCGAGTGGGTGGGCAAGGTGGTGGAGCTGGTGCGCCGCACCCGCGAGCACCCCGACCTGCGCATGGGGTCGTCGGTGCGCGGTGCGATCGACACCGCCCGGGTGGCGGCCAGCCTGGCCCAGGTGCGCGGCCTCACCCCGTATCAGCCGAGCGTCGGCCTCGACGCGGCGATCGTTGCGTTGTCGGGCCGGGTGAGGGTTCGCGAGGGCTCGGCCCGCACCAGCGAGGGCATCATCACCGACCTGTGGGAAGAGGTGTTCGGGCGCACCGCAGGTGGTGACGGCGAGGGAAAAGCTGGCGCCCCGACTGGGGCCAACAACTCCCGCTGAAGCAACCGCCCCGCGCCAAGGAAGGTGCGGAGGCCGATGAGGCGGTGCAGCAGGCGCAGCGCAAGACCACGTCGCGGCGCGAACTCGCCCGCAACCCGCGCTTCGAGCAGGTGTCGCCCGAAGTGGGTGAACTCGACGAGGCGGCGGTCGACGAGGCGATGGGCGACGACCCCGACGAGACGATGGCGATGCTCGCCGATCTCACCGGTGCCACCGACCAGGCGCTGCGCGAGTTGGCCCGGCGCCTCGCCGGGCGGCTGTTCCTCGACATCAGCCGTCGTGGCCCCAGCCGCCCGCGTGGTGTGGGTCGGTTGGAGGAGCGCCCGTACCGGCCCGATGCCGGCGACATCGACATCGACGCCAGCCTCGATGCGCTCGTCGATGCCGGTGGTACCGGCGGTGTGGTCGACCCCGAACGCCTGCGGGTGCGCGGCTGGGTGCAGCCGGGCACGGCGCTGTGCCTGCTGGTGGATCGCAGCGGTTCGATGGGCGGCAAGCCCTTGGCCACCTCGGCGGTGGCGGCGGCATCGGTGGCCTGGCGGGCACCGGCCGACTACAGCGTCATCGCGTTCGGCAAGGACGTCGTGGTGGCCAAGAGTCAGGACGTGGCGAAGGCCAGCGACCGGGTGGTGAACGACGTGCTGGCGCTGCGTGGGTTCGGCACCACCGACCTGGCCGGTGCGCTGCTCGGCGCCGCCGACCAACTGCGGCGCAGCAGAGCCGGGCGCAAGGTGACGATCCTGCTGAGCGACTGCCGGGCCACGGTCGACGGCGACCCGGTGGCGGCTGCCGGTGGGCTCGACGAACTGGTGGTGATCGCCCCCGAAGGCGACAGCGACGAGGCCGAGGCCTTCGCTCGCCGCACCGGGGCCAGGCTCACCACGGCGGCGGGTCCGTCGAGTGTGGCCGACGCGATCGGCCGCGTGCTCGAGGCCTGAACCCGGTTCGGTTCCGGTTCGGTTCCGGGTCGGGTTGCTGGCTCAGCAGCTGACGTCGCGGGGTGGGACGATGCCCTTCGCGTTCTCTTCCGGGGCCACCGTGGTGGCAGGCAGGGTGGTGGGGGCCACCGTCGTCGACGTCGTGGTGGTGGTCGACGACGTCGTCGTCGTGGTGCCGGCCACGGTGGTGCCGGTCGGCTTGCCGGTCGTGGTGGTAGCCGGGACGGTGGTGGTCGTGCTCGTCGTGCTCGTCGTGGTGGTGGTCTCGAACACCTGCTCGGGCGCGCCGGCCAGCGGCGCCTCACCGCGGAAGATGGCGAGGATGGCGCGCATGTTGTCGCCCTTGATGCGCGGGACGAGCACCGACTGACCAGAGATGTTCGCGCCCTCTGCTTCGATCTGGTACGAACTGATCGAGTCGGGGTCGAGGTTGCGCAGCACACCGGCGAACTCGAGCATCTTGTCGATGCTCAGCGCGCTGTCGACGACGACGTTCTCCTGTGCGGTCTCGATGAGGCCGCGGGCCACGCTCGGGTTGGTGATGCCCTTGTCGAGCGCCGCGGCGAGAGCGCGACGGATGAAGTCCTGTTGGCGAGAGACGCGGCCGAGATCGCTCAGGCCGTCCTTCTGCCACGTACCGTCTTTGTAGTACTGGTAGTAGCGCGAGCGCACATAGGCCAGGGCGTGGTCGCCGGTGAACGTGAAACAACCTGCTGTCGGCACGTCGAGGCCCGAATGGGTGTCGCGCGCCGGGTACTCGAACGGTACGGCCACGCCGCCCACTGCGTCGACGATGTTCTTGAAGGCGCAGAAATCGACCTGGATGAAGTGGTCGACGCCGAGCCCGAAGTTCTGGTAGATCGTATCGATCAGGCGCTGGGGGTCGTCTTTCACGTACGCCGTGTTGATGCGGTTCTTGTTCTGTCGGCCCGCGATCTGCACCCACAGGTCGCGGGGGAACGACAGCACAGCGGCACGTCCAGTGGCCGGATCGACGCGCATGAGCATGATGGTGTCGCTGCGCTCGCCCATCTCGGTGCGGTCGCCGAACGCCGAGGCGTACGGCGAGTCGGGTTCGATACACGCGTTGTTGTCGGCGCCGGTGATGAGGAAGTTCCGGGCGGTGAGATCGGCCACCGGGTAGGTCTCGACCGGTCCGCTGCTCTCGGGTGCGGTCGAACTGGCAGCGGTGCCGCCGGCAGTGGTGGCGACGGCCGACGGCGATGTGGTGGGCGCCGCGTTCGCGGTGCCAGGTGAAGGGGCAGCCAGTTCGACGCGACCGATGCTGTTCGACACATTGCGTGCAACGACGAGCGCCGCAGCACCTGCCAGGCAGGCAACCACGAGCAGACAGTTCAGCACGAGCAGCAACCGCTGCGGCCAACTGCGTCGGAGTTGCCGCGTGGCGGGGGCGTCGGTCGGCTTCATGACCCGCCAAATCTACCGGCCGGTTGCCTGCGGCCGGGGTCGGGTCGTGGGCCGGGTGCACAGCGAGGCTGCACCGCCCGGCGGCTCGCCCGGGTTCAGTCGTAGACGACGACGCCGCGGATGTTCTCGCCCTGGCGCATCGCTTCGTAGCCGTCGTTGATCTGGGCGAGCGAGTAGCGACGGGTGATCAACTCGTCGAGTTTGAGCTGGCCCTCGCGATACATCCCCAGCAGCTTCGGGATATCGGCCCGCGGGTTGAGCGACCCGAAGATCGTGCCCTTGATCTCTTTGTTCCACATCGCCAACTGGAACAGGTTCACCGCGGCCTGGGTCTGCTCCATCGGTGCCACAGCGGTGACCACACAGGTGCCGCCCTTGCCGGTGAGGGTGAGGCCCAACTCCATCAGGTCGCCGTACATCACGCCGGGGGTCATGATCACCTTCTCGGCCATCTGCCCTTCGGTCATCTCCATCACCGGCCCGAGCGCTTCCTCCATCGACGAGAACGTGTGGGTGGCGCCGAACTCCATCGCCTTCTCGCGCTTGAACTCGACCGGATCGACGGCGACGACGTGCTTGGCGCCGGCCATCTTGGCGCCCTGCACTGCGTTGATGCCGATGCCACCGATGCCCACCACCACGACGGTGTCGCCCGGGGTGACCGCGGCGCGGTTGGTGGCCGAACCCCAACCGGTGGCCACACCGCACGACACGAGAGCCACCGATTCGAGTGGCAGGTCGTTGTCGACCTTGATGAGCGAGTTCTCCGACACGCATGCGTGATTCGAGAACGTGCCGAGTTTGGCGAACAACCCGACATGGCGGTCGCCGATGAAGTGGCGGTGGGTGCCGTCGGTGATCATGCCGCCGCCGAAGGTGCCGCGGCCGTTGTCGCAGAGGTTCTGGCGGCCCGTCGAGCACGGCTTGCAGCGACCGCACGACGGCACGAAGCTGGCCGATACGTGATCGCCAGGCTTCACGGTGGTGACGCCGGGCCCGACCTCGAGCACGATGCCCGCGCCTTCGTGGCCGCCGATCATCGGGAACAGCGAGTCGATGCCCATCATCGACAGCGCCTCGGGAGGCGGCACCATGTCGCCGGTGACGAGGTGCTCGTCGCTGTGGCACAGACCGGCCACCTTCCACTCGACGATCACTTCACCCGCACGCGGCGGGTCGATGCGAACGGTCTCGATCTGCCACTGCTGATCCTTGCCCCACAGGACTGCTGCGCGTGTTTCCATGCCGCGTTTGTAGCAGGCGCGCAACGGCGCGTTGTTCAGCGAGCGGCCCAGCGTCGCGGCCATCGGGCCCGATTCGGGTTCGGCGGGCAGTGGGCCTGCGTGGGGTGCCCGCAGCGTGATCGTCAGGGTGATCGTCAGGGTGATCGTCAGCGTGATCGTCAGCGTGATCGCTGGGCGATCGCAGGGTGATCGTCAGTCGGCGACCGGAGCGAGGTCGACGACGCAGCGCAGGTCGTCGGCGACCTCGAACTCGACCGCCCCGATGGAGCCGGCCTCGCGCAGGTCGGCCAGCGCGCGACGCACCGCGTCGTGCACCTCGGTGGGGCCCTGCACGACGAGACGTTCGATCTCGGCGCGCTGGCTCACCTTGGCTTCGGTCTTGGCGCGGCGCACGGCGGCCAACACCTCACCGAGCGGCTCGAGCCATGCCGGGTCGACCAGGTCGGTACCGGTGCCGGATGCTGCGGCGAGCTCGGCGCTGGTGGGCCAGGTGGCGGCGTGCACCGAACCGTTCTGCCACCAACTCCACACCTCGTCGGTGACGAACGGCAGGAACGGAGCGAGCAGTCGCTGCATCGACGACAGGGCGATGCGCAGCGCAGCGCGAGCCGACTGGGTGAGCGCCGCCCGTGAGCCTGCCTGCGAATCCTGCTGCGACCCGGCGGGTTCGTCGCCGTAGGCACGGCTCTTCACCAGTTCGACGTAGTCGTCGCAGAACCACCAGAAGAACGCCTCGGTGCGTTCGAGCGCCCGGGCGTAGTCGTAGCCGTCGAACGCAGCGGTGGCGTCGTCGGCCACGGCGGCGAGCCGGGCGAGCATCGCCAGGTCGACGGCCTCGGTGGGCGATGCACCGGCATCGGGTTCGCCGAAGGTGAGCACGAACTTGGTGACGTTCAGCAGCTTGGTGGCCAGCTTGCGGCCGATCTTCATCTGGCTCTCGTCGAACGCCGTGTCGACACCGGGCCGGCCACTGGCCGCCCAGTAGCGCACCGCATCGGTGCCGTACTGCTCGAGCAGGTGCATCGGCGTGACCACGTTGCCCTTGCTCTTCGACATCTTCTTGCGGTCGGGGTCGAGGATCCAGCCGCTCAACGCAGCATTGCGCCACGGCGGCATGCCGTGTTCGTGGTGACTGCGCACCATCGTGGCGAACAGCCATGTGCGGATGATGTCGTGGCCCTGCGGCCGTACGTCCATGGGGAACACGCGGTCGAACAGGTCGCTGTCGGCCTCGGTCCACTCGCCCGCGATCTGCGGGGTGAGCGACGACGTGGCCCAGGTGTCCATCACGTCGGGGTCGCCGATGAAGCCGCCGGGCACGCCACGCTGATCGGGCGCGAATCCGGGCGGGCAGTCGGTGCTCGGGTCGACCGGCAGTGCCTCGTCGGCGGGCACGAGCACTTCGTCGTAGATGGGGTTGCCGTCGGCGTCGAGGCGATACCACACCGGCACCGGCACACCGAAGTAGCGCTGGCGGCTGATCAGCCAGTCGCCGTTCAGGCCCCCCACCCAGTTGTCGTACCGGTGCTGCATGTAGCCGGGGTGCCAGGTGAGTTCGTCGCCTCGCGCCAGCAGGTCGTCGCGCAACTGCTGATCGCGTCCACCGTTGCGGATGTACCACTGCCGGGTGGCGACGATCTCGAGCGGGCGGCTGCCGCGTTCGTAGAACTTCACCGGGTGGACGATCGGCTCGGGGTCGCCCACCATCTCGCCGGTGGCGGTGAGCATCTCGACCACCCGCTTCTGGGCCTGCTTGGGGGCGAGGCCGGCGATCTGCATGTACGCCTCGCAGCCCATGTCGGTGGCGATCCACTCGGGCACCTCGCCCGGGAAGCGGCCGTCGAACCCGATGAGTGCACGCGACGGCAGGTTCAGTTCGCGCCACCACACCACGTCGGTGACGTCGCCGAACGTGCAGATCATCGCGATGCCCGTGCCCTTCTCGGGGTCGGCCAAGGGGTGGGCCAGGATGGGCACGTCGACGCCGAACAGTGGGGTGCTCACCATCGTGCCGAACAGCGGCTGGTAACGCGGATCGTCGGGGTGGGCCACCATCGCCACACAGCTGGGCAGCAGTTCGGGACGTGTGGTGGCGATGAACACGTCGCCGCCACCGTCGAGCCGGTGGAACGCGAGCTTGTGGTACGCGCCCGGCATCTCGCGGTCTTCCATCTCGGCCTGGGCGACGGCGGTGCGTTCGTCGATGTCGTAGAGGGTGGGCGCGTCCTGCTGGTACGCCTCGCCGCGGGCGAGGTTGCGCAGGAACGCCCGTTGGCTCACCCGGCGGGCACGGTCGCCGATGGTGGTGTAGAGCAGCGACCAGTCGACGCTGAGGCCCAGTCGCCGGAACAGCGCCTCGAAGGCCTGTTCGTCGATGTGGGTGATCTCGCGGCACAGGTCGACGAAGTTCGGTCGGCTCACCGGCAGGGCGCGGTGATCCTTCGGTACGTCGCCGTTGTAGGGCGCTCGGAACTCGGGGTCGAACGGCAGTGACGGGTCGCAGCGCACACCGGTGACGTTCTGCACCCGGCGCTCGGTGGCCAGGCCGTTGTCGTCCCATCCGATGGGGTAGAACACCTGCCGGCCGCGCATGCGCTGGTAGCGGGCCACCGTATCGGTGTGGGTGTAGCTGAACACGTGGCCGATGTGCAGCGAGCCGCTCACCGTGGGCGGCGGGGTGTCGATGGCGAATACCTCGTCGCGGCTGGCGGCTCGGTCGAAGCGGTAGGTGCCGTCGGCTTCCCACCGTTCGATCAGACGGGCCTCGATGCCGTCGAGCGACGGCTTGTCCGGGATGTCCGGGATGTTCGTCATAGCGGCAGCGAGCCTACCGGCCGCCCGCGCGGCCGCCCCCGGCCACCCCCGTGGGCACCGGGGCGCGCGCCGGGGGGGGGGGGGGGAGGGGGGGGGGGGGGGGGGGCAGGGGGGTGGGGGGGACGGGGGGGGGGGGGGGGGGGGAGACTTTTGGTTATTTGCCCGGGGGGGGGGGGGGGGGG
>JBEIIG010000047.1:0-28832 GCA_040380855.1 Acidimicrobiaceae bacterium | reverse complement strand
TCGTGTTCATCGACGGCATCGACGAGGTGACCGACTTCTTCCGCAACACCGAAGACATCCAGGATGCGATCCATCGGGTGAACACCGAGGCCGATGTGGTGTGGGTCGACGGCCACAGCGACTACGGCCACGCCTTCGAGGTGTTCTGGGAGAAGTACGGCAAGGACGTGGGCCCCAAGACCACCGTGCTGCTGCTGGGCGACGCGCGCAACAACTACCACGCCAGCCAGAGCTGGGTGGTGAAGGAGATCCGCGCCAAGGCCCGCCACGTGTACTGGCTGAACCCCGAGCCGAAGAGCTACTGGAACACCGGCGACTCGATCGTGGGCGAGTACGGCACACACACCGACGGGGTGTACGAGTGCCGCAACCTGCGTCAGCTCGAAGGCTTCGTCGAAAAGCTCGCCTGAGCTGCTGTGGCCGCGGCCAGCAGGCGTCAGCCGCCCAGCGCCTCGGCCAGCAGATCGCGCTCGGCGTCGGCGAGGGGGATGAGTGAGATCGCTGCGGCGCCCGCCGGTGTCATCTTGCGGGCGGTCTTGCGCAGCACGTCGATGAGATGGGTGCGGTCGAGCTTGGTGGCCACGTCGGCCAACTGGGTCTCGACGAACGCCAGGCAGGCGGCGTCTTCGATGGCCTGCGACCCGGGGTCGACCGCCAGGTTGTCGCGCCTCACGAGTTCCTGGACACGTTCGATCGTCGACGGGTCGTAGCCGAGCCCGGCGAGCAGCTCGGCGACATCGGAGGCGTGGCGCCGACGCTGGTCGCGCTTCCACTTCAGGTAGCCCGAGCGACCGGGTTCGTAGTGCGAGCGAGGAAGCTCCCACCGGCGCAGGTGATGCGCTCGTGCCGCCAGCAGCCACGTGTCGTCGGCATCGGGGTGCAGGTGCAGCACCCATTCGTAGGCCAGCACGCCATGGATCTGGGCCAAGGGATGGTGGCCGCCGCGCACGCTGACAACGGTGGGGTCGCCATCATTGGCGGTGTCGATCGCAGCGATCGCGTCGGCGGTGCGCTGGTTCAGACTGCGCACTCGGAGTCGCCGACGGCCGCCACGAACGGGCCGGTCTCGTCGTAGTCGCTGTAGAACTCGGGGGCCTCGTCGAACGCCGGGAACACGTCGAGATCCTTCAGTGCCTGGCCGATGGCGTGCGCGCCACCGACACGGTCCATCCAGCCGCGGAACGTCTCGCCGGCGTTGCGCTCGGCTGCGAACTGGCGCACCACCCGCACGACGGCCTGCGGGGCCGCCTTGGCGGGCAGGCGGGTGGCCTTCTCGCCGAAGTGGATCTGCTCCTGGCCCACGTAGCCGCCGAGCAGCATCTGGTAGCCGGGGGCCGAACGCCCGTTGGCCCGGCGCTCGGCACCGAAGAAGCCGATGTCGCTGGCGTGGTGCTGGCCGCAGCTGTTGGTGCAGCCGGAGATGTTGATGCGCACGCCGCCCACCTCGGCGAGGCCTTCCTCTTCGAGCGCCTCGCCGATGGCCTTGGCCAGGCCACGACTCTGGGTGACGGCGATGTTGCAGGTGTCGGCACCCGGGCAGGCCACCACGTCGCGGGCCAGTTCGGCACCGGGGCGGGCCATACCGATGGCCTCGAGGCGGGCGTACAGCACCGGCAGTTGCGCCTCGGTGAGACCGCGGAAGCAGACGTTCTGGCGGTTGGTGAGGCGCACATCGGCGCCGAGTTCGCGCTGGATGGCGGCGAGCGACCGGAACTGGGCGGCGGTGATGTCGCCCAGCGCGGCGTAGGCGATGGCCGACACCGACCCGTTGGCGGCGCCACGCACCACGCTGGTGGCTTCCCACCGCTGGTATGGATCGCGCGGGGTGAGTGCCACGGCCACGCCCTGGCCGACGGCTGTGGCGTCGACGGTGCTGCTGCGGCCAGCGGGCTCGTCGCCGTGTTTGGCCACGAGCGCCGGGATGCCACCCGGCCACGACGACGAGGCGGGCAGCGTGTGGCGCATCTTCAGCACGCGCCGACGCACCTCGTCGATACCCAACTGGTCGACCACCCACTTCAGCCGGGCGCGCAACTTGTTGTCGCGGTTGCCGGTCTGGTCGAACAA
Source organism: Acidimicrobiaceae bacterium (assembly GCA_040380855.1). GTDB lineage: Bacteria > Actinomycetota > Acidimicrobiia > Acidimicrobiales > Ilumatobacteraceae > VFMC01. The sequence goes on along the minus strand of JBEIIG010000047.1, from coordinate 26,765 downwards.
GCGAAGCGTGGCCTCGATGGTGGGCAGGAGGTCTTCGCGGCTGGTGAACTCTTCGAGGGCGAGCGCCGGATGCGGGGTGGCGCCGAGGCCACCGGCGATGTACACACGGAAGCCCTGTTCGACGGTGCCGTCGTCGCGGGTGCGGGTGGTGGCGATGACACCCACGTCGTTGAACATGGCCTGACCGCAGTCGGTGGAGCAGCCCGAGAAGTTCACCTTGAACTTGCGCGGCAGGCGCTGGCCCAGCGGGTTGCGGACGAAGTGCTCGAACGTGGCTTCGGCCCAGGCGGTGACGTCGAGGTGTTCGTGCGGGCAGGCCCCGGCGAGATGGCAGGCCATCACATTGCGCACCGTGTCGCCGCACGCCTCACGGCTGGTGAGGCCCACCTCGGCCAGTTCGCGCAACAACGCCGGGATGCGGGTGAGTTCGACGAAGTGCACCTGCACGTTCTGGCGGGTGGTGATGTGGCCCCAGCCACGCGAGTACTCGTCGGCGAGGCGGCCCATCAGGTCGAGTTGTTCCGGGGTGATGGTGCCGGCCGGGAGCTTGATGCGCACCATCTGGTTGGTGCCGCCCTGGCGCTGGCCGTAGATGCCGTTGTTGAGGCGCATCACGCGGAACACGTCTTCGGAGATCTCGCCGGCGAGGTACTGCGCGATGGCGACCTCGAAGCGCTCGATGTCGCGGCGCTGCTCGTCGGCGAGGTCGCGTGTTGGCGGGACGATCGGGGCGATGCCCATCGCGGTGGCCTTCCTGTCGGATCCGAAAGATGATCTACCTGGTCGACTTTAGCGGAAAGCATCCGGAAACCGCTACGGGCCGGGGTCGGACCCGATCTCGCGCAACGCGTCGTACAGGGCTCGGCGCAGCCGGCGGGCGTGGTCGGGCCCGAGGTGCGCCACCAGGCCGGTGCCAGGTGCGCCCACCTCCTCGACGGTGAGCACCACCCTCGGCTCGGCGTCGTCGTAGTCGTCGCTGATGGCCACCGCCCACGACACCGCGGTGATGTCGTCGTCGCCTGGTGGCAGGTCGTCGGCGGTGAGGGGGTAGTCGTCGATCGAGCGGCGCATGGGCGCAGTCTGACAGGCCGACCAGTCGTGGCGCCGGGACCAAAAGTATGATTCGCCGCCTGTGACCCGCATCATCTACGTCCGCCACGGCGAGTCGAACGCCACCGTCAGCCGCACCATCGGCGGCCCGCGCACCTGTTCCGGGCTGTCGGCGCTCGGTATCCAGCAGGCCGAGCGGCTCCGCGACCGGTGGGGCTCGGCCCCCGAGTTCACGCCCGACGTGCTGATCGCCAGCCACTATCCGCGTGCCCGCCAGACTGCCGAGATCGTTGCCGGTGCGTTCGGCGACATGCCGGTGCTCACCGACGAAGGGTTCGGCGAGCACGACCCCGGCCCCGACTGCGACGGGATGCCCTATCCGGTGTTCGTCGAGCGGTACGGCACCGAGAGCTGGGAGGAAGATCCGTTCGGTGTCACCTTCCCCGGCGGCGAGACCCTCGCCGCGTTCCACTACCGGGTCGGCTCGGCCGTACGTCGCACTGTCGAGCAGCACCCCGACCGCACGGTGGTCGTCGCCTGCCACGGCGGGGTGATCGATGCCGTGCTGCGCCAGGCGTTGAAGTCGGCGCCGACGGGTGGGTTCCACATCAACACCCTCAACACGTCGATCACCGAACTCGAACGCCGCGCCCAGAACACCTGGGCACTGCACCGCTACGCCGACAGCGCCCATCTCGCCGGCCTGCCGACGGCCACGCCGGTCGGCTGACCTGCGTCAGGGTGCCGGCGCCGGCGGAGGCAACGGCTTGCCGGCCAGATCGGCGCCGAGCATCACCAACACCGTGGCGTCGCCGAGCCCTGCCGTGGCGCCGTCGATGGGCGCTGGCGTGGGCATGCGCTCGACGGTGATCCCGCCCAGTACCCGGGCCACCGACTCGGCAACGCCGCGCGCCTCCTCGCGTGCATACACCTTGGTGACGTCGAGCGCCTGCTCCCATCCGGCTGCGTTCACCGGTTCGGCCACGGCGAAACCGAGCCCGACCAACTGACTGCTGAGCGCTGCTGCGGCGCGTGGGACGCCGCTTGCGTTCGCCACCTTCACGACGGCTCCTTCGGTGACGAGGGGGATGGTGGTCGTGGTCGTGGTGCTCGTCGTCGAGGTCGTGGTGGTGCTGGTGCTGCTCGTCGTGGTGGGGGGCAGCGTGGTGGTGGTCGCGGTCACCACCGAGGAGCGCACCTGCGGGTCGGGGTCGGTGCATGCAGCGAGCCCGGCAACGAGGCCGAGGGCGAGCACGAGAGCAGCAGCGCCGACAGAACGGGTCACGACGACAGCGTGGCCAGCGACGGGCCCGGGTGCAAGTCACCCCGAGCGATGTTCATACACTCGGCACATGCGACTGCTCGAGGGGAAGACGGCCGTGGTGGTGGGTGGCCACAGCGGTTTCGGTGAAGCGATCAGCCGGCGGTTCGTCGCCGAGGGCGCTCAGGTGGTGATCGCTGCGCGCCGGGCCGACGTGCTCGATGCGGCAGCTGCCTCGATCGGCGCGGCCGCAGTGGTGTGCGACATCACCGATGACGCCCAGGTGCAGGCACTGGTGGCCGCGGCCGAGGCGGCGCACGGGCCGATCCACATCGCCGTCAACTGCGCCGGGTTCGAGCAGTCGACACCGCTCGCCGACCTCACCCCCGACAAGCTCGAGGCGATGCACGCCGTGCAGTTGTCGGGAGCCCTCTACTGCATGCGCCACTTCGGCAACTCGATGGCGGCCCATGGCCAGGGTGGCGCGTTCTTGTCGTTGTCGTCGTTGACCGCGCAGAACCCGGCGCGTGGCCTCACCGCCTATGCGTCGGCGAAGGCCGGGATCGAATACGCGACGAAGATCGCCGCTGTGGAGTACGGCGCCGCCCAGGTGCGCTTCAACGTCATCGCCGCCTCGTTGATCGAGACGCCGATGACGGCCCGCATCTTCCGGGCCGAGGCCGCCATCCAGGCAATGCGCGAGGTCACTCCGCTCGGGCGCATGGGCAGCGTCGACGACATCGCTGCTGCGGCCCTGTTCCTGTGCGGCCCCGACGGTGGGTTCGTGACCGGCCAGACGTTGTGTGTCGACGGTGGAGCATCGCTGACGATGCTGCCCACCCCGCAGATGTTCGCCGACGTCGCCCGCCGCTGGCAGGAGCAGCAACAGCAGCAGCAACAGCAATGAGGGTGATCGTGGTCGGTGCCGGCTCGGCGGGCGCGGTGCTGGCCGCCCGGCTGAGCGCCCGACCCGAGGTGTCGGTGACGTTGCTGGAGGCCGGGCCCGACCATCGGGCTGCCGACACGCCGGCGTCGATCAGCGGTCGCTCGTTCGTGGCGGCGAAAGACGAGCCGGGCCGCTTCTGGCCTGCTCTGTGGGCCCGGCGGGTGCGCGGCCAGGAGCCGCGGCTGTACACACGCGGTCGGGGAGTGGGTGGTTCGTCGGCGATCAACGCGATGGTGGCCCTACCGGGGGTGCCTGCCGACTACGACGACTGGGCGCAGCGCTACGGCTGTGTCGGCTGGGCCTGGGCCGACATGGCCCCCTGGTTCGCACGAACCGCGCTGACCCTGAACCCGGCCCCGCGTACTGAGTGGGGCGCGCTCAACCGGGCGATGGCGGCGGTGTGGGGCGATACCGCCACCGGTGTGCCCCTCACCCGCGACACCGCGGGCCGGCGGGTGAGCGTGAACGACGCCTACCTCGAACCGGCTCGTGGCCGGCCGAACCTGCGCATCGTCGGCGACACGCTGGTCGACCGGGTGCTGTTCGCCGGCCGACGTGCCGTGGGCGTGCGCACCGCAGCGGGCGACGATCTGGAAGCCGATCTGGTGGTGGTGAGCGCCGGGGCCATCCACTCGCCGGCCGTGCTGCTGCGGTCGGGCGTCGACACCCCGGGTGTGGGCGAGGGGCTGCAGGACCATCCGTCGTTCCCCATCGCCATCGCCCGGCGCGAACCGGCCGACCTGGGAGGTCTGGCGATCGCCACCCTCGCCCGGCTGCCCGGTGCGGAGGGCGCCGACGACCTGCAGGTGCTGCCGATCGAGCACGTCGACCCGGCACTCGCCGACCTGGCGCTGGTGATGGCGGCGGCCATGCGGGTGCACAGCCGCGGCCGGGTGACCCTGCGCAGCAACGATCCGCTGGCCGACCCGCAGGTGGAGTTCGACCTGCTGTCGGACGAGCGCGATGTCGCCGCCGTGCAGCGAGCGATCGATGCGGCCGAACAGTTGCTCGATCACCCGGCCTGTCGCGCCGTGGGTGAGGTGTTGCCCTACGACCGCAGCGACGCCGGGGTGCGCGCTGCCGTGGGCGACTACGTGCACGCCGGCGGCACCTGCGCGCTGGGCACCGTGGTCGACACCGAGTGCCGGGTGCGCGGCTACGAGGGGCTGATGGTGTGCGACGCCTCGGTGCTTCCGGTGCTGCCGCGGGCCAACACGCATCTGCCCACCGTGGCGGTGGCCGAACGGATGGCCGCGATGACGGCGGCCCGCCTGCTCGAGGTGGGCTAACAGGCCAGGAGTTCGTCCATGCTCTCGCGGAGCAGGTCGACCATCACCCACAGGTCGGGCACCAGTTCGCGGCAGGCGATGAAACCGAAGTCGAGGTTGCCGTTGTAGCTCTGCACGGTCATGTTCAGCCCTTGGCCGTCGGCCAGCGCGCTGACGGGGTAGAAGTGCTGCAGTTGCGCACCCGCCGAATAGAGCGGGTAGCCGGGACCGGGCACGTTCGAGATGACCAGGTTGAACGGCGGGTTCAGCCGGTCGGCGATCCGCAACCGGCTGTACATCCGCATCGCCCGGGCTGCCACCGCCGGCGGCGCGAACTGGGTGAAGTCCTGCAGGGTCTCGGCAGGGATGGCGGCGAAGTTGTCCTTGGCCGCCGTCATGCTCTGCTGCACGCGGGCCAGGCGGCGGGCCGGGTCGGCCTCGTTGGTGGCCAGATCGGCGAACAGCGCCGACACCCGGTTCTGGTACTGGTCGTCCTCGGTGCCGTTGCGCACGCTCACGGGCACCATCGCCACAAGGCTCTCCTCGGGCAGGGCGTCGTGCAGTTCGAGGTAGCGCCGCAGCGTGCCGCTGCACACCGCCATTACCACGTCGTTGAACGTGCAGCCGAACCGTCGCCGCACCTGTTTCGCGTCGTCGAGCGGGATGGTGGTGTAGGCGAAGCGGCGATGCGGGGTGATGGGGCGGTTCCACGGGGTGCGTGGGGCCGTGGTGGGTGGCAGCGCCGGTGCCCGGTCGGTGTCGTCGCCGCGCTGCGAGCGCAGCCGTTCACGCATCATCGACCCGAGCGGGCCGGGCATCGGTTGGGCGATCAGGTCGGCCAGGGCACGCAGACCGCCCGAGCGGGTGGTGGCGGCGAGTTCGCGGGCCGAGCGGACACTGAGGCGTACGAACTTCTCGGGTCGGCGCAGGTATTCACGAGCGGTGATGCGCAGCAACTCGTCGTCGGTGGGCGGTGTCTCGGGTTGCCACGCGCCCATCACGCCGCTCGGCCGGAAGCCGGGGTCGACGTCGAGGATGGCGGCCAGCATCGAGGCACCAGCCGCGCCATCGATGGCGGCATGGTGCACCTTGGTGAGCTGGGCGATGAGGCGGCCCTCGTCGACACCTTCGATGACGTACAGCTCCCACAGCGGCCGGGCCCGGTCGAGCGGCCGGGCGACGATGCGGCTCACCACTTCGGCCAACTGCTCGGGCGACCCCGGCGGCGGGACGGCGTGATGGCGTACGTGGAAGTCGATGTCGAAGTCGGGATCCTCGATCCAGTCGGGCAGGGCGAGTCCGAGCGGTACCTCGACCAGTCGCCGCCGGAACGGGGCGAGCTGTTCGATGCGCTCGAGGATGATCTGCTTGGTGGCTTCGAGACCGGCACCACCGGGTACACCGGTGGGGTCGAAGATGTTGAGCGAGCTGACGTGACCGAACACGCTCGCCGTCTCCATGTTCAGGAAACTGGCGTCGATACCGTTCAACTGCCGCATGGCGGGAGCCTAGGGCCGTTGGCTGCTGCGTGTTCGCTCGTGCTCGATGTGGATGGCGAGTTCTTCGCTCGGCGGCTCAGTGTGGTCGTCTTCGTCGTCGCTCTCGGTCGTCTCCTCGAGCAACGCGAAGGGCGCCGCAGGGTCGAGCACGCGGTCGTCGCGGCGCTCGTTGGCGGCCTGGTGGGTGACGCAGAACTCGGTCCATGGAACCGCAGCGAGGCGTGTGGCGCCGATCGGGCAGCCGCACGCGGTGCAGGTGCCGTAGCGACCCTCGTCGAGGCGCTGCTCGGCACGTTCGATCTCGTCGAGCTGACCGAGCAGCGACAGTTCGAGGCTGCGATCGATCTCACGTTCGAGGGTGTCGCTCGCCAGATCGGTCGGATGCTGGCCGTACGCCTCGAACGGGGGCAGGCTGCCGGTCGGATCGTCGAGGTCGAGTCCGCGTCGCAGTGCGGCGAGTTCGAGCGACAGTCGACCGCGTTCGATGTGGAGTCGGGTGCGTGCGGCCGACTCGTTCATCGCCCACCTGCCCGACGAAGTGGCACGCGCCAGTGCACCACGGTGCCCCACGGGTCGCGTTTGGTGATCGATGCCGTGCCGCCGTGAGAAGCGGCACGCTCGACGAGGTTGCCCACACCCAGGCCGGCTCGGCCCGCCTGGTGGTGGAAGCCCACCCCGTCGTCGGCGACGACGAGGACGAGTTCGTCGTCGGCGATGCGCACCGTGACCCACGTGGCCGTCGCCTTGGCGTGTTTGGCGACGTTGGTGACCAGTTCGCGCAGCACGCTGAGCATCTCGTAGCCGAGGTCGGCCTCGACGAGGTCGAGGTCGCCATCGATCTCGACCTCGGGCTGATGGCGCAGCACCCGGGCCGATTCGGCCAACGTCGACCGAACCGTCCACTCGAGGCCCTCGAGCATCGTGCGCGGTGTGTGCAGGGTGAAGATGGTGGCGCGGATGTCGCGGATCGTCTCGTCGATGTCGTCGATCGCCTCGCTCACGCGTTGGTCGAGGTTGGGGCGGTTGAGGGCGCTCTGCAGGTTCAGACCGGTGGCGAACAAGCGTTGGATGGCGTTGTCGTGCAGGTTGCGCGCGATCCGTTCACGGTCGCGAGCGATGGCGAGTGTCGAGTGGGCCTCGTCGAGTTCGTCGGCCTGGCGCAGCTCGTCGGTGCGGTCGTGGAACAGGGCGACGACGGTGACCCGTTCGCCGCTCTCGACCAGCGACACGTGGAGTCGTACCGGCACGCGCGAACCATCGCGGTCGATGATCACCAGGTTGGCGCCGTTGCAGAACTGCTCGTCGAGCGGGGCGCCCTTGGCCACCGCGTCCGGGAGTCGGAGCAACTGGGCCGCCATCTCGGGTTCCCACCAGGGTCCGGGCCACTCCGCGTTGATCACGTCGTCGTGCGAGTAGCCCGTGAGGTCGGTGAAGCTCGGGTTGGCGTAGAGGTGGCGGCACTCCGTGAGGTCGCACTCGAGCACTCCGTCGTGGAGGCTGGCGAGCAGGCGGTCGGCTCGCGCTCGTTCCGCGGCAATGCGCCGTTCGGCCTGATCGCGCGAGGTCGGCCGGCGCAGGATGACCCCGAACACGGGGTCGCCGGTCGACGACAACCGAAGCAGGCGCAGCCCGCCGAGGAGTTGCACCGACGTGCCGCTCGGGTCGACCATCGTGACGGTCAGCCGCGTTGCACCGCCGACGCGTTCGGCGCGGGTGGACGCCAATTGGAGGCTGAACGCCGTCCGCTCGGCGGCGGCGACGAACTCGAGGATGGAGCGTCCGACCAGTTGGTCCGGGTCGTATCCGAGGGTGGTGCGTGTGCCCCGGTTGGCGCGCAGCACGGTGAGGTCGTCGATGTCGAACACGGCCACGAGGTCGTCGAGCGAGTCGAGCAGCAGCGATGCATCGAGCAGTTCGCGATCCGACTGCCGTCGACCGGCCGAGCCGCGCTGGTCGGTCATGGGTGCCACGTCGAGGTCGGAACTGAGCATCCTGAGGTTCTACTGGCCGACAGCAGCCGTGGGGAGGCCATCGGGCACCAACTTCGGTCACGGTTTCTACCGATTCGTGCACATGGCGGTACCGGCATGAGACGCGTACCGGACAGTTGTACCGGTGCCGTGAAGCGGCGCGAAGTTCTCCGGCTCTGGCGACGATCGGCACTGTGCTGCGGCTGGGGTCGATCGTCACGCTGGCTGGCGCCCAGGTCGACACATCCGTCGACCGACCCATCGGCAACACAAGGAGCACATCGATGAACACCACCGGCACCCTCGATCGACGCGTCGACACCTGGCCGCAGCGTCTGTCGGACTGGTTCGACATGCCCGACCTCACCCGCTGGTTCGACCGTGTCGGCCGCTTCGGCGACTTCATCCGCATCGAAGAGTCGAGGTCGAACGGAACGCTGGTCGTGAAGGCCGAGCTGCCCGGGATCGACCCCGACCGCGACGTCGACATCAGCGTCGCCGAAGGCATCCTCACCATTCACGCCGAACGCCGTGAGGACAACGTCAGCGAAACGGGTGGCCACACCCGCAGCGAGTTCCGGTACGGGTCGTTCAGCCGCAGCCTCTCGGTACCGAAGAGCGTGAAGACGGCCGACATCAAGGCCACCTACCACGACGGGATCCTCACCGTCACCGTGCCGATGCCGGCCGAGAAGCATGCCGCAGTGACCAAGATCCCGGTGGCCCGGACGTGACGCGACAGGGGTGCCGTGTGGCGGACACGGCACCCCTGATGCGCCGAACCAGTGCGCAGACCTGTTGTTCCGACCCGGCGCCCCGACGGGCGTGCGGTCGGGCGTACGGCTCAGGCCGACTGCTTCGCGCGAACGGCGAAGACCGCCGCCTCGGTACGGCGAGCCATGCCCAGCTTGCGCAGGATCGACGAGATGTAGTTCTTCACGGTCTTTTCGCTGATGTTCACCTTCGACGCGATCTGACGGTTGGTGGCACCTTCCACCAGGTGCTCGAGGATGGTGTGCTCGAGCGGGGTGAGCGAGGCGAGGCGCGGGTCGACGTTGGGGCGGGGATTGCGGAGTCGGTCGAGGATGGCGCCCGTGACCGATGGGTCGACCAGCGATTCGCCGTTGGCGACACGCTTGACGGCGTCGACGAGGTCGTTGCCGCGGATCTGCTTCAGCACATAGCCCGCTGCGCCCGCCATGATCGACGCGAACAACGCCTCGTCGTTGGCGTGCGACGTGAGCATGAGGCACATCACCTCGGGGAAGTTGGCCCTGATCTCGCGGCACACCTCGACGCCGCTGCCATCGGGCAGTTCGACGTCGAGGATGGCGACCCGGGGACGGGTGGCCGGGATGCGGGCGAGCGCGTCGGCGGCAGTGCCGGCCTCACCGACCACATCGATGACCCCACTGGCCTCGAGCACGGCGCGCACGCCTTCGCGCACCACCAGGTGATCGTCGAGCAGGAACACGGGGACCTTCGGCTCGCTGATGGGGGAACTGGTCGATTCGGACATGCGGGCCAGTGAAACCCGGGTGGCCTCCTCCAGATAGGGACCTTCGGCTCTCATTTGCAGTCGATGTGGGCTCTGCCATCATGGGAGGCGGACCATGCGGGTCGATACGGAGGGCACGATGGGCATCGCCTACGAACAGGGACTGGCCGAACTGGGCGACGGGTGCTTCGCCTACCTGCAACCCGACGGTGGGTGGGGCTGGAGCAACGCCGGCCTCGTAGTGGGCGACGGTGCATCGCTGCTGGTCGACACCCTGTTCGACCTGGCCCTCACCCGGCGGATGCTCGACGCCATGGCTGCCGTGACGGCCACCGCGCCGATCGGCACGGTGCTGAACACCCACGCCACCGGCGACCACTGCTACGGCAACCAACTGGTGGTCGGCGCCGAGATCGTGGCGTCGGCCGCAACGGCACACGAGATGACCGAGGTGCCGCCGGCCATGCTGGCCGCCCTGAACGCCGCGCCCGGTGAGGTGGGCGACCTGTTCCGCTCGTTCTTCGGGGCGTTCGAGTTCGGGGGCATCGACCTGCGTCTGCCCGACCGCACGTTCGACGACCGACTCGAACTGGAGGTGGGTGGTCGCCTGGTGGAGCTGATCGAGGTGGGCCCGGCCCATACGAGCGGCGACACCCTGGCCTATGTGCCCGACGCCGCCACGGTGTACACGGGCGACATCTTGTTCATCGGTGGCACCCCCATCGTATGGGCGGGGCCGCTCGGCAACTGGGTGGCGGCCTGCGACCTGATGCTGGGCATGGACATCGACACCGTGGTGCCCGGGCACGGTCCGGTCACCGACAAAGGCGGCGTCGCCCAGGTGCGCGATTACCTGGCGTTCGTCGAGGAACGGTCGCGGCAGCATCACGCCGCGGGTGACGACGCGTGGGAGGCGGCCCGCGCCATCGCCCGCGAGGTGGGGGCCCGGCCCGACTTCGCCGGGTGGGGCGAGTTCGGCCGCATCACGGTGAACGTCGAGACCGCGTACCGCAGCCTCGACCCGGGCCACCGCACACCCGATGTCGTCGAACAGTTCCGCCGGATGGCTCGCATCGAGGCGGGTCTGGCGCCGGGGGCATGACCGAGTTCGACGTGGTGGTGGCCGGCGACGGCCCGGCCGCACTGGCGCTCGCCAGCGCATGCTCGGCAGCGGGGCTGTCGGTGACGGCCGTGGGCGAGGGGGCACCCTGGACCGCCACGTACGGCACCTGGGTCGACGAGGTGCCGGGGTGTGCCGACGCGTTGGGCGCCACCACCCCGATCGACATGGCCGTGGCCGATCGACGCATCGCGCTCGACCGGATGTACGGGGTGTTCGACAACGTGCGGCTGCGCGCCCGCTTCGCCGATGCACCGGTGGTGGCCGCCAGGGTGAGCGGTGTGCGCCACCACGCATGGGGCACGCTGGTCGACACCGCGGCCGGGCCGCTGCGGGCACGCCTGGTGGTCGATGCCACGGGTGCCGCACCGGCGCTGTTGTCGCCGCGGCGGGGGGTGGGGCGGGTGCCGAAGCAGACCGCGTACGGGTTGGTGCTCGACCACCGGCCCGATGTGGTGGGCGGTTCGGGTTCGGTGCTGATGGACTGGCGTCAGCCCGCCGGTGTCGCCGGCCCGCCGACGTTCCTGTACGTGCTCGGTCTGGCCGGTGGCCGATGGCTGGTGGAGGAGACCTCGCTGGCGCGCGCCGAACCCGTGGGGCCGGAACTGCTGCGCGAGCGTCTGGCGGCCCGGCTCGGCGTCGACCTCACCGACGCGGCCGAACACGTCGAGCACGTGTCGATCCCCATGGCGCCGGGTGTACCCAACCGCGGTCAGGCGGTGGTGGGCTTCGGTGCTGCCGCCGGGTACATCCACCCTGCCACCGGCTACTCGGTGGCGGCCTCGTTGCGGGCCGTGCCGCGGGTGGTCGACGGACTGGTGGAGGCGGTGCGGCTCGACGACCCGCGCCAGCGGGCACTGACGGCCTGGAACGCGGTGTGGCCCACCGAGCACCGCCGGGCCCGGGCACTGCACGACTATGGCCTGGGGGTGCTGCTGCGGATGTCGGCCGACGAACTGTCGGGGTTCTTCGGTGCGTTCTTCGATCTGCCCAGCGAGCAGTGGAGCGCGTACCTGCGCGTCGACACCTCGGCCGCGGCGGTCAGTCGGACGATGACGGCGATGTTCCGGTCGGTGCCATGGCATCTGCGGCGGCGGCTGTTGCCGCGCTGACGCGTCGGGTGCGGATCGACCGCCGCAACGCCACCACCCAGCCGACGGCGACGCATCCCGAGAAGAACCACCACTGCAACATGTACGACAGGTGCGGTCCCTCGCTCAGTTCGGGCGGTGGCACCGGCAGCGGGAAGGTGCCCTGGCTCGGTTCCGACCGGGCGAGATCGAGGTACACCGGCATCACCGGGTCGGCGAGTTGCTGGGCGATGCGGGGCACGTCGATGCGCTGCAGTTCGGTGAGCACCCCGTCGGCAGGGTCGGAGATCTGCCCGAAGGCACGTTCCTGCGAGCGTCGTAGCGAGCCCAACACCTCCACCTCGCCCGCCGGTGGGGGCAGCGACTCGGTGCCCTGGCCCGGCACGAACCCGCGGTTCACCAACAGCAGGCGGCCATCGGACAGTTCGAGCGGGGTGACGACGTTCACCCCGGCCTGACCGTTCTGTGAGCGGTTGACGATCACCACCTGTTCGTCGGCCCGGTAGGTGCCCGTGCCGGTGACGGTGCGCCACTCGACCGCGAGTGGGTCGGCCTCCGCGCCGGGCGGGCCGACCACGGCCTCGACGGGCGCAATCGGCTCGTCGGCACGGGCCGTGACGAGCGCATTGAACGCGCGGCGGTCGTCGAGTCGGCTCTTCTGCCAGAACCCGAGGCCGATCATGCCCACGACGCCGATGAGGCACAGCAGGTGGAACACGATCCATCGCGGTCGCAGCAGGAACCGGTACATGCGAGCAGTGACGGTAGCGGTCAGGTGCGGTCCCACAGCATGGTGTGACCACGATCCGGGTCGAGCAGGCGGGCTGCGGGCGACTGCTTGTCGATGTGCCCGATGAGGCCGCGGTACACGCCGAAGCCGCAGAGTTCCTGCAGCCGCTGCGGGAACCCGCGCACGAGGTTCAGCGGTAGGCCCAGTTGCTGGTTCTCCTGCTGGCGCACCCACCCCGCGCAGTAGTTCATGGCGATGCCCATCCGTGCTGTATCGGTGGTGTTCGCCCCGCCGCCGTGCCACAGCGAGCCGTGCCAGACGAGGATGCTGCCGGCAGACATCTCGGCGGCGATGCTGTCGTAGTGCTGGCCGTAGGTGGGCGAGTGGTCGGCGAGGTGGGTGCCGGGGATGATGCGCGTGGCCCCGTTGGCCTCGGTGAACGGGGTGATGGCCCACATGCTGTTGCACACCGTGGCCACGTGCGGCTTGGGCAGCGGCATCACCTGGTCGTCGGCGTGGATCGGCTGCGCGGTCTCGCCGGGGCCGATGGTGATGCTCGACAGGCTGCTCACCAGGCAGCCGTCGCCGAGGACGTGTTCGATGATTGGCAGCACCACGGGGTGCAGGGCGATCTGCTGGTAGAGCGGGCCGTGGGCCAGCAGGTTGTACACGCGGGTCGTGGCCCGTCCCTCGAAGCCGTTGGTGCCGGGGCCGATGCCCAACTCGCGTTCCAGGCGCCGCACGTCGGTGTGGACGGCGGCGGCGAGCTCGGCGTCGAACGCATCGCGCACGATCGTGTAGCCGTCGGTGTCGAGACGGGCTCGATGGTGGGCCAGGTGATCGTCGGCGACGGTGCTCACCGGGCCGACGCTACTGTCTCGCGCCATGCCCGCTGCATCGTCGTCACCCCGTGCCGTCGCCCTCGTCACCGGTGCGGGCAGCCCCGGCGGTATCGGTTTCGCCAGCGCGCAGCGCTTGGCCCAGGCCGGCTTGCACGCGGTGTTGGTGGCCACCAGCGATCGCATCCACGATCGCGCCGCCGAACTGCAGGCACTGGGCCTGGCCGCCACCGGCCTGGTGGCCGATCTGCGCGACGAAGCCGCGGTGGCGCGGGTGGTGGCCGACGCAGAGGCCATCGGCGCGGTGGAGGTGCTGGTGAACAACGCCGGGATGACATCGGTGGCCGCAGGCGGCGACACCGGCCGCCGCGTGGCCGACATGGCCGTGGCCGACTGGGACGACACCCTGCGCCGCAACCTCACCAGCGCGTTCATGGTCACCCGTGCCGTGCTGCCGGGCATGGTGGCGCGCCGCTATGGGCGCATCGTGATGGTGTCGTCGGTCAGTGGGCCGGTGGTGTCGTTCCCCGGCGGCGGTGCCTACGGGGCAGCCAAGGCGGGCATGGTGGGCTTCACCCGCGCCCTCGCCCAGGAGGTGGCCCGCGACGGGGTGACCGTCAACTCGGTGCTCCCTGGCTGGATCGACACACCCTCGGCCAGCGACCGCGAACGCCAGGCAGGTGCCGCCACACCGGTGGGTCGCAGTGGCACGGCCGACGAGGTGGCCGTGGCAGTGGCCTTCTTCGCCGACCGGGCCGCGTCGTACGTGACGGGCACGGTGCTGGTGGTCGACGGCGGCAATTCCATCGTCGAGGACCACGTCCACTAGCGCCATCTTCTAGCGTCGCGGCGATGGACGACCACCTGCTGCCCGACTGGCTCACGCCCACCTGGCTCGGCGACACGCTCGGCCGCGAAGTCGCCGCATTCACCACCAAGCGCATCGGCGACGGGTTGGTGGGCATGAACCTGCGCCTGGCGATCACCTCGCCCGATGCGGCGACGCCGCGTTCGCTGGTGGTGAAGTTGCCGTCGCCCGATCCGCTCAGCCGGGCCAGCGGTGTGGGCCTGCGCAACTACGAGCGCGAGGTGTGCTTCTACCGCGACCTCGCCTCCACCGTCGACATCCGCGTGGCCGCGTGCCATCACGCCGAGTGGCACGCCGACACCGGCGACTTCGTGCTGGTGCTCGAAGACCTGGCGCCAGCGGCGCAGGGCAACCAGCTGACCGGCTGCAGCATCGACCAGGCGCGCACTGCCGTGGTGGAGTTGGCCCGCCTGCACGGCCCGCGCTGGAACGACGCGTCGCTGTGGGATCTCGAATGGTTGGGCCGACGCACCAGTGCCGACGACACCGCCCGCCTGGTCGAGTACTGGGCGATGTTCATGCCCGGCTTCCTCGGCACCTACGCGCAGTACCTGTCGGCCGAGGCGCTCGACCTGCTGGCGGTGTTCGGCCACCGGATCGCCGACTGGATCGATGGCCGTGAGGAACCGTTCACCGTCACCCATGGCGACTACCGCCTCGACAACCTCATGTTCGCCACGGCCGAGGGTGGCTACCCGGTGGCGGCGGTCGACTGGCAGACACCCGGTCACGGTCCGGCGCTGGCCGATGTGAGCTACTTCATGGGTGCCGGCCTGCTGCCGCCCGAGCGGCGCGAGGTCGAGCAGGCGATCGTGGCCGAGTACACGGCGGCACTTGCCGCCTACGGCGTGGAACCGGCTGCCGACTGGGTGTGGCAGCAGTACCGGCGCGAAGCGTTCGCCGGGGTGGTGATGGCGGTGGTGGCTTCGCAGGTGGTGGCGCCCAGCGACCGCAGCGAGGCGCTGTTCACCGCCATGGCCACCCGCCACCTGCAGCACGCCCTCGACCTCGATTCGCTCGGTGCCCTGTGACCGACCTGCCGAACTTCCACATCCCGCACGCAGAGAAGATCGAGTGGATGATCGAGACCACCGGGTGGGCGCTCGAGGCGGGGCCCGGCTATGCGTACAGCATCGGGTTCCCCGCTGCGTTCGGCTTCCCAGAGGTAGCGGTGTTCGGCCTCACCCCGGTGGCCATCCGCGGGCTGCTCGACCTCGTGGCCGATCTGTTGCGCGGTGGCACCGAGATTCCCCTCGGGGTGGAGTTGGTGGGCCTGTTCGACAACGACCTGCGCTGTGTGTTCGACCCGGTCGACCTCGACCGCTGGCACGAGGTGTTCGCCACGGCGCACGCCTGGTACCGGGGGCGACCCTTCGAGATGGTGCAGCTGCTGTGGCCCGACCGCAACGGCTTCCTGCCCACCGAGGCCGGGTTCGACCAGCGCGTCCGCCAGGCGCAGCCGGTGCTCAGCCGGTCCGACGATCGATGAGCTCGCTCACCGTCACGAACTCGTAGCCGTCGGCGAGGTAGCGCTCGATCACCGCCGGCAGCGCCTCCACCTCGGTGCGGCGCTGGCGCACGAGGTTGTCGTCGGTGCCGCTCCACTCCCATGCCGAGCGGCCGATGCCGTCGTGGAGGATGACGATCGCCCCGTCGTGCACGGCATCGATCATGTGCTGGCGTACGGCGTCGACATCGGTGGCGCCCACCGTGTCGGCCGGCCCGCGGCTCACCGACCACATCGCCAGATCGTGCCCGTACTCGGCCACGGCCGCCATCAGCGCACCGGTGATGTGCCCCTTCACCGGCCGGAACCAGCGCGGCCGCTCGCCCAGCAATTCGGCCACGGCGTCGGCGCCGCGTTCGACGGTGCGGCGCACCTCGTCGGGTGGTTGGGTGGCGGCGCTGTAGTGGTCGAAGGTGTGGTTGCCCACCTCGTGGCCGGCCTCGATGGCGCGGCGCACGAGGTCGGGGTGGCGCTGCACCAGCTCGCCGATCAGGAAGAACGTCGCGGCCACGTCGTACTGCTGCAGTACGTCGAGCACCGACGCGGTGAACTGCTCGGTGGGCCCGTCGTCGAAGGTGAGCGCCAGTCGGCGCTGGTCGCCCTCGACGCTCCACCACACCGTGGCGGCACCGCGGCGTTCCCCTGCGGCGACGCTGGCCGTGTAGTCGCCTGCCGCCTGGTCGGAGGCGATGTGATGGCCCAGCGCGTAGCCGCCGACCGGTGCGGCGACTGCGGCGCCGCCGATGCCCAACCGGGTGAGAAACGTGCGCCGGTCCACGCGGCTCAGCCTACGACCGGGTGTCGGCGGCGGGGGTTCGCTCTTCCACGGCGTGCGGTACGCCCAACTCGGCGAGGATGTCGAAGAACGGGTCGGCGGTGAACGCCTCGGGGCCGTTCACGCCCGCCCCCTGCCACACGCCCTGGGCGACGAGTTCGAGGCCCACCACGGGGTGCACCGCGGTCTGCCACACCACCGCCTGATGGCCGTACTCGCGCATCGTCCACTCGTTGTCGACGATCTGGTAGAGGTACGTCTCGCGGGGCTTGCCGTCGATGCCCAGGCCGCGCACCAGCGAGCCGCCGCAGGTGCGGCCGCGCATGCGGTCGCCCAGCTCGGCCGGGTTGGGCAGCACCGCCGACACCACATCGCGCGGCGACACCTCCACCCCGCGCACCGTTACGGGGCGGGTGCTGTCGAGGCCCAACTTGCGCAACGTCGCCAGCACGTCGAGGAACTCGTCGCCGAGGCCGTACTTGAACGTCACCCGCCCGACGTCGATCCAGCGCGGCATGAGGATGACCTCTTCGTGCTCGACGTTCACGCAGCCGAGCGGGCCGATGCCTTCGGGGAACACGAACGTCTCGGGTTCACTGAACGGCTCGGTGGTGAACCAGCCGCGCTCGCGCTCGTAGACGATCGGCGGGTTCAGGCACTCCTCGATCGTGGTCCAGATGCTGAACGTCGGTGCGAACGCGAACCCGTCGATGACGAGGTCGCTGCCGTCGCGCACACCGATCTCGTCGATGCGGCTGAACAGGTGATCGGCGGCATAGCGGGCTGCCACATCGCTGAACCCCGGCTCCACTCCGAGGCCCACCAGGGCCAACAAGCCGCGCTCGACCCACTGGTCGCTCACTGCGAACTGGGCGTCGCCCAGCATCACGCCCGGGGTGTTGTACGGGTCGTGCGGGTGGGGCACCGACATGTGCATCGCCATGTCGAGGTAGTGACAGCCGGCTTCGAACGCGGCGTCGAAGATGGGCGGGTTGAAGCGTGGGTCGCACGCGTTCACGATCACGTCGACACCGGTGGCGCGGGCCAACTCGACCAGGTCGAGCCGGTCGCTCGCATCGACCCGCGTCGACTTCACCCGCTCGCGCCCGGTCGGGTCGCCGGCATTCGCACGGGCCGCAGCGCGTGCGGCCCGCTGGCCGTCGATATCGGCCACCACGACCTGTTCGAACGCATCGCGCCGGGCAGCGATAGAAGCCATCGCGGCACCGACACCTCCGGCACCGACGATGAGGATCCGCATGGCCGGGCAGGCTAGCCCGACCCCGGGGGCCGTCTGCCAACTACTGGGCGAAGGCCCTGCGTGTGGCGCCGGCAGGTGCCAGCGCAGCGATGCGCCGGGCCAGGTAGGGGCTGAAGTAGCCCCGGTAGGCCAACTGCAGCTCGGGCAGCATCCAGTCGTTTCCGGTCACCTTGCCGCGGCAGGCGGCGGTGCCGCAGGCGCACTCGAACTCGTCGTAGTCGCTGCCGTCGCTCATCGCGTAGTCGTAGGTGAGTTCTTCACCCACGGCGATGTCGCGCATGGCCACCACGATCACCTGGCCGCTCATCCCGCAGTTGGGCGTGCACGAGTGGTTCACCCAGTCGGCGATCTCGGGCTCGACGTAGCCCGCCATGAACAGGTCGTCGTCGATCTGGATCGATCGACTCACCCGTTCGGCGGGGAGCAACTCGAACTCGGCTCGGGTGAGACAGGTGCCGCCGAAGGCAACGATCAATTCGCCGGCCCGGATCGGCTCGGTCGCGATCGACCCGTGGCCGGTGCCCGGCAGATCGATCGAACGAGCCTTCGCAGTGAGGTAACTGACGCCCATGGCCGAAGAGCATGTACCCGGCGCGCACCGGCCGTCTACTCTCTGATCCATCAGCCGATCTGACGCGCTCGTCAGTCAAACTGGCTGAACGATCAGCGCATTGGGGGATGCACATGACTGCTACCGACTCGACCACAGCCACCACCTCGGCTGGCTGGAACTTCGCCGACATCTACGAAGCCGTTGCTGCGCGCGTGCCCGACCGGCCGTGCCAGATCCAGGGCGACCGGGTGATCACGTGGGGCCAGTTCGACCGCCGGGCGAACGCGCTCGCCGCCGACTTCGTGTCGGTCGGCATGACGCAGGGTTCGAAGGTGGCGTGCTACCTCTACAACGCGCCCGAGTACATGGAGACCATGACGGCCGCGTTCAAGGTGGCAATGGCGCCGGTGAACACCAACTACCGCTACGGCCCCGACGAGATCGTCTACTTGTTCGACAACGCCGACGCCGAGGCCGTGGTGTTCCACGCCTGCTTCAGCGACGTCGTCGAGCAGGTGCGCGACCGGCTGACGAAGGTGCGGCGCTGGTACGTCGTCAGCGACGAGACCGGCAGCGGCCCGGCGTGGGCGACGCCCTACGAGCAGGTGGTGGCCGCAGGTGCCGACCGGCCGCAGGTGGCCTGGCCCCGCAGCGGCGACGATCTGCTGCTGCTCTACACCGGTGGCACCACCGGCATGCCCAAGGGTGTGATGTGGCGCGAGGACGACCTGTTCAACGTGCTCGGCGCCGGCGGCAACGCCACGTTCGGCATCCCACCGGCCTCCGACGTGGCCGACCTGGTGGGCCGCATCGACCCGGCTGCTCCGGGGGCCGTCATGTTGAGCGCCTGCCCGCTCATGCACGGCACCGGCCAGTTCTCGGCGCTCAATGCGATGGCCGGTGGCGGCGCGGTGGTCACGCTCGTCAACCGCCGCTTCAGCGTGGAGGAGTTGTTCGAGACCATCCAGCACCGCCGGGTCACCAACCTCATCATCGTCGGCCAGGCCTTCGCCGGCCCGATGCTCGACCACCTCGAGGCCAACCCAGGTCACTACGACACCACCAGCCTGGCGCTGGTGGTGTCGTCGGGCGTGATGTGGAGCCGCGAGAACAAAGCGGGCCTGCTGCGCCACATCCCGCAGGTGGTGCTGTTCGACTCGTTCGGCTCCAGCGAGGCTGTGGGCATGGGCGGTTCGGTGTCGGCCGCAGGGGCCGCCGAGCAGACCGCCACGTTCGCACTGGGCGCCAACTGCGCGGTGTTCAATGCCGAGGGCCAGCGGGTGCAGCCCGGCTCGGGCGAGCAGGGCATGGTGGCCGTGGGTGGCTTCATCCCGCTCGGCTACTACAAGGACGAGGTGAAGACGGCCTCGACGTTCCGCACGTTCGAAGGGCGGCGCTGGAGCGTGCCGGGCGACTGGGCCGAGGTGAACGCCGACGGCAGCCTGAAACTGCTCGGCCGTGGTTCGGTGTGCATCAACACCGGCGGCGAGAAGGTGTTCCCCGAAGAGGTGGAGGAAGCGCTGAAGAAGCACACCGGTGTGCGCGATGCGGTGGCCGTGGGCCTGCCCGATCCGCGCTTCGGCGAGACCATCTGCGCCGTCGTGGAGGTCGAACCCGGCGCGGAGGTGACGTTGCCCGAGTTGGCCGAGCACGTGAAGGAGCACCTCGCTGCGTACAAGGCGCCGCGCCAGTTGGTGGTGGTCGACACCATCGGTCGCGCCCCCAACGGCAAGGTCGACTACAAGCGGCTCAAGGGTGTGGCCATCGAACGCCTCGGTATCGACACCACCGGGATCGGCTGATGGGTGCTGCCGATCTGGGTGCGCGGCTCGCAGACGGCGAGAGCGTGCTGATGCCCGGTGTGTGGGATGCGCTGTCGGCACGGCTGGCCGCGCAGGCCGGATGCTCGACGGTGTTCCTGTCGGGCTACTGCGTCAGCGGCACGCTGCTCGGTGCCCCCGACTTCGGCCTGCTCACCCAGACCGAGATGGCCGAGGTGGCCCGCCGGGTGTGCAGCGCCAACCCGGGACTGAACGTGGTGGTCGACGCCGACACCGGCTACGGCAACCCGATCAACACCATCCGCACCGTCGACCTGTGGGAGCAGGCGGGTGCTGCCGGAATGTTCCTCGAAGACCAGGTGTGGCCGAAGCGGTGCGGGCACATGGCGGGCAAGCAGGTGATCGAGCGGGCCGACTGGTTGGCGAAGCTGCGTGCCGCGTGCCAGCACCGCACCGCGCTGCACGTGACGGCACGCACCGACGCCCGTGCTGCGATCGGCCTCGACGAGGCCATCGAGCGGGCGAAGATGGCGCGCGACACCGGCGTCGACGCGCTGTTCGTCGAGGCGCCCGAGTCGATCGCCGAACTCGAGGCCGTGGCGGCGGCGCTGCCCGACATCACCCTGGTGGCCAACATGGTCGAGACCGGCCGCACACCGCTGCTCACACCCGCCGAACTGGCCGAGCTGGGGTTCCGCCTCATCGTGTCGCCGCTGTCGCTGCTGTTCAGCGCGGTGCGGGCCATCCAGGTGTCGCTCGATCAACTCGCCGCCGAGGGCAGCCTGCGCAGCCACCTCGACCGGCTGGTCGACTTCGAAGGGTTCGGGCGCATCGTCGGCCTGCCCGAACTGTTCGAAACCGAGCAGCGCTACCGCTGAGTCGCGCTGCTACAGTTTCCCACGCATTACGAGCGGCCTTCGGGCCCGGCAACCTGGGTAACGCCCCAAGGTGCCAAGTCGTCCCCCGCCTCGGCGGAACCCGGACACGATGTGGTCGAGTCTCTCGGCAACCAAGGCGTCTCGTACTGCGAACGGTCGGAATCCGAAGTAGCGCAGTGGCGAGAGGAGGCAGCAGTGAGCGAACTGGCACCCGTGAGCGGTGCGTGGCGTACCGGCGACCCGCCGGGCCGACGGCAGTTCCACACGTTCGCCGCCGACCGTCCGTTCGCTCTCGACGGCGGGGTGACCTTGCACGAGGTGACGGTGGCGTTCGAGACGTGGGGCATGCTCGACGAGCGCGCCTCGAACGCAGTGCTGCTGTGCCACGCCTGGACCGGCGACAGCCATGCCGCGGGCGACGCCGGCCGCGGCCACCCGGCACCGGGCTGGTGGGACGACCTGATCGGTCCCGGCCGCGCCATCGACACCGATCGCTGGTTCGTGGTGTGCGCCAACGTGTTGGGCGGCTGCCAGGGTTCGACCGGGCCGGCCTCACCGCACCCTGCCGACGGCCGCCCCTACGGAAGCCGGTTCCCGGTGGTCACCATCCGCGACATGGTGCGCGCCCAGGCTCGTCTGGCCACGCACCTCGGCATCACCACCTGGCACTCGGTGGTGGGCGGCTCGATGGGCGGCATGCAGGTGCTGGAATGGGCACTCACGTTCCCCCAGCGGGTGCGCTCGATCGTGCCCATCGCCACCTGTGCGCAGGCAACGGCGCAGCAGATCGCCTGGGGTGCCATCGGCCGCCGGGTCATCCGCCTCGACCCGCGTTGGCGCGGTGGCGACTACTACGACGCGCCGGCCGGTGAGGGCCCGAGCGAGGGCTTGGCCGTGGCGCGCATGATCGCCCAGGTGACGTTCCGCAGCGACAACGTGTTCACCGACAAGTTCGGCCGCGATCTGGCCGACGGCAACGAGCTGTCGGATTCGCTCGACCTGTGGCAACGCTTCGAGGTCGAGCGCTACCTCGAGTACCACGGTGACAAACTGGTTCGTCGCTTCGATACGAACAGCTATCTCGTCATCGGCAAGGCCATGGACCTGCACGATGTGGGCCGCCACCGCGGCGGGTTGGAGGCGGCGATGGCGCGCGTGCGCGTGCCGGCGCTGACGATGGGTATCTGGAGCGACATGCTCTACCCCACCTACCAGCAGCGACAGATCGCAGCGCTGCTCACGAACAGTCCGTCGAGCGAGTACGTCGAACTCGATTCACCGCACGGGCACGATGCCTTCCTCATCGAGTTCGACCAGGTGGGCCCGCCCATCGCCCGGTTCCTCGACCGGGTGGCCGGTTCCTGAGGTCGGCTAGGCGCCGAGCCGGCTTTGCAGGATCGCCAGCGCCCGACTGCGTGCCGGGAAGCGCAGCGCCATGAACGCGAGTGCACCGTCGCTGTCGTGACCGCGCAGCAGGAACACAGCCTTGCTGCCCTTGGCAGGAGCCTGTTGTTCGAGGTGCCAGTACGAGGCGTGGCGGCGCATCATCCGCTTCTGCTCGACGAGCAGCGGCCCCTCCTCGGGCACGATCACCCGGGTCTCGCGCCAACGGCCCTGCGGGTTTCCTTGGGCATCGATGTACTGGCCCGCACACAGCAAGCTGCGGCCGTCTTTCGACACCCAGTGCGGTTCCATGCGTATCGCCACCCAGGCGAGACCGACACAGATCGCGATCGACAGCACCAACCAGACGAACTCCATGCGCACAGGATGCCCGATCGGGACGGCAGAATGGGGGAGATGGCTGCCGACCTGTCCGATGCGAATGCCGACCGGATCATCTACCTGGTCGCTGCCGGACTGGCTGTGCTGGGGATCGCGCTCGCTGTGTTCACCGTGTGGTGGTGGCGGTCGACCCGGCCCGAGCATCCGTCGCTCGGCCCGCTCGAGGTGATGGGCGAGAAGCGGTTCCGGCGCTCGGGCGATGCCGAACGGCGTCAGATCATCGCCAACTCCCGCCCACCTGGGGCGAAGCCGTTGATCACCGAGCCCCCACCGCCCGAGCAGGTCGATCTCGGGTCGTTCGCCGGCCGTCAGGCCAAGGGGTTCGACGATCTGGTCGGCTGACGCACCGCAGCGGTACGGTTGCGGGCATGGCTGATGGGCTGGATGTCGATGCAATGCTCCAACGATTTCGCGAGCGTGCTGCCGCGGTGCGCAAGCGGCCGCTGCCGCCGGTAGCGGGCGATGAGCGCCGGGCATTCATCGAGCAGGCCAACACCGATTTCCGCGACTTTGCGATCATCGGCGACGCCGCAGCGTCGCTCGAGGACGGCGTCTTGGTGCTGCGGGTCGACCTGCGTCCGGCCGACCAGCGCGGCTGACCAGCCGGCAGTGCGAACGGGTCGGGGTCGCGTCCCGGTGAGCTGCATGCCGGTCGGGTGAGTGCCGGTCCTCTTGTCCGGTGTCGGCGACTCACTGCTACACTGCCCGGCGCAACGCGGACGTGGCTCAGTTGGTAGAGCATCACCTTGCCAAGGTGAGGGTCGCGAGTTCGAATCTCGTCGTCCGCTCCAGTGCACGAAGGCCCCCAACCGGGGGCCTTCGTCGTTCTCCGGGCCTGTTCCCCATCGTTCGTGAGCATGGACCACGTGGGTGGTGGTCTGGGCTCACGGAGCGGAGTGATTCGTGAGCGTGGGCCACGTGGGTGGTGGTCTGGGCTCACGGACCAGCGGGCGGAGTGGTTCGTGAGCGTGGGCCACGTGGGTGGTGGTCTGGGCTCACGGACCAGGGCCCGGGGGGAGGGTAAGGGGGCAGGGGGTGAGGGGTTCCGGCTACAGTCGGGATTGCTGAACGGTGATTCAGGGCGGCGCGACACGGGGGTGCGACGAGCGTGAGCGGAGGCGGGCGCATCGAGATGCGTCAACTGTCGAAGTGGTACGGCGAGCAGCAGGTGCTGTTCGGGATCGACCTCGACATCGAGTCGGGCGAGTTCTTCTCGCTGCTCGGGCCGTCGGGATGCGGCAAGACGACGACGCTGCGGATGATCGGCGGGTTCGAGGACATCGACCAGGGCACCATCACGATCGACGGTGCCGACATGCGGGGTGTGGCACCCGAGAAGCGACCGGTGAACACGGTGTTCCAGAGTTACGCCCTGTTCCCGCACATGACGGTGGCCGACAACGTGGGCTTTGGTCTGCGCTTCCACGACGTGAGCAAGGACGAGCGTCGCCGCCGGGTGGGCGAGGCCCTCGACCTGGTGCGCATGGGCGAGTACGCCGATCGCAAACCGCATCAGTTGTCGGGCGGCCAGCAGCAGCGGGTGGCCCTGGCTCGCAGCCTGGTGCTGCGGCCGAAGGTGCTGCTGCTCGACGAACCGCTCGGCGCCCTCGACGCCAAGTTGCGTCGCGCGCTGCAGGACGAATTGCGCACACTGCACCGCGAGGTGGGTATCACGTTCGTCTATGTCACCCACGATCAGGAGGAGGCGCTGACGATGAGCGACCGCCTGGCCGTGATGCGCAGTGGGCTGATCGAACAGGTGGGCACCCCGCGTGAGGTGTACGACGAGCCGGCGAGCACCTACGTGGCCGACTTCCTCGGCCTGGCCAACCTGATGCCGGCCACCGTGTCTTCGGGGGGTGGGTCTTCGGCGGGCGGGGTACCGGCGGGTGGGGCGTCGGCCGGCGCGGTGGAGGTGTCCGGTGTCCGGCTGGGTGCCGACACGGGTGCGCTCGCTGCGGGTTCGGCGTGCACGGTGCTGGCCCGGCCCGAGCGGGTGCGGCTGGTGTCGCCCGGCGACGGCCTGGTCGCGACGGTGGAGCAGATCGTGTTCGCCGGCCCGGTCACCCATGTGCATGTGCGCTGGGCCGGCCAGGTGCTGCAGGTGGTGGTGCCCAACGACGGTGCCGCGCTGCCCGGTGGCATCGGCGACGAGGTGGGCCTGGTGCTGGGTCCCGACGCGTTGCGGGTGCTACCGGCCTAGCGCCCCCAGGTAGCGGTCCTTCCAGGCGATGACCAGCTCGTCTTTCGGGCTGAGCACGCCTGCGGTGAAGTGCTTCGAGCCCACACCGCGCTGCACCATCTCGCACACCCGGTAATCCTGCCCGGCCACCAGCTCGCTGAACTCGACGATGTCGGACGGGTCGAAGCCCTCGGCCGCCACGGTGGACGGGGCGAACAGGTACTCGGTGACCACGGTGGTGTGGTCGGCCGCCTTGGGCTGCAGGAAGCTGACGATGACGCTGGTGCCGGTGATGTCGACGAACCCGTTGGGGAACACGGTGCCGCCGAAGTACGAGTGCTCGTCGACCTCCGACATGCCGGGCAGCACCGGCACCTTGGCGCTGCCGTCGCGGGTGAAGCTGTTGCCGCGCACGGCCACGCCCCAGTCGTCGCGGCTGTGGTCGACCACGGCGCCGCTGCGGTAGGTGGGGATGATCTCGACCAGCTCGGGGTGCACCCGGGTGCAGTGCAGGCACTCCATGTAGTTCTCGACGATGATCTTCCAGTTGGCCTGCACCTCGCTGACGGTGCGGACGCCGGTGGTGAGGCCGCCGAGGCCGAAGCGCTGCAGGGCCAGTACGTCGGCGCCGTACTCGGCGAACCACGCGTCGAACGGCGGGGGAGTGTCGGCGAGGCAGAGGAACACGAAGCCCTCCCACTCGGCCACGGCGATGCGCCACAGCGACAGTGCCGCCTTGTCGACATCGTCGTCGTCGAGGTGCGGGGTGGCGATGAGTCGGCCGTCGAGCGCGTAGGTCCAGGCGTGGTACGGGCACATCACCGAGCCCTGGCCGCTGTCGCTGTCGGCGTCGCACAGGCGGGCGCCACGGTGGCGGCACACGTTGGCGAAGGCATGCAACGTGCCGTCGAGGTCGCGGGTGACCAGCACGCTCTCGCCCGCGATGTCGACCACGCGGCGGTTGCCCGGTTTCAGCGAGTCGGCCCGCAGCGCCAGGTACCAACTGCCCAGGAACAACCGCTGTCGCTCCAGCTCGAACACGGCGGGGTCGGTGTAGTCGGCACGGGTGAGGGTGGGCACGTGGCTGGCCATGGGGCGTATGGTACCTTATTGACCAAGTTGCCAATAACGGTGCGACCCTGGGGAGGCGCCATGACGCAGACCGAAGCTCCGATCACCACGCTCGATGGGCTGGTCGCCCGTGAGGAGGCCGCCTTCCTGTCGCGTATGTCCCGCTCTCGCGAACTGTACGAGCGGGCCAGTGGCGTGATGCCCGGCGGTGTGTGCAGCAGTTGGGCCAGTTCGCGTCCGACGCCGGTGTGGGTGAGCCACGGGCTGGGCGGCCACGTGTGGGACGTCGACGGCAACGAGTACGTCGACATGCACGCCGGTTACGGGGTGAACGTGGTGGGCCACGCCAACCCGGCAGTGGTGGAGGCGGTGCAGCGCCGGGTCACCCAGGGCACGCACTTCGCCCAGCCCACCGAGGACTCGATCGTGGTGGCCGAGGCATTGGCCGAGCGGTTCGGCCTGCCGTACTGGCGCTTCGGCAACTCGGGCTCGGAAGCCACGATGGACGCGTTCCACCTGATGCGCGTCATCACCGGGCGGCAGTTGGTCATCAAGATCGAGGGCAGCTACCACGGGCACCACGACGCTGCAGTGGTGTCGATCTTCCGTTCCACCGACCAACTCGGTCCGGTCGACGACCCGTATCGCGTGCCGGGTGCCGGTGTGCCCCAGCAGATGGCCGACCTGGTGCGCATCGTGCCGTTCAACGACCTGGTCGCGCTCGAGCGCTGCCTCGTCGAGCACGAGGGCCAGGTGGCCGGGATGATCATCGAGCCGATGATGATGAACGCCGGCATCATCCCGCCTGCCCCTGGCTATCTGGAGGGCATCC
>JBEIIG010000046.1:0-29200 GCA_040380855.1 Acidimicrobiaceae bacterium | reverse complement strand
GAACCGATGCCCCACGTCGAGGTGGCGGGCGAACAGTTCGATGTCGCGGATCATGTCTTTGCCGGGCTGATCGGCCGGGTGCGCCTTGCCGGCGAACACGAACTGCACCGGCCGGTCGGCCGACAGCAGCATCTCGCGCAGTCGGTCGGGCTGGCCGAGCAGCAGCGTGGCGCGCTTGTAGGTGGCGAAGCGGCGGGCGAAGCCGATGGTGAGCGCATCGGGGTCGAGCAGGTTCTCGCCGAGGCGCGACCGCACGAACTGCACCAACGCGCTGCGCCCGGTACGGCGGGTCGACCACACGTCGGCCGGGTCGAGATCGTGCACCCGCTGCCAGGCCTGGGCATCGGCGCCGTCCCACATGCCGCCCACCGAACGGCGCAGCAGATGGTCGATGCCGTCGCCCACCCAGGTGTGGGCGTGCACGCCGTTGGTGATGGCGCCGATGGGCACCTCGTCGACGGCCACATCGGGCCACAGGCCACCGAACATCTCGCGGCTGACGGCACCGTGCAACTGGGCCACCCCGTTCGACCGGCCGCCCAGGCGGAGGCCCATCACGGCCATGTTGAAGCGCGAATCGTGCTCGTCGGGGCGACGGCCCAACTGCATGAGTTGTTCGAAGTCGATACCGCACGATGTGGCGAAGGTGCCGAAGTACTTCTCGATCAGCCCGGCATCGAACCGGTCGATACCGGCCGGAACCGGTGTGTGCGTCGTGAACACGCCACCGGCCCGCACGGCCTCGACGGCCTCGGCGAACGTCATCGCGTTCGACGTGACCAGTTCGCGGATGCGTTCGAGCGAGAGGAAGCCCGCGTGGCCCTCGTTGGTGTGGAACACCTCGGGGTGCAGGCCGAGGGCGCGCAGTACGCGCACCCCGCCGATACCGAGCACGATCTCCTGGCGGAGACGGTGCTCGGCGTCGCCGCCGTACAGCCGGTTGGTGACGGCAGAGCCCTCAGGGCTGTTGCCCTCGACCGCGGTGTCGAGCAGGTACAGCCGCACCCGGCCCACCTGCACCGCCCACGCGTGCACCGTCACGGGGTCGCCGGCCAGGTCGACGATCACCCGCACACCGGTGTCGGTGATGGCGAGACCGCTCGGGTCGAGCCGCGGGAAACGCTCCTCCTGGTAGCCGTCGGCGTTCAAGCGCTGGCGGAAATAGCCCTCGGCGTAGAGCAGGCCGACGGCCACCAGCGGCACACCCAGATCGCTGGCCGCCTTCAGGTGGTCGCCGGCGAGCACCCCGAGGCCGCCGCTGTACTGCGGCAGCGTCTCGCTGATGCCGAACTCGGGCGAGAAGTAGGCCACCAGGTGCAACGGCGAGTCGTGACGCCCCTGGAACCAGCGGGCCTCGTTCAGCGCTGCGTCGAGGCGCATGGTCGCTGCAGCGGTGGCGGCGACGATGTCGGGGTCGGCGGCGAGCACGGCCCAGCGCTCGGGGCTGATACCGGCGATCAGTCGCAGCGGGTCGTGGCCGCTCTCGTTCCACTGCACCGGGTCGAGCTGTTCGAACAGTTGACGCGTCTCGCGATCCCAGGTCCAGTGCAGGTTGGTCGCCAGCGGACGCAACGCAGCCAGAGCCGACGGGATGGCGGGGATGACGGTGAAATGGCGAACTGCTCGCATCCGGGCGAGGCTAGTGGAGATCGCCGTGAGGGCACCCGGAGATCGACGTGTCGTCAGCGACAGGCGATCGTGTACACCGAGGCCGTCGACGCAGCGATGGCGTCCCAGCTGTAGTGGTCGGTGATCAACTGCGCTGCGGTGGCCGTCATCGACGCCGCCAGTGCCGGGTCGGTGAGCACCTCGCGGATGCGGGCCGCCAGGTCGTGGTGGTTCCCGGGCTCGAACAGCAGGCCGGCCCCGGTGCCGTCGACGATCTCGGCCAGGCCGCCGGTGCGCGCCACGATGGTGGGCGCGCCCGCCGCCATGCCCTCGAGGGCGACGATGCCGAACGGCTCGTAGAGCGACGGGATGATGACGCACCCGGCGCGCGAGAGGATGTCGCGCAGTTCGTCGTCGGCCACGAACCCGGCCAGGTCGACGATGTCGCCCACACCTTCCACATCGACCTGCGTCTGCAACTCGGGCAGATAGCTGCCGCGGCCGGCGATGACACAGCGCAGCCCGGGCACCTGATGACGCAGCTCGGCGATGGCTCGCACCAGCACCTGGAACCCCTTCTCGTACTGCACCCGACCCCAGGCCACCACGAGCGGTTCGCGTGCGGGTGCCGCCACCGGGTCGAGCTGCCAGCGGGCGGGGTCGACCCCGTTGGGCACGAGGTGCACCTTCTCGGCGGGCAGCTCGAACCCGCCCACCACCTCGCGCACCATGAACCGCGAACAGGCGATCACCTCGCGGGCCTGGTAGGTGAGCCACCATTCGACAGCGTTGATGGCGGCCGGCATCCCGGGAGGCACATGGCCCCCGTGGCGGCCCCGTTCGGTGGCGTGGATCGTGGCCACCAGCGGCACGCCCCACAGGGCCTTCAGGGTGTCGCCCGCCCAGGCCACGAGCCAGTCGTGGGCGTGCACCACGTCGGGCCGCCAGTCGCCGAGGCGGGCCGCGAGTGCCACGAGTTGGTGGTTGGCCGATGCCATACGCGCGACGAGGTCGTGGTCGGGCAGCCAGGGCAGGTCGGCGTCGGCGCGCAGGACACGGACCCCGTCGAGCACCTCGTCGTCGGGTGCCGCCGAGGTGCCGTGCTCGTGGCGCTGCAGCGTGAGCACGACCACGTCGTGGCCGCCCCGCGCCAGCGCCCGCGCGAGGCCGTCGGCGTGAGCAGCGATCCCGCCGACGACGAAGGGCGGATACTCCCACGACAACATCACGACGCGCATCGCCGCGACGGTAGTCGGCCGACGCATGCAGTGGCATACGATCGACATTCGTGCTGCTCGGTGAGGTCGATCTCCATCTGTTCGGGGAAGGGACGCACCGTCGGCTGTGGGACGTGCTCGGCGCAGTACCGCTGCCCGATGGCCGCATCCGCTTCGCGGTGTGGGCGCCGAACGCTCGCGCGGTTGCCGTGTGCGGCGACTGGAACGACTGGGCCGGTGAGGCGCTCGAACCTCAAGGGGTGTCGGGGGTGTGGGCCGGGGTGAGCGATCGGGCCGTATCGGGGCAGCGCTACAAGTACCGGGTGCTCGGTGCCGACGGCCGCGAACTGTTGAAGGCCGACCCGATGGCGCGTGCCGCCGAGTGCCCGCCGGCCGATGCCAGTGTGGTGACCGGGGCGAGCACCTACCGGTGGGGCGACGACGAGTGGTGTCGGGCGCGTGGTCGTACTGCCAACGGCCCGTTGCGTGTGTACGAGGTGCATCTCGGCTCGTGGCGCCAGGGCCTGCGCGGCTATGCCGAACTGGGGCACGCCCTCGCCGAACACGTGCGTGCGCTCGGGTTCACCCATGTCGAACTGCTGCCCATCGCCGAGCACCCGTTCGGCGGTTCGTGGGGTTACCAGGTGAGCGGCTACTACGCGCCGACGGCCCGCTACGGCTCGCCCGACGACTTCCGGTCGTTCGTCGACACGATGCACCAGCACGGCATCGGCGTCATCCTCGACTGGGTGCCGGCGCACTTCCCGAAAGACGAATGGTCGCTCGCCCGATTCGACGGCACCGCGCTCTACGAGCACGCCGATCCGCGCCAGGGCGAGCATCCCGACTGGGGTACCTACGTCTTCAACTACCAGCGCCACGAGGTGCGCAACTTCCTGTCGGCCAACGCCCTGTACTGGCTGCACGAGTTCCACGTCGACGGCCTGCGGGTCGATGCCGTCGCCAGCATGCTGTACCTCGACTACTCGCGCCAGCCGGGTGAATGGGTGCCGAACGAGCGTGGCGGGCGCGAGAACCTCGACGCAGTGTCGTTCCTGCAGTACGTCGACGAGGTGGTGGCCGACGAGGTGCCGGGGGCACTGATGATCGCCGAGGAGAGCACCTCGTGGCCGAAGGTGTCGCACCCCGTCGCCGAGGGCGGCTTGGGCTTCACCCACAAGTGGAACATGGGGTGGATGCACGACACGCTGCACTACCTCGCCAAGGAGGCCGTGCACCGGCGCTGGCACCACCACGAGCTCACCTTCGGGCTGCTGTACGCGTTCAGCGAGCGGTTCGTGCTGCCGCTCAGCCACGACGAGGTGGTGCACGGCAAGGGCAGCCTGCTGGCGAAGATGAACGGCGACGACTGGCAGCGGTTCGCCACCCTGCGCGCGCTGTACGGGTGGATGTGGGCCCTGCCCGGCGCGCCGCTGCTGTTCATGGGTTCCGAGCTGGCACCGTGGAACGAGTGGAACGACGCCGCCTCGTTGCCGTGGCATCTGCTCGACCACGCACCGCACCGTGGTGTGACCGAGTTGGTGGGGGCGCTCAACGCCGCCGCCGACCGCTGGCCGGCGGTGTGGGAGCGCGATGCCGATGCGGGCAGTTTCGAATGGCTCGACGCCGACGACGCCGAGCACTCGGTGTACTCGTTCGTGCGTTGGGCCGACCACGGCCTCCACGCCGTGGTGTGCATCGCCAACTTCACGCCGGTGCCCCGCCCCGGGCACCGAGTAGGTGTGCCGTGGGACGGCGACTGGCAGGTGGTGATCGACACCGATGCAGCGTGGTGCGGCGGGAGCGGATACCGGGGCGTGGCCACCGCGGTACCGGCCGACCCGTCGCTCGCCTGGCAGGGTCGGCCGGCGTCGGTGCAGGTCGATCTGCCACCGCTCGCGGTGCTGTGGCTGGCGGCCGAGCGGCCGCACGCCGCGTAACGCATGCGCACCTCGCCGGCCATCTGGCGCGACCCCGTGCTGCGACCGGTGGTGCTCGCCAGCGTCACCCTCGGTGCCGCCGTGGGTGTGTTCGCCGTGTCGTTCGGCGTGGGGGCGGTCAGCGCGGGCGCGTCGGTGGCGCAGACCTGCGCGATGTCGCTGCTGGTGTTCACCGGCGCATCGCAGTTCTCGGCCGTCAGCGTGATCGGCGCGGGTGGATCGCCTGCGTCGGCACTGGGCGGCGCGCTGGTGCTGGCGGCCCGCAACGGCGTGTACGGCCTGACGATGGGCCGTCGCATCCCCGGTCGGTTCGGCACCCGGTTGGTGGCGGCGCAGATCACCATCGACGAGTCGACGGCGATGGCGGTGGCCCAGCACGATCCGGCGGCTCAGCGGGCGGCCTTCTGGATCACCGGGGGCAGCGTCTACGTGTTCTGGAACCTCGGCACCCTGCTCGGTGCGTTGGCGGGCACGGCCATCGACCCGATCCGATTCGGTCTCGACGCCGCGTTCCCGGCCGGGTTCGTGGCGATGCTGTGGCCGCTGTTGCGCACGCGGCGCGGCCGCATCGCCGCGGGTCTCGGCGCAGCGATCTGCCTCGCGCTCATCCCCTTCACCGCCGTCGGCGTGCCCATCTTGTGCGCGTCGCTCGCCGTGCTGGTGGGAATCCCGGCCGACCGCAGCGACGACCGCCCGGCCGAACGGGTGGTGCCGGCATGAGCTGGGGGCTCGTCCTGGCGCTCGCCGGTGGTGCCTACGCGTTCAAGGTGCTCGGCTTCATCGTGTTCGGCGGGCGTACCCTGCCCCCGGTCGTCGAGCGCTGCCTGGCGCTCATCCCCGTGGCCCTCATCGCTGCGCTGGTGGTGAAGGACACCTTCAGCGTGGGTCAGCACCTGCAGCTCGATGCCCGTGCCGCCGGCGTCGGTTGTGCTGTGCTGGCGGCTTGGCGACGTGCGCCGCTGATCGTGGTGATCGTCGTGGGCGCTGGGGTGACGGCGGCGGTGCGCGCGCTCAGCTGAACGCATCCACCCGGTGCCGACCGTCGACGACATCGCCCACCGGCACGTCACCGCCCTGGTCGGTGGCGAGCCGGGCGAGGAGATGGCCGACGAGCGGCACGAACTTGAACCCGTGGCCGCTGCACGGCGAGCCGATCACCACCGGGCCCACCCGGTCGAGCACGAAGTCCTCGTTGTGGGTGGTGGTGTACAGGCAGGTGGCCCCGAAGCGGGGCTCGGCGTGCACCCCCGGGATCCAGGCTTCGACGTAGCGGCGGATCTCGTCGATCCGGGCGGTGTCGACGTCGTAGCGGCGCGCCTCGAGCGAGGTGACCACGCCCTCGTGGTGGCCGCCCACCTTCAGGCCCTCGCCCGGGGTGAACAACCCGTAGCGGAAGCGGTCGGTGTGGTGCATGAACGACGGCCACACCGCATCGGGATCGAGCGGCGCGTAGTGCGCGAGCTGCTCCTCGCTGATCGTGAACCGTGGAAGCCGTGAGTCACCGAGGGTTCCGTCGCCGAGCACATCGCTCGCCCACGCGCCTGCCGTCACGACGGCGCGTCGTGCTTCGATCACCTCGTCGCCGAGGTCGACCTCGACATGGTCGGTGTGCACCCGCAGCGCGCCCGGGCAGCCGTATCGCAGTTCGGCGCCGTGGTGCTCGGCGCGCCGGGCGAGTGCCTGCAGCGTGCGCTCGGCGAAGGTGCGCCCGCCCGAGGCGTGGTAGAGCACGGCGGTGTCGAAGTGGAGGCCGGGCACGCGGGCGTGGGCCTCGTCGGGGTGCAACCACTCGTGCTCGACCCCACAAGCCGTGAGCGACTCGGCCAGCGGCGTCAACAGCTCGGGGTGGCCGTGGTCGTACACGCCGTTCAGGTCGAGCAGCACCTCGCCGGCCTCGTCTTCGAGCAGCCGCCACCAGGGCAGCGCCTGCTGGGTGAGCGCGGTGTAGTACGGCGCCGGATAGGTGTAGCGGAAGATCCGCACCCCACCGTGGCTGCTGCCACGGCTGTGGCCCTGATCGAACTGCTCGAGCCCCACCACATCGCAGCCACGTCGGGCGAGTTGCCACGCGGTGGCGATGCCCATCGCCCCGAGACCGATCACGACGACATCGACCCGCCGCATCACCGACCCCTCGGAACCTCGGTCAGCGCTGCTCGATGATCCGGCGCAGATCGCGAAGGTTGCGTCGCCAGATCGCCGCCATCACGATCTTGCCGCCCACGAAGGCGCCGATCGGGCCACCGAGCCACCACGGGAAGATCAGTTCCTCGCTCCAGGTGAAGCGGGTGCGTCGGCCGAGATCGATCGGCTCCATGGTGAAGCGACCGGTGCCGGTGACGACACCGGTGTGGCGCACGCCCATCGACTGCTCGGGTTCCCACTCGGTGATCTCCATCTCGTCGACCAACGAGATCGGCCCTACCTTCGTGTCGCACCAGAAGCGGGTGCCGACGCCGCGGTGCTGGTCGGTCTGGAAGCGGATCGCCACGGCGTCGTGCATCCAGTCGACGTGATTCTCGACAGGCTCGACGACCGCCCACACCTCGGCGGGGGTGGCGTCGATCTCGACGGCGACGGTGATCTGGGCCAACGGATGCTCGATGGCTCAGACGTGGACGGCGACGTCGCGCAGGCGCTGGGCCGCGGTCTCGGGGGGCACGATGTTGATGAGCACGCCGGTGCCGCGCTCGAAGCCCGCCGTGGTGACGAGTTTGGGCCAGATGTTGACGTGCCAGTGGAACGCGCCGCTGTAGTTGTGTGGCGCAGTGCGGAACACGAGGTTGTACGACGTGTCGCCCACCGCAGCACGCAGGTGGCGGATGGCGTCGCGGATGGCGATACCCATGGCGGCCAGCGTGCGGTCGTTGCTGTCGGTGAGATGCAGATCGTGGCTGCGCGGGATGATCATCAACTCGAACGGCGAACCGCTCCAGAACGGGCACAGGCACACGACGTCGTCGTTGGCGAACACGATGCGCTTGTGGTCGACCATCTCGGCCTCGATGGTGGTGCACAGGATGCAGCCGCCCTCGAACCGGTTGAAGCCGCGCTGTTCCTCGAGCACCTCGCCCGGCACGAACGGCAGACCGAGCAACTGGCCGTGCGGGTGGGCCAGCGAGGCGCCTGCCTCGCGACCGTGGTTGATGATGGCCTGGGTGAAGCGCAGGTTGGGCGACGCAGCGTGCTCGCGGAACCGGCGCTGCAGCACGCGCATCAGGTCGGCAGCGTCGGTGTCGTCGAGGGTGTGCAGCCCGCCGTCGTGGTCGCGGGTGAACACGAACACCTCGTGGATGCCACTGGCCTCGGCTTCGACGTGCACCGGACCGTGGTGGTGCACTGCGAACGGCTCGTCGCCGTAGAACGCCGGGTACAGGTTCGGCATCACCCGCATCCGCCACTGGCCACCCTCGTCGAGGCGCTCGAGCGCCGGTGGCGCCGACTCCTCGTTGCCGGGGCAGAACGGGCACGGCCGCGACGGGTCGGCCTCGATGTCGGCGGCCCGGGGAGCGAAGTCGGTGGGGCGTCCGGCGCGCTCGGCGACGATGGTGACCCAGCGGCCGGTGAGTGGATTCAGACGAAGTTGACTCACAGCAGCCTTCACCTTACGCCCGCGAGCCGCCGGAAGTGCGCAAGAAGACGTGAATTCATCCGGTCACGCTCCGCGCGTACACGCTGACGTGGGTGCTGCTGTCGTCGGTGAACGGGCTGGTATCGAACCCCGCCCAGCGGTGCCGCAGCACCAGGCCGGCCTCGGTAGCCATGGCGTCGAGTTCGGCGGGTGAGCTGTAACGGATCGACCAGGGCCGCAACCGCACTCCTCCGGTTTCGGTGAACTCGATGAACTGGCCCTCGGCGCGCTGCGCGGCGGCGTCGTGCACGCTGGCGCTCAGCACCACCCGATCGGCGGCGAGGGTGCGTACCGACACCTGCGAGCCGGTGTGCGGTTGGGGCACGAACGCCTCGACCACCATCACCCCGTCGGCGTCGAGCACCTGGGCGCAGCGGGCGAAGCAGGCGGCCTGACGCTGCGGGTCGAGCAGGTTGAACAGCGTGTTGTACGCGGCGAACACCGCATCGAACGGCCCCTCGGGCAGATCGTCGACCATGTCGCCCTGCACACAGGCGACGGTCCGCTGCGGATCGCGTGATGCCAGGCGTTCGAGCATCCGTTCGCTCGTGTCGATTCCTGTCACTGCGCAGCCCGCCGCCGCCAGGGGCAGGGCGAGACGTCCCGTACCCACCCCCAGCTCGAGCACGCGCCCACCGCGCGCCAGGGCGTGGATGCAGGCCACGGTGCTGTCGATGTCGCTGATGTCGCGGTACCAGTCGTCGTAGACATCGGCGAATGCATCGCCGTAGGAGGACGAGTCGTATCCCTGCATGCCCCCCATCTTCGACCACCGGTAGCGTGACATCGTGATCGGTCGCCTCACCGCCCTCGACGTCGTGTACCTCGATCACGCGGCGTCCACGCCCATGCGGCGCGAGGCCATCGAGGCGATGCTGCCGTTCCTCGACCAGCAGTTCGCCAACCCCTCGGGGTCGCACCGCTTCGCTCGCCAGGCACGCGCCGCAATCGACGAGGCGCGCGACACCGTGGCCGCCACCGTGGGGTGCATGCCCGGCGACGTGGTGTTCACCGGTGGTGGCACCGAGGCCGACAACACGGCGGTGCTCGGGGCGGTCGCCCGCCGTGGCGGCCTGGCCGTGTGCTCGGCTGCCGAACACCACGCCGTGCTCCATGCGGTCGAGCAGGTCGGTGGCGCGGTGGTGGGGGTCGACTCGTCGGGCCGTATCGATCTGGAGGAACTCGACCAGGTGCTGCGTCGGTCGGCCGAGGGAGTTGCACCGCCCGTCGCCGTGGTGTCGGTGATGGCGGTGAACAACGAAGTGGGTGCCGTCACCGATCTCGCGGCGGTGGCCGCGCTGGTGCGTCGCCACCAGCCCGATGCACTGGTGCACACCGATGCCGTGCAGGCAGCGTCGTGGCTCGACCTGCGCCAGCTCACCCCGCACGTCGACCTGCTGTCGCTGTCGGGGCACAAGTTCGGTGGGCCGAAAGGTGTCGGGGTGATGGTGGCGCGGCGCCCGGGCGCAGTGGCACCGCTGCTCGTCGGCGGTGGCCAAGAGCGCGAGCAGCGCAGTGGTACGCAGAACGTGGCCGGGGCCGTGGCGTTGGCCGAGGCCCTGCGGCTCACCGATACCGAGCGCGCCGTCGAGGTGCCGCGTATCGCCGCACTGCGCGACCATCTGGTCGATGCCTTGCTGCAGGCGTTGCCCGATGTGCGCGAGACCGTGCCGCGCCAGCACAAAGTGGCCGGGTCGGCGCATGTGTGCATCCGCGGTGTCGAGAACGAGGCACTGCTGTTCCTGCTCGACGAGGGTGGCGTGTGTGCCAGTGCTGCGTCGGCGTGCTCGGCGGGGGCGATGGAACCGTCGCACGTGCTGGCGGCGATGGGTGTGTCGCGCGAGTGGTCGTCGGGGGCGCTGCGGCTCACCCTCGGGCACAGCACCACCGCTGCCGACGTCGAGCGTGCGCTCGCCGTCATCGTGCCGGCGGTCGAACGGGTACGGAGCTTCGCCCGATGAAGGTGCTCTGCGCGATGAGCGGCGGGGTCGACTCGTCAGTGGCGGCGCTCGAACTGCTGGCAGCCGGCCACGAGGTGGTGGGTGTGACGATGCGCCTGTGGGGTGGCGCGAGCGACACCGGCTGCTGCTCGATCGCCGATGTCGACGACGCCCGGCGAGTCGCCCAGCAACTGGGCATCGACCATGTGGTGTTCAACTTCACCGACGAGTTCGACCATCATGTCGTCGACCCCTACGTGCAGGCCCACGCTCACGGGTACACCCCCAACCCGTGCATCGAGTGCAACCGTCACCTGAAGTTCGATCGGCTGTTCGAACGCGCCGAGGTGCTCGGGTTCGATGCCGTCGCCACCGGGCACCACGCGCGCATCGTCGACCACGGCGGGGCGCGCTACGTGGCTCGCGGTGCCGATGCGGCGAAGGACCAGAGCTACGTGGTGCACATGCTCACCCAGGCCGAACTGGGCCGCACCCTGTTCCCGGTCGGGCACCTCACCAAGGCCGACGTGCGCGAGCGGGCCGTCGCTGCCGGCCTGCGCACGGCCACCAAACCCGACAGTCAGGACGTGTGCTTCATCACCCACACTGGTGGCCGCGAGGCGTTCCTGGGCGACCGTATCCCGTTCCGGCCGGCCACCGTGGTCGACACCGAGGGTGCCACGGTGGGGCAGGTCGAGGCGGTCGAGCTGGTCACCGTCGGTCAGCGCCGCGGGCTCGGTCTGCCCGGCGGTGCCCCCAAACGCTATGTGGTCGATGTCGACGTCGATCGACAGGTGGTCGTGGTGGGCGACGAGGCGGCCCAACTCGAGGAGGGTCTGTGGCTCGCCGAACTGGTGTGGGCCGCCCATCCGGTGGTCGGGCCGGTGCTCGTGCAGTGCAGCGCCCATGGCCGCACGCAGGCCGCGCAACTGAACGGCGACAGGTTGGTGTGGGAGCAGCCGCAGCGCCGTGTCGCACCGGGGCAGAGCATCGTCGTGTACGACGCCGCCGACACGCGCGTGCTCGGTGGTGCCACGGTCGTGAGGCGACCGGGCGAGTCAGTCCATCGGTAGTCGGCGGGTTCGAGCGGCCTCGAGGGCGCGGCCCGGGCGGCTCGGTGCCACCAGCATCGCGGTGGCGTGGATGGCGCGGCCGTTCGGTGTGTCGCGGGTGGGCGCGAAGACGATGGTGGCGGGCTGGCGCACGCTGATCTCGACCGCATGGCCTGCGGCGGGCCCGGTGCAATCGGCAGCGCCGGTTCCGGCGAGGGCCAGCCCGATGTGGGCGATCTCGTTGCGCCGGAACATCACCGTGTCGGCCAGCACGAGTTGATCGTGCACCACCAGGCCGGCCGGAACCAGGACGAGCCAGCGTTGTGCGAGGCGGTGGTAGCTGCGGCCCAGGAGCCAACTCAGGGCGAGCGCCAGCGTTCCGACGAGGATGCCCCACCACCATGCGCGGGCGGCCAGCAGCAGCGGCGCGGCGATCAGCGCGGCGCACCACACGGGCCAGGTGAGGGCGATGCCCATCGTCGCCCCAACCGTGGGGCGGAGCAGGAAGCGCTGCTCGTCGCCGTAGGCGGCTGCTTGCACGAACAGCGTGCCGAGTTCGGCGGTGAGCAGGCACCCCGTCGCGACGGCAGCGGCGGCGACACCGACGACTGCGGCGACACCGGCGTCGGCCTCGATGGCGGCCGCGATCGACGCGACGAACGCCATCGGTACGGCGACGCGTGCGAGGGTGAGGCCGAGCACCGATGGAACGGCGAGCGCCAGCACCACCACGGCCCAGCCCGCCCACAGCGCCGCGGTGCCCACCAGTTGGACCGCTCGGCTGTGGTCGGCCAACGCGCCGCCGAAGGAGGCGCCGCCGATCACGGCCAGCACGGCCCACGCTCCGCGAGCCACCCACAGCAGGGCACGATCGGCGGGACGTGCACGACGAGCGGGTTCGGAATGCTGGTCGGCAGGCACGGTCGACAGGGTAGCCAGGCGGAAATCCCCAGCACTCTGGTTTGCCATGCTCCGGCGGTCGCGTGCAACGATGGCCTCGTCACATCGACGGTTCGGCGGCTGGTGCACCCGACGACGAGAGGGGGAGGTGACGTGCTCGATCCACGGTTCATGAACGGCGCCACCACCGCGATGGGTGCGGTGCCTCATCGCGACCTCGACGCAGCCGTGTCGTATGCGCTGCGTGCCACCGCCCTCCCGGCCATCCCCACACTGCCGCGCCGTTCGCCCGCCGAGGGCCAGATCGCCCAGGCCCTCCTCGGGATCGATGGAGTCGCCGTCGGCCAGTACGGCGCCATCTCCGTCGATGTGGCCCGGGTCGATCCCGTCGAACCGGTGCTCACCGACGTCAACCACGATGCATTCGCCGGGTTCCGGGCCTTCCTGGCCGCGGCACCGCCCGATCTGTCGGCGGTGAAATGGCAGTTGGTCGGCCCGGTCACCCTGGGTATGGCACTCATCCGAGCCGGTGTTCCCGACCACACCGCGTTCGACACTGCGGTGCGGGCCGTGCGTGCGCACCTGCACCACTTGTTCGACGTCGTGGCCGAGTCGCTGCCGGCCGCCACCCAGGTCGTCTTCATCGACGAACCCGATCTGGTCGACCTCACCGATCCGACATTCCCGATCGCGCCCGACACGGCCATCGATCTCGTCTCGGGGGCGCTCGCCGCCATCGAAGGCCGCGCCGTGTCGGGCCTGCACTGCTGCGGCGACGCCGACTGGTCGGCGCTCATCGCCGCAGGGCCCAATGTGTTGTCGCTGCCCGTGCACCACTCGGTGGTCGACAGCGCGGGCTATCTGCAGCAGTTCCTCGACCGTGGCGGGGTGGTGGCCTGGGGTGCCGTGCCCACCGACGGCCCGATCCCCACCACTCCCGAGCGCCCCTGGCGTCGACTCAGCGATCTGTGGTGTGAACTGGTGCAGCGCGGCTGCGACCAGGTGATGCTGCGCAAACAGTCGATGATCACACCCGAGTGCGGGCTCGGCACCCACACCCCGGCGGTGGCCGAGCGTGTCGCCGAGATCGTCGGCGAACTGGGCCGTCGGGTGCACGACCAGGCCACGGCCACCCGCTTCGTGCTGGGCGCCTGACCCCCGCCGTACACTCGCGGCCGTGACTGCAGGGGCCGACCTGGCGGCGCGGGTTGCCGAACTCACCCGTCTCATCCGCTACCACAACGAGCGCTACTACGCACTCGACGCGCCCGAGATCAGCGATGCCGACTACGACTCGCTGGTCCGCGAACTGGCGGCGATCGAGGCCGAGCACCCCGAGCTCGTGGCGTCCGACTCGCCAACCCGCGAGGTGGGTGCCGGTCGCTCGGCGTCATCGTTCGCGCCGGTCGAGCACCGCGTACCGATGACCAGCCTCGACAACGCGATGAACGTCGACGAACTCACTGCGTGGGGCGACCGGGTGGCGAAAGGACTCGATGGCGACACCGCCGCCTATGTGTGCGAGTTGAAGATCGACGGGCTGGCGATGAGCCTGCGCTACGAACGGGGCGTGTTCGTGCAGGCCGCCACACGTGGCGACGGCCGGGTGGGTGAAGACGTCACCGCGAATGTGGCCACCATCGACGCCGTGCCGAAGCGGTTGCCGGTCGGTGCGCCCGACGTGCTCGAGGTGCGCGGCGAGGTGTACATGCCGATCAGCAGCTTCGAGGCGCTCAACGCCCGCGCCGTCGAGGCAGGCCAACCGCTGTTCGCCAATCCGCGCAACGCCGCGGCCGGCAGCCTGCGGCAGAAAGACCCGCGGGTCACGGCCTCGCGCGTGCTCGCCTTCTGGAGCTATCAGCTCGGTGAGGTGATCGGCGGACCCACCTTCACCTCCCATCACGAGACGCTCGAGTTCCTCGCCGGCCTCGGGTTCCCGGTGAATCCCGAGATCCGTCGGGTCGAGGGCCTCGACCGGGTCTACCGGTACTGCGAACGCTGGCAGGAACACCGGCACGACCTCGGCTACGAGATCGACGGCGCCGTGGTGAAAGTCGACGACCTCGCCCAACGCGAGGTGCTGGGGTTCACCTCGCGTGCACCGCGCTGGGCGATCGCCTACAAGTTCCCGCCCGAAGAGCGCACCACGGTGCTCCGCGACATCCAGGTGTCGATCGGACGCACCGGGCGAGCCACGCCCTTCGCTGTGCTCGAGCCCGTGTTCGTGGGTGGCTCGACGGTCGGTATGGCCACCCTGCACAACCAGGACCAGGTGCGCGCCAAGGACGTGCGGCCGGGCGACACGGTGATCGTGCGCAAGGCCGGCGACGTGATCCCCGAGGTGGTGGGCCCGGTGCTGTCGCTGCGCGACCCGGCGAGCACCCCGTGGGAGTTCCCCACCGTGTGCCCGTGCGATCTGCACACCGACCTGGTCCGTGCCGAGGGCGAGGCCGACACCCGGTGCGTCGAGCCGGCCTGTCCGTTCCAGCGCGACCAGCGCATCATCTACTTCGCCAGCCGCAGTGCGATGGACATCGAGGGCCTCGGCGAACGCACCGTGTTCCAACTCAGCGATGCCGGTCTGGTGGCCGACCCCGGCGACATCTACGCGCTCACGGTCGAGCAACTGATGCAGTTGGAGGGCTTCGCCCGGGTGAGTGCCGAGAAACTCGTCGCCGCCATCGAGGAGTCCAAGCACCGACCCTTGCCCCGGCTGCTCACCGCGTTGGGGGCCAAGGGCCTCGGCCCCTCGGCATCGGAGGCCATCAGCACTGCGTTCGGCACGCTCGACGCCATCGCCGACGCCTCCGAGGCCGACCTGGCCACCACCGAAGGGGTGGGCCCGGTGATCGCGGCGTCGATCGCCCGGTGGTTCGCCAATCCGGCCAATCGGGCCATCATCGACAAGCTTCGGGCTGCCGGGGTCGAGTTCGGACGGGTCGAGGTGAGCCGTCTGCCGCAGGTGCTGGCCGGCAAGGCGGTCGTCGTGACGGGCACGCTCGACGGGTTCTCGCGCGACGAGGCCGAGGCCGCCATCAAAGGCCGCGGTGGCAAGAGCCCGGGCAGTGTGAGCAAGAAGACGTTCGCCGTGGTGGTGGGTGCAGAACCGGGTGCCTCGAAGCTGAGCAAAGCCGAGGAACTGGGGG
This sequence comes from Acidimicrobiaceae bacterium, assembly GCA_040380855.1. GTDB lineage: Bacteria > Actinomycetota > Acidimicrobiia > Acidimicrobiales > Ilumatobacteraceae > VFMC01. Next base: position 13,766 of record JBEIIG010000046.1, on the reverse strand, counting down.
TGCCGGTGCTCGACGAGGCCGGGTTCGTGGTGCTGCTCGAGACGGGCGAGCTGCCGCTCTAGACCACGTAGAAGTCCCAGCGGAACGACTTCGACTGGGCACGGCTCTCGTCGATCTTCCAGTACACCACGGTTGCTTCGTGCCGGCCGGTGTCGAATCCGCTGATCGGGGCGTCGTCGCTGGGTTCGAAGGTGAGGGTGGCGTTGCCGGGCTCGTAGATCGTGGCGGGGGGAAGACTCACCTGGCCGCCGGGATCGCTCGACGAGCCACCGATCGGTTGGATGCCCACGCTGTCGAGCGACACCGTCTCGAGTTCGACCCCGTCGATGATGAGCACCCCGGTGTAGCCCTCGGCGAGATCGACGAACACGGCGGTCTGCTGCAGCACCTGGGTGGCGCCGCGCACCGGGTTGACGCTCTCGATCTGAGCGGGCAGGCCCTGTTGCTCGTCGCCGGTGATCGACCCTGCGACACCGAGGATGACGAACATCAAGCCGACCGCGATACCGAGGCTGGCGAGCAGCAGGGGGATGTCGATGCGCTTGCGTGCCACGTCGCCATTCTCTCCGGTCGGTGCCGGGAATCCACCGTCGGGCCACGGTGCCGTCGGGCACGACTGCAGGGTTCCGGCAGGGTCGAGCGGCTAGCGTCGGCAGCGCGATGGACGCCGACGAACCCCGTGTTGACAGTGACCAGTCGCTCGACGACGAGCCGAACGACGGTACGACAGCCGACGTCGTGTCAGGCAACGACCTGCCGGCCACCGACGTGCCCGCCGACGAGTCCGATGAGGTTGCGGCCGGACCTGCGGTCGACGACGAGCCCCGCCTGTTCGCCGACCGGTACCGGTTGCTCGGCCGACGCGGATCGGGTGTCGATCTGGCGATGTTCGACGCGGTCGACACCACCGACCAGCGTGCCGTCGTGGTGAAGATCGTCCACCCCGACATCGTCGCCGCCAGCGACTTCGTCGAGCGGTTCACCACCACGATGACCGCGGTCGCAGCAGTCCGACACGTCAACCTGTCGGAGGTCTACGACTTCGGCGTGGCCGAGTGGAGTGGACGGACCGTCTGCTTCGTCGTCGGCGAGAGCCTCACCGGCGGCAGCCTGCGCGACCTGCGCGACCGTGGCCGCGAGCTCAGCCTGTCGCAGGCCGTGATGGTGGGCCTCGACGTGTGCCGCGGCCTCGATGTCGCCCATCAGGCCGGTCAGGTGCACGGCGACATCCGCCCGTCCAATCTCGTCTTCGGCGACGAGGGCCGCCTGCGGGTCACCGATCTCGGCGTGGCAGCGCTCGTGGCCGACGAGTTGGCGCGCCGCCCCGAGGGCATCAGCGCCGAGCGCGCCAGGTACGTATCGCCCGAACAGGCCCTGGGCGAGGTGCCCGGTTCGAAGAGCGACGTGTACTCGCTGTGTCTGTGCCTGCTCGAGGCGACGACGGGTCAGGTGCCGTTCGTCGGCGATTCCGCAGTTGCCACGCTGGCCAACCGGGTGGCGAAGTTGATGCCGGTGTCGGCCGATCTCGGGCCGCTCGCGGCCGTGTTCGAGCGAGCGGGCCGCCCCGACCCCGACGACCGCTCGTCGGTGTCGGAGTTCGGCCGGGCGATGGTGCAGGCGGCCGAGAAGCTGCCCCGGCCCACACCGCTGCCTCTGCTCGGCGCCGGCCTGTTCGCCGAAGCCCCGCCCGCGCCCACGGTGCCGCCCGCAGCGAGCGACGAGCCCGCTGCCGAGGCGGCACCCGATGCCACCCCGGATGGCGGCGATGCTGGTGTCGACACCGTCTCGGGTTTCGAAGCGCCGGTCGGCGAGGCACCGATCGATGTGGTGCCCGCGGCCGAGCTCGCAGCGCCCCCGCTGCTGCCGCCTCCGCCGCTCTCGGCCGTACCGCTCGCCGCTCCTGTGGCGTCCGAGGTGGTGCCTGCGCCGCCCGCGACGTCTGCCCCGACCCCTGCCGCAGCACCCGGCGTCGAGGCCCCGTCTCGGTCGCGGCGGGGCCTCAAGATCGCCCTGGCGGCCCTGGTGGTGCTGGCGGCGCTGGGTGTCGCCTGGTACCTCGCGTTCGGTCGCACCGTGTCGCACGAGGTTCCCCGCCTCGCCGGCCTCGAGGTGGGTGAGGCCCGCAACCTGGTGAGCGAGTTCGACTGGACGGTCGACGAGGTGCAAGAGGCGAGCGACGAGGTGCCCGTCGGCGTGGTCGTACGCTCCGATCCTGCCGAGGGCGAGGCCCTCGACGAAGGTGGCACCCTCACGCTGGTGGTCAGCGCGGGGCCCGCACCACGGCAACTCCCCGAGTTGTCGGGCCTCAGCACCGACCAGGCTGCGCAGACGCTCGAGGCCCTCGGTCTGGTGCTGCAGCTCGGCGACCAACCCTTCGACGAGACCGTGCCCAAGGGCACGATCATTTCGTGGACCATCACCGACCAACCAGGCCTGGTGGCCGGCGACGACGTGCTGCCGGGAACCACGGTGCTGGTCACCGTGTCGGCCGGGCCGGCACCGCGGGTGGTTCCCGACCTCACCGGACTGGTACCGAACGATGCCATCGCTGCGCTCACCGAACTCGGCCTCGGCGTGACGCAGGGTGTCGACGAGTTCAGCAACACCATCCCGGCCGGCGCCGTCGTGCGTCAGGACCCGGCACCCGGCGCCGAGGTCGAGCGCGGCACGATGGTCACGATCATCGTGTCGAAGGGTCCCGACCTCGTCGCCATCCCCCCGCTCGCCGACCTCAACCTGCAGCAGGTCACCGCCGCCCTCAACGGGGTGGGCCTCGCCCTCGGCCAGGTGAAGGGCGACCCGGCGGGCATCACGGTGCTGGCCGAGGCGAACGGGCAGGTGCTCGTCGCCGGCGCGCAGTTGCCGCGTGGCACAGCGGTCGACGTCACCTTCGCGCTGCCGACGCCTCCCGCGACGCCCGTGCCCTGACTCGGCCCTCCACCCCTGTGGCTCGCTAGCGTCACGGCGATCGGACGATCATCGACGAAGGGATGTCCACCATGGGTGCACTCGAGGGGCGCGTTGCCATCATCACCGGCGCTGGGCGCGGGATCGGCCGCGAGCATGCACTGCTGTTCGCCGCCGAGGGGGCCAAGGTGGTCGTCAACGATCTCGGTGGCGCGAACGACGGCACCGGCACCGACATCACCCCGGCACAACAGGTGGTCGACGAGATCCGAGCGCTCGGCGGTGAGGCCATCGTCAACGGCGACGACGTCGCCGACTGGGAGGGCGCTCAGCGGATGGTGAATGCAGCCATCGAGGCGTTCGGCGATCTCGACATCCTGGTGAACAACGCCGGCATCCTGCGCGACCGGGTGCTCGTGAACATGACCGAGGAAGAGTGGGATGCCGTCATCACGGTGCACCTCAAGGGCCACTTCGCCCCGTCGCGCTGGGCGGCCGCCTACTGGCGCGAGCAGGCCAAGGCAGGTATCACCAAGCCGCGCAACATCGTGCACACCTCGTCGACGTCGGGGCTGTTCTCGAATCCGGGCCAGAGCAACTACGGCGCGGCGAAGAGCGGTATCGCCACGTTCGGGCAGATCATCGCCAAGGAACTGGCCCGCTATCACGTGAAGAGCAACACCATCGCCCCGGGTGCACGTACCCGGCTCACGCTGGCCACACCAGGCCTCGAAGACATCATGAAGCCCGTCGAGGGCAGCTTCGATCCGTGGGACCCTGCCAACATCTCGCCACTCGTCGCCTATCTGGCGAGCGAGGCGTGTGTGTTCAATGGCGAGACGTTCCTGGTGCAGGGCGGCACGGTGACGATGCTCGAGAGCTGGGCGCGCGGCCAGGGCGTCGATCGCTCGTCGAAGTGGTCGGTCACCGAACTGGCCGACGCATTGGCGCCGCTGGCCCGACCGGTCTGAGCCACCGCCCGGTGGGCGGGTCGATCAGAGCGTGATCTGCTTGATCTCGGAGGCGATCTGCTTGGCGATGTCGTCCTGAGGCATCGACGTCTGCATCGCCATCATCTTCATCATGTCGCCCTGCACCTTGATCTTGCCCGACATGAAGGCCTGCATCCCGGCCGCCTGGTCCTGCTCGACGAAGATCTTGCGGGCCGTGTCGTAATCGATCGTGAGGGTGAGGTCGGGCGCTTCGAGCTCGCCGAGTTCCATCACCACGTCGCCCGACGAGGTGTCCATGAACGCACGGATGGTGTCGCCGCTGCCCACCGACTCGGGCACATCGGTGATCACCTGGTTCATGCGGATGCTCGCCGTCACCTTCGCTGCCTCGGCCGCATACTTCTCGCGAATGGCGCGGGCCTCGTCCATCCAGGCTGCAGACAGGAACGGGTGCGACATGATGACCTCCGGGGATGCTGTGACAATCGCTGCCGCGACGCTAGTCGTCAGGCCGCGTCGATGCGCTGTCGGTGGGCCAGGTAGGCCACCCTCACGGCGAGGGCCTCGCGCAGTTGTGGTGTCACGTCGTCGGCGAACTCGTCGCGGTAGGTGGCGTCGGTCGACAACAGCACGGTGAAATACATCCCGCTGAACGTGCCGAGGAAGCCGGCGACACGCAGCAGCGGCTCGGTGAGGACGAGAGTGCGGCCGTCGAGTTGCAGGCTCAGCAACACGTCGGTGCTGTTCGGGGCGATCCACAGGTCGGTGGTCTGCTGCGAGATGGCGAGGAAACCGAACAGGGTGAAGAACGAGGTGAGCAACAGCGCCACGACGGTGATCTGCAACGCCTGGCTGAACACGGCGACGAGGGCCAGGTTGGCCTGCTGGCGGCGGGTGAGGCGTGCCTCGGGCAGCGGACCGTGCAGTCCGGGCATCAGTGAGGCGGCCGGCGAAGCACCCACCAGGGGGCGCACGTCGTCCCATGAGGCGAACGAGTTCAGGCCCTGCAGCAGTGCCGGCACCCGCGACAGCACGAACACGGCGCCGAGCAGGAAGAAGATCGAGAGCGTGGCCACGTAGGCGACGCCGCCGAGCGTGCCCGCCACCTGCCACACCTCGGTGTTGATGAACAAGAACGTGGTGAACAGCAACAGCAGCGGCAGCGCCCGCACCACCAACCCGGCCAGGCTGCGCAGTTGGGCGGCGCTCCGCCGCGCTGCCCACACCAGCAGCGACGGCACGGCATAACTGGTGAGCAGGTAGATGGCCGCCAACACGATCAGGCCTTCGACGATCGTCTGGGCAGCGTCGCCCCACTGGCCGAGCACCGCCGATGGGATGGCGGGGCCGATCACGAAGACCGCCAACTCGGGCCAGCCCACCACCGTGGGTATCGCCAACCAACGCCGGTGACGCACGATGTTGGTGATCGCCCAGCCGATCGCCAGCGCCGCGACGATCACCAGTGCCGTGACGAGGTTGCGCTGCCAGGTCCAGTCCCGCAGGTCGAGCGCGTGCAGCCCGCCCGCCAGGTAGGCGACCATCAGGGTGGGGATGCTGCGGGTCCAGATGTCGGTGGTGGCCGCGTAGTCGCCGATGAAGTGCGGTACGCCGCGCCGCACGAACCATCGCTCGATCTCGTCGATCCGCGCCCCCACGGGGGCGAGCCTAGGTCGGCCGAGCGGCGGACGGCGGTTCCCCAGTGGGCCGAATGGTCGCTGGACGAATTGTTCAATGCACTTTCGATCGGTGCCGTGGCCCGATAACGATGGTCTGCCTATGGCACGGATCCTGGTCACCGAAGAGATCGCCGAGGGAGGCCTCGACCGGCTGCGCGCGGCAGGTCACGAGGTCGACGTCGAGCTCGATCTGTCGCAGCTGCTGCACCACGTGGTCGGCGCCCACGCCCTCATCATCCGGTCGGCCACACAGGTCACCGCCGAGGTGCTCGATGCGGCAACCGATCTCGTCGTCGTCGGCCGGGCGGGTATCGGTCTCGACAACGTCGACGTCGCCGCGGCCACCCGGCGCGGGGTGATGGTGGTGAACGCCCCGCAGAGCAACATCATCTCGGCTGCCGAGCACACCATGGCGCTGCTGCTGGCGCAGGCCCGCAACGTGCCGCAGGCCCACGCCGCCCTCACCGCCGGTCGCTGGGAACGTGCCCGCTGGGAAGGTGTCGAGTTGGCCGACAAGACCCTGGGCGTGGTGGGTCTGGGCCGGATCGGCAAGCTGGTGGCCGACCGGGCGCGGGCGTTCGGCATGCGTCTGGTCGCCTACGACCCCTTCGTGTCGGCCGACCGGGCCAAGCAGATGGGTGTCGAGTTGATGGGCCTCGACCAGCTCGTCGCCGAGTCCGATTTCCTCACCGTGCACCTGCCCAAGACGAAAGAGACCACCGGCCTCATCGGGCGCGATCTGTTGCTGAAGGCGAAGCCCTCGCTGCGGGTCGTCAACGTCGCTCGCGGCGGCATCGTCGACGAAGAGGCCCTCGCCGATGCCATCCGTGGTGGTGTCATCGCCGGTGCGGCACTCGACGTGTTCGCCACCGAGCCCACCACCGAATCGCCGCTGTTCGGCCTCGACAGCGTGGTGGTGACACCACACCTCGGTGCCTCCACACGCGAGGCCCAGGACAAAGCCGGCGACACCATCGCCGACATGGTGCTGTTGGCCTTGGCGGGCGACTTCGTGCCGTTCGCCGTGAACGTCGATGCTGCCGAGGCCAACGAGACACTGCGTCCGTTCCTGCCGTTGGCCGAACGGCTCGGCCGGTTGTTCGCCTCGCTGTCGGGTGGTGCGCCGGCCGCCCTCGAGGTGTGCTGCGAGGGCGATATCGCCGGCTACGACACGCGTATCGTCACCCTTGCGGCGTTGAAGGGCTTCTACGGGCTCATCAGCGACGAGCCCGTCACGTTCGTCAACGCACCCCAGCTGGCGCAGGCCGGTGGCCTCGAAGTGCGCGAGACGAAGTCGTCGGTGTCGACCGACTTCGTCAACCTGGTGCGCGTGCGCGGCGGCGGCCGCTCGGTGTCGGGTGCCATCGTCGGCCGACGTGGCGAGCAGCGCATCGTCGAGATCGACGAGCACACCTTCGACGTCCCCCCGGCCGCGTACATGCTGATGGTCACCAACGACGACCGGCCGGGCGTGATCGGTACGGTGGGCACGCTCCTCGGCGATGCCGGGGTGAACATCGACGACATGGATGTGGGCAGGGCCGCCGAGCCGGGCACCGCAGTGATGCTGATCGCTCCGAGCGCCCAGGTGCCCGACAGCGTGGTGGCGGCCCTGCGCACCGCGCCGGGAATCGCCCGGGTCGACGTGCTGCGCGGCTGAACGGCCGACCGGCATGCGTCGGCCGGGACATTTGTGTCGTGAGAGAGGGCCATTCGGCCTGTAGCCGATCGTGCCGGATGGGGCGCAGAATCGACATGTTGTCGGGGTCTGGACGCATGCAGGAGTGGTGGACATGTCGGTGATGCAGTTCGAGCAGGGAGCCAGGGCGTCGTTCACGGCCGCCGACGGTTCGTTCGTCAACCGGATCGATCGACTGGTCGACGCGTTGGTCGAACCGGTTGACGGTGACGAACTGGTCCGCTCGGTACTCGAGGCGATGGCCGGACTGGGCGCGATCGGGGCGATCCTGGTCAGCCTCGGCCCCAACCGTGTCGTCGAGGCCGTCCACACGGCCGGGGCCAGTCGCGACATGGTGACGGAACTGGGCCCGCTCGCCGTGAGCGAAGAGGTGCCGATCCTGGTGGCGATCCGCAGCGGTCAGCCGCAGTGGGTCCCGTCGTTGGCGGCGCTCCAGAGCCGGTTCCCCGTGTTCGCTGCAAACGCGATGCGGGGCCGGGCGCTCGCCTCGCTACCGCTGATGTTGAGCGACGACGTGGTGGTGGGCGGTCTGGGGTTCACGTTCGCCGAACCGCGCTCGTTCTCCGACACCGAGCGTGCGTTCTTGCTCACGGTTGCGCGGATCGTCACGGCGGCGGTCGTCCGCTCGGCCGACATCGCCCGGCCGGGGTCGGTGTCCCGCTATCCGGGTGCCGCGCTGTTCGACACGCTGCGCGATGCGGTGATGGTGCGCGACGACGCCACCGATCGCCTCGTGTACGCAAACCCCGCCGCAGTAGAGCTGTTCGGTCGGGGTGCCGACTGGTTGAACCACGCCACGGTGGCCGATCTCGTCGGACACATCGTTGGTGCGCCTGTCGAGTTGCGGCTCCCCGCGCGACTGCTTCCCGGTCAGCGTGTCTACGTGGTCGACATCGAGCGGCCCGACGGCCAGCGACGACGGCTCGAGGTGACGGTGAGTGCCGCCAACGTCGTCGGCCAGCGTGCGTTCGTGGCTGCCGACATCACCGACGGGGTCTCGTCGACCAGCACGTTTCCGCAGTTCGACGACGCGGAACTCGCCGAACGCGAACGCGCCGAGCACGAGTCGCACGACCGGGCCGTACAGGCCGTGTTCGCCACGTCGATGTCGTTGGCGGCGTTGAGCCAGGCGGTGCCCAGCCGCCTGCGCGATCGAGTCGAGTCGCTGATCGTCGAGCTCGACGAGTTGGCGATCGACCTCAACGGTCGGTGACGCTGCCGTGCTGCGTCACGGTCGGGGATGCGACGTGAGGAACGACCAGATCGCCCGGCTGGCGTCGAGGTCGGGGTAGGGCTCACCGACATACGCCGCGGCACCCGGCGAGACACCCGGGCGCCCCATCCACGCATGGGTGGCTCCGTCGACGACCACGTACCGCACCTCGACGCCGTCGTCGCACCCTGTCCAGGTGGTGGTGACGAGGTCGCGGTTGTCGGGCGTCGAAGCTGACGTCGGTGTACCCGTGCATCGGTTGGCCACGGCGAGTGCTTCCACCGAACCACGAGCCGGCCGGAAGTCGACGCCCGCGACGCCACTGCCCCGTCCCCCATCGATCGGGTGGTTGGTGTCGGCGGTGCCGTGGAGGTGGAACACCGACACGGGCCGCGCCGGGGCGCACGCGTCGATGCCGAGGCTGCCGGCCTGTACCCCGATCGCCACGATGGTGTCGGCGAGTTCGCAGGCGAGCCGGTACGAGAGGATGCCGCCATTCGAGTGGCCGGCCGCGTAGATGCGTGCCGGGTCGATGCGGTATCGGCTGCCCAGTGCGTCGATCAGCTGACGGATGAAGCCGACGTCGTCGACGTTGCGGTTCACCGCCGGCCCGCAGCAGTAGCCGCCGTTCCATGTCTGTGGGCCGGTGCCGTTCGGTAGGGCGCTGATGCCGTCGGGGTAGACGACGATGAACCCGTTGGCCTCGGCGAGGCCGTCGAAGCCCGAGTTCAGTTCGAACTGGGCTGCCGAGCCGCCGCCGCCGTGGAGGGCGATCAGCAGCGGTGCTCCGGTGTCGGCCTGGAGGGTGGACGGGACGTACACCCGGTAGCGGCGGGTTCGGCCGTCTCCGGTGCGCAACTCCGCCTCGACCGCGGCCCCGACCGGCGCCGTGGCGGCGCGGGTGCCCGCGTAGGGGTCGTACACGGGTGAGGCCATTGCAGTCGTGGTGGGGTCGGGCACGGTGGGTTCAGGCACGGTGGGTTCGGGCACGGTGGGTTCGGGCACGGTGGGCTCGGGCACCGTGGTGGCTGGGCTGTCGGTGGGTTCGGGCTCGGTGGGTTCGGGCTCGGTGGTGGCTGGGCTGGTGGAGTCGGGCACGGTGGTGGCTGGGCTGCTGACGGTCGTTCCCGCACTGGTCGTCGGTGCGGTTGCGGGTGCGGGCGACACGGAGGCATCGTCGGTGCGGCTGCGACAGGCGCTTCCGGCAAGTGCAGCCGACCCTGCGAGCACGATCGCTGCGACTGCGAGCATCAGCCGAGTGCTGTTCGCGGCGCGGTTCATGCGTCGGCGGAGCGGGTCGCCGACACGGCGGTGAGCGCCGCGAGCGTGCAGGTGATGTGCAGTTCGACGGCCCGATCGACGGTGAGTTGGCCGTCGACGCACAGTCGGGCGAGCACCGTCAACGCCGCGAGGTCGCGGGCTGCGAGTGCGTGTGCCTCGGCCGGTTGGAGCGGATACCAGGAGCGGTAGCGCTCGGACCAGCGCGTGGCGGCCACCGACCAAATCCGTCGTCGCTGGGCTTCGATCACCGGCGAGAGGTACTCGCTGTTCAGGAGTGTCCGAATCGTCGCGCCGCTGCGCATGGCCGCTTCGAGATAGCTGCGGGTGCCGGCGCGCAGGTTGTCCTCGAACGAACCACCGGCCGGGACGAGCACGGCGTCACGTTCGGCGACGCGGGCGGTGAACCGTTGCAGGAGGGCGACGATCAACCCGTCTCGGTTACCGAAGTGCTTGTAGACGACCGGTCGGGTGACACCGGCTGCCTGTGCCAGGGTGTCCATCCGCAACGCATCGCTGCCGCCGTCGGCGAGCAACTGCTCGGCGATGTCGAGCAGTTGGGCATGCCGCTCCGCGGGCTTGGTCCGACGTGCCCGCGTGCGGGCCGCCGCGACCGCGCCCGAGTGTTCGTCGGCCGGTGGTGTCATCGACACCAACTGTAGGACAGATCTGAGGAACGGCATCGGGGGTGGCTCAGTTGCGGGGGTGCGAGGCGAGGAACGACCAGATGGCACGGCTGGCGTCGAGGTCGGGGTAGGGCCTGCCGACCAGGCGTTCGGCGTCCGGAGAGGTGGCGGGATGCCCCATCCAGGCATGGCTGGCTCCGGCGACCGCGACGAAGCGCACCTCGGCGTTGCCGAGACAGCGCGACCATGTGGTGACGGTGAGGTCGGGGTTCGATGGCGTGACCACCGCGGTGGTCTGCGGTCGCATGATGCAGCGATTCGCCTCGGCGAGGGCCGTCACCGAGCTGATCGCCGAACGGAAGTTCACCTGGGCGAGCCCGTTGCCGAAGCCACCGTCGATCGGGTGATTGGTGTCGGCGGTGCCGTGGAGATGGAACACCGCCACCGGTCGACGTGGTGTGCACGACGGCACGCCCAGGCTGCCGGCCTGGACGCCGATGGCGACGACCGAGTCGGAGAGCTCGCAGGCGAGCCGGTAGGCGAGGATGGCGCCGTTGGAGTGGCCGGACACCACGACGCGGGAGCGGTCGATGCGGTACCGCGCCTGCATCGTGTCGATCAGTTGGCGGATGAAGCCGACGTCGTCGACGTTCCGGGCCACGGCCGGGCCGCAGCAGTAGCCGCCGTTCCAGGTCTGCGGTCCGCGATCGAACCATCTCCCCATGCCGACGCCATCGGGGTAGACGACGATGAACCGGTTCGCCTCGGCGAGACCGTCGAAGCCCGAGTTCGCCTGGAACTGCTCTGCACTGCCCATGCCGCCGTGCAGGGCGATCAGCAGTGGCGCCGGCCGGAAGGCGGGGAGCGAGGCCGGCACATAGACCCGGTAGGTGCGGGTGCGCCCGTCGGGGGTGGTGATCTGGCCGCTCAGGGTGTGCCCGATCGGCTCGGCAGCGGCCTGGGTGCCCGCGTAGGGGTCGTAGACCGGTTCGGAGGTCCGGTCCGTCGTGGGGGCCGACGCGACGACGGCTGTGGTGGCGGTCGGGGTGGGGGTAGCGGCAGCGGGCGATGCGCCGGGGGCGACCGAGCCCACGAGTGCTACCGCCGATGCGGTGAACAGCGCTCGGCGGCTGCGGCGTCGGCGGGTCGGGATGGCCGCAGCGGCTGGAGTGGTCGCAGCGGTCGCAGTGTCCGACGCGCCGCGTGGTGTGCAGTGATGCTCCGTGGTCATGGCCGCACTGTAACTACAGACTGTAGTTATAAACAACCGCCAGAACATGATCGGGCAGGGGTCGTCGTTCGATGGGCGGCGCGGGGTGGTCCGGCGCGGGGTGGTCGGCGCGGGTGGGCGGGTGCGGGTGCGCTCAGCGAGGAGGCACGGCAGCGATCTGGTCGCGGGTGGCGATGGCCGCCTCGCGTGCTGCATCGGCGAATTCGAACCCGGGCGAGGCGTAGAGGATCGCCCGCGACGAGTTGATCACCATGCCGTACCCGGAGCTGTCGGTGCCGGCCTGCACGGTGGCCTCGACATTGCCGCCCTGTGCGCCCACACCGGGCACGAGCAGCGGCAGATCGCCCACGACGGTTCGCACCTGGCGCAACTCGTCGGGGTAGGTGGCGCCCACCACCAACCCGCACTCGCCGAGCTTCGACCACTCGTCGGCAACGCGCCGGGCGACGTGCAGGTACAGCGGCTCGCCGTCGGCCTGCAGGTTCTGGAAGTCGCCGCTGGTGGGGTTCGAGGTGCGGCACAGCACGAACACGCCGCCGCCTTCGTGCGTGAGGAACGGCGCCACCGAATCGGTGCCGAGGTACGGGTTCACGGTCACCACGTGGGCGCCGTAGCGATCGAACGCCTCACGCGCGTAGTGCTCGGCCGTCGGGCCGATGTCACCCCGTTTGGCGTCGAGCACCAGCAGCACATCGGGGTAGGTCTCGCGGATGTAGTGGCACAGGTCTTCGAGTTCGCGCTCGGCACCCTGCGACGCGAAGTACGCGATCTGGGGTTTGAAGGCACACACCACGTCGGCGGTGGCGTCGACGATGGCTCGGCAGAACCGCTCGGTCGCCATCGCCGGGTGCATCCGGCCGAGCGGTGCCGGCATCCGGCCCGGATCGGGGTCGAGGCCGACACAGAGCATCGACCCCGAGCGCTGCCATGCGGCGCGCAGGGTGTCGTGGAACCCCACCCGGGCTCAGTCCTCGATGGTGATGGCAGCCGTCGGGCACATGTCGGCCGCCAACTGCACCTTGTCGCGCAACTCCTCGGGCGGGTTCTCCTGGAGGATGTACAGGTATCCGTCGCTGCGCACCTCGAACACTTCGGGGCAGGTCTGCATGCACGCCCCGGTCGAGGCACACACATCGAAATCGACACTCACCTTCATGGCTGGATCCTTCCTGACACGGCGTTCTCGGAACCGTAGCCGCGCCAGTGGGTGTGCGTACCGCTGCGGGCGCTCCCAGCCTCTGCCTCACATTCTGTACATCGATGTACACTTCGCCCATGTCGTCGCGAACCGTCACCGAAGCGCGTGCCACCCTGCCCGAACTGCTCGACCGGGTAGAGGCAGGCGACGAGGTGGTCATCACCCGGCACGGCAAACCCATCGCCGTACTCGTCGCTCCCGAGCGTGTGCGTATCCGTCACGCCTCTACCAGTCTCGATGTAGCACGCCACCTCGCCGATCTCCTGGCTGCCGCCGCGCAGCAGCCGCAGGGTCAGCCCACCATCACGGCGCACCTCGCCGAGCAACTCGTCGGCGAAGTGCGAGCGGCGCGCCGCGCACGCTAGGTCGCGCACCGTGGACGCCTTCGACGCCGACGTCCTCATCTACGCGGCCGCGCCCACGCACCCGATCGGGGCAGTGGTGCGGGCATTGCTCGACGAGGCGCCGTCGGGCACATCGGCAGGCGTCGGCTCCGTCATGCTGCTGCCCGAGATGTTGTCGAAGCCGGTACGCGACGGCGACGGCTCAACCGTCGAGGCGCTCGCCGCCGTGCTCGCCAGGCTCGACCTGCTTCCCGTCGACGCAGCGGTGGCACGACTGGCCGTGGTGCTGGCCGCGCAGTACCGGCTGCGGGCAGCCGACGCGGTGCACCTGGCCACCGCAGTGGTGGCCGGTGCCGATCGTTTCGTCACGAACAACCGCAAGGACTTCGCCACGACGATCACCGAGATCGACGTCGTGTACCCCGACGGTCTGTAGCCGCTACGGGTGCGCCGGGTTCAGCGCAGCGAGCGCTCGTGGGCGTTCAACACGGCCCGTAGCGACGCCGTGCTGGTGTTGGGGTCGGTGCCCACACCCCACAGCACGCCGCGGCCGGGCGACGTGGTTTCCACATAGGCGACGGCAGCGGCCTCCGAGCCGGTGCCGATGGCGTGCTCGGCGTAGTCGGTGACGTCGAGCG
>JBEIIG010000045.1:0-29462 GCA_040380855.1 Acidimicrobiaceae bacterium | reverse complement strand
GATCTCCCGATCGCGCAGGCTGAGCGAAAGCCGCTTGCTGAGCTCGTAGCTGCCCCAACTGCCCATGGCATCTGCCATCGGCAGGTTCCGGACGAACGTCCGGAACAGGGCGATCGGTGGCACGCCCGGTGGCATCATCCGCTCGAGTCGGGCGGCGACATCGCTGTCGGAGGGCGGCTGTGCGGGTTCGATTCGAGTCATGGTTCCTTCTCCCGTCTGCGTTTCGAAAAGCGAAACACTCCAAGGACGGTAGCGTTGCGGAATCAGAAACGTCAACCCGATTGTCGAGGCCATCACCGTGAGTTCGCGATCCCGTTCCGTTCCGGGACGTCCTGTCCGAGGATCGACGACCGGCCGTCCGCTGATGGCCGCGATGGACCTGCTCGGTCGACGCTGGACGCTACGAGTGCTCTGGGAGCTCCGGTCGGGGCCAGTCGGTGCTCGCGCGCTGCTCGCCGCATGCGAGGGTCTGTCATCGAGCGTGCTCTACGAACGGCTCCGTGAGCTGACCGACGCATCGCTCGTCACCCAAGGTGACGGCGGCGAGTACCAGCTGACCGCGCTCGGACGGGAACTCGGCGAATCACTGCAGCCACTCGACGCATGGGCACGCCGGTGGTCCCGGTCCCTCGACACCTGACGCGGCGTCGTGGCGCTGCTGGCCGGGCGGTGTGCCGCTCAGGTCAGTTCGAGTCGCTCGACCGGTTGGCCGGTGAGCTCGGCGATGAGTTCGAAGTCCTTGTCGAGGTGGAGCACGGTGAGGTCGGCGAGTTCGGCAGTTGCAGCGATCAGCAGGTCGGGGATCGACGGTGCCCGGTGGAGGCCGCGTTCGGCGAGCGCGAGTTGCAGTTCGACGGCTCGGTCCTCGATCTTCGGTGTCAGGTACTCGACGGGCATCGACGACATCGGCGGTTCCGTGAGCAGCGTGCGATGGTCGCTGGCCGTGCGAGCCGAGTAGCCGACTTCGAGTCTGGTGACGGTGGAGATCCGCACGAGTCCGCGGTCGATCCGGCTCGCCCACTCGGCGGCATCAACAGCCTGGGTGAGGCGGACGAGCGCTGACTTGTCGATGAGCCAGGCGGTCACGACCAGGCGTTCGACATCACGTCGGGGTCGTCGAGATCGGTGGCCAGCGAAGCAAGTCGCTGGAAGTGGTCGAGACTGACCGGACCAGCGGAGCCGGCACGTTCGCGTTCGAGCGTCCGTCGCAAGTACTCGGTGCGTGAGAGTCCGACACGCTTGGCGCGGGCATCGATCGCGGCGATCACGTCGTCGGGGATGTCTCGGATGAGGATGTCGGTCATGTCGTTCCACCTCGTGATATCTCACGCTATCAGAGGTGAGGCGATCCGCAGTGTGAAAGCCTGCGGGAGGCAGACGACCGCCGACATGCGCCGAGGGGCGGCGGGGCGCTCGCGATTTCTCCGCTGAGAAACGCGGAGGGAGAGAGTTCGGTAACTCAGTCCGACGCGTCAGACGCGTTCGATGATGAGCGCCGGGACCATGCCGCCGGCGGCGCACCGTGCCTCGTGCCTGATCGTGCCCGCGCATCCGCGAGGAAGCTGTCTTCGTAGACTGACCACATGTCGTTGCAGGCGAGCAGTCCCGAGGGTCGACGCCTGCTCGAGGCGTGCGAGATGCACGACGTCGGCATGGAGATGCTGCGCCAGCGGTTCCGCCGAGAGCTTCCGGAGCTCCCCGACGTCGACATCGAGGCGATGGTGCGAGCGTGGGTGAGTGACCGGCCGTACGACAGCCCCGGTCGACCGGTGACGCGTCCAATTACATGAGCCTGCTCGACGCAGTACGCCGGGCTGTGGCCGTTGCTGCGGCGGAGGGTCGTTCCGCCGTGCTCGTCGGTGGCCTTGCCGTGTCGGCCCGCGCCGAGCCACGGTTCACTCGCGACGCCGACCTCGTCGTCGCCATCGACTCCGACATCGAAGCCGAGGCAGTGGTTCGCTCCTTCCTCGCTCGGGGATATCGGGTGCAGGCGCTGCTCGAGCAGTCGGGTACGGATCGCTTGTCGGGGGCGCGACTGCTCGATCCAGACGGCATCGAGATCGATCTGCTCACGGCCTCGTCGGGCGTCGAGGCAGAGATCGTGGCCGATGCGAGCAGTCTCGACATCGTCCCGGGTCTGCCGGTGCTGGTCGCAGCGACCGGTCATCTCATCGCCTTGAAGTTGCTCTCGGTGGCGCCCGGTCGTGAGACGGACGCGGCCGACCTCCGATCGCTGGCTCGGATGGCCGATGAAGCCGAGTGGAGTCGTGCGGCCAGCGCTGTGGCGTTGATCGTGGAACGTGGATTCCACCGTGGGCGCGACCTCGTCGCCGATCTCCAGGCGTTGCGCGCAGAGGGCGACGTACGTCGCTCAGGCTGACGCGTCAGACGCGTTCGATGATGAGCGCCGGGGCCATGCCGCCGGCGGCGCACATGGTGATGAGGCCGTAGCGGCCATCGGTGCGCTCGAGTTCGTCGAGCGCCGTACCGATGAGCATCGCCCCGGTGGCGCCGATCGGGTGGCCGAGGGCCATCGCGCCGCCGTTCACGTTCACCTTGTCGCGGTCGAGGTCGAGGTGGCGGATGAACCGCTCGGCCACGACGGCGAAGGCCTCGTTGATCTCCCAGATGTCGATGTCGTCGGTGGTGAGGCCCGCCTTGGCCAGCACCTTGTGGGCGGCCGGCACCGGAGCGTTCAGCATGAGCGTGGGGTCGTCGCCCATGTTGGCCATGGCCACGATGCGCGCCCGCGGCTTCCAGCCGCGCGCCTTGGCGGCCTCGGGGCTGGCCAGCAGAATGGCGGCGGCGCCGTCGACCACGCCCGAGCTGTTGCCAGCGTGGTGCACGTGCTCGATCTCGAGGCCCGGGTAACGGGCCAGCACCATGCCGCGCAGCGTGGTGCCCTGCTCGTCGAGCGGCACGTCGGCCATGGCGGCGAACGACGGCGCCAGTTTGGTGAGGCTCTCGAGCGTGGTGCCCGGACGCGGGAACTCCTCACGGTCGAGCGCCAGCGTGCCGTCCTCTTTGTAGACCGGCACGAGGCTCTTGTCGAAGCGGCCCTCGGCGATGGCCACAGCGGCCCGGCGCTGCGACTCGACGGCGAGTTCGTCGAGCGCCTGACGGGGGATGTTCTCGAGGCTGGCGATGGCGTCGGCGGCCACACCCTGGTGGGTCTGCGGGTGGCGGGCACGCAGGCGGGCGTTGCCGGCGTCCATCATCGGGCCGCGCACGCCCATCTGGGCCTGGCCGAGGGCCGGGTGCAGCGACATCATCTCGCAGCCACCGGCGATCATCACGTCTTCGAGGCCCGCCATGATGGACGCGGCCGCCATGTTGGTGGTGCTGATGCCCGACCCGCAGAAGCGGTCGATGGTGACACCGCTGGCCTTCACGTCGAACCCGGCATCGAGCAGTGCCATGCGGGCGAGGTCGCCGCCCTGGGTGCCCACCTGCATGCTGGTGCCGAAGATCACGTCGTCGACATCGGCCGTGTTCAGCTCGTTGCGGTCGCGGATGGCGGCCAGCACGGTGGCGCCCAACTGCTGCGGGTGGATGTCGGCGAGCGCACCCTTGCCGACCTTGCCCACACCACGTGGCGTGCGGCAGGCATCGATGATCCAGGCTTCGGACATGGCAGTCACCTTTCGACTGTTGAAGGAGAGAAGAGCGGCAGGCACGGCGGCCTGAACCGGGCCAGTCTCACATGCGCGCCGGGCGTCGCTCCAAGCGCACGAACCGGCGCGCTAGGGGCAGCCGATGCCGTTCAACGTCGCGCACGGAGGGCAGAGGCGGGCTCGGCCGCCGCCGGTGTCCCAGGTGCGCGCATGCGGTACACCGCACGACTGGCACGGGCCGTTCGGGTCGAATGCAGCCGGTCCGTCGACGTCGGCACGCACCACCACCGGATCGGTGATGGTGATGCGGTGCAGCAGGCGGCGGTGGCCCTGGTAGCCGCCGGTGGCCGCGTGTACGACAGCCCGGTTGTCCCACATGGTCAGCATGCCCTCGGTCCACGAGTGGCGATAGACGAACTCGTCGCGACCCTGGTGCGCGTAGAGCGCGAAGAGCAACTGCTGCGCCTCGTCGTGGGGCACGCCGTCGATGTCGATGGTGTAGCCGGGCGAGAGGAACAGTGCCTTGCGACCGGTCTCGGGGTGGGTGATCACCAGCGGGTGCAGTTGCGTGGCCATCGCCGTGTCGGAGTACACGATGGCCATCGACCGGCCGACGTCGTCCTTGCCGTAGCGGCCCTGCGGTGCATAGCCGCGTCGTGCCGAATGCACGCCCATCAACCCGTCGATGCGCGCCTGCATCTCGTCGTCGAGCGCTTCGTAGGCGAGGTACTGGTTGGCGTACAGCGTGTCGCCGCCGACGGGCGGGATGACCAGCCCGTACAGCAGCGTCGCGGTGGGCGGCGACGCCAGAAAGCTCCAGTCGGAGTGCCAGTTGTCGGCGAAGATGGGCGTCTGCTCGTCGGCCTCGCGCTTCACCTCGGCGATGTGCGGGTGATCGGGCAGGCCGCGCAGGTAGGGATCGTCGCCGAACACCCCGAACCGCAGGGCGAGGCGTTCGAACTCGTCGCTCGTCAGGTGCTGATCGGGGAACGACACGACGAGGTGGTCGAGCCAGGCGGCGCGGATCTCGGCGATGGTGTCGTCGGGCAGCGGGCCTGCCAGGTCGACACCGCGGATGGTGGCACCGCACGCCTGGCCGGACGGTTCGATCTCGATCGCCATGGACGGAGTGTAGGAGGCGGCTCGCACCCGCCCGGTTGTGGCATTGGGCCCGGCCCGTTCAGGACCTAGGTACCTGTCCTGGAAAGGACCGGGTGACGAGCATGCCACCAGCCGGATGGCCCGGCCGATCAGTACCGAAGGGACCCACCATGTCGAGTAGTTCCGCCACCGAGACCAAGGACGTCGTCGTCCTCCGCCGTCACACCATCGATGTCGTCCTGATCAGCCTCGGTGCTGTCGTCGCCGTCGTGCTCGCCATCGCCGGTGGCTTGCTCACGTGGGGCTCGAACTTCGCCGACGATTACGTGGGCCGCGAGTTGGGCAGCCAGAAGATCGCCTTCCCCAGTGCCGAGAAGTTGAACGAGGAGGGCCGCACCGACCTGGTGGAGTACGCCGACGCAGCGGTCGACACCGGCACAGAAGCCGAGGCCTATGCCAGCTACATCGGTGGACACGTGGCGGCGATCGGTGGCGGCCTCACCTACAGCGAACTGGGTGCGCCTGAGCGCGAGGCGAAGGCTGCGGTGCAAGCGGCCAAGGATGCCGGCCAGGACGACGAGGAGGTGGCGGCGCTGCAGGCGACCGCCGACGGCATCACGGCCCAGCGCAACACCGTGTTCAAGGGCGAGACGCTGCGTGGCCTGCTGCTCAGCACCTATGCGTGGTCGACCGTCGGCACGATCGCCGGCATCGCCGCCGTCGTCGCCTTCGTAGCAGCCGGCGTGATGACGATCCTCGTGCTGCTCGGCCTGGTTCACCTGCGCCGCACCAAGGTCGCCTGACCTGCGACAGATGTCGATGACCTGGCCTGATTGATCCAGGCAATATTGACAGTGCAAATATCAGTTCGGTACGGTGCGGCTCCACGGCGAGTGGGGCCGCACCGGGCCATACCGCACCGAACCAGGTCGAGGAGATCACGATGAGCGACACCGCACCCCCCGTCAAGCTCGGGGCATTCCTGTTCGGCGGCGTGGAGATGACCGACGCCGGTGCCGGCGCCCCCAACCCGATGGACCGCCGGTACAGCAACGCCGCGTGCTGGAACGCCACCCTCGACTACGTCGATGCGGGCATCGAAGCCGACCGGCTGGGCTACGACAGCTTCTGGACCACCGAGCACCACTTCCAGTACGAGGGCTACGAGGTGATCCCCAACGGTCTGCTCATCTCGATGTGGATCGCGGCCAAGACCCAGAACGTGCGACTGGGCGCGATGTTCAACGTGGTGCCCCAGTGGAACCCGCTGCGCCTCGCCGAAGACTTCGCCACCCTGCACAACCTCTCGGGTGGGCGCGGCATGTTGGGCGTGGGCCGTGGCACCGTGCCCCGCGAACTGCTGCACCTCAACAACGACCACATCTCGGTCGGCTCGCACGACAACCCCGAGGCCCAGGCCGACGACACCCGCAACCGCGAGTGGTTCGAAGAGGCGATGGAGATCGTGCGCCGCGCGCTGTCGCAGGACCGCTTCTCGTTCAGCGGCAAGTACTTCCAGATCCCGGTGCCCGGTATCCCCGACCGTGGCTCGACCGTGAAGGACCTCACCCTCATCCCGCAGCCGATCTTCCCGTACGAGATCTGGCAGGCGGTCACCAGCCCGCCCACCGTCGAGTACGTGCCGGTGGTGAACCACAGCGCCGTGTTCTGGAACCAGCACCCGCGCTTCATCAAGCGCATGTGGGACCGGTACGGCGAACTCCACGAGCAGCATCACGGTGCGGGTCTGTCGCCCAGCGCCCAGCGCATGCTGGTGGTGGCGGTACGGGTGGAAGACACCCACGAAGAGGCCGTGCGCACGGCTCGCCCCGGTCACGATGAGTTCTGGAAGTTCCTCGGCCCCTACGGCTGGAGTCGCGGGTACATGGGCCCCGATGGCCGACCGGTGGCGCCGGGGCTCATCCCCACGCTCGAGGAGTCGATGGAACAGCGCACGATGCTGGTGGGCACGCCCGAGGGTGTGGCGGCCCAGGTGCAGGAACTGCGCGACCTGCTCGGCTTCGAGAACCTGACGATCTTCCCGCACCTCATCGGCGACCCGTACAAGAAGGCGGTGGAGCAGATGGCGCGGTTCAAAGACGAGGTGCTCCCGCTCGTCAGCTGATCCGATGTCGACCGAACGCGCCCGACCCGACGACTGGCACCAGTTCGGCCGCGCCGTGCGCGAGCGCCGTCGTGAACGCAACCTCACGATGGTCGAGCTCGCGGCGCGCTGTGCGCTCTCGCAGCCGTTCCTGTCGCAGATCGAGAACGGCCGCTCGAAGCCGTCGATGGAGTCGATCTATCGCATCGCTCATGCACTCGACACCACGCCACAGGCGCTGTTCGGCGAGCGTCCCGACGTGGTGGCCGAACCCACGGTGGTGCGCCGCAACGACCCGTCGGTGACGGTGCTCGACCGTGGTCCGGCCTCGCAGGTGCGCCTCGTGCTGCCTGGCGCCGCCCCGTTCCACGTACTCGAGTTCGACGGCCTTCCCGACGAGTTCGAGCAGCGGTGGCGCCACGACGGCTTCGAGGCGATCTACGTGGTGGCGGGCCGGGTGGAGGTGAGCCTCGACGACGAACGAGTCGTGCTCGACACGGGCGACTTCTTGTCGTACCCGTCCGACCGGGCCCATTCGCACCGCTCGCTGTCGGGGAGCGGGGCGCGCATCTTGCTGATCGAGACGACAGCCGACGCCGCGCACCAGCACCGGTCGCGCGCCCACACTCACGACATCTGACGCCGCCCGACTGTCACAGCGTGGGGCGCGCGCCGGGGTGGACGATGTGGGCGCTGGTGGAGGGGAAGAACAGCGACTCGTGACCGTCGTCCCAGCGCACGCGGTAGTGCTGGGTCTCGCCGGCGCCGAGCACCTCGAGCACCTCGCCCTTGCGGGGCGGGTGGCCGAGCTCGTTGCTGTCGACCACGATCTCGTCGCCCACACGTGCATGGATGTCCATCGCGTCTCCTCCTGGTGAACCGGTGCACTCAGCGTCGCATCGGCTCGGCTGCTCGGCGAGTGGCCGACGGCTCTCGGCAACGGGCCGAACGACCCCCTACCGAGCTGCCATCTGCTCAGCCCCTGACGAGTGTGTGGCGCAGTCGGAGTGTCGCCAGGCCGAGGAACGCCGCAGCGAAGCAGGCGAGCACGGCGAGCGGGCCGACGATGGCGCTCAGGCCGTCGCCGTCGAACACGAGCTGCTGCCATGCGGTCATCGCCCAGTACTGCGGCACCGCCTTGGCCGCGGTGGCCATGGCCGAGGGGAACACTTCGAGCGGCACCATGCAGCCCCCGAGTGCACCGAGCACGATGCCGATGGGCGGCCCGACGGCCGACACCCGGTCGGGGTCGTCGAACAGGGCGCCGATGAGCAGCCCGGCTCCCGCACCCACCAGCGCGAACACCAGGGTGAGCACCGTCGCCGCCAGCGGGTCGCCCCAGTCGACGCCGAACACCAGCCCGCCGATGGCCAGCACCACCACCGACTGGAACAGGGCGAGCACGAACCAGGCGGCACCGAGGCCGACCACGATCGAGCCGCTGCCGCTGGGGCCCGCCAACAGGCGCCGCAGCACACCGGTGCGCCGCATCCGCACCAACGCGGCGCCACCGGCGAGGGAGTTGATGAAGACGAACAGCACCAGATTCTGCGGCGCGGTGAGCGAGAAGGCGCTCAGCTCGCCGCGCTGGGCGTCGCCCACGTCGACGGTCCTCACCGTGGTGTCGGCAGCGTTGGGTGCCTGCTGCTCGGCCGCCGCCAGCGCAGCAGCAGGGTCGACGCCTGCGGTGGTGGCGACGAACCGCGCCGCGTCGGCCGGGCCGGTGACGGCCGACACGGCAGCCACCACCACGTCGCGTGCGGCGAGGGCCTCCTGCGACGACTGCTCGGCTACGAACGTGATCGACGCCGTGCCGGCGGGCACCGTGACATCGAGGTCGTCGAGCAGCACCACGCCGGCCGCGATGTCGAGACGCCGGATCGCCTCGTTCATCTCGGTTCGCGTGGCGAAGTGCTGCAACTGCACCCCGTCGGCAGCGTCGATCTGCTGGGCGATCTCGTCGCCCAGGCGGCTGCGCTCGTCGCCGATCACGCCGATCTGCAGGGTGCCGCCGGAGGCACCGAACGTGGAACCGATCACCACGATCACCACCACCGGCAAGACGATGAAGAAGAACAGGGCGCTGCGGTCGGCGGCGAGTTGACGCATCACCACACGGGTGAAACGCCGGCAGCTGGTGACGAGGTTCATCGCTGAACCGCCTTTCGTGTGCGAGTGAGGCCGACGGCGCCGAAGCCGACGGCGATGGCGAGGAGTGCCAGCAGGTGACCGGCGATGTCGGCGATCGATGCGCCATCGGTGGCGATGGCGGTGAAGGCCCGCAGTGCCTGCCCGTTGGGGGTGAAGCGCGAGAGCTGGTCGAGCAGGGGCGGGGCCTGGCCGGGGCCGATGAAGTTGCCGCCCATCAGGGCGAGCACGAAGGCGACCGCCGAGGTGTACGACTCGGCCTGCTGGGGGGTGCGGGCGAAACCCGACACGAACATCGCCACACCGCCGACGGCCAGCACGGTGGCGACCATGGTGACGATCACAGTCACCGGGTCGCCCCACTCGGCACCGAAGGCCAGCGAGGTGACCCCCCACACGGTGGCGAAGCCGGCCAGCCCGAGCAGGCTGACCGCCAGCACCTTGCCCGCCACGATCGCAGCGGGCTGCACGTCGGTGGCCAGCAATCTGGCGAGGATGCCGGTCTGGCGTTCGCGGGCCAGGCTCTGGGCGGCGAACGAGATGGTGAAGAACAGGAACAGGATCGACATCGACACACCGAAGTAGGCCGTTGCGTCGAGTGGTGAGCCGCCTGGCGAGTCGTCGGCGAGTCGGTCGACGGTCTCGTCGAGCCCGGCGAGCACAGCCGCATCCGGCAACGATGCACCGACGGCGATGCTGGTGACCGCGGCGAGGGTGCGGGTGGTGATGCCGTCGGCGAATCGGCCGGCTACCGAGCGGGCGATCTCGCCCGAGATCTCGCGCCGTGGGTCGCGGAGCACCTCGATGGTGCTGCCCGCGCCGCTGGCCACCTGGTCGCCGAAACCGGCGGGCAGCACGATGGCCGCATCGATGTCGGCGTCGTCGAGGGCGCGACGCGCCGTTGCGTCGTCGGCGACGGTGACGAACGAGACCGGACTGTCGTCGCTGTCGGCGCCGAGCAGCCCGTCGACGTACGACGTCGTCAGCTCGCTCCGGTCGGCATCGACCACGCCGATCGTGATGCTCCGCGAGTCGGTACCGCCCAGCAGCAGACCGAACACCACGGCCATGGCCAGCGGTGCCACCACTGCGGTCAGCAGCGCCGACCGGTTCCGTACACGGCGCCGCATCTCGGTGGCGGCGACCATCCAGGTGCTGCTCATCACTCGCTCCGATCGCGGAGTGCTTTGCCGGTGAGGTGCAGGAACACCGCTTCGAGGTTGGGTTCGTGCACCTCGATTCCGGTGATGTCGACTCCGTCGCTCGACGCCGCGGCGACGATGGTTGCGATCGCCGGGCCGGCATCGTTGGTGGTGAGGTGCACCACCGGCGGCGTGCCATCGGTGGCGACCACCTCGGCGGCCAGGATGCCCGGCAGTGTGGATACCCGGCTGGCGAATCCACGGAGATCGCCCTCGCCGCGCAGCGACACGCGGTCGTGCTCGCCGATGCGGGCCACCAGCTCGCGCCGCGTGCCTTCGGCGACCAGTCGACCGGAATCGATGATGCCCACCCGGTCGCACAGGCGCTCGGCCTCTTCCATGTAGTGCGTCGTGTACAGCACGGCTAGGCCCTCGGCGCTCAGCCGCTCGACGCTTTCGAGGATCTGGTTGCGACTCTGCGGGTCCACCCCCACGGTCGGCTCGTCGAGGATGAGCAGGTGCGGTTCGTGCAGGAGGCCGACGGCGATGTTGGCGCGTCGCTGCATACCGCCCGAGTAGGTGTCGATGCGGTCGTCGGCTCGGTCGCCGAGGCCGACCATCTCGAGGGTGGCGTCGATACGCCGATCGAGCTGCTTGCCCCGCAGGCCCTGCAGGCCACCGAAGAAGCGCAGGTTCTCGCGGGCGCTCAGATCGTCGAACAGGGCGATGTTCTGCGGCACGAGGCCGAGCAGGTGCTTGCCCGGACTGGCCGCGGTGCTGATCGGCCGCCCACCGACGGTGACTGTGCCGGCGTCGGCGGCCAGGATGCCACTGAGCATCGAGATCGTGGTCGTCTTGCCCGCTCCGTTCGGGCCGAGCAGCCCGTACGTCTCGCCGGGGGCGATGTGGAAACTGACGTGGTCGACGGCGACACGATCGCCGAAGCGGCGCACGAGGCCCTCGCAGGCGAGGACCGCGTCGGTGGTGGTGGGGGAGGACGGCATGGGCATAAATGGATAGTAACACTCTCTACTACCTGTTTCAAGCCTCGTCTCTGTGTCGTCGGTCATGCCGCCGCTATCGTCGCTCCGATGGGCCTCGACGATCAGATCACCGCGTTGGAGGCGCAACTGCGCAGCCTCGGCCGGGTGGTGGTGGCCTTCAGCGGTGGTGCCGACAGTGCGTTCCTGGCCGCCATGGCGCACCGCACGCTCGGTGCAGCAGCCCATGCGGTCACCGCGGTGTCACCCTCGCTGGCGGGCGACGAAGAGGTCGACTGCCGTGCACTCGCCACCGAGTGGGGACTGCGCTGGACACCCGTGGTCACCCACGAGATGGAGCGCGCTGCCTACCGGATGAACGACCTCGACCGGTGCTTCCACTGCAAGGCCGAGCTGATGGACGTGGTGGGGCCGATCGCTGCCGCCGAGGGTGCGACCGTGGTGCTGGGTGTGAACGTCGACGACCTGGGCGACCATCGCCCGGGACAACGCGCTGCCACCGAGGCCGGTGCCGAGTTCCCGCTGGTTCAGGCCGGCTTCACCAAGGCCGATGTGCGGGCCGCCTCGCAACGGCTGGGCCTGCGCACCTGGGACAAGCCGGCCGCCGCCTGCCTCGCCAGCCGCATCCCTTACGGCACCGAGGTGTCGGTGGGGCTGCTCAGCCAGGTCGACCGCGCCGAGTCGGCGCTGCGGCGGCTCGGGTTCCGCGAACTCCGCGTGCGCCACTACGGCGACACGGCTCGTATCGAACTGGGTATCGATGAACTCGCTGCGGCGCTCGCCGTCCGGCTCGAGTTGGTGGCGGGCGTGAAGGCCTGCGGCTACCGCTACGTCACCCTCGACCTCGAGGGTTTCCGTTCGGGCAACCTCAATCCGCCGAAGGCCGTCCGAGTGTCGTAGGGTCGAGAGCCATGAAGCTCTCGATGATGATCAATTACGCCGGCGGATTCAAAGAGGCCGTGCAACGGGTGGTCGACCTGGAGAAGGCCGGCCTCGATCAGGTGTGGATCGCCGAGGCGTACAGCTTCGACGCCATCAGCCAGGTGGGCTACCTCGCCGCCAAGACCGAACGGGTCGAGATCGGCACCGGCATCGTGAACGTGTACTCGCGCACGGCCGCCCTCATGGCGATGACCGCTGCGGGGTGCGACTACGTGAGCGACGGCCGCTTCATCCTCGGCCTCGGCGCATCGGGCCCGCAGGTGATCGAGGGCTTCCACGGCGTGCCGTACGAGAAGCCGATGCAGCGCATCAAGGAGTACATCGAAGCCTGCCGGATGATCTGGAAGCGCGAAGAGAAGTTCGACTACCAGGGCGTCACGTTCCAGGCGCCGCTGCCCGAGGGGCAGGGCACCGGGCTCGGCAAGCCGCTGAAGCTCATCAACCACCCGCTGCGCAGCGACATCCCCATCTGGTGGGCGAGCCTGAAGGGTCTGAGTGTCACCGCCACGGCCGAGATCGCCGACGGTTGGCTGCCCATCATGTTCATCCCCGAGAAGTTCCAGAACGTGTGGGGCAAGGAATTGAAGGCCGGCACCGCGAAACGCGACCCGAACCGCAAGCCGCTCGACATCGCGGCCGGCGGCATGCTGGCCATCGACGAGAGCCTCACGGGCGACGCGGCCAAGAAGATCCTCGACTTCGGTCGCCCGAACATGGCGCTCTACGTCGGCGGCATGGGTGCTCGTGGCAAGAACTTCTACAACGACATCGCCGTCGCCTACGGCTACGAGAAGGAAGCCGCCGAGGTGCAAGACCTGTACCTCGAGGGCAAGAAGGACGAAGCCGCTGCGGCCCTGCCCGGTGAGTGGCTCGAACTGGCCAACCTCGTCGGCCCGAAGAGCTACATCAAAGAGCGCGTCGGTGCCTTCAAAGAGGCCGGTGTCACGGTGCTGTCGGTGAACCCGGTGGGACCCAACGCCGTGCAGCAGATCGAGACGCTGCGCGAGATCGTCGACAACGTCTGATACCGGCCCGGCCGATCAACTGCTGAGCGACCAGAGCCTCACCGGCTCGGAGAATCCCTTCAGGCTGCGCCTGCCCGCTGGCTCGAAGCTGCGGTCGTGCGCTGCTTCGACGATCGCGTCGCTCACCAGCACCTCGCCGACGATCGCCTGATCGGTGATACGTGAGGCCAGGTTGACCACGGGGCCGTAGAGATCGCCGCCGCTGGTGACGACCTCACCGTGGGCGAGGCCACCACGAGCAGGCACCTCGTCGCGGGAGGTCAGTGCGAGGGCGATCGCACAGGCCGCCCCGGCGTCGACCGTGGTGAACATCACCTCGTCGCCGATCAGCTTGACCAGCCGACCCCCGTGGGTGGTCACCAGGTCGTGGGCGGTCGCCTCGAACGAGGAGACCAGCCGAAGCAATTCGGCCGGGCTCGCCGCGCCGGCGCGCTCGGTGAACCCGGCAAGATCGACGAACCCGACGCAGAGCGGCATCGTCGCCAGGTCGTCGTGACCGGCCAACGCGCGACGGCTGGCACGAACCGACTCGGCCAGATGGGCGCGGAACAGCGGGTCGAACAGCCCGGTCGCCTGTCGGGCGAGCTCGATCGCCTGCACGCCGACCTGTGCGCGCTCGAGCTCGTCGAACTCGCTGAGGCGCTCGGCCTCGACGTCGCGGAGGAACATCTCGCCGGCCGCCTCGGCCACTCGGCGGATCGACGAGCCGACCACGCGGGTGAAGTGCAGCAGTTCGTCCTGGCTGAACAGGCTGCGCGCCAGGGCGAACAACTCGAAGACGGTGACGTCGTCGGTCGTGCACACCGGGTCGTCGATCGGTGCCGGCCGGAACCCGGCGGCGATGCGCAACTGGGCCGCCGTCTCGAGATCGAATCCGGCTCGCCGGGCGAGCTCGGCCACTGTGAAGCGTTCGCCCGGGAGCAACGCGAGGTCACCGGCGAGCCCCGCCAGGTCGCCCTCGCGCTCGGCCTCGATCATCAGGTCGAGCGGGATGTCGAGCGAGGTGAGCCATTCGAGCAGGGCGCGGCGGCTCGCAGCGGTGGGCGACGCAGGATCGAGCAGCCCTGCGGCGATCCAGCTCGACTCGTCGGGCGATCCTGCGTGCACGTCCCGGAACCTACTCGCACCTACAGTCGAGGTATGGCAACTGTCCTCATCACGGGCTGCAGCAGCGGCTTCGGCGAACTGGCCGCACTCACCTTCGCCGACCACGGCCATCGCGTGTTCGCGGCCATGCGCACACCGGGGAAGTCGGCTGCGCTGAACGAGCGCGACGACATCGCTCAGGTGGCGCTCGACGTGTGCGACTCGGCATCGGTCGAGGCGGCGGTGGCCGATGTGATCGCCCAGTGCGGTCGGCTCGACATCGTCGTCAACAACGCAGGCATCGAGATCTTCGGCTCGGTGCACCTGCTCAGCGACGACGAGGTGCAGCGACAGTTCGACACGAACGTCACCGGTGTCATCCGTGTACTGCGTGCCGTGGTGCCGCACTTCCTGGCCCACGGTGCCGGCACCGTGGTCAACGTCGGTTCGGTGGCCGGTGTGGTGGGTGCGCCCTACAGCGGCATCTACGCAGCCAGCAAGCACGCCCTCGAGGCGCTCAGCGAGTCGCTGCACTTCGAGTTGTCGCACCGCGGTGTGCGGGTGCGCCTGGTCGAGCCGGGCCAGTTCGCCACGTCGTTGGGGTCGAACTCGACGGTGGCCGCGGCGATGCCCGAGGGCAGCGAGGAGTACGAGCGGTGGCAACGCTTCCGCGCCGCGCAGCGCACGCTCGTGAACGGCCAGCCCGCCCCGGCGCAGATCGTCGCCGACGTCATCTACGCCGCTGCCACCGAGCAACCGGGGCGCCTGCGCTATCCGGTGGGCGGCGACACCGAGTTGATCATCGGCACCAAGAGCGCGATGAGCTTCGAGGACTTCGACACCACGATGCGTGCGGCGCTGAACTGGAACGAGTGACCTTCGCCCCGAACGGGCGCGCACCCAGGGGATACGGTGGCGCCATGACGACGTTCGGTGGCTCTGTTCAACCCGGGTGGGAGGCGGTCGAGGCCGCGTTCCGAGGCAACTTCGAGCGGGGCGAGGAGGTAGGTGCTTCCGTCGCCGTCTACCACCGTGGCCGCCAGGTGGTGAACCTGTGGGGTGGCGAGTTCACCGAGGGCGACGACCGTCCGTACGACGACACCACCCTGCAGTTGGTGTTCTCCACCACCAAGGGCATCGCCGCCATCGCCGTCGGCATGTGTGTCGACCGCGGCCTCATCGACTACCGCGAGAAGGTGAGCACCTACTGGCCCGAGTTCGCGGCCAAGGGCAAAGGCGATGCCACGGTGGCGCAACTGCTCAGCCACCAGTGCGGTCTGTTCAGCGTGCAGGGCGCCATCACGCTGGCCGAGGCGCTCGACTGGGAAACCATCACGGCACGACTGGCCGACACCGAGCCCGAATGGCCGATCGGTACCACGCACGGATACCACGCCCTCACCTACGGGTGGCTCGCTGGCGAGTTGGTGCGACGTGTCGACCCGGCGCATCGGTCGATCGGCCGGTTCGTCGCCGACGAGATCGCCGGCCCGCTCGGGTTGCAACTGTGGATCGGCCTGCCCGCCGAGCACGAACACCGTGTCTCGCCCATCCAGGGCTCGCCGCTCGCATCCACCTCCGACGACCCGGCTCTGAAGGCGATGATCGAGCAGTTCATGGGTCCCAACACCCGTGGCGGGCGCGCGTTGTCGTTGAACGGTGCGTTCAGCACCGAGGGCGAGAACGCGTTCAACCGCCGCGATGTGCATGCAGCCGAGATCCCCGCTGCCAACGGCATCGCCACGGCAGCGTCGCTGGCCCGCATGTACGCCGCCACGATCGCACCGATCGACGGTGTGCAGTTGCTGTCCGACGCCACACGCGCCGTGGCCAGCACCACGGTCACCCCCGACAACGAACCCGATGCCTGCCTCATCATGCCCACCACGTTCGGCATGGGCTTCATGACCCACGGCCCGTTCACGCCGTACGCGGGCCCCGGCTCGTACGGTCACCCGGGTGCCGGTGGTTCGGTGGCGTTCGCCCAGCCCGAGCGCGAGTTGGCGTTCGCCTATGTCATGAACAAGCCGGCATCGAACCTGGCCAACGATGCACGCGCCCAACACCTCACCGACGCTGCGACGACGGTGATCGACGCGCTCTAGTCGCGCCGTAGACCGGCGGTGAGCACCAGGTACACCGCACCGGCCACACCTGCAGCGCCGGCACCGATCGTCATCGCCATCCGAACCCCCACTGCTTCCGACAGCAGCCCGGTGACGATGCTCGACAGGCTGATCACCAACGTGACGATGGCGAAGTCGCCGGCCATCACTCGCCCGCGCACCTCGTCGGGTGTGCGCAACTGCAGGCCGTAGGTCGACAGCGTCCATTGCGCGCCGCCACCGAGATGAGCGATCGCGACGAGCACTGCACTGACGACGATCGTCGGTGCCCATGCTGCGCCCACGTAGAGCGCCGAGTAGATCACCCCGGCCGTACCGCACACCAGCAGGATGCGGCGGATGTCGCCTCGGGCGAATCGCATCGCCACGATCGGGCCCAGTCCGACACCCACACCGCGGGCGCCGATCAGCGCCCCTCGGCCGGCGTCGCCGGTGTTGAACACGTCGCTCGCCAGTACGGCGAGTTGGCTCACCACGCCGGCACCGATGGCGAACGTCGACTTCGATGCCATGAGCGCCAGCACCACCGGGTCGCGTCGGGCGAACCGCACCGCCTCGGCCATATCGGCCACCGGCCGCATCGGTTGGCGCGAGCCGCCCACCTCGTGGGTCTGCATCTTCGCTCTGATCATGCCGAACAGCACCCCGGCCACCACGAAGCTGACCGCGTTGGCGATGAAGCAGGCGGTGCGTCCGAACACTTCGCTGAACACGCCTCCGATCGCTGCACCCATGGCCAGCATCACGCCCCAGGTGGCACCGAGCAACGATGCCGCCGTGCGCAACTCCTCGGGGGTTCGTGCCAGGTTGGGAACCGCTGCGTCGACTGCGGGCTTCACGAACGCCGCCAGTGCCGAGATGGTGCCCTGGAACACGAACACCACCCACACGTGGTCGGTGGTGCCCAGCAGCAGGCCCAGTGCTGCGACGGCCTGCACGACCGACACGGCGACCAGCACCCGTCGCCGGTCGAACCGGTCGGCGACACTGCCGCCCAGGGGAGAGAAGAGGAACGACGGCAGCGAGAAGGACACCATCACCAGCGACACCAGCAGTTCCGACCCCGTGGCGTCGTCGACCAGTCCGGCGACGGCGACGAACGCGAACCAGTCGCCCATGAAGCTGATCACCTGAGCGATGAACAGCAGCCGGATCTCGCGGTTGGTGCGGAGGAGGTGCAGCATCAGCGACGGGCGTGTGCGGCGAGCAGCCGGGCGAGCACACCGGTCACCTTCTGCGCGGTGGGGAGGTGGAGGTACTCGTTGGGGCCGTGCGCGTTCGAGTCGGGGCCGAGGGCACCGGTGATCACGAACTGGGCCTCGGGGAACATCTCGCCGAGCATCCCCATGAAGGGGATGGTGCCGCCCTCGCCGAAGGCGCGTGACGGTCGACCGAACTCGGCACTCGAAGCCTCGTCGAGCGCGTCGGCGAGCCACGTCGCGAACGACGGCGCGTTCCACCCGGGGCCGCAGTGGCCGTTCAGGAACTGCACATGGGCGCCGTACGGCGGGTCGGCGGTGAGTGTGCGCTCGATCGCTGCCAGCGCTGCCTCGGCATCGCAGGTGGGCGGCAGGCGGAAGCTCAGCTGCAGCGCGGTGTGCGGTCGCAGCACGTTGCCCGCCAGATCGACCGAGGGGATACCGGCCACTCCGGTGACGCTGAGGGTGGGCCACCAGGTGGTGGCGAGCAACTGATCGGTGGGGTCGTCGACGGCTGGGCGCGCGCCGTCGACCCAGGGGAAGTGGTCGCCGATCGGGAACTCGGCCGCCACCGCTGCAGCCTGCTGCCGACGGTCGGTGGGCACGTCGACGTGCAGTTCGGGCACGAGGATCCGGCCGGTCGCCGAGTCCTCCACCCGGTCGAGCAACTGGCGGACGATGCGCATCGACGACGGCACCACGCCGCTGGCGGAGCCCGAGTGCACACCCTCGCGCAGGATGTCGACGCGCAGTTGCCCGCTGGCGAGGCCACGCAGCGAGGTCGTGACCCAGAGGCGTCCGAAGTCCATGCAGCCCGAGTCGAGGCACAGCACCAGGCTGGGCGAGCCGATCCGGTGGGCGAGGGCCTCGAGGTACGCCGGGAGGTCGGGGCTGCCGCTCTCCTCACTGGCCTCGATGACCACGACGCAGCGGTGATGGGGCAGGCCGGCCAGTTGGGCCGCCTCGATCGCCAGCAGCGAGGCAAAGGCTGCATAGCCGTCGTCGGCGCCACCGCGGCCATAGAGCTTGTCGCCCTCGACGACGGGCTTCCACGGGCCGAGGTCGTCGCGCCAACCGGTCATCTCCGGCTGCTTGTCGACATGGCCGTACAGCAGCACCGTGTCGTCGCCGGTGACGCCGCCCGACGCCGGCACCTCGATGAGCAACAGCGGTGAACGGCCAGGCAGCTCGTGCACCTCCACCACCATGCCGGCGATCGACCGGCGGGCACACCAGTCGCGCACCAGGG
The DNA here is from genome assembly GCA_040380855.1 of Acidimicrobiaceae bacterium. Classification (GTDB taxonomy): domain Bacteria; phylum Actinomycetota; class Acidimicrobiia; order Acidimicrobiales; family Ilumatobacteraceae; genus VFMC01. The sequence goes on along the minus strand of JBEIIG010000045.1, from coordinate 10,725 downwards.
CGACGGCGCGATGCATGTGACCGTGCGCATACCAGTCGGCATCGAACGCCGACGAGACATTGGGGATGCGGATGAAGTCGTGTAGTGCGGGCAGCACCGAGACGGCCCACTCGCGGGCGATGTGCTCGCCCAGCACACCGTCGACGGTGGTGACGGTCATCGCCTGATCTTCGCGATGCGGTCGATGGTCTGTTCGGCCTCGGCCATGATGCGACGAACCAGCTCGCCGGCGGGGACGAGGTCGTGGATCGCGCCCACGCCCTGGCCGCACGGCATGAACTCGCGGTCGACATCGACCTCGGTGCCGGTGGGGGCGCCGAGGTGGTTCACCCCGGCCTCGGAGGAGGCGAGCGCCTGCAGTGGGAAGGGCTTCAACTCCTCCGGGTGCTGCTCGAAGTGGTTGGTCCACTCGTTGCGCACGACACGGCAGGTCTTGCCGGTGAACGCCTTGCTGATCACCGTGCCGTCCTCGGGCAGGCCGATCAGGGTCTCCTTGTAGCCGTTCACGGCCCGGGCCTCGGGGGTGGCGATGAAGCGGGTGCCCAGCCACACGCCGTCGGCACCGAGTGCCAGCGACGCGGCCAGCCCGCGACCGTCGAACAGGCCACCCGCGGCCACCACCGGCACGGCGTCGCCCACGGCGTCGACCACCTGCGGGACGAGTGCCATCGTGGCCACGACACCGGTGTGGCCGCCCCCTTCGGTGCCCTGGGCGACGACGAAGTCGACCCCGCTGCCCACCGCGGCGATGGCGTGACGCACCTTGCCGCACATGCTGCCCACCAGCACGTTGTTGGCGTGGAGCAGGTCGATCACTTCGCGCGGCACCCCGAGGCCGGCCACGAAGATGCTGGCGCCACCGTCGATCACGCTCTGGATACCGCGCTCCACCTGCCCGGGCATGGCCGTCAGCAGGTCGACACCGAACGGTTTGCGGGTGAGGGCTCGCACCTTGGCCATCTCGTCGGGAAGTTCGTCGGCACTCATCGTCGACGCGCCGAACGTGCCGATCCCGCCGGCCTCGCTGACGGCCGCCACGAGTTCGTGGTAGCTCACGCCGCCCATTCCGGCGAGCATGATCGGGTGTTCGATGTCGAGCATCTCGGTGAGTCGTGTCCGCATGCCCTGCACCGTACCCAACCCGCCCACTCGCGTCGCAGCGCACGTGCGCGTGCCGGTGGGACTCGGGCGGGGTGTGGGCGCGGTACGTTTTGGGCATGTTGAGCGCGGAGGCAGTGGAGCGGTTCTGGCACGACGGCTACCTGGCGATCGACCGCCTGGTCGACGACGCCGAGGTCGAGCGGTTGCGGGCCGCGTACGACGACATCATCGAGTTCCGGGTGGAGTCGCCCACCGACCGCAACCTCGGTGGCATCACCCGGCAGGTGCTCGTGCCGTCGATGGTGCACCCGGTGTTCGACGACAACGGCGCGCTGGCCGCCGGGCGCGAAGTGATGCGCGCCCTGTTCGGCTGCAGCCACCCGAATCGCACCTACGACATGTTGATCGACAAACCGGCAGGGCATCCGCACGAGACACCGTGGCATCAGGACGCGGCCTACTTCGGCAAGCCGGTCAGCGAACCGGGTTTCACCCTGCCGCTCACCTCCATCCAGTTCTGGGTGGCGCTCGATCCGGTCGATGCCGACAACGGCTGCATGCAGTTCGTCGCCGGACACCACCGGGGTGGCACTGTGCCGCACCATGTCGCGTCGGGTCACCCCGACGACGACGGCCGACTGCTCGGTGTCGACGACCCCGCCGATGTCGACGCCGCCAGCGCCGTTGCCTGTCCGCTGGCACCCGGCGGAGCCACGATCCACACCTCGCTCACCCCGCACTACACCGGCCCGAACCGCACCACCGACCGGCCCCGCCGGGCCTACATCTTCAACCTGCTGTCTGCCGAGGAACCGAGTACCGCATACCAGGACATGCTTCGCGCCAACTACGTGCGCAACATCGAGGACTCGGTGTCACGCGGTCTGTCGGAACGCCCCCGGCCTGCGTAGGAAGCCGCGGTGCCAGCGCCGTGGTGTGATCACAACGGCACGGGCCTCGTCCTCGAACATCCAGCGCGCGAAGTTGCGCCGGGTCCAGTTGTTCGTGCCCACGAGCCGGATCGCGCCGCGGGCTCCGCGTTCGTGGGCCAGCGCACGACTGAGCACTTTCGACATCCGGTGGTCGGCGAGGAGGTGATGGCGCACGGCCCGCTCGTAGTGGTGGCGGGCCGCCGACGCGTCGTCGTGACCGGCATCGAGGACGGCCTCGGCCGCGAGGCGGCCGGTGAGCACTGCCTGCCCGATGCCCTCGCCGGTCATCGTGTCGGTGGCACGGGCGGCATCGCCCACGAAGAGCGTGCGGCCGTGGGTGAGCACGGCGTGGTCGATGGCGGCCGGGATGGGCCAGGCGGTGTGACGACCCTCGAGTTGCACCGACGGGCCGAGCGCGGCGGCGATGTGCGGCCGCTGCAGCAGGTCGTCCCAGAGGGCGCGCATGTCCTGTACGCGCCGCTGCCCGTCGCGCTGGATGCCGAACCCGATGTTCACCCGTCCACCCGGCAGCGGGAAGCTCCACGCGTAGCCGGGTAGCAGATCGGGCTCGAACCACACGTAGAGGCGGTCGCGGGCCGGACCGGTGACCTGGCCGGCGTACTGCCGGAAGGCGTGCCACTCGCCCAGGTACCCGGGTTCGGCGAGGCCCAGCATCTTGCGGGTGGGCGACCACATACCGTCGGCAGCGATCACATAGTTGGCTCGGATCGGGCCGAGGTCGGTGGCGTCGACATCGACGTGACCGTGCCGGTTGACGATCGCCGACAGGGCGTGGCCGTCGCGGACGTCGGCGCCCGCGGTACGGGCCAGGTCGAGCAGCGCCGCATCGAGTTCGGCCCGCGGTGTGGTGGCGGCGAACATGCCCTGTCCGGCGGGCAGGGGCACGCGGACTTCGCGTCCCGACGGCGACCGCAGCCAGGCGGCCTCGACGGTGCACCAGTTGGGCACCGCCGCCGGGTCGAGGCCGAGGTCGTCGAGTTCGCGGAGCGCGAGCGTGGTGAGGCCGTCGCCGCAGCACTTGTCGCGAGGGAACTGGGCCTTGTCGAGCACCATCACCGAGTGGCCGGCACGGGCCAGGATGGTGGCTGCGGTGGCTCCCGCCGGGCCGGCGCCCACCACGACGACGTCGACCCGATGCGGTTCGGTGTCGACAGGTGCGGGCTCGGCGTTGCTCATCGTCGGCGAGGCTAGGGCTGGTCGGCGCGCCGCGCACGGTCGCGCCGAATGGCACGTGCCACAGCATGTCGGCCTACCATGCCCCGCGCCGTCGCGCGACGGCCCCCGCATCGAGGAGGACAGCACCATGAGTCGTTTGTGCGAAGGCCGCGTCGCCATCGTCACCGGAGCCGGCCGCGGGATCGGCCGCGAACACGCCCTGAGCCTGGCGGCACACGGCGCCAAGGTCGTCGTGAACGACCTGGGCGGCAATGTCGACGGCAGCGGTGGCGACCTGAGCCCCGCCCAGCAGGTGGTCGAGGAGATCAAGGCGATGGGTGGCGAGGCCGTGGCCAACGGCGACAACGTCGCGTCGTGGGAGGGTGCCCAGCGCCTGATCAACACCGCCGTCGAGACCTTCGGCGACCTGCACGCCGTGGTGAACAACGCCGGCATCCTGCGCGACCGTGTGCTGGTGAACATGACCGAGGAGGAGTGGGACGCGGTCATCGCCGTGCACCTGAAGGGCACCTTCGGCCCGAGCCGTTGGGCCGCCGCCTACTGGCGCGAGCAGTCGAAGGCGGGCAAGCCCGTCGACGGTCGCATCATCAACACCACGTCGGTCAGCGGCATCTACGGCAACCCCGGCCAGACCAACTACGGCGCCGCCAAGGCCGGTATCGCCTCGTTCTCGATCATCGCGTCGCTCGAACTGGCCCGCTACGGCGTCACCGTGAACGCAGTGGCTCCGGTGGCCCTCACCCGCATGACCGAAGGCCTGGGGCCGGCGCCCGAGACCGACGAAGAGCGCGAGATGCGCTCGCCCCGGTGGATCGCACCGATCGTCACCTGGCTCGCGTCGGCCGAGTCGAAGGGTGTGACCGGCCGGGTGTTCGAAGCCAGCGGCCAGACCCTCGCCATCGCCGAGGGTTGGGTGCGCGGCCCGCGTACCGCACCCATCGACGACCCGACCAAACTCGGCCCTGCCGTCGAGGCGCTGCTCGCCCAGGCTCGGAAGAACTCGGGCATGGACGGCACGCCGGGCGGCTGGCCGCAGCCCCGCTGAGCCGACCGCTCAGCAGGCTCCCTGCACGACGGCGATATCGATCACGTTCGCGAAACGATCGTGGCGGCGCACGCCGGCCCGGGCACGGTCGGCGATCGCCGCCACGGTGAGCGCGTCGAGTCGTCGGTTGACGAGGATCGACACGTGGACATCGAGGTCGCGTCGCGTCACATCGACGATCGGCACCACACCGACGGGCAACGCCCGCTGGATGAGGTCGCGCACCGAGGCTTCGTACTCGGCGCACACGGCTGCCTCAGCAGCGTCGGCGAGGTCGTAAAGCGACTCGACCGGGGGGCGGGCCGGGTCGATCGCGACCACGCCGACGCGGTGTTGGACGGCGCAGATCGCACCCATCTCGAGCAGGCTCGGCTCGAGATCGGGCCCACGAGCGACGACGGCGAGGTCGACCGACGACTCGAGCGGACACTGCTCGGCATGTCTGGTGCCGAAACAGGGCCCACCGGTGCCGTCGAAGCAGGTGGTGACGGTGTGTCCTTCGTCGAGCAGCGTGGATTCGACCGCTGTGGCATCTTCGGGTCGGGTGGCGACGAGCAGGATTCGCATGGCGCCATTCAGCCAACGATGCCGCGCGCCAGGTAGAGACCTAGGTCCCCTCTGGGCCAAGATGGGACCTAGGTCGCTGTGGGGCGACCCATGTTCGAGGAGGACCTCATGCCGTTGAACCCCGATGCCGTCGGCGCGGTGGGCGATGCCCGCACCATCTCGTGGACGTCGAAAGACGCCCTGCTCTATGCCGTGGGGATCGGTGCCGGCCAGGCCGACCTGCAGTTCTCGACCGAGAACACCAGCGGTGTGCCGCAGGTGGTCTTTCCGACGTTCGCCGTCGTGGCCGGCTCGGGCAGCGCGTCGGGTGGGCGGAGCTCGATGAGCCAGATCGGCACGTTCAACCCGGCGCTGCTGGTGCACGGTTCGCAGGCCGTCACCCTGCACCGCCCCATCCCGGTCGAGGCCACCGCCACCGCACGCGACCGGGTGGCAGCGATGTACGACAAGGGCAAGGCGGCCGTTGTGGTGATGGAGAACGAGGTCACCCTCGACGACGGCTCACCGCTCTACACCACGCGCTCGGCCATGTTCATCCGTGGCGAAGGAGGCTGGGGTGGCGACCGCGGCCCGTCGGGCCCGCAGAACGAGCCGCCCGCCGACACCGCACCCGACCACGAGATCACCTTGCAGACCTCGCCCGACCAGGCGTTCGTCTACCGCCTGTCGGGCGACCGCAACCCGTTGCACACCGACCCGTCGTTCGCCGCCATGGGCGGTTTCGACCGGCCGATCCTGCACGGGCTGTGCACCTATGGCTTCACCGGCCGGGCCCTGCTCGGTGCCCTCGCCGACAACGACGTCGCCCGGTTCCACCACATCGAGGGCCGGTTCTCGTCGCCCGTGCTCCCCGGCGACGCGCTCACCGTGCGCATCTGGCGCACCGGTGCGGGCGAGGCGGTGTTCACCACCTCGGTGGGCGACCGCACGGTGATCGACCAGGGGTTGGCGCGCTTCAGCTGAGCGCCCGCCGCGGGCGGGTCAGGGCAGCGTTGCGAGCAGCGCGGTCACCTCGGCAACGGCGTCGGCCAGCGCGATGTCGCGCCGTTCGCCGCTGCGCCGATCTTTCAGCTCGATCACGCCGTCGGCCAGGCCGCGGCCCACGACCACGATCACCGGCATGCCGAGCAACTCGGCGTCGTTGAACTTCACGCCCATCGACAACCCCACCCGGTCGTCGAGCAGCACGCTGATGCCAGCGGCTTCGAGCGACTCGGCCAGGGTCTCGGCAGCGGGCAACTGCGGGTCGCCGGCCTTGCCGGTGGCGATGAGGTGCACCTTCGCGGGGGCGATCTCCTGCGGCCACACCAGGCCGCGGTCGTCGCAGTTCACCTCGGCGATGGCGGCCACGGCACGTGACACACCGATGCCGTAGGAACCCATGGTGACCACCTGGGTGGCGCCGTTCTGGTCGAGCACGGTGAGCCCGAGCGCCTCGGCGTACTTGCGGCCGAGTTGGAAGATGTGGCCGATCTCGATGCCGCGGGCGATCTCGAGCGGCGCGCTGCAGCGCGGGCACGGATCGCCAGCATGCACCTCGGCTGCCTCGACCACGCCGTCGGGCGCGAAGTCGCGGCCGGCCACGAGGTCGATCACGTGCTTGCCGGGTTGGTCGGCGCCGGTGATCCAGCGGGTGCCGTCGACCACGCGCGGGTCGACGAGGTAGGTGATGCCCGACGCGTTGTTCGCGCCGAGGGCACCGGGCCCGATGTAGCCCTTCACGAGGGCCGGGTTGGCGGCGAACTCGACCTCGGTGAACGGCTCGATCTCGGCGGGGGCCACCTGGGCCTCGAGGCGCTTCAGGTCGACCTCGCGGTCGCCGGGCACGCCGATGGCGAGTGCCGAGGTGCTGCCGTCGGGGTGGTGCAATTTCACCACGAGGTTCTTCAACGTGTCGGCCGCCGTCCAGTCGCGCTCGGGGTGGCGCAACTCGGGGCGGGCGTTCACCAGGTCGACGAGGGTCTGGATGGTGGGCGTGTCGGGCGTGTCGTGCACATGGGCTGCGGGCAGCCCGTCGAACGGTACGGCTGCGGGAGGTGCCACCTGCACGGCCTCGGTGTTGGCGGCGTAGTCGCAGGTGCTGCAGCGCACGTAGGTGTCTTCGCCCACGGCGAGCGGGGCGAGGAACTCTTCGCTGGCCGAGCCGCCCATCGCCCCGCTGACGGCCGACACGATGACGTACGGCAGCCCGAGGCGACGGAACGTGCGCTCGTACGCGTCGCGGTGCTTGTCGTAGCTGGCCTGCAGGCCGGCCTGGTCGATATCGAAGCTGTACGAGTCCTTCATCGAGAACTCGCGGCCGCGCAACAGGCCTGCACGCGGGCGTGCTTCATCGCGAAATTTGTTCTGGATCTGATAGATGACGAGCGGGAGATCCTTGTAACTGCTGTACAGATCCTTCACCAACAAGGTGAACATTTCCTCGTGGGTGGGGGCCAGCAACATGTCGGCACCACGGCGATCGGTCAGGCGGAACAGGTTGTCGCCGTAGTCGGTCCAGCGGCCTGTGGCCTCGTAGGGCTCGCGGGGCAGCAGGGCCGGGAAGTGGACCTCTTGGAAGCCTTCGCGGTCCATTTCGTCGCGAACCACCTGCTCGACGTTGCGGTAGACCCGCCAGCCGAGCGGCAGCCACGTGAACCCGCCGGGCGCCGCCCGCCGGATGTAGCCGCCGCGGACCAGGAGGCGATGGCTGGCCACCTCGGCATCGGAGGGGTCTTCGCGGAGGGTACGAACGAACAAGGTCGACAGGCGCAGCACGGCGGAGAAGGCTACCTGGGCCGTTATAGTTGGCGGAGTCCTTGGGTTCGTCGAACGAAAGGCGTGGGCCACCGGTCCACGCCTTCTTCTCTGAAACGGCCCAGATTCACCGCACACGAACCGTGTCGACGACCAGTACGAGAGGAGGCCCCATGAGCGACAGCACCACCCTGGAACGCGTTCGCCGCATGGTCGCGCCCCTCGTCGCCGACCTCAAGCTCGACCTCTACGACCTCGAACTGCGCGGCGGCGTGTTGCGCATCACCGTCGACACGCCCCCCGGTTCGCCCGGCGGCGTCGACATCGATTCGCTCACGCTGCTCACGAAGATGATCTCGCGCGACTTCGACCACGACGACCCGATGCCGGGCCACTACACGCTCGAGGTCACCAGTCCCGGGCTCGAGCGCACCCTGCGCACCCCGACCCACTACCAGCGCGAACTCGGCAAGACCGTCGCTCTGCGGTTGCGCGACGTGGTGAACGGCGAGCGCCGCCTGCAGGGCACGCTCGTCGCCGCCGACGACACCGCCGCCACCCTGCGCCTCGACGACGAGGCGCTGAGCGAGCGGGTGGTGCCGTACGACCAGATCGACCGTGCCCGCACCGTGTTCGTGTGGGGGCCGGCGCCCAAGCCGGGCAAACAGCCCGCTCGCAAGAAGGCGGCGTCGAAGGCGCCTGCCGCCGCTGCATCCCCCGACCCGTCCCCGGAATCTGACCCGTCCACAGAAGGAGCGTCATGAGCAATCTCGACATGACCGAAGCCGTGCGCATGTTGGCCAACGAGAAGAACATCTCGGTCGACGACCTGCTCACCGTGCTGGTGAACGCCTTGGCCCAGGCCTACAAGAAGCGCCCGGGCGCGGCCGAAGAGGTCATCGTGTCGGTGAACCCCGACACCCTCGACTTCACCTTCACCGCCTACGACGTCGACGAAGACGGCAACTGGGTGAACGAGCGCGACGACACCCCGAAGAAGGAGGAGATGGGTCGAATCGCCGCCCAGACCTTCCGTCAGGTGATGAACCAGAAGATCCGCGAGGCCGAGCGCGACCGCAAGTTCGAGGAGTACGCGAACCGCGAGGGCGATCTGGTCACCGGCATCATCCAGCAGACCGACCAGCGCTACACGCTGCTCGATCTGGGTCGTGTCGAGAGCCTCATGCCGCAGGCCGAGCAGGTGCCCTACGAGCGTCCCGAGCCCGGTGCCCGCGTGAAGGCCTACATCGTCGAGGTGCGCAAGACCGCCAAGGGTCCGCAGATCGTGGTCAGCCGCACCCACCCGGGGCTGGTGAAGCGTCTGTTCGAACTCGAGGTGCCCGAGATCGCCGACGGCATCGTCGAGATCAAGGCCTGCGCCCGTGAACCAGGGCATCGCACCAAGATCGCCGTGTGGAGCAACGACCACAACGTCGATCCGGTGGGCGCCTGCGTGGGTGCTCGCGGTGGTCGGGTGCGCATGGTCGTGAACGAGTTGCGCGGCGAGAAGATCGACATCGTCCCCTTCAGCGAAGACCTGGCCGACTTCGTCGCCAAGGCCCTCTCACCGGCGAAGGTGAAAGAAGTCATCATCAGCCCCGACGGCACCCAGGCCGAGGTCATCGTTCCCGACAACCAGCTCAGCCTCGCCATCGGCAAGGAGGGCCAGAACGCTCGCCTCGCCGCCCGCCTCACCGGCGTGCGCGTCGACATCCGCGGCGAGACCCAGCATCTCGAGGGCCCCGACGACACCGAGTACGCCGAGGGCGAATGGGTGCGCAACGAGGCCGGCGACATGGAGTTCCGCATGGCCGATGGCACGGTGATGAGCGCCGAGGAGTGGAGCGGTCAGAACGCTCCCGCAGTGGAAGGGGCTGGTGACGGAGCAGAGGCCTGACCCGTCGTCGCGAGTGCCGATGCGGACCTGCATCGGCTGCCGTGCCGTGCTCGCGCAGACTGCCATGCAGCGCTGCGTGCTCAGCAACGACGGCCGCGCACGCCTCAGCCGTACGGCCCCGGGCCGTGGGGCCTGGCTGTGCTCGCCGACCTGTGTCGCCCGCGCAGTCAAGCGCAACGGGTTCCAGCGAGCCTGGCGCCGTCCGGTGCCGGCCGGGGCACTCGAGGGGCTTGACCACTCATTCGTATCCACCCCTGACAACATGAGAGAATCGCTCTCCGACGGATCTGCCGTCGGGGCGCAGATGCCGACGAAAGGCTGAACGAGTTTGCCGACGAAGAAGATCCGCGTGCACGAGCTCGCCAAAGAGCTCGGGATGACCAACACGGAGTTGCTCAACCTGTGCACGGTGATGGGTGTCGAGGCCAAGAGCCAGTCATCGTCCATCATCGAGGCCCAAGCCGACCGCCTCCGTCGTCGCGCCGAGCGCGATGGTCTGACGCGCGCCGAGCAGCCCGAAGAGGCCAAGCCGGCGAAGAAGGCACCTGCAAAGAAGGCAGCGTCGAAGAAGGTCGCCGACGGCGGCGAGCCGACCGACACCACCGAAGCACCTGAGGCCGCGCCGGCCATGAAGCCTGCGCCGGCCGTGGAGGCCACGCCGAAGGCCGAGCCCGCGCCGGCACCTGCACCGGTCGAGGTGGTCGCCCCGGCCCCCGAGCCGCCGGCACCTGCGCCCGAGCCGCCGGTGGCCACACCGGCGCCTGCGCCGAGCCCGGTGGTGCCCCCGGCCGCACCGAGTGGTGACGGCGACGAACCCCGCCGCATCGTCAGCACGCGCCCCGTTCCCGGCGAACCGTCGCGCCCCAGCCCGGTGGCTGCCCGGCCGCTGCCGCCCAGTGCGCCCCGCCCCGCCGCACCCCCGGCGCCGCCCGCTCGGCCGCCGGCTGCACCCTCGCGGCCCGCTGCCGCCGGTGGTCCTCCGGCAGCACCCGGTGCCCCGGCTCGTCCCGTGTCGCCCACGGGCCGTCCCATCCCGCCGCCCCCGGGCGTGCGGCCGATGTCGGCCTCGGGCCGTCCCATCCCGCCGCCGCCCGGTTCGGCACGTCCGTCGCCCCCGACGGGTCGCCCCGGTGCCGGCTATGCGCCCCGTCCCGGCGGTCCCGGTGGCCCGCGTCCCGGTGGCCCCGGTGGCCCCCGCCCCGGTGGGCCCGGTGCCCGCCCCGGCGGCCCCGGTGGGCCGCGTCCCGGCG
>JBEIIG010000044.1:0-29494 GCA_040380855.1 Acidimicrobiaceae bacterium | reverse complement strand
GGTGCAGCAGCTGCTGCAGCGCTGCTACGACGCCGGCGACATCGAACTCGACGTCTACCAGGGCAAGTACTGCGTGGCCTGCGAGGAGTACTACACCGACGAAGAGCTGCTGCCGGGCGACCAGTGCCCCATCCACAAGCGGCCCGTCGAGTACTTCGAGGAGGAGAACTACTTCTTCCGCCTCAGCCGCTTCCAGGACCGGTTGCTCGACTGGTACGCCGCACACCCGGGTGCCATCAAGCCCGAGTTCCGCGGCAACGAGGCCCTCGGCCTCATCCGCTCGGGCCTGCGCGACTTCTCGGTCAGCCGCACCAGCCTCACGTGGGGTATCCCGCTGCCGTGGGACCCCAAGCATGTCGCCTACGTGTGGTTCGACGCGCTGGCCAACTACATCACGGCCATCGGCTACGGCACCGACCAGCAGCGCTTCGAGCAATGGTGGCCGGTCGACTACCACCTCATCGGCAAAGACATCATCCGGCACCACTGCGTGTACTGGCCGGCGATGCTGATGTCGGCAGGCCTCGAGCCGCCGAAGGGCTGGGCCGTCGGCGGCTGGCTGCTCGTGGGCGGCGAGAAGATGAGCAAGACCTCGGGCAACGTGGTGAACCCGCTCGACCTGATCGACGAGTTCGGGGTCGACGGATTCCGGTACTACGTGCTCGCCGACACCACGTTCGGCCAGGACGGCGACTTCACCTACGAGGGTCTCACCGGGCGCTACAACAGCGATCTCGCCAACAACTTCGGCAACCTGCTGTCGCGGGTGGCCACGGTGGTGGGCAAGAAGTGCGGCGGCGTGGGCCCTGCACCGCGCGTCGATTCGCCGTTGGCCGATGCGGCCGCCGAGGCCGTGGCAGGCACGATCGCCGGATGGGCCGACGTGCAGCCGAGCCGGGCGCTCGATGCCACGTGGTCGCTCATCCGGGCCACCAACGCCTACCTCGAGGCCAACGAGCCGTGGAAGGCCGAACCCGGTGCTGCGGTCGACGCCGTCATGGGCGACGCGCTCGAGGCACTGCGCATCGTCACCGTGCTCGCCTCGCCCGCACTACCCGCCACCTGTCAGGCGGTGTGGCAGCGCCTCGGCCTGCCCGGTCAGGTGGCCGACCAGCGACTTCCCGACGCAGCCACCTGGGGCCGCTATCCCGGCGGCACCACCGTGGTGAAGGGCGATCCGCTCTTCCCGCGCAAGTAGCCGATGGCCGACACCACCCCGCCCGAACTGATCGACAGCCACTGTCACCTCTACGACACGCGTGGCACCGAGCTCGCCGATGTGCTCGGGGCTGCGCGTGCCGCGGGGGTGAGCACCATGGTGACCGTCGGCTGCGACGCGGCCACCACGGCAGCCGCCGTGGCCATCGCCAAAGCGAATCCGGGCGTGTACGCCACCGCCGGGCTGCACCCGCACGAGGCCGTACACGGGGTGGAGTCGATCGTGCCGTTCCTCGACGACCCGAACGTGATCGCCGTGGGCGAGGCGGGCCTCGACTACTACTACGACCACTCGCCACGCGATGCGCAGCGCACCGCCTTCGCCGCCCAGATCCAACTGGCACACGAACGCCGCCTGCCACTCATCATCCACACCCGCGAGGCGTGGGACGAGACGTTCGACATCCTCGCTGCCGAGGGCATGCCCGAACGCACCGTCTTCCACTGCTTCACCGGAGGGGTGGCCGAGGCGCAGCGCTGTGTCGAGATGGGCGCCCATCTGTCGTTCAGCGGCATCGTGACGTTCAAGAACTCCACCGACGTGCAAGACGCCGCGCGCTGGTGTCCCATCGACCGCCTGCTGGTCGAGACCGACAGCCCCTATCTGGCACCCACGCCGCACCGTGGGCGCCCCAACCAGCCGGCCTATGTGGCCCATGTGGCCCGGTTCATCGCCGATCTCCGCGACATCGCGTTCACCGACCTGGCAGCTCACACGGTGGCCACCACCCGCGCCGTGTTGGGGTGCCTTGCCATTCCCCCTGCCGGTTCGTAGCCTTTTCTCCATGAACGTGTACCAGCGGCGACGGGTCGCCATCGCCGCTGTGTTCACCCTCGCCGCCCTTCCGGCCGTCTGGTTCCTCGACCGGGGCGACACCGATGCCGGGTCCGCCACCGATGGCAGCGGCACAGCCATCGCCGTCGAGACCACGGTGGAGTTCACCGTACCCACGACCGTCGACCAGTTGCCGGTGTTCCTCGACAACACAGCCGTCATCGTGCCGCCCGCGGTCATCGACGTCGCTCGACCCGAAGCCACCACCGCCACCGAGATGCAGGGCAAGGCCTCGTACCGTCGCTATCTGCAGACGACGGTCGTGCGCCCGTGCACGGCGCCCAGGGCACCATCGGGCGCGCTCATCACCGTCACCAACGTCGACAACGGCCTGAGCGCCACGTGCACGAACACGCTCGGGGTCTCGGTGGCCGCCGAGGTCGACATCGTCATCGACACGCTCGTGTTCACCACGATCGCCGACCTCACCGACGCGCCGATCTTCGTGCGCCTCAGTTGGTGAGCCGAGTGCTCTCGCACGCCGACATCGACGCACTGCTGGCCGAGCACGGCCTGGCGCCGCGCCGCCAACTGGGGCAGAACTTCGTGGCCGACCCGAACACGGTGCGCCGGATCGCCCGTATCGCCGGCGTGGGCCCGGGCGACCATGTGGTCGAGATCGGCGCAGGCCTGGGTTCACTCACCCTCGCGCTCGCCGACACCGGCGCCGAGGTGCTCGCCGTCGAGGTCGACCGCGGGCTCGTGCCGGTCCTGCGCGAGGTGGTGTCGGCCCACCCAAACGTGCGGGTGGTCGAGGCCGATGCCATGCACGCCGACTGGGCTGCGTTGCTGGCCGACGCACCCCGGTGGGTGCTGGTGGCGAACCTGCCATACAACGTGGCCACGCCGCTGGTGTGCGACCTGCTCGACGACGTCCCGGCCATCGAGCGGATGCTGGTGATGGTGCAACGCGAGGTCGCCGAGCGATTCTGCGCCGCGCCGCGCACCGAGGCCTACGGCGCCGTCAGCGTGAAGGTGGCGTACTGGGCCACGGCCCGCATCGCCGGGCTCGTGCCCGCCAGTGTGTTCGTGCCACGCCCCAACGTCGAGTCGGCGCTGGCAGAGATCACCCGTCGTCCAGCGCCCGCCACCACGGCTCGGGCCGTCACGATGTTCGGCCTTGTACGCACGGCGTTCGGTCAGCGGCGCAAGATGCTGCGCCGGTCGCTGGCGGCACAGGTACCCACCGCGGTGTTCGAGGCGGCAGGTATCGACGCGCAGCGCCGCCCGGAGGAACTCGACGTCGTCGAATGGGGCCGCCTGGCCGACGCCCTCGACGCAACCGGCGACGGACAGGCCGCGTCGTGAGCGCCGTCACGGTCGTCGCACCGGCGAAGCTGACGCTGTCGCTGCGCATCACCGGCGTGCGTGCCGACGGCTACCACCTCATCGACGCCGAGATGGTCACCCTCGATCTCGCCGACGTCATCACCATCGACCCCGTAGCCGCCACGAACGACCAAGACGTCGTCATCACCGCCGACGGACCGTTCGCCGCCGGTATGCCGCTCGACGACACCAACCTCGTCGCCAAGGCGCTGCGGCTGGCCGGGCGCGCTGCTGCAGTACATGTGTACAAGGCCATTCCCCACGGCGGTGGCCTCGGCGGCGGATCGGCCGACGCAGCAGCAGTACTGCGCTGGGCCGGCTTCGGCACCGACCCCGAGCACCTCGAACGGGCCGCCGCTCTCGGTGCCGACATCGCCTTCTGCCTCGTCGGTGGTCGGGCGCGGGTTCGCGGTATCGGTGAACTCGTCGACCCCCTGCCGCCCGAGCCGCGCGACATCACCCTCGTCATCCCGCCGCTCGCCGTGAGCACACCTGCCGCGTACCGGGCGTGGGACGAACTCGGCGGTCCGCGCGCCGACGGGCCCAACGATCTCGAGCCTGCGGCGCTCGCGGTCGAGCCGGCCCTCGCCCTGTGGCGCGACCGGATCAGAGCGTGCTGCGGTGTCGCCCCCGTCCTCGCCGGTAGCGGCGCGACGTGGTTCGTGCACGGGCATCAGCCAGCGCTGCGCGCGCTGGAGCCCGAGGCTCGCGTGGTGCTGACCCGCACCGTGTGAACGGTGGAGTTAGCGGCGCTGGTGACGCGTGCGGCGAAGCATCTTCTTGTGCTTCTTCTTGCGCATGCGCTTCCGGCGTTTCTTGATGAGCGATCCCATAGCCCGTGAGACGCTAGCGGTCGAGTGATCCCCCCGCCAACCGGCGGCGCGCACCGGGGGTGCCAGATAGGGTGTCGGCCGACGACGATCCGGGGTCGTTCAATGGCAGGACAGCGGTTTTTGGTGCCGCGTATAGGGGTTCGAGTCCTCTCCCCGGAACCAGTGCCGATTCCGCGATAGAACAGAGCCATGGGACTGTCCGCCATCGTTCTCGCCGCCGGGGAGGGGTCGCGCATGCGCTCGTCGCGGCCCAAGCCCCTGCACCTCATCTGTGGTCGCGCCATGGTGATGCACGTCATCCACGCCCTCGAAGGTGTGCAGCCCGACCGCACAGTGCTCGTCGTCGGCCACGGCGCCGAGCGGGTCACCAAGAAGGTGCAGGAACAGGCACCCGAGTGGGCGAACGTGCAGTTCGTCGAGCAGACGGTGCAGCGCGGCACGGGCGACGCCGCGATGGTGGGGATGACCGCCATCCCGGGCGACGACCTCGACGACGACTCCACCGTCATCGTGCTGCCGGGCGACACACCCCTGCTGCAGGCCGAGACCCTGAGCGGGTTGGTGGCCGCGCATCTGGCCGGCGGCTACGCCGCCACCGTGTGCACCTCGGTGCTCGACGACCCGACGGGCTACGGCCGGGTGATCCGCTCGACGGGCAAGGGCGACTCGAGCCGTGTGCTGCGCATCGTCGAGCACCGCGACGCCACCGACGAAGAACGGGCGGTGCGCGAGGTGAACACCGGGATGTACGCCTTCCGCCGCGACCTGCTCGGCCCGGCGCTGCGCCACCTGTCGCCCGACAACGCCCAGGGCGAGTACTACCTCACCGACGTCATCGGCGTGCTCGCCGGCATGGGCCACCGCATCGGCCGGTTCGAGGCCGCCGCCGACGAGACCCAGGGAGTCAACGACCGCTGGCAGTTGGCGCTCGCCGAACGCGAACTGCGCAACCGCATCAACCGCCGCTGGCTGCTCAACGGCGTCACCATGCTCGACCCCCGCCAGACGTTCCTCGACGTCAGCGTGCAACTCGGCCGCGACGTCACCCTCTACCCGGGCACCATCCTGCAGGGCGACACCGTGGTGGGCGACCGCTGCGACATCGGCCCCGACGTGCGCCTCACCGACTGCGTGGTGGGCGACGACTGCACCGTCGCCAGCACCGTCGGTGTCGACAGCGAGATCGGCGCAGGTGCCGACGTGGGCCCCTTCGCCCACCTGCCGGCCGGCAGCGCAGTGGCTTCGGGCGTCGTCACCGGCGCGTTCTACACTGCGCCCTCGGCCTGAAGTTCGACGCGATGGAGCCTCCCATGGAGAAAGTCACCACCAAGCGCATGGCGCTCTACTCGGGGCGCACGCACCCTGCGCTGGCCCAGGAGGTCGCCGAGCACATGGGGGTCGAGCTCGGCCACGCCAACCTCGTCGAGTTCGCCAACGGCGAGGTGCGGCCGCGCTTCGGCGAGAGCATCCGCGGCAACGACGTGTTCGTCATGCAGACCCACTACGGGGTCGACGGGCGCAGCATCAACGACTCGATCATGGAGCAACTGATCATGATCGACGCCGCCTACCGGGCGTCGGCCAAGCGCATCACAGCGGTCTGCCCCTTCTACGGCTACGCCCGGCAGGACCGCAAGGCCGAGGGCCGCGAACCCATCACCGCCCGCCTCGTCGCCGACCTGTTCAAGGCCGCCGGCGCGAAGCGCATGGTGTCGATCGACCTGCACAGCGGCCAGATCCAGGGCTTCTTCGAGGGTCCGGTCGACCACCTCACGGCCATGCCGGTGCTCGAGAGCTATGTGCGCCAGCACGGCGACAACCCCGTGATCGTCGCCCCCGACGCCGGGCGCGTGAAGGTGGCCGAGCGCATGGCCCAGCACCTCACCGACAAAGGCGCCGACCTGGCATTCATCTACAAGCGCCGACCGAAGGGCACCGCCAACGTGGTCGAGGCCAAGGAGGTCATCGGCGAGGTCGACGGACGACTGTGCATCATCACCGACGACATGATCGACACCGGTGGCACGATCGCCGCAGCGGCCCAGGTGCTGATCGACCGGGGCGCTCGCGAGGTATGGGCGATGGCCACCCATGGCGTGCTGTCGGGCCCCGCAGTGCAGCGCCTCAACGACGCGCCCATCAGCCGAGTGGTGCTCACCAACACCCTGCCCCTGCCGGCCGAGAAGCAGTCGCCGAAGATCGAGGTGCTCTCGATCGCCCCGCTCATCGCCGATGCGCTCAACGCCGTGTTCGACGACACCAGCGTCAGCGAGATCTTCGGCGGCGAGAACCAGTCCTGAGCCGACCGGATCGACCCGACCGCCGCCGCAGGTGGCGGATCGCCCTTGGTTGCCGATAGGCTCGCCAGCCGTTCTGAAACGCAGTCGATCGAGGCCCTGACATGTCGAACACCAAGCTCGCCGCCACCACCGGTCGCCCCACCGGATCGGCCGCATCGCGCCGTCTGCGCGCCGAGGGGCACATCCCCGCAGTGCTGTACGGCGGGGGGATGCAGCCCATCAGCCTCACCATCGAGCGCCGCGATCTGCGCATCGCCCTCAGTGGCCCCGGCGGCAGCAACACGCTGCTGTCGCTCGAGGTCGACGGTGCCAGCTACCCGGCCGTGGTGAAGGAGATCCAGCGTCACCCGGTCAAGCGCACCGTCAGCCACGTCGACTTCATGTCGGTCAACATGGACTCCGAGATCACCGTGTCGGTACCGGTGCGCCTGGAAGGCGAGTCGAAGGCTGCCGAGGCGGTCGACGGTCTGGTCGATGCATCGGTCGACTCCATCGAGGTCACCTGCACCCCGGGCGACATCCCGAACGAGATCGTCATCGACATCACCTCGCTGCAGCCCGGCGACGTCATCCGCCTCGCCGACGTGAAGCTGCCCAAGGGTGTCACCGCCAACGGCGATCCCGAGATGGCCATCGTGTCGGTCATCCACGCCGCGCCCGAGGCCGCCGCCGAGGGCGAGGCTGCCGAATCGGCCGAGTGACGCGCCGCTCGGCAGCGAGCAGCAGATGAGCGTCGAGGCGCTCGTCGTCGGGTTGGGAAACCCGGGCAAACAGTATGAACGAACGCGTCACAACGTGGGTGCCGACGTGGTCGACGAGTTGGCTCGCCGCAACGGCGTGCTACTGAAGGCCGGACGCGACAAGGCCCTCACGGCCGAGTGCCCGCTGCGTGGGCACCGGGTGGTGCTGGCCTTCCCCACCACCTACATGAACGACAGCGGCGAGGCGGTGCGGCCGCTGATGAAGCGCCACGGCCTCACCGAGCCCGGACAGCTGATCGTCGTGCACGACGAACTCGACCTGCTGCCCGGCGTGGTGCGGGTGAAGGCGGGCGGCGGCTTGGCCGGCAACAACGGCCTGCGCAGCATCACCGCCCATCTGCACACCCAGGAGTACCTGCGCGTGCGCATCGGCATCGGCAAACCGCAGTCGAAAGAGCACGGTGCGGGCCACGTGTTGTCGAAGGTGCCGCCCACCGAACGCGAGTTGCTCGACATCGCCATCCAGCACGCGGCCGATGCGGTCGAGATGCTGCTCGCCGAGGGTGTCGAAGCCGCCCAGCGCGTCTACAACTCCCCCACCCTCGACCCACCTCGCTGACCCGAGTCGCACCCGCGCAGCCAAATCGCTGACGGCCCCAGGTGTGGGGGACAACCCTCGGGCGACGACTCAGACCGGCTGGTCGGCCACCACGCGTCCACCGGCCAGCTCCACCCGACGGGTCAGCCGCACCGCCTCGAGCAGCGCTCG
Organism: Acidimicrobiaceae bacterium; assembly: GCA_040380855.1. GTDB lineage: Bacteria > Actinomycetota > Acidimicrobiia > Acidimicrobiales > Ilumatobacteraceae > VFMC01. Next base: position 21,509 of record JBEIIG010000044.1, on the reverse strand, counting down.
GTCGTGCGTGACCAGCAACACCGTGCCGCGGAACTGGTCGAGCGCCTGCTCGAGCTGCTCGATCGCCGGTAGGTCGAGATGGTTGGTGGGCTCGTCGAGCACGAGGCAGTTGGTGCCCGTGGCCATCAGAAGCGCCAGCACCGCCCGGGTGCGTTCGCCGGGCGACAGCGACACCGTGGGCCGATGCACCTCGCCGGCGCCGATACCGAACTTGGCCAACAGGGTGCGCGCGTCGGGCACAGTCATCGCCGTGGCCGCCATGAACGACTCGAGCACGGTCCCTTCGTCCGACAACTGGCCGCGCCGCTGTTCGAGCTCGCCCACCACCACGCCGGGCCCGAACCACCGCTCGCCGCTGTCGAGGCTGCGCCGGCCGAGCACCACGTCGAGCAAGGTGCTCTTGCCGCTGCCGTTGTGACCGACGATGGCCACCCGCTCGCCGGCACCGATGGTGAGGTCGATCGGCCCGAGGGTGAACTCGCCGTGGCGCGCCACCGCACCCGTCAGGCGGACCACCTCGCCGCTGCGTGCCGTCTCGCCGAAGGTGAGCCTGAGTTCCCACACCTCGCGTGGTTCATCGACTTCCTCCAGCCGCTCCATCGCCCGCTCGGTGCGCGCCGCCCGGGCCGCCAACTGCTCGGTCTGGTTCACCTTGAACGCCTTCACGTTCTTGTCGTTGTCGTTCGGCTTCTTCTTCGCCTTGCTCAGCCCGACCGACGCCCACTCGCGCTCACGCTGCGCCCGACCGAGCAGCACGTCTTTCTTCGTGGCGTACTCGTCGTACCGCTCGCGGGCGTGCCGAGCCGCCACCTCGCGTTCGGTGAGGAACGCTTCCCAGCCACCGGCGAACACCGTCAGTCGATGACTGAACTCGTCGAGGTCGGCAACGTGGGTGACGGTACGGCGCAGGAACTCGCGGTCGTGGCTCACCACCACCAGCGGCGCCGACTGGCTCACCACCCACGCCTCCAGCCGGGCCAGGCCGTCGAGGTCGAGGTCGTTGGTCGGTTCGTCGAGCAGGAACACGTCGAAGCGCGCCAGGAGCAGCGCGGCCAGACCCACCCGCGCCGCTTCACCACCCGACAGTGAGGCCATCGACTGGTCGAGCAGGCGTTCGGCGAGGCCCAGGTCGGCCCACACGGCACCGATGCGCGCCTCGAGGTCGGCGCCACCCAGCACCAGCCAGCGGTCGAGGGCGTCGGAATAGCGGTCGTCGCTACCCGGCTCGCCGGCAGCCAGACCTGCGGTGGCCGCATCGAGTTCGGCACTGGCGGGGCCCACCCCGGTGCGTCGGGCCAGGAACTCGGCTGCGGTCTCGTCGTCGCGGCGCTCGGGTTCCTGGGGCAGGTAGCCCACGCTGGCCGTCGCCGGCATCACGGCCACCGAGCCGCCGTCGATCGGCTGCGATCCGGCCAGCACGCGCAACAGCGTCGACTTGCCCACCCCGTTCGGGCCCACCAGGCCCATCCGCCAGCCGGGCGACACCTGCAGCTCGACGTCGTCGAACAGCACCGTCGGCCCCAGCGCCAGCCGGAGCGATCGAGCATGGATCGACGCAACCATCGCCCACCCATCCTGCCCCACCCACCCCCTCCCCCCAACCGCGTTTGTGAGCAGACCCCCGTAGCACTGGGTTCCGCTCACAGACGCAGGGTGTGGGGAGTCGTGTCTGTGAGCAGACCCCCACCGGTACCCGACCCCGCTCACAAACGCTGAGGAGGGGAAGGGGTCGCTACCCTGCTCGGTCGCCATGCCCGACTCACCGCACGCGTCGCTCGCCGATCTCGCACCCCTGTTGCGCTCCGACGCAGGCCTCACCCATGCCTTCGGCGACCAGCAGGCCGTCGTGGCCGTGGGCGAGTCGGCGCGGGCCATCGCCCTCGCCGCTCTGAGCCGGCTCGGCGGTCGCAAACCGCTGCTCGTCGCCTGCCCCACCGGCAGCGACGCAGGGCAGTTGTTCGACGACCTGCGCCAATTCCTGCCAGCCGTCGACGGACAGGAACAGGTGGTGCTGTTCCCGGCCTGGGAGACACTGCCGTTCGAGCGGGTGAGCCCGAGCGTCGAGACGATGGGCCGTCGTCTCGAGGTGCTGTGGCGCCTGCGCAGCCCCGAGCAGATGCCGACCGTGGTGGTGACCGGTGTGCGCGCCCTGCTGCAGAAGATCGGGCCCGACGCACTCACCATCGAACCCGTCACCGTGCGACCGGGTGCCGTCCTCGACGCCGACGACCTGCTCGCCACGCTCGTCGGCTACGGCTATCGCCGCGAAGAGCTCGTCGAGCACCGCGGCGAGGTGGCCCGCCGCGGCGCCATCATCGACGTGTTCCCCAGCACCGCCGACGCACCCATCCGCATCGACCTGTGGGGCGACGAGGTCGACCGGCTCACCGAATTCTCGGTGAGCGACCAACGCAGCACCGTCGACCTCGCCGAGGCGCGCATCTTCCCCGCCCGCGAACTGTTGCCCTCGGCCCTCGTGCGCGAACGGGCAAACCGGTTGCTGGCCGATGAGCCGTGGGGCCGCGAGCAGTGGGAACGCCTGGCCGAGGGCACCGTGTTCGACGGGATGGAGAGCTGGCTGCCATGGTTGGTCGACCGCGACCTGCTGGTGACCGACCTCCTGCCCAGCACCGGCAAGGTGGTGCTGGTCGAGCCGCGCCGCATGCGCGACCGCGCCGACGACCTGCTGGCGGAGGAGAACGATCTGGCCCGCAGCCTCGCCAGCACGTGGGCCCGCGACGCCGACCGCGCCTTCCCTCGTCTGCACGCCGGCACCGACCGCCTGCTGGCCGCCGACCAGCCGATGTGGACCGTCGGCTCCACGCCGGCACACCCCGACGCCCCGATGGTGCAGGCCACCGGCTGGGGCCCCGTGGTGGGCGACGGCGAGGCACTGGCCAACCGTCTCACCGGTCTGCTGGCCGATCGCTACCGGGTGGTGGTGGCCGCCGACGGCGAAGGCTCGGCCCAGCGCCTCGCCCAACTGCTGCGCGACCGCGGCCTCGAGTTCCGTGTGGCCGGCCCCGACACCGACCTCACGCGCCCCGGCGGCTACGTGACGGTGGCGCCGCTGCACCGCGGCTTCCTGCTGCCCGCGGCCCACCTGGCCGTGGTGGCCGAAGGCGACCTCACCGGTCGGCGCCGCAGCCACCGCCAGGCACGGCCGCGCAAGCGCCAGAGCGCCGGCTTCTTCGAAGACCTCCGCCCCGGCAACTACGTGGTGCACCACCAGCACGGCGTAGGCCAGTACGAGGGCATGGTGAAGCGCACCATCGGCGGGGTCGAGCGCGACTACCTGCTGCTGTCGTACAAGGGCGGCGACAAGCTGTACGTGCCCAGCGACCAGATCGACGCACTGCGCCAGTACGTGGGCGGCGAGACCCCCAGCCTGCACCGCCTCGGCGGCGCCGATTTCGCCAAGGCCAAGTCGCGGGTGCGCAGCGCCGTGCGCGAGATCGCCCAGGAGCTGGTCGTGCTGTACCAGCGCCGCGTGAACGCCGAGGGCTACGCGTTCGGTACCGATACCCCGTGGCAGCACGAGATGGAGGACGCCTTCCCCTTCGCCGAGACACCCGACCAGAGGGTGGCGATCGACGAGGTGAAGGCCGACATGGAGCGCCGCTACCCGATGGACCGCCTCGTGTGCGGCGATGTGGGCTTCGGCAAGACCGAGGTGGCCGTGCGGGCCGCATTCAAGGCCATCCAGGACGGTAAACAGGTGGCCGTGCTGTGCCCCACCACACTGCTCGCCACCCAGCACGGCAACACGTTCGCCGACCGCTTCTCGGGTTTCCCGGTGCGAGTGGAGGTGCTCAGCCGCTTCCTCACCAACAAAGAGGCCAAGCAGGTGATGGAGGGTCTCGCCAGCGGCGAGATCGACTGCGTGATCGGCACCCACCGCTTGCTGCAGGAAGGTGTCCGCTTCAAAGACCTCGGCCTGCTCGTGGTCGACGAGGAGCAACGCTTCGGTGTGCAGGCGAAGGAAGCGATGAAGAAGCTGAAGGTGAACGTCGACGTGCTCACCCTCAGCGCCACGCCCATCCCCCGCACGCTGGAGATGAGCCTGGTGGGCATCCGCGACCTGTCGCTGCTGAACACCCCACCCGCCGACCGCCAGCCCATCCTCACGTTCGTCGGCGAGTACGACGAACGTGTCGCCGTCGAGGCCATCCGCCGCGAGCTGCTGCGCGAGGGCCAGGTGTTCTGGGTGCACAACCGTGTGGGCACCATCGAGCAATGCGCCGGTCGCCTGCGCGAACTGGTGCCCGAGGCGCGCATCGCCATCGCCCACGGCCAGATGGACGAGGGGTCGCTCGAACAGATCGTGCTCGACTTCTGGGAGGGCCGCTTCGACGTGCTGGTGTGCACCACCATCATCGAGAGCGGTATCGACATGCCCACCGTGAACACCCTGGTGGTCGAGCGCGCCGACCTGCTGGGCCTCGGCCAGTTGCACCAGTTGCGCGGCCGCGTGGGCCGCAGCGGCTCGCGTGCCTACGCATACCTGTTCCACCCACGCGACGCCCGCCTCACCGAGGAGGCATACGAACGCCTGCGCACCATCGGCGAGGCGACCGAGTTGGGCAGCGGCTTCAAGATCGCCATGCGCGACCTCGAGATCCGTGGAGCCGGCAACCTGCTGGGCGAATCGCAGAGCGGCCACATCGCCGCCGTCGGTTACGACCTGTACTGCCAGATGGTCACCGAGGCGGTCGGCGAGATGAAGGGCGAGGCGGCGCCGAAACCGCCGGCCGAGGTGAAGCTCGACGTGCCCACCGACGCCTACCTGCCGGCCGACTACGTGACGAAGGAGGAGTCGCGGCTCGAGGCCTACCGTCGCCTCGCTGCCGTCACCAGCCAGCGCGAGGTCGACGACATCCGCGCCGAATGGGAAGACCGGTACGGCCCGGTGCCCACTCCGGCCGACGAACTGCTCACGGTGGCGGCGCTGCGTGGCGAGTGCCACCGCCTCGGCCTGCGCGATGTGCAGATCGTGGGCGGAGCCGCGCGCCTCGGCCCACTGCAGCTGAAGGTGAGCGAGACGATGCGCCTGAAGCGGCTCAGTCGCACGGCCATCTACAAAGAAGACGCCGGCCAGTTGGTGGTGCCCATCGCACGCGGCGTCGAGCCGGCCACGTTCCTGGTGGGTTTCCTGCGCGAACTCGTGCCCATCACCGAGGCCTGACCTGATCGCCATCGTTGTAACGGCCCGCGGGCACTAGGGTCGCAGCGTGATCCGTCGCCTGCTCCCGCTCGCTCTGTCGCTCGTCGCCGTCGCCGCCCTCGCCTCGTGCGGCACGTTCTCCAACAACCACGAAGCCGCCTCGGTGAACGGTGTCGGCCTCGACCGCAGCGACCTCGAACTGTTCACCCGCGATCTGTTCGCGGTGACGACCGACACGGTGCCGGCCGACCAGCCGCGCGAGGTACTGAAGAACTGGGTGATCGACGAGCTGATCCGCCAGTACCTCGCCGAACAGGACGTCGCCATCGACGGGGCAACGATCGAGCAGGCGACGGCCCAGGTCGACACCGGCCTGTCGAGCCAGGGGCTCACGGTGAGCGAGGCCACCCGTTCGTTCCTCGTCGACAGCACTGCGGCGCGCCTCACTTTCAGCAACACCCAGCCCGACGGGGCACTGCTCGACTTTGCCGATCACGCCTCGGTGGTGATCGACCCGCGGTACGGCCGCTGGGATCTCGATGCCGGGGCCGTCCTGCCGTTGGGCTGAGCCGGTGTTCTTGCCCGTCGTCACCGTCGTCGGCCTGGGGCCGGGCGACGAGCGGTTCGTCACCGCCCACACGATCACGGCCATCGCCGCAGCGCCACACCGCTTCTTGCGCACCGCCCGCCACCCCTCGGCACACCTGGTGTCCGACGCGGTGTCGTTCGACGAGGTGTACGACGCCGCCGACTCGTTCGACGACGTGTACGCCACCATCGTCGACCGCTTGGCCGATGCCGCCACCCAGCACGGCGCGGTGCTGTACGCCGTACCCGGCTCGCCGCTGGTGCTCGAGCGCACCGTGCGTCTGCTGCGCGCCGACCCGCGCATCGACTGTCGCATCCTGCCTGCCATGTCGTTCCTCGACCTCGCCTGGCCGCTGCTCGGCATCGACCCGGTGGAGGCAGGGGTGCGGCTGATCGACGGCCACGAGTTCGCCACCGCCAGCGCCGGATACGGGGGCCCGATGCTGGTGGCCCACACCCACGCCAACTGGGTGCTCAGCGACATCAAGCTCGCCGTCGACGCTGCCGGCGACGAGCCCGTGGTCATCCTGCAACGTCTCGGCACCACCGACGAGTGCGTCACCCACACCACCTGGGCCGACCTCGACCGCACCGTCGAGGCCGACCACCTCACCTGTGTGTACGTGCCCGGTCTGGCCACATCGGCGGGCGCCGACCTGGTGCGCTTCCACGAACTCGCCCGGGTGCTGCGCGAACGCTGCCCGTGGGACCAGGAGCAGACCCACCAGAGCCTGGTGAAGTATCTGCTGGAGGAGACCTACGAGGTGGTCGACGCCCTGCACGCGCTCGACCCCGACGACCCGGCCACCGACGATGCGTTGGTGGAGGAACTCGGCGACCTGCTGTACCAGATCGAGTTCCATTCGGTGATCGCCGAACAGGAGGGCCGCTTCACGATGGGCGACGTCGCCCGCTCGGTGCACGACAAGTTGGTGCGCCGCCACCCGCACGTGTTCGGTGAGGTGGAGGTGAGCGGTGCCGACGAGGTGGTGGCCAATTGGGATGCCATCAAGCGCACCGAGAAGCAGCGGACCAGCGTGTTCGAGGGCGTGGCCACCAGCCAGCCCTCGCTCAGCTACGCCTACGCCGTGCAGCGCAAGGCGGCCAAGGTGGGCTTCGACTGGCCCGACGTGCACGGTGCCGTGCCGAAGATCGCCGAAGAGACCGCCGAGGTGCTGGCCGCGGCCGCAGCGGCCGACACCGCCGACGACCCAGCGGTGTTCGACGAGGTGGGCGACCTGCTGTTCGCGGTGGTGAACGTGGCCCGCCACCTGGGCGTGGAACCCGAGGCCGCATTGCGCGCCGCAGTGCAGAAGTTCCGTCGCCGGTTCGAGCAGGTGGAACGCCTGGCGAGCGAACGGTCGATCGAGTTGCGCAGCAGCACCCTGGCAGTGCTCGATGCCCTGTGGGACGAAGCCAAGGCCACCGAACGCGACACACCTGCCGGGTAGCCTCGGGCCCCATGAGCGAGATCGTTTCCGTCGTCGGCCGTGAGATCCTCGATTCGCGGGGCAACCCCACCGTCGAGGTGGAGGTCGTCCTCGACAGCGGTGCCTCCGGCCGGGCCGCGGTGCCGTCGGGTGCATCGACCGGCGAGCACGAGGCGGTCGAGTTGCGCGACGGCGGCGAGCGCTACCTGGGCAAGGGCGTCCGCACCGCGGTCGGCTTCGTGAACAGCGAGATCGCCGACGTGCTGCTGGGTGTCGACGCGCTCGATCAGCGCTTCGTCGACGACGAGCTGATCGCCCTCGACGGCACCGACAACAAAGCCCGCCTCGGTGCCAACGCCGTGCTCGGCACCAGCCTGGCCGTGGCCAAGGCAGCCGCCGACGACCTGGGCCTGCCCCTGTACCGCTACGTCGGTGGGCCCAACGCACATGTGCTGCCGGTGCCGATGATGAACGTGCTGAACGGCGGTGTGCACGCCGACAACACGATCGACATGCAGGAGTTCATGGTGATGCCGGTGGGCGCACCCAGTTTCAGCGAGGCGCTGCGCTGGGGCACGGAGACCTACCACACACTGAAGAAGGTGCTGCACGACCGCGGCCTCGCCACCGCCGTAGGCGACGAGGGCGGCTTCGCGCCCGACCTCGCCACCAACGAAGACGCCATCAAGGTGCTGATCGAAGCGATCGAGCGGGCGGGCTACACCCCTGGCGACGACATCGCCATCGCGCTCGACCCGGCGATGAGCGAGTTGTTCCGCGACGGCCGCTACCACCTTGCTGGCGAGGGCAAGGTGCTCACCCCGGCCGAGATGGCCGGCTACTGGGAACGCCTCGTGGCCACCTACCCCATCGTCAGCATCGAAGACGGTATGGCGGAAGACGACTGGGACGGTTGGTCGGCACTGTCGGCTGCGCTGCGCGACCGGGTGCAGTTGGTGGGCGACGACCTGTTCGTCACCAACGTTGCACGCCTGCGCATGGGCATCGACCGCAAGGTCGCCAACAGTGTGCTCGTGAAGGTGAACCAGATCGGCAGCCTCACCGAGACGCTCGCCACGGTCGAGTTGGCCACGACGAACGCCTACACGAGCGTGATGAGCCATCGCAGCGGCGAGACCGAGGACGCCACCATCGCCGACCTGGCCGTGGCCACCAACTGCGGCCAGATCAAGACCGGCGCACCCGCCCGCAGCGACCGCGTGGCCAAGTACAACCAGCTGCTGCGCATCGAAGCAGCGTTGGGCGAGCAGGCCGAGTTCCGCGGTCGCCGCGCCCTCGCACCGCGCTGACCGCCAAGTGCTGCGCAGAGTGATGGAGTTCGCGCGCTTCGACGTGCGAAACTGACGGCGTGAGCAGCGGATCCCGCACCTCGAGCATCGCGCGCCCCCGGCGCAGCGCGGCCGCGCCGTCGGCGGCCACGAGCGACGACACGTTGTTCGGCGACCTCACCCGACCCATCCGCGCCGACCGCCAACTCGTCACCCACCGCGGCCGTCGCTGGGCACTGGGCCTGGGCGCCCTCACGGTGATGGTGGCGTTGCTGGCCGTGCTGTTCACCCTGCCGGTGAAGAACTACCTGCGCCAACAGGACCAGATCGAGCAGAAGCAGCAGGAACTCGCCGTGCTCACCGCGGCCAACGAACAACTCGCCCGTGAGGTCGCCCGGTTGGGTACACCCGACGGTGCCGCCGAGGCCGCCCGCTCGGAACTCGGCGTGGTGCTGCCCGGCGAGAACCGGGTGTCGGTGCTGCCCAGCGACGGCACCGCGCTGCCGTTGCCGGCGGGCTGGCCCTACGACGCAGTCGCGCAGATCATGGCGGTACGGGCCCGCCCGTTCACCACGGTGCCACCCGTCAGCGCTCCCTGAGCCGCCGCGAGGGGCGGTTCCGAGCGGGCCGACACCGGCCACACCCACCGACTGCTGCACTGGCGCCCAGGCTTGGCTAGTGTCGCCCACACATCCGACCGATCGTTTCGACACTGGGGGTTTCACGTGGCCGGCAGCATCCTGGGTAACCGTGTTCTGCGCAAGGAAGATCCGAAGTTCCTCACCTCCGGCGGCAAGTACGTCGACGACCTGCTCGACGAGCCGCTGCTCGCCAACGCCGCGCACGTCACCTACGTCCGCTCGGCGGTGGCCCACGGCGTACTGACCGGCATCGACGTGTCCGACGCCCTCACCAGGCCCGGCGTCATCGCCATCCTCACCGCCGCCGACCTCGAGCTGCAGCCGGTGCCGTCGCCGTTCAACCCGATGGTGGCCCGTGGCCTGCTGGCCATCGACAAGGTGCGCTACGTCGGCGAGCCCATCGCAGCCATCATCACCGAGCGCGCCGACCAGGGCGAAGACGCCGCCGAGGCCGTCATCGTCGACATCGACGCACTGCCCGCCGTGGTCGACATGGAAGAGGCGATGACCAGCAGCACCCTCATCTACGAAGGTGCCGGCAGCAACGTCGTGTTCGACACCACCGTGCTGGGCATGCCCGAGAACAGCGGCGCCTCGTTCTTCGAGGGCTGTGAAGTGGTCAGCGGCCCGCACCGGTTCGTGAACCAGCGCGTGGCTCCCTGCCCGCTCGAGGTGCGCGGCTCGGCGGTCGCCTGGGTCGACGGTCGCCTGCACCAGTGGCTCAGCACCCAGGCCGCCCAAGGCGCCAAGAACACCATCGTCGGCGCCAACGGCGTCGAGGCCGACCAGGTGCTCGTCATCGCCCCCGACGTGGGCGGCGGCTTCGGCGCCAAGATCAGCTGCTACGCCGAAGAGGCGCTGCTCGGTGTGCTGGCGAAGCGCGTCGGCCGCCCGCTGCGGTGGCGCGAGACCCGCAGCGAGAGCATGATGTCGCTCGGCCACGGCCGTGCCCAGGTGCAGTACGTCACCATCGGTGGCACCCGCGACGGCAAGGTCACCCACTACCAGCTCCACGCGCTGCAGGACGCCGGCTCGTTCGCCGAGATGGGCACCATCCTCGCTCCGTTCATGACCCGCCCGATGTCGAGCGCCGTGTACGACATCCCCAACATCGAGTGCCGCACCACCAGCGTGGTCACCAACACCGCGCTCACCACCGCCTACCGCGGCGCCGGGCGCCCCGAGGCCACCGCGGCCGCCGAGCGCGCCATGGACCTGTTCGCTGCCGAGATCGGCAAGGACCCGGCCGAAGTGCGCCGCATGAACCTCATCGGCAAGTTCTCCGAGCCGTTCACCACCAAGATCGGCCAGACCTACGACGTGGGCGACTACGAGGGTGCGCTCGACAAGGCACTCGCCGCCGCCGACTACACCGCGCTGCGCGCCGAGCAGGCCCGCCGTCGGGCCGCCGGCGACGCCAAGCAACTCGGCATCGGTGTGAGCGTGTACGTCGAGATCACCGGCGGTGTGGGCAGCGGCGAGCACGCCAAGATCGAAGTGCTCGACGACGGCCGCGCCATCGTCTACACCGGCACCTCGCCCCACGGCCAGGGTCATGTCACGGCGTGGAGCATGCTCGCCCACGAGCAGACCGGTATCCCGATGGACAAGATCGACGTCGTGTGGGGCAACACCGACCTCGTCCCGCAGGGCGACGGCACCATGGGCTCGCGCTCGCTGCAGCAGGGCGGCAACGCCGTGTTCCTCGCCGCCGCCGACCTGGTCGACAAGGCCCGCAAGGTTGCGGCTCGCATGCTCGAGGCCGATGAGGCCGACGTGGTGCTCGACAAGGACTCGGCCAGCTTCCACGTGTCGGGTGCGCCCGCCATCGCCAGGTCGTGGGCCGACATCGCCGTGGCCGCCAAGGGCGACCCCGATCTGCCCGAGGGCCTGGCCCACGCCGCGTACTACGCGGTCAGCGGCGCCACCTTCCCGTTCGGCGCCCACGTGGCCGTGGTCGAGGTCGACACCGAGACCGGTCAGGTGAAGCACCTCAAGCAGATCGCCTGCGACGACGCCGGCCGCGTGCTGAACCCGATGCTGCTCGAGGGCCAGATCCACGGTGGCGTCGCTCAGGGCACGGCCCAGGCACTGCTCGAGGAAGTGCGCTACGACAGCGACGGCAACCCCATCACGTCGAACCTCGCCGACTACGCCATGATCTCGGCCGCCGAACTCGGCGACATCGAGGTCGTGCACATGGAGACGCCCACGTTCATCAACGCACTGGGCGCCAAGGGCATCGGCGAGAGCGGCACCATCGGCTCCACCCCTGCGGTGCAGTCGGCGGTCATCGATGCGGTGAGCCACCTCGGCGTGCGCCACATCGACATGCCCACCACCGCCGAGCGCGTGTGGCGGGCCATCGCTGCCGCCCAGGGCTGACCCGCCCGCACCTCCTCATCTGAGTCGGCGGTCGCCGTTGCTTGTAGTGTGCAACGGATGACCGCCACCGACTCCCCCATCGTCGCGTCCGGTCTCGTCCGCCACTTCGGCTCCGACGGTTCGCTGGTGCGCGCCGTCGACGGCGTCGACCTCGAAGTGCACCAGGGCGAGATCTTCGGACTCCTCGGCCCCAACGGCTCGGGCAAGAGCACCACCGTGCGCATGCTCACCACCCTGCTGCGCCCCACCGACGGTTCGGCCCGCGTGGCGGGCTTCGATGTGGTGCGACAGGCCGACAGCGTGCGCCGCAGCATCGGCGTCGCGCTGCAGGACGCCGCCATCGACCCGCTGATGACCGGTAACGAACTGCTCGAACTGCAGGCCGTGCTGTACGGCATCGCCCCGGCGGCGGTGCGTCGCCGGGCCGACGAACTGCTCGAGCGCGTGGGCCTCACCGCCGCAGCCGACCGCCGCGTCGGTACCTACTCCGGCGGTATGCGTCGTCGACTCGACCTGGCGCTGTCGCTCATCCACCAGCCCACCGTGCTGTTCCTCGACGAGCCCACCACCGGCCTCGACCCGATGAGCCGCATCACGCTGTGGGAAGAGGTGCGCCGCCTCAACCAGGAGGGCACCACCGTGCTGCTCACCACGCAGTACCTCGAGGAGGCCGACCAGTTGGCCGACCGGGTGGCCATCATCGACCACGGCAGGATCGTGAAGCTGGGAACCCCCACCGCCCTGAAGGCAGAGGTGGGTGCGCCAACGCTGCAGATCTCGGTCACCCAGGCCGAGGCCGACGGTGCGAAGACGGTGCTGGCCCGCTTCGGCGAACTGCGGCCCACACCGGAGGGCACCCTCGGGGTGGGCCTGCCCGGTGGCGCCGGCCAGGTCACCGAGGTGGTGCGCGCGCTCGACGACGCCGGCATCGGCATCCACCACCTCGAACTGAACGAGCCGAGCCTCGACGACGTGTTCGCCGAGGCCACCGGTCATCGTCTCGAGGGCGACGACACCGGCACCGCACCCGTTGCCGACGACGCCCCGGCCAAGGGCGGCAAGCGCCGCCGTCGGGGTCGGCGATGACCGCTGTGACGGCACCGGCGAGTGCGGCCGCGCCGGCCCGGAACGGCTCGTTCTGGCGCCAGACCGCTGCCATGTCGCGCCGCTCCATCCTGGCCTTCGTCCGTCAGCCGGCGCTCGTCATCCCCTCGCTCATCTTCCCGCTGTTCTTCGCCGCGCTGGGCACGTCGTCGTTCAGCAAGGCCACCTCGCTACCGGGCTTCCCCGAGGTCGACTCGTTCCTCGACTTCTCGCTGGCCGGCAGCATCGTCCAGGGCGTGTTGTTCGGCAGTGTCACCGGCGGCGCGGCGCTGGCCACCGACATCGCCGAGGGCTTCTTCGACCGCCTGCTCGCCTCGCCCACGTCGCGTGTGGGCATCCTGCTCGGCCGCCTCGCCGGCGCCGCCGCATTCGGGGCATTCCAGACGGTGTTCTTCATCGTGGTGCTGCTGCCGTTCGGGGTGAGCATCAAGTCGGGCATCGTCGGCTTCCTCGCCATCGTGCTGTCGGGGGCTCTCACCGGTATGGCGTTCGGTGGCTTTGCTGCAGCCATGGGCTTGAAGACCGGCTCGTCGGAAGCGGTGCAGGGGAGTTTCCCGCTGTTGTTCATCGCCTTGTTCCTGTCGAGCGCGTTCTTCCCGCGCGAGACGATGACCGGTGTGTACGGCCACATCGCCGACGCCAATCCCATCTCGTACCTCGTCGAGGGCATCCGTGGGCTCACCATCGAGTCGCTGTCGGCCACCCACCTCGCCGAAGCGCTGCTCATCCCCGTCGCCATCGGCATCGTCTCCATCGGCATCGCCCTCCGGGCCCTCGACGGACGGCTGGCGGCACGATGAGCACCACCTCGCTCTCCCCCACTGCGTACGACAGCGAGCAGGCGCCGGGGGGCACGCTCGTACGTTCGTCGTGGGTGCTGGCCGTGCGCGGCCTGCGTTCCATCCGCCGCCTGCCGTCGGCCTTCATTCCGTCGCTCGTGATGCCCATCTTCCAGGCCGTCGCGTTCAGCGGCACGTTCTATGCCATCACCAAGGTGCCCGGGTTCCCCACCGACAAAGCCCTCAACTGGTTCCTGCCGCTCGGTTGCCTCATGGGTGCAGGCTTCGCCGGTGTGGGCCTGGGGTTCAGTACGGTGCGCGATCTCGAGACCGGCTTCTACGACCGGCTGCGCATGGCTCCCTCGCCGGGATTCACCCAGATCCTCGGGCCGCTCATGCTCTGCTGGGTGCGGGTACTCATCGTCGTGGGCACGGTGCTCGGCGTGGGCCTCCTGCTGGGCGCACGCCCGGTCGACTGGGTGCTCGGCATCCTCTCGCTGCTCGTGGCCTGCCTGGGTGTGGCCACCATCTCGGCCGGCTGGGGTCTCGGCCTCGCGTTCGTGTTCCGCGACATGCGCGGCGCAGCCCTGATGCAGCTCACGTTGTTCAACGCGTTGTTCCTCACCGACGCCCAGTCGCCGCTGTCGCTGATGACGGGTTGGCTGTACACCGTTGCCCGCTACAACCCGTTCACCTACATCCTGCGACTCGGCCGCCAGGGCTTCCTGCAGGGTGTCAGTTGGCACGACACCTGGGGCGGGCTGCTGGCCATCGTGGTGCTGAGCGCTCTCACGCTCACGTTTGCCGCCCGCACACAGCGCCGACTCGACGGCTGAGCCCTCCGTCGCGGGCGATCGACAGCGCTACCCTCGCTGCCATCGACGCCACCGACGCCACCGCCGCTGCGCCGCATGCGCCCCGCCCCGACGCCTGGCGCGAGGTGGGTCGTCTGTTCACCCGCCTGGGCTTCACGGCCTTCGGTGGGCCGGCCGCCCACATCGCGATGATGCGCGACGAGGTGGTCACCCGACGGAAGTGGGTCGACGATCAGACCTTCGTGGACCTGATGGGTGCCACCAACCTGGTGCCCGGCCCCAACTCGACGGAGCTGGCCGTGCACCTCGGCCTACGGCGCGCCGGCTGGCGCGGGTTCGTGGCCGCGGCCGGTGGCTTCATCCTGCCCGCCGTCGGCATCGTGCTCGTCCTGGCCGTGCTCTACGACCGCTACGGCACCACCCCCACTGCGCTCGACCTGTCGTACGGCATCGTGCCGGTGATCGTGGCCGTGGTGGCCCATGCGGCTGTCGGCCTCGCCCGCACCGCCGTGAAGGACGTGGTGCTCGGCGCGGTCGCTGTCGGCGCCGCCGCCGCCTGGCTGGCCGGCGTGAACGAGCTGGTGCTGCTTGCGACTGCTGCAGCGGTGGGGGCACTGTGGCGCAACCGGGCGGTGTTGCGTCGGGGCCAACGCCTGCAGCTGTGGTTCATCGCGCCGTTCGGCCTGGCCGCCGCCACCACCACCGACCCGACGCTGTGGCGCCTGGCGTGGGTGTTCCTGAAGGTGGGTTCGGTGCTGTACGGCAGCGGGTACGTGCTGGTGTCGTTCCTCGAAGGCGACCTGGTCGACCGCCTCGGCTGGCTCACCGAGCGACAACTGCTCGACGCCGTCGCCATCGGTCAGTTCACACCCGGCCCGGTGTTCACCACCGCAACGTTCGTGGGCTATCAGGTGGCAGGCCTGCCCGGCGCAGTGGTGGCCACCGTGGCCATCTTCGCTCCCGCGCTGGTGTTCGTCGCCCTGCTGGCGCGCATCGTGCCGCTCATCCGCCGCTCGGCCTGGGCCGGTGGAGCGCTCGACGGAGTGAATGCCGCCTCGCTCGGCATGCTCGCTGCCGTGGCGGTGCGCCTTGCCGACAGCGCGCTTGTCGACCCGCTCACGGTGGCCGTCGCGGCGGTGGCGCTGGTGCTGATGCTCACCGTGCGGCCGAACTCGGCCTGGCTGGTGGCGGGCGGTGCCCTCGTCGGCCTCCTGCACGGTGCGCTCACCTGACGGCACCCGTGTCGGTGATGGCAACGGGAACCGGCGCTGTGGGTACAGTGGCGCCATGTCGATCGTCGCCGAACCGGCCGTCGCCGCAATCGAACGCCCCCCTGCCGATCGCTTCATGCGCGCCCTGCTGCGGGTCGATCACGTCGAACACGCCACCGTCGCCGAGGCGCGCAAGGCCTTGCAGACATCGGTCATGGTGTCGGCGGTGCGCTGCCTGCTCACCTACATCGTGTTGCCGTTCGTTCTGCCCTTCCTCGGCCTGGCTGCCGGTGTGGGACCGCTCATCGGCGCTGTCATCGGCATCATCGCTGCGGTGTGCATCGTGTCGAGCATGCGCCGCTTCTGGCGGGTCGACCACCGGGCACGCTGGGGATACACCGCCTTCGGCACCGTGATGCTGGTGTTCCTCGTGGCGATGTCGATCCGCGACATCATTCGGGCCTTCTGACCCGCCCACCGGTCGCGTCGGCGCGGCTAGACCGACCTGCGTGACCCCCTACGCGCTTCCCGATCTCCCCTACGACCCGGCCGACCTCGAGCCGCATCTGTCGGCTCGGGTGATCGAGTTGCACCACGACAAGCACCACGCCGCCTACGTGGCCGGCACCAACGCAACGCTCGAGCAACTCGACCAGGCACGCGCGCAGCAGCGCTGGGGCGACCTGGTCGGTCTCGAACGATCACTCGCCTTCCATCTCGGCGGCCACGTGCTGCACTCGATCTACTGGACCAACCTGCACCCCGACGGCGGTGGCGAACCCGGTGGCCCGCTGCGCCGCGAGATCGACGAGACCTTCGACGGCTTCGCCTCGTTCCGGGCGCTGTTCAGCCATACCGCCATCACCCTGCAGGGCAGCGGCTGGGCCGTGCTCGCCTGGGAGCCGATCGGTCAACGGCTGGTGGTGCAGCAGTTGCTCACCCATCACGACAACCACGTGCTCGGCGCCGTGCCGCTGCTCGCCGTCGATGTGTGGGAGCACGCCTACTACCTGCAGTACGCCAACCAGCGCGCCGACTACGTGCACTCCATCTGGAACGTCGTCAACTGGACCGATGTGGCCGCCCGCCTCGAGCGCGCCCGCCAGGCCATCTTGGTCTGAGTTCCTCCGCCGACGGCTGGAACCCGGCTTCATTACCAGGCATGATGCGCTCGTGCCGCTCACCGATTCCTCGACGATGCCGCTCGCGAGCGTGCTCGCTGGCCATTCCGAACAGGTGGGACTGGAGGCGATGGTGAGGTTCGTAGGCGTGGGCCGGTATGTGTGGTCGCGCCTTGTGCTCCACGTACCGTTCACGCTGCCGGCAGTCGTCGGTTTCGTGCTCATCGTCGTTCGGAACAGTTCCGGGAATCGCCTGGTCCCGTTGGTGATCGCAGCAGTCGTCGGGGTGGTCACGTTCGTCAGCGCGCACGTGATCAGTCCAAAGCCGTCATTCGGCTCGCGCCTGTGCCTCATCTCGCTGCCCGTTCGGGCCGTCTCGCTGCTCGGCCTCGGCGGTAGGTACGTCTCGTCCGACGCCGGCGGTCGCGTTCCTCGCTACCGACTCCTCACCACCGAGCAGGGCGTCAGCATCGGGTCGCCGTTGCGGGGAGGCGGCGTGCTCGAAGACCTGCTGGCGCTGCGCTCTATCGGTGCCGGCGTCGAACTCGAGGCCACACGGCACGGCCGGCTCGCAACGTGCACCCTCTCTCGTGCCGGCGAGCGCGTGAACGTGGCCGTGCGCGGTCGCCTCAGGCTCGCGTAGCAGACGGCTTGCGACGCCGCGAACCTGGTCTAGAGCCTGTTGGTCGAGACCGGGGCGCAGGTGGCGCAGCGGCCCACCAGGTCGAGTCGGTGGAAGGCGAGCGCGAAGCCGGCCGCGTCGGCCGCCCGGTGCAGGGCGTCGTCGAGTGCTCGTTCGGTGCCGTCGGGCAGGGTGAAGTCGCTCACCCGGCCGCACTCGCTGCACACCAGGTGATGGTGATGGTGTTCGGTGAGGTCTTCGGCGAGTTCGTAGTGTGCGTGTTCGTCGCCGGTGGCGATACGGCTGACCAGTCGTGCCTGCTCGAGCACAGCCAGATTGCGGTACACCGAACTCTGCGCCAGGCCGGGGCTTCGGCGCAGGATCATCGGGATCGTCAGCGGTTCGCCCGCCTCGGCGAGGGTGTGCAGCAGGTCGCGTCGGCCCGTCGTGTAGCGCTGCCCGTCGTCGCGCAGGCGTTGCAGGGCCATGTCGTCGATCTCCACCGGGGCCGATGCTACCGAGAGCGACCCCGGTGGCCCGGCGCGCGACGGCCCATGTGCGAGCGGGGTGGAAAATGGTGCATGATGGTCCCGCCAACTTGGGGGCACACCGAACCACCCACTCACGAGGGGACATTCATGAAGATCCGCGTCACCGTCAACGGCACGGCGCACGACAGCGATGTCGAACCGCGCACCCTGCTCGTCCACTACGTCCGCGAGGTGCTCGGCCTCACCGGCACCAACATCGGCTGCGACACCTCGTCGTGCGGCGCATGCAGCCTGCACCTGAACGGCGAAGCCGTGAAGAGCTGCACCATCCTCGCTGCGCAGGCCGACGGCGCCGAAGTCACCACCATCGAGGGCATGGCATCGGCCGACGGCACGATGCACCCGATGCAGCAGGCCTTCATGGAGAACCATGCACTGCAGTGCGGCTACTGCGCGCCCGGCATGGTGATGGCGGCCTCGAGCCTGCTGAAGGAGAACCCGAACCCCACCGAGGAAGAAGTGCGCCTCGGCCTGGAGGGCAACCTGTGCCGGTGCACCGGCTACCACAACATCGTCAAGGCCGTCCTCGCCTGCGCAGGCGAATGACGTCACTCGGGAAGGGGACCCGACCATGACCATCATCGACGATCGCCCGAGCGCCGTGTTGGGGACACGGCGGCTGCGCAAGGAAGACCCTGCGCTGTTGACGGGCGAGGCGAAGTTCACCAACGACCTGCACATTCCCGGGGCGCTGCACCTCGCACTGGTGCGCAGCCCCTATGCCCACGCCCGCATCCTGGGCGTCGACCTGGCCCCCGCACTGGCCATGCCCGGTGTGGTGGCCGCCTACAGCGGCGCCGACCTGATGGGCCTCTGGGCGGGGCCGATGCCCTGTGCGTGGCCGGTCACGGCCGACATGAAGAATCCTGCCCACTACCCCGTGGCGGTCGGCAAGGCCACCTACATGGGCGACGCGGTGGCCTGTGTGCTGGCCACCAGCGAAGCAGCGGCCCGCGACGCGGTCGAGGCCGTCGTCGTCGACTACGAGGCCCTCCCGGCAGTCGTCGACCTCGACGATGCGCTCAGCGACCGTGTGATCATCCACGAGGGCGAGGGCACCAACCGCAGCTACACCTGGGATCTGAAGGTGGAGGGCACCGAGGGCCAGGTCGATGCGGCCTTTGCAGCCGCGGCGTACACCGTGAGCGAGCACTACGTGCAACAGCGGCTCATCCCGATGGCCATGGAGCCCCGGGCCGTGGCGGCAGTGCCGCAGCCGTTCGGTGGCGACATCACGCTCTACAGCGCCACCCAGATCCCGCACATCTTGAAGGTGATGACAGCACTCACCGTGGGCGTGCCCGAGCACCAGCTCCGGGTCATCGCCCCGTCGGTGGGTGGAGGCTTCGGCGCCAAGCTCGACGTCTACGCCGAGGAGTTGTTGTGCGTTGCACTTGCCCGCAAGCACAAGGTGCCGGTGCGCTGGAACGAAGAGCGCGGCGAGAACACCCAGGCGAGCATCCACGGACGCGCGCAGAAGCAGCACATCGAGCTGGCGGCCGACGCCGATGGTCGGCTCACCGCCGTGCGGGTGCGTCTCGTTGCCGACATGGGCGGTTATCTGCAACTCATCACACCGGGCATCCCGTTGCTCGGCGCGTTCCTCTACGCCGGGGTGTACGACCTTCCCGCTGCGTACGACTTCAGCTGCACCGGTGTGTTCACCACGATGACCCCCACCGACGCCTACCGCGGCGCTGGGCGGCCGGAGGCGACGTACGCCATCGAACGTGCCATGGACGCGCTCGCCGACACGATGGGCATCGACCCGCTCGAACTCAGGCGCCGCAACTACATCCGCAAAGAGCAGTTCCCGTACACCGCCTTCACCGGCTTGGTGTACGACAGCGGCGATCACGACGCGGCGGCGACGCTGGCGGCAACGCTGGCCGACTACGACGGCGTGCGTGCCCGCCAGAAGGTGCAGAACGTTCCGGGTGCCACCAAGCGACTCGGTATCGGGCTCATCAGCTACTTCGAGATGTGCGGTCTGGCACCGTCTCGGGTGCTCGCCTCGTTGAACTACGCCGCGGGCGGCTGGGAAGCGGCCACGGTGCGCATCCTGCCCACCAACAAGGTGCAGGTGGTCACCGGCACGTCACCCCACGGTCAGGGTCACGAGACGTCGTGGAGCATGATCGCCGCCGAGAAGTTGGGCGTCGACCCCGATGATGTCGACGTGCTGCACAGCGATACGGCACTTGCACCGCTCGGCCTCGACACCTACGGGTCGCGGTCGCTCACCAACGGCGGTGTGGCCATCGCCATGGCGTGCGACAAGGTGATCGACAAGGCGAAGAAGATCGCCGCCCACCAGCTCGAGGCCAACGAAGACGACCTCGAGTTCACCGGCGGCACGTTCACGGTGAAGGGCTCGCCCGACAAGGCGATGCCGCTGGGCGCCATCGCCTTCGCGGCCTTCACCGCCCACAACCTGCCCGACGGCCTCGAGCCGAACCTCGAGGCCCAGGTCACGTACGACCCGCCCAACTTCTCGTGGCCGTTCGGCACGCACATCTGCACCGTCGAGGTCGATACCGAGACCGGTCAGGTCGACGTGCTGCAGTACGTCGCCGTCGACGACTGCGGCAACCAGGTGAACCCGCTCATCGTCGAGGGCCAGGTGCACGGCGGCGTCGTGCAGGGCATGGCCCAGGCTCTCTACGAAGAGGCCGTCTACGACAGCGACGGCAACTTGAAGACCACCTCGCTCGCCGAGTACCTCGTGCCCGCGGCCAGCGACGTCCCGCCGATCACCCTCGGCCACACCATCACCCCGTCGCCCACCAACCAGTTGGGCGTGAAGGGCATCGGCGAAGCCGGCACCATCGGTGCCGCACCCGCCGTCATCAATGCCATCGTCGACGCACTGTCCGACCTGGGTGTCACCGACATCCCCATGCCGGCCAGTCCGCAGACGGTCTGGAAAGCTATTCACCACGCGCAGCAAGGAGCCAACACGTGATCCCCGCACCCTTCGAATACGTCCGGGCCGGTTCGGCCGCCGAGGCCATCAGCCTCATCGGTCAGCACGGCGACGAGGCCAAGTTCCTCGCCGGTGGCCACAGCCTGCTGCCGCTGATGAAGCTGCGTCTGGCCCAGCCGAGCGTGCTGGTCGACATCGGCCGGGTGAGCGACCTGTCGTACATCCGCGATGCCGGCGACCACATCGCCATCGGCGCCCTCACCCGGCACATGGATGTCGAGAAGAGCCCGGTGCTGGCCGAGCACGTGCCGCTGCTGGCCCATGCTGCCGGCCACGTGGGCGACCCGCAGGTGCGTCACCGCGGCACCATCGGTGGCTCGATCGCCCACAGCGACCCTGCCAGCGACCTGCCCGCCACCACACTGGCCCTCGGCGCCACCTACGTGGCCCAGGGCCCCAACGGCACCCGCGAGATCCCGGCGACGGAGTTCTTCCACGGCTTCCTGCAGACCGCGCTCGAGCCCGACGAGATGCTCACCGAGATCCGCGTGCCCAAGATGAACGGTGCCGGCTGGAGCTTCCAGAAGTTCAACCGTCGCGCCCAGGACTGGGCAATCGTCGGTGTCGCCGCCTGGCGGCGCAACGGCGACAGCGGCGTGGCGCTGGTGAACATGGGCAGCGTGCCCATCCTCGCCTCCAGCGTCAGTTCGGCACTTGCCGGCGGTGCGTCGATCGCCGACGCCGCCGAGCAGGCCGCCGCCGAAGCCGAGCCGCAGAGCGACCTGAACGCCACCCCCGAGTACCGCGTGCACCTGGCCAAGGTGCTGGTGCGCCGGGCGCTCGAGCAGGCCAGCAAGTAGTTCCGTCGACGGGGGGCGGGGGG
>JBEIIG010000043.1:0-29639 GCA_040380855.1 Acidimicrobiaceae bacterium | reverse complement strand
CAGGCCTGTTCGTAGAGCACGTCGCCCTCGAGGCCGAGCGGCTTGGCCACCAGACCCTTGCTGATGTCGTCGTTGGTGGGCACGCAGTTGCGCAGGTTCTCGGGCACGTACCCCTGGGCGATCACGTAGTCGGCGTCGAGTTTGCTGAGCGCCGGTAGGTAGCCGAGCCAGCTGAAGTTCTTCTCCGACACATCGTTGTCGAGCAGGTAGTTCAGATACAGGTGGGCGAGCACCGGGCTCTCGGCATTCGCCAGCACCCCCATGCTGTCGTTGGCGACGAGGTAGCGATCCGACGGCGGATGCCAGAACCCGAGCACATCGGTGGATACGCCCTCGGGCATGTAGCTGAGGGCGCCGCCGATGAGGTCGGCGCTCCAGGTGTGGGCGATGGTGGTGGTGCCCTCGGGGATGTCCTTGTAGCCCTCGATGTTCACCTTCACGTTCACCAGGTCGATCAACTCGGTCACATCGGCGAGGGCCTGGTCGACGATTGCTTTGTCGGTGGTGTTGATGTCGGTGATGCCCTTGCGCAGCATCGCCATGATGAACGCCTCGCGGTCGTCGTCGAGCACCGACACCTGGCCCTTGAACGCGGTGGCGTTCCAGATGGCGTCCCATCCCTGGGCCTCCACCTCGGCCGGGTCGATGCGGTCGGTGCGGTAGCCGATACCGGTGCCGAAGAACGTGTACGGCACCGAGTACGCGGCGCCCGGGTCGTACCACGGGTCGTTGAACGCTGCCAGCGTGTTGGCGGTGTTCGGGATGTAGCTCTTGTTGAGAGGCTGCACGATGCCACCCTCGATGAGCCGGCCAATGGTGGTGTTCGCCATCGAGTGGGCGAGGTCGGCCTTCAGCGCGCCGGTGGTGATCTTGCTGATGAACTCGCTGTCGGAGTCGAACGTGGCGATCTCGACCTTCACGCCGTACTCCTTTTCGAAGTCGGCGACCACATCGGGGTTCACGTAGTCGGCGTAGTTGACGATGCGCAGCGGACCCTTCTCGGGCGCGAGGCCGTCCTTGATGGTGGCGGTGACCTTCTTGCTGCTCGAACCGCTGCCGCCACAGGCGTTCAACAGCGGCACGCCGGCGCCCAGCAGGACGCCCAACTGGGCCGAGCGAGCAAGGAACTGACGACGAGATGTGCGCATGGATTCCCCCCAAACTGAATCACCGGTCAGGATAGATCACGCGGGTGAGGCAGAATGACGCCATGGTGCGCCAGATACCCGACCCGCCCGGGATCGCCACGGCGCGCACGCTGCCCGCAGGGTGGTACGCCGACAGCGCGCACTACGCGCGAGAGCTCGACCAGGTGTTCCGTCGTGGGTGGGTGTGCGCTGCTGCGGTCAACGACCTGCCTGCTGCTGGGTCGTGGACATCGATCACCGTGGGTGGCTGGCCGGTGCTGGTGATCGCCGCCAAAGACGGCGAGGTGCGGGCCTTCCTGAACGTGTGTCGCCACCGCGCCGCGCCGCTGTGCGAACCGGGCGAGGTGGGCCACGGCAGCCTGGTTCGCTGCCCGTACCACTCGTGGCTGTATCGGCTCGACGGCACCCTGGCGCGGGCCTCGGGCGTCGGCTCGCCCGAAGGGTTCGACACCGCCGACTACTCGCTCACCCCGGTGCGCACCACGGTGTGGCGGCGCTGGCTGTTCGTGTGCTTCGACAGCGAGGCGCCAGCGCTCGAGCTCGGCCCACTCGGGGCTGCGGTCGACCCGTACCCGATCGAGGCGCTCGAGCCGGTGCTGCGCGAGTCGCACGTGCGGCCGTTCAACTGGAAGGTGCTGCTCGAGAACTACAGCGAGAACTACCACACCCCGTTCGTGCACCCCGAGATCGACACCTCGTCGAGCGAGGACTACCCGATGGTGAGCGACGGCCTGGTGCTGTACGCCTGGGACCGGCCGCTGCACCCCACCGACGAGACCGGTCGCATCATGGCCGAGCTGCTACCGGGCGAACCCGGTTGGGAACGCCTGGCGACGGCCAGCAGCGACCGGCCCTACGGCGTGGGGTCGTACCTCACCGTGTGGCCGAACCTGATGGTGAACGTGTTCCCCGACGCGGTGCTGGCGATGTGGATGGAGCCGCTCTCGCCGAACTCCACGCGTGTGGAGCGCCGCCTCTACGCCGCCGCTGGCACCGCCGCCGCTACCCGCGACCGCATCGTCGAGGCGCACCGCCTGGTGCACGACCAGGACGTGGCGATCTGTACGGCGGTGCAGCGGTCGCACGATGCCGGCCTCGACGCCAACGGGGTGCTGGCAACGGTGGAGGAGCGCGGGGTCTACTTCGTGCACCAGCACCTGCGTGCCGCACTGGGGGCCTGACATGACGACTCCGGTTATCGCAACGATCGGCGACCTGGTGGAAGACATCGCCGTGCGGCTCGACGGGCCGGTGAACCTGGCGAGCGACACTGCCGCCGTCATCCGCCGCCGACGCGGTGGCAGCGCCGCCAACATGGCGGTGAGTGTGGCGCGGCACGGCGGCGCAGCCCGGTTCATCGGTCAGGTGGGCGACGACGCGATCGGCACCGTCCTCGTCGACGCGCTGCGGGCCGAGGGCGTCGACGTGGTGGTCCGGCGTGGCGGCCGCACCGGCACGATCGTGGTGCTGGTCGACACCACGGGTGAGCGCACGATGCTCACCGACCGCGGCGCGTGCGCCGACCTCACCGATCCCGACCCGACGTGGCTCGACGGGGTGCACGCACTGCACGTGCCGATGTACTCGTTCACCGGTGGTGCGCTCGCCGCCACCGCGGCCACGCTGGTCGGCTGGGCACGTGAACGGTCGATCCTCGTCTCGGTCGATCTGTCGTCGGCTGCGCTGATCGATTCGATGGGCGCGGCAGCGATGGGCGCGCTGCTGACGCGGCTGCGACCCGATGTGGTGCTGGCCAACGAACTCGAGGCAGCAGCCTTCGGGGGCATCGATGCCGTTGCCGCAGCAGCCTCGGTGGCCGTGGTGAAACAGGGCGCGCAGCCGGCGTTGGTGCACGAGCGTGCACACGGCGACTGGGTGGAGGTCGTTGTGCCGCCGCTGGCCGCCGTGCGCGACACCACCGGCGCGGGTGACGCCTTCGCCGCCGGGTTCCTCGGAGCGCTGTCGGCGGGCCACAACCCGGCGACCGCCGCGGCTGCGGGGCACCGGGCCGCGGCAGCGGCAATCGCTGCAGTGTCTAACCTCGACCCGTGACACGAATTCGGCGGCTCCTCGTTGCGCTGGCGTCGTGTGCCGTCGTCCTCGTCGCCGTGCCCGGCCGCGATGCGCCGACGGTGCGCGCGGCCACGCGGTATCTCGACGCCACGTTCAATGTCGACGTGCAACGCGATGTCGTCTACGGCACGGCGGTGGCCTACGACGGCACGCCGGTCACGCTGCTGCTCGACCTCTACACGCCGCGGGGCGACACCGCGACAGGCCGACCGGTGTTCATCTATGCCCACGGAGGATTCTTCGTCACGGGTGACAAGAGCACCACCACCGCCTGGGCCAACCGGATGGCGCAGCGCGGCTATGTGGCGGCGTCGATCAACTACCGCCTCGGCCCTGCGCCGGTGCTGGCGCCGATCGACTCGGCGCTGGAGGTCGAGACGATCGACAACGCCCGGGCCGACATGCAGACTGCCGTCCGGTGGTTCCGCACACAAGCCACCGCCCTGCGGATCGATCCCGACCGCATCGCCGTGGGTGGATCGTCGGCGGGTGCGGTGACAGCCCTCGGTGTGGCCGCCAATGCCGACACGCCGCTGCCGGGTGACCATGCGGGGATGTCGTCGGCGGTGTGCACCGCGGTGTCGATCTCGGGCGCCAACGACCCCACAGCGATCGGCCCCGACGACGCCGGCGCGATCTTCCAGCACGGCGCCGACGACACCGTCGTGCCCTACGACCTCGCCGTGCAGACCCGCGACGCCATGACCGCTGCGGGCCTGGCGGTGCAGTGGTACGAGTACCCGGGTGAGGGTCACGTGCTGTCCGATGCCACGAACACGCTCATCGTGCAACGCACCATCAACTGGCTGTACGACAAGGTGGCGACGGCATCGTTCCCGTGTTCGCCGGCGACGCGCTTCCTGCCCCGCCGGCCTGCAGCGACCACCACCACGCTCACCGCCTCGCCGAACCGCACGGCCGTGGTGTCGTTGGTGGCGGTCGACAACACCGCCCCGGGCTGGGTGCAGTCGTTGCCCTGCGGGACGACGCCGGGCGGGTGGTCGAACGTGAACACCGATGCGGTGGGGCAGATCCGTGCGTCGGTGGCGATCGTGCCGTTCGGCGCCGACGGTCGCAGCTGCCTCTTCAACCAGATGCCCACCCATCTCGTGGCCGACCTGCAGGGCTACTTCACTCCGGGCGCCTTCGACGATGTCGCCGACGACCGCCTGCTCGACACACGTACCGCCGTGCGACCGGCCAGTGGGTCGCAGACCGAGATACGCGGTCTCGCCAACCGCACCGCAGTGGTGTCGCTCGTCGCCACCGAGACCACGCGTGCCGGGTACGTGCAGGTGCTGCCCTGCGGCGCCGCACCGGGCGGCTGGTCGAACCTCAACATCGATGCGGCCGGCCAGACGCGGGCGGTGCTCGCCTTCGTGCGGTTCGACGCTTCCGGCAGGGCCTGTGTCTTCACGCAGCACGCCACCCATCTGGTGGCCGACCTGCAGGGCTACATGGGCGCAGGCGCGTTCGACGACATCACCGACGACCGTGCGCTCGACACCCGTAACGGTCCCCGGCCGGCGGCAGGAACGCAGGTGCGGGTGACCGGTCGACCCTCGTCGACCGCCGTGGTGTCGGTGGTATCGACCGAGAACCTCGCGGCCGGCTACCTGCAGTTCCTGCCCTGCGGCGCCACCCCCGGTGGGGCCTCGAACGTGAACACCGACGCAGCCGGCCAGACCGTGGCCGGAGTGGCGTTCGTGCAGTTCGATGCCAGTGGTGCCGTCTGCTTGTTCACGTCGGCATCCAGCCACCTGGTGGTCGACGTGCAGGGGTACCTCACTGCGGGCGCGTTCGACGACGTCGTCGACGATCGGTTGCTCGACAGTCGCCGCCGCTGAGCGGTCGGGTCAGGGGCGCGAGGCGATGTCGACCGGCTGGCTGTAGGCGTCGGCCACCTCGACACCGAGGCCCACCGGTTCGGGATCGATACCGAACAGGTGGCGGATCCACGCGGTGACCGAGTGGCGGATGATCGGGAACGTTTCGACGACCGGAACGGCCGGCGGGACACATCCGTCCTGGCCGAGCGTCTTCAGTTGCGGCTGGGCTTCCAGCAGGGGTCCGAGGCCGGAGGCCTCGGCGATGCCGATGATGCCGGTGCCGCCACCGAAGGTGCAGAAGTCGTCGAAGCCGTTGTGGCCCACACCGTCGATGATCCACAGGCGACTGGGCTCGGGCACTGCCTCGAACGACGGTCGGGTGCGTTCGGTGGCCGAGATGATCGCGTCGAGCGAACCCGCCAGGAAGAACGACGGCTTGTCGGGCAGCACCTGCGGCTCGATGGTGGTGGCCGTGGAATCGCCCGAACCGAGAGCAACGCCCGAGGCCATCGACACATAGCCGTCGACCCGGTCGTCGGCGGCAGCGCCGACGATGGTGCCGCCGCCGGCCGAGTGGCCGACGGCCACCACCTTGTCGGCGTCGACATGGCCGCTCAGCACGCTGGTGGGCGAGGAACCCTCGGCCACCACGAGGTCGAGCGTCTGCAGCAGGTCGTCGACCGAGTCGTTGCGGTCGCCGCTGGCGGTGCCACCGAGCACGTTGGGCAGGTCGCGCGACGGGTGGTCGGGGGCTGCGACGATCATGCCCCAGCTGGCGAGGTGCGAGGTGAGGAACGAGCTCTGCAGCCGGATGCCCGTGAAGCCATGACTGAACAGCACCACCGGGAAGGTGCCCTCGGCCGCCTCGGCATCGCGGGCGCCGGCGAAGGTGTAGCTGGCGGGGATGTCGGCAGTGAGCAGCGCACGGATCGCCTCGGGAACGAAGTCGCGCACGTCGTAGCTCACCTCGCCGGTGGTGCCCTCGACCGCCGGGTACCACACCTCCACCTTCGGGCCCTTGGCCAACTGCAGGGTGACCACACCCACCGGGTAGGGCCCGGGCTCGATGTAGGCGTTGGCGAGATCGGCCACGCTCACGGTCGTGGTGGGCGCCTCGGTGGTGGGAGCGGCCGTGGTGGGTGCCGCTGTGGTGGGCGCCGCTGTGGCCGCAGGGGCAGCAGTGGTGGCCGGCGCAGCGGTGGTGTCGCCAGCCGAGTCGCTGTCGGAGCTGCAGGCAGCGGCGGTGATGGCGGCGGCGACCACGAGCGCGGCGAAACGGAGGGTGTGACGGGGGGTCATGGGTCGACAGGGTGGCACAGCGAACCTGTACGGCGCATCTCGTGCCTAATGTGCTCGCAGTGCATCGACGAGGAGGTGGGGATGGACGCCCGCGAGGGGATCGAGCGACTGCTGTACGCGTACAGCGACACCATCGACCGGGGTGATTTCGCAGCGACCGGGCAGTTGTTCGCGCCGGAGGGCCTGTACGGCCGAGCCGGCACCTCGGCCGCTGCGTGCGGCGCCGAACAGGTCACCGGTGTGCTCGCCGGCAACATCCGGCTCTACGACGGCGTACCCCGCACACGGCACTGCGTGTCGAACGTCGTCATCGATGTCGACCCGTCCGGCCGGACCGCACAGGTGCAGAGCTACGTGCACGTGCACCACCAGCCACCCGGTCTGCCGCTCATCACGATCGCCTGCGGCACCTACCGCGACCGGGTGCACCTGGTCTATGGCGAGTGGCGGTTCGTGGAGCGGCGGATGCACATCGAGCTGGTGGGCGATATGAGCACCCACCTGGTGCGGAACAGCTTTCGCAACGACTGATCAGCGGTCGTGACCTTTGGGCGTGCCGAACGGCATGCGCCAACCGGAGGTCTGCCCGCTATGGTGTCGTGCGCTCTCCGGATGACGGCGGGCATGGCGACGTGGCCGAGTGGTTCAGGCAAGGGCCTGCAAAGCCCTGTACCCGGGTTCGATTCCCGGCGTCGCCTCTCTAGGGGCTTCCCGGAATGACCTGGTGACATTCCCGAAATACTCCGGTCAGCTCGGCTCTTCCGAGCAGGGCCGACCCGGGGCGTGCGCATCCGCTGAGGTGAGATCGTCCGGGAGACCCCTCACTTGCCCGCACCAACGACTTCGTCATGAACGCCGTCGATCGAGGCAGGCGGTGACTTCAGGGTGAGTCACATCACGCTGCGCAGTCTCGCGTTTCGTAGCCGCTCCGAGCTCAGGCAGATCGGGCGGAATCAACCTGCGAGTCGGCGGCGCACTTCGGCAACATCGGCTGCGAGGCGATCGGCCAGTGCGCGTCCGTCGAGCTTGGCCACCGTAGTTCGCTGAGCCACGGCCTCGGCGAGGAGCTCACGCACGAGATGCGACAGCGTGAGCCCTCGCTCGGCCGCCATTGCGTCCAGACTTGCCGCAAGTTCGCCGGTGAGGCGGACCGACAGGTGTCGATCCTGGCTCACGACTACTTCGGGGGTGTAGGCGATGGTCTCGCCCGTCTGCTCCTCGAGCCACTGGATCGCCTTCGGCTTCGCCATCACTGGCCTCCACTTTCGCGTTCGATTGCGTGCGTGATGGCGACTGCGATGTCCACGGCGAAGGATCGGTTCGGGTCGAACGGGTCAGTCCCGGAGATCAGTGCTCGCAGGTCGATGAAGATCCGTTCAAGGTCAGCTCTTGTCAGGACGACGCCGTCCTTCGGGAGCCAGTCGAGACCGTCAGCCATCGTGTGACAATGTAACACGGCATGTAGTCGAACGGACCTTCGCTGAGTCGACGAGAACAAGGGGCGGCGTCCGTGGTTCTATGCCCGGCGCTCACACAGCGACGATGTCGAGTAGCGACTCGATGCCGATGAAGTCGTCGGCGTTGCGCGTGTAGAGCCGGGCGTCATGAGCGTGAGCCGTGGCTGCGATCAACAGATCCATCACGCGGCTGCGAGGTCGGCGGCCGGCGCCCACCACCGCGGCTGCGATCGCGCCGTAGCTGGCTGCGACGCTGTCGTCGATGGGCAGTGCGTCGAAGGAGCGCTGCAGAACGGAGAGGCGACGGAGGCGTTCGGCTCGAATCGCTGGGTCGCCGGTGACGAGGACGCCGAAATGGAGTTCGGCAAGCGTGACGCTGCTGATCGCGAGCTCACCCTCGAGGGGCGGTAAGCCGGTGGACAGCACGACGCTGGTGTCGAGGATCGCCTTCATCAGCGAGACCACGGGTTGTGGAGTGACTGCTCGACGAGCTCCCGATCGTGTTCCCAATCGGGGTCTGCGGGTCCGCTGAACAACCCCGCAATGTCGGCCCACTGGTGCCATCGGCGCGGCTTGACAGGCACCAGGCGCGCTGCGAGTCGACCCGCCACGGTGATGTCGATCTCCTCGCCCGCTTCGACGCGGCGCACCAGGTCGGAGGCGTCCTGGCGCAGCTCTCGGAGGCCGACCTGATCGGGCATGAACGGCAGTGTAGCACTTGTGCTACCTCCTGGGCCGGGCCGGGCTAGCGACCGTCGAGATGGTGCCGCAGCGCCGTGGCGTCGGCGTAGATGCTCGAACGCAGGGCGCTCAGCGTGTCGTCCGGGTCGTCGTCCGGGTCGTCGTCCGGGTCGTCGGGTCGTCGGGGGGTCTGACAGAGCACGAGGTCGTTCAGGCTTCCCATCCCGCCGAATGCCTGCACGAGATGTTCGAGGCCCCCTCGGTCGCCGCTCGCGATGCGGTGCCCATCGAGTTCGAGGGAGGTGGCCCACTGTTCGGCGCCGTAGTCCCGCAACAACTGCACGGTGTCGTTCAGCGCCGTCAGCAGGCGCACCAGGCGCAGGTCGAACTCGTCACCGTCCACCGGTGCACACTGGCGCAGGCCGCCGCCGCACGCAAGGGCCGTGCAGTGTGTGCATGGCGGCCCGCCGGCAGGTGCCACCGGCTGGGGTGTGGAACTGCTCGTCGAGTTGGTGCAGCGCTTCCAGGCCCCCGTGGCTTCCGGCCCCACGAACTAGCCGTTCGACCTCTGTCGGGCTGCGGTGGGCAGCCGTACCGTCGCCGAGTGTCGATCCTGCTGAACCATCGCGAATCCGTCCGGGCTGAATCGGTCCTGCCCACCCACCGAAGCGACATCCAGGCCCTGCGCGGGATCGCCGTGTTGGTGGTGGTGCTGTTCCACGCAGGTCTCGGCACACCGGGCGGCTACGTGGGCGTCGACATCTTCTTCGTCGTCTCCGGGTTCGTCATCTCGAACCTGTTGCTCCGCGAGGTCGACTCGACCGACCGGATCCGGCTGCGCGAGTTCTGGGCGCGACGGGCGCGCCGCATCTTCCCGCTGCTCGGCGTGTCGCTCGTCGTCGGTCTCGTCGGCACGGCGCTGCTGCTGTCGCCTGCGGGCACGCAGCAGCAGGCGGCGAAGACGGCGACCGCAGCGTCGCTGTTCAGCGCGAACGGCTACCTCTACGGCTTCGGCGACCAGTACTTCACGCCGTCGTCGACGAACCCGTTCCTGCACACCTGGTCGTTGGCGGTCGAGGAGCAGACCTATCTGC
Organism: Acidimicrobiaceae bacterium; assembly: GCA_040380855.1. Classification (GTDB taxonomy): domain Bacteria; phylum Actinomycetota; class Acidimicrobiia; order Acidimicrobiales; family Ilumatobacteraceae; genus VFMC01. The sequence continues at coordinate 20,058 of JBEIIG010000043.1, read as the reverse complement.
TGCTCCCGCTGCTGGTGATGGCGCTGTGGTGGATCGGGCGCCGAGTCGCGGCGCCCCGCCGTGCGCTGGCCGTGGGTCTGGTCGTGGTGTCGGTCGTGTCGCTCGGCCAGTCGGTGCTGTGGTCGTACGGCCTCGGGCCCGCCACCATTCCGCTTCCTGAACGGTTCGCCTTCTACGGTCCGCTCACCCGGTTGTGGGAGTTCGGGGTGGGTGGCCTGCTGGCCCTCGGCGTCACTCGTCTGGCGGTCGCCGGTATCCGCTTCCGCCGGTCGTTCGTCGTGGGTGCAGTCGCTGGCATCGGCCTGATGGCGGTGTCCGTGTTCGCATTCGACGACACGCTGGCCTACCCGGGCGTCTGGGCGGCGGTGCCCGTACTCGGAACGGCTCTGGTCATCGCCTCGGGCACGGCGCTGCCCGACGGGGCCGAGCGATGGGCGCCCGCGTCGCTCGTGTGGCTCGGCGACCACTCGTACGGCTGGTACCTCTGGCACTGGCCGGCCATCGTGCTGGTGGCCTACACGTGGCCCGATCACGAGTGGCTCTTGCCTGTCGCGGCCGTCGTCGCACTCGGCGTCGCCGTCGTCACCCGTGTGTACGTGGAGGACCGCTTCCGCTACGACCGCTCGATCGTGGGCCGCAAGGCGCTCGTGGTCGCGGCGGTCTGCCTGCTGGTGCCGGCCGGTCTCGGGTTGGCCGTGAGCGCCGCCGGCGCCCGAGGGTGGGGGAACGGAGACATGCAGGTGGCCGTCGCCGCACAGACCCCCACGCGAGCCGACGCCGACGCGTGCAACTCGGCCGTGCGGACCGCTCCGTGCATCTACGCCGGTGGGGGCGCAGGCACGGTGCTGCTGATCGGTGACTCGCACGCCGGGGCCCTGTCGGACGCCGTGCTCCGTGCATCGCGCGCCAACGGCACCGACTTCGCCGTGTGGACCCGTGGTAGCTGTCCGGTGCTGCTCGGCGCCAGCAAGGTCGACGACGGCTCGTGCACACGCTGGGTCGACGACGTGCTCGGGTGGATGGAGACCGCACGACCCGAGGTGCTGATGATCCACACCTCGCGGGCCTATGCCGCTGCCGACGACATCCGCGATGCCGATGGCATCGTCGCCCGCACCGACGATGCTGCCCGAGCGGCGTTCGTCGCGGGCGAACAGCAGGTGATCGCTGCGGCGAACGCCTTGGGTGCTCGGGTGATCGTCGTCGAGGGTGTGCCCACCTACCCGGGGTCGCAGATCGAGCGGGTGGCGCTGGTCCGCCCCGTCGCCCATCCACGGGCGCAGCGCGTCGACGACTTCCTCGCCGAGACGGCCCCGCTCGACACGGCGCTGTCGTCGATGGCGGCATCGAACGGAGCCATCGCCGTGGTCACCTGGCCGCTGCTGTGCAGCACCCAGGTGTGCTCGCAACGCGACGACCAGGGGCAGTGGATCTACCGCGACTGGCACCACCTCACGCTGCGCGGCGCCGCCCGGCTCGACGGTGTGCTCACCGAGGCGGTACGTGCCGCACTGGACTGACATGCCACGATGGCCGGGTCATGTCACCTGCCGACTTCCTCGCCATCTTCGCTGCCGGCACGGCTGCCGGGACGATCAACACCGTCGTCGGATCGGGTTCGCTCATCACGTTCCCCACCCTGGTGGCCCTCGGCTATCCGCCACTCGTGGCGAACGTGTCGAACAACATCGGCCTCGTTCCCGGATCGATGTCGGGCGTGTACGGCTATCGGCGCGAGCTGGTGGGCCAGCAGCAACGGTTGCGGCGCCTGGTGCCGGCCTCGCTGGTGGGTGGTCTGATCGGTTCGACGCTGCTGCTCGCCCTGCCCAGCACCGTGTTCCGCCGGGTCGTGGTGGTGCTGATCGCCGTGGCACTGGTGCTGGTGATCATGCAGCCGGTGGTGAGTCGTCGGCTCGCCGAACGCCGACGCCAGGGTGGCCGCGGCCACCGCGACGTCACCGTGCCGCTCGCCGGGTTGGTGGGCGCCGTGGGCGTGTACGGCGGCTACTTCGGTGCCGCTCAGGGCATCATTCTCATCGCCGTGCTCGGCATCTTCCTCGACGACGACCTGCAACGCCTGAACGGCTGCAAGAACGTGCTCGCGATGACGGTGAACGCCGTGGCGTCGGTGGTGTTCATCGCATCGACCCACATCGACTGGGCCGTGGTGGCGGCCATCGCAGTGGGGTCGACGATCGGTGGCCAGATCGGCGCCCGGGTGGGCCGTCGGCTCGACCCGCGACTGTTGCGGGCGCTGATCGTGGTGGTGGGCACCACCGCCCTGGTGCGACTGCTCTGAGTCAGTAACGGGGCTTGGCGAAGATCTCGCGCACCAAGGGCTCGAAGTGCTCGAGCGACTCGGTGTGACCGTTGGGATCGAAGGCCACCTGGTCCCACTCGTCGGTGAACTGCTCGCACAGGGCGAACCACGACTGGTCGCGGTACTGCTCGCGCAGTTCGGTGCTCATGCCGAAGTGGTTGTAGTAGTGCCGGCCCTGGAAGTCCTGGTGGTGCTTGATCGAGTGGTACACGTCGGGGCGGACGTACGGCTTCAGCATCTCGGCCGCGATGGCGCCGTGGTTCGGCACGCTGATCGCCTTGCCGATGTCGTGGCACAGCGACGCCACCACCATCTCGGGGTCGGCGCCCGCCTGTTCGGCCAACGTGGCGGTCTGCAAGCAGTGGGTGAGTTGGTCGGTGGCGAAGCCGTCGGTGATGTCGGCCAATGAGCGCAGCAGGCCGAGCACCCGTTCGGCGACGCGGCCCTGGTTGCGAGCCGTTTCCTTGCCGATCGTCGCCCATTCCTCGGCGGTCGACTCGTCCATGCGGGTGAAGGTTGCGGTCATTGCGCAAGTCTGCCAGACGCCGCGTCGTACGCTGCAGCCATGGCCGACCTGGTGAGCTTCACGCAGATGATCGACGGCACCCGCGACGACTATCAGTTGTTGCACCGTCTGGAACGCACCTACATCGATGCCCTGCCCGACCGGTTGATGGCTGCGCTGCGCCGTCTCGACGACGGGCTGGCCGGCTACCGCGTGAGCCGCCTCGAGCATTCGCTGCAGTCGGCCACCCGCGCACGTCGCGACGGCGCCGACATCGAGTGGGTCGTCGCTGCGTTGCTGCACGACATCGGCGACGAACTGGCCCCCGAGAACCACTCGCAGCTCGCGGCGTCGATCATCCGGCCGTACGTGAGCGAGGAGGTGACCTGGGTGGTCACCATGCACGGGCTGTTCCAGATGGCTTACTACGGCCATCACCTCGACATCGACCCCCACGGTCGCGACGAGTACCGCGACCACCCGTGGTACGACAGTTGCGTGCGGTTCTGCGAGCGCTGGGACCAGACCTCGTTCGACCCCGACTACGCCAGCGATCCGCTCGAGTCGTTCGAGCCGCTGCTGCGTGAGGTGTTCTCGCGGCCTGCCTTCGCAGGGGTACGTCACTAGGCTGGGGTTCCCCATCTCTGGAGACACGATGCGCACCACGCTCGCCGAGTTGCTGGCCACCCGCGACGTGCTGTTGGCCGACGGCGCCACCGGCACCAACTACTTCGCCGTCGGGCTCACTGCTGGCCATCCACCTGAGCTGTGGAACGTCGAGCACCCCGATCGCGTCGCCGGCCTGCACCAGCAGTTCGTCGACGCCGGAGCCGACATCATCCTCACCAACAGCTTCGGCGGCAGTGCTCAGCGGTTGAAGCTGCACCACGCCCAGGACCGGGTGTTCGAACTGGCCGAGCGTGCTGCGCAGCTGGCCCGTGGTGTGGCCGACGCGGCGCCACGGCCGGTGGTGGTGGCCGGTTCGGTGGGGCCCACGGGCGAGTTGTTCGAACCGCTCGGCGCCCTCACTCACGAGGTGGCGGTGGCGTCGTTCCGGGAGCAGATGCGCGGCCTCGTGGCGGGTGGCGCCGATGTCATCTGGATCGAGACCATGTCGGCGGCCGAGGAGGTACGCGCCGCTGCCGAGGCCGCGATCTCCATCGGCGCCCCATATGTGTGCACGTGCTCGTTCGACACGGCCGGCCGCACGATGATGGGCCTGCTGCCCAACGCACTCGGGGCCGTGTTCGAAGGGCTTGCCGAGGCCCCGCTCGCCTTCGGGGCCAACTGCGGTGTCGGGGCCAGCGACATGCTGGTCACCGTCACCTCGATGTGCTCGGTGCCCCATGCCCCGGTCGTGGCGAAGGGCAACTGTGGCATCCCGCAGTTCCGTGGCACCGAGGTGGTCTACTCGGGAACACCCGAGTTGATGGCCGTGTATGCAGCCATGGCCGCCGACGCAGGTGCGCGCATCGTGGGTGGCTGTTGCGGCACCACCCCGGCGCACCTGGCGGCGATGCGGCGGGCGCTCGACGAGCGCGTGCCGGCCCCCGCCCCGACCGTCGACGACATCGTCGCCAAGGTGGGTCCGCTCACCAACGCAGCCCCGAGCGAGGGCGGCGAAGGTCGCGAGCGCCGCCGTCGGCGCAGCGAGTAGGCGCGCCTCAGAGTTGGCCGACGCGGCGGCTGCCGCGCAGGAGCGGGAAGCTGCCCATCCGTTCGAGGCCGGCCACCGTGGTGCGCATCGCCTCGGCGGGCACCGGATGGCTGATCAGATAGCCCTGAGCCTTCTGGCAGCCGAGGCCCTCCAGCACCTGGAGCTGGTTGAGGGTCTCGACACCTTCGGCAACCATGTCGAGTTGCAGCGAATGACCCATAGCGATGATGGTTCGCACGAGCGCCTGATCACCCGAGTTGTCGGCGATGCCGCGCACGAACGCCCGGTCGATCTTCAGGCGCTGCAGCGGGAAGCGTTGCAGCAGCGACAGCGACGAGTAGCCCGTGCCGAAGTCGTCGAGCGCAAGCCTCACGCCGAGTTCGCGGATCTTGCGCAGGCGGGCGAGCGCCGACTCGGGGTCGGTGATCATCAGGCTCTCGGTGATCTCCACCCACAGTTGCTCGGGGCGTACCCCCGACCGCTGCACGGCTTCGGCGATGATGCCGGTCAGATTGGGGTCGGAGAGCTGCCGTGGCGACACGTTCACCGACATCGTCGCGTCGGGGCTGCAGATGCCGTCGTCGATCCAGCCGCGCAACTGGGTGAGGGCTTCGAGCAGTGCCCAGGCGCCGATCGGCACGATCGTGCCGGTCTCTTCGGCGATGGGGATGAACTCTGCGGGCGAGACAATGGTGCCGTCGGCCTGCTGCCACCGCATGAGCGCCTCGAAACCCGATACCTCGCCGGTGGCGATGTCGAGGATCGGTTGGTGGAACAGGCGCAGCTCGCGCCGGTCGAGGGCGCGGTAGAGCGCGGTCTCGACGGCAAGGCGGTGCGAGATGCGTTCGTGCATCGAGTCGTCGAAGAAGGCGACGCAGTTGCGGCCCGAATCCTTGGCGCGGTACATCGCCGTATCGGCATTGCGCAGCACACGTTCGGGCTTGATGGAGATCGAGCCCACCGACGCCACACCGATGCTGGCCGTCAGGAACACATCGCCCTGCGCGAGGGCCACGGGTTCGCGGAAGATCGACTGGATGCGATCGGCGAGGGGCGCTGCTTCGTCGAGCGATCGGGTAGTGGGGTCGACGACCACGAACTCGTCGCCCGACAGCCGGGCGACCATGGCAGCGTCGGGCACCACATCGACCAGGCGATGGGCGATGATGCAGAGCGCCTCGTCGCCGGCCTCGTGACCGAGACTGTCGTTGATGTTCTTGAACCGGTCGAGGTCGATCAGGAACACGGTCGGCTCGCGGTCCGATCGCCAGAGTTCCATGGTGTAGGCCTGCAGCAGATCGATCACCGCAGTGCGTGACGGCAGGCCGGTGAGATCGTCGATTCGTGCCTGGTCGAGCAGGCGTTGCTGGGCGCGGGCGTTGGCCCGCACCGACTCGACCACCCGCGCGGTGACGGCGGCCGCGAGCACGAACGCGGAGATCGCGCGAATCGTCCGGTCGGTGCGGTCGGCCGGCCCCGAGAGCGCGAGCACCACGACGGGCACGACCAGCGCCGACGTGGTGACGACGAGCCGGGTGACCAGACGTTGCGGTGCCGCCACCGGTGTCGGCTCGTCGCGTACAGCGATGCTCGGGTGCAGGAACGCCGCGGACACCAACGAGTACGCAGCGATGTAGAAGGCGTATGCGAAGTGGAGGATCGCATCACCCGCGTAGCCGGCGTCGAACAGGCCGTAGCACATGTCTGCGGCGAGCATGACCCCGAGTCCGCTGGCGAGCATGAGCACGCTCGGCGAACGATCGCTGCCACGAAAGACCAGGAGGACCAACAGGAACAGGATGACCGCATCGGCTGGCTGGTAGAAGCCCGACACTATTGTCTCGATCAGCGAGAGGTCGGAGTTCTCGAAGACCGGTTGCACGAATGCCACCCAGGTGAGGACCCACATTCCCAGTCCCACGATGAGCCCGTCGACGACCACCGACGACGCTCGCACGATCTGCTGCTGTCGCAACAGGAGGATCAGCCCGACGATCAGAAACAGGGCGCCGGCGAGTTGCAGTACATCGCCCAGGAATCCGCTGACCGCAGACGAGGCAGCGAAGGTGCCCCCGATGAGGCCGACGCTCACCACCAGGCCGATCGGGGTGCGGTGGATGACCCTGCTCACGACCACGGCCGCCAGCACCTGGATGGCGCTCAGCGTGTACACGATGCTGCGGAGCGGTTCTTCGACGACGAGAGCCGACACCGCTGCGCACATGCCGATCAACAGCACAACGCCTGAGACTCGGTTGGGTGTTCGCGCCATGGGTTCCTCGATCCGACGATCGTCCGGTGGGACGGTCCGGTCTGGACAGCGACGTGCAAGGGTTCGTATAGTTCGCCACACGCGGAGGTCCCGTTCGGGGCGGGCTCTGCCTTTCCCGAACTTGTTTGGTCGAAGGGCACGCGATGTACGTCACACAACATCGAGCAATCAGCGATCCTCGCTTGATGGACAGCCTCTGGGATCTGTACGAACGGTGCTATCGGCACACTGCTGAGGCAGCTGCGACCCGAGAGATGTTCTTCCGGCACGAGTTCGACGACGTGCTCCGCGATCCGGGGAATCGGACCTGGGTGGTGTGGAACGGTAGCCAGCCGATCGGGAGCACCGTGGTCGCCACCGACTTTGCTGCAACCCGCTATCTCAGCCGCGCCTATTTCGAGACGAACTACTGCGAGCAGACGTTGCAGCGACGGGTGCACTACCTGCTCTGGGTGGTGATCGACAGAGCCTGGGGTGCCAAGGGCGCGCTCGCACGGCTGGCACGCGAGACCCTCGCTGTAGAAGCTGCCGAGGGTGCTCTGTTGGTCTTTGACGCTCCCGAGTCGAACCAGAAAGATGAGACAGGTGGACTGGCGGAGCTCATGAAGCGGCTCGCTTCGATGGTGTCCCGGGGCACTGCCATCCAACTGGTCGCCACGCAGCGCTACTTCGCGGCCGACTTCTCGCAGGGTGCCAGGTACCGGGAGTTGATCGACTCGGACAGTGAGGCCGTTCCGGCCTAGTCGCTCGCGCCCGGTGAGGATTCGCTAGCCTCACCGGTGCCGCATGACCTCCACCACCACCGCCTACACCGTCGTCGTTCCGGGTACTCATCTGATGTCGGCCCTCTGTGGCCCGCGCGACGTCTTCCTCCGTCAGGTCGAGGCCGCCTTTCCGGGCGCCACGATGGTCGTGCGGGGCAACGAGGTGTCGATCGATGGGGCGGGTGCGGCCACCGCCGGCCGGCTGATCGAAGAACTCGTACTGCTGCTGCAGCGCGGCCAGCACCTCGACGAGGCGAGCTTGGCCCGCTCGATCGACATGGTGCGCAACGACGAGCGACCGAGCACCGTGCTCACCGACGACGTGTTGCGGGGGGCCAAGGGGAAGGCGGTTCGTCCGAAGACCGCCGGCCAGAAGCGCTACGTCGACGCCATCCGAACCAACGTCATCACCTTCGGCCTCGGCCCGGCCGGCACTGGCAAGAGCTGGCTGGCGGTCGCCATGGCGGTTCAGGCCCTCCAGAGCAAGCAGGTGCAGCGGATCATCCTCACCCGTCCCGCTGTCGAGGCGGGCGAGCGGCTCGGTTTCCTGCCGGGCGACCTGATGGCCAAGATCGACCCCTACCTGCGCCCGCTGTACGACGCGCTCTACGACATGGTCGAACCCGAGGGCGCGCAGAAACTGCTCGAGCGCCAAGCCGTCGAGGTGGCACCGCTCGCCTTCATGCGCGGTCGCACGCTCAACAACAGCTTCATCATTCTCGACGAGGCCCAGAACGCCACACCCGAGCAGATGAAGATGTTCCTCACCCGAATCGGCTTCGGCTCGAAGGTGGTGGTCACCGGCGACACCACTCAGATCGACGTGCCCGACGGTCGCAGCGGGTTGCTCGGTCTCGAACAGGTGCTCACCGGGATCGACGGGTTGGCGTTCGTGCACCTCGGCGCGGGCGATGTGGTTCGTCACCGCATCGTGGCCGACATCGTCGCTGCCTATGAGCGCAAGGCAGAGCGCCGTGGATGATCCCCCACGTCCCCGTCTGGGGCGGCTGCCGCGGGTGGGTGGCGACGGCGACCCCGAGGTGATGTGCATCGACGAGCAGACCGACGTGCCGGTCGACCTGGAGCGTTGGCAGCGCCTGGCGCTCGCCGTGTTGGCCGACGAGGGTGTGCGCGGTCTGGCCGAACTGTCGGTGATGTTCATCAGCGAGGCCGACATGGCCGAGTTGAACGAGTTGCACATGGGGAAACCCGGTGCCACCGACGTGTTGGCCTTCCCCATCGACGCGCACGATGTCACCGAGGTGGTGGTGCCCACGGGCGCGACGCGCGGTCCCGATCGGGCGCCCGCCGACCCGGGAGACCTCCCGCTGTTGCTCGGCGATGTGGTCGTCTGCCCTGCGATCGCAGCGGCTCAGGCGCCTGGGCACGCCGGCACCCTCGACGACGAGTTCGCTCTCCTGGTCGTTCACGGCATCTTGCACGTACTCGGTCACGACCATGCCGAGGCCGATGAGGCGACCCGGATGCGCGCTCGCGAACTCGAGATCCTTGAACGGCACCACTGGGGTGGGCCGGCGCCGCAGGGTTTCCGTCAGGAGCACGAATGATTGCCGCGTCTCTCTCGGGCACCGACATCTGGATGTTGGTGGCGATCGTCGTCCTGCTCGTGGTGCTGATCTTCCTGTCGGTCGCCGAGATGGGGCTGTCGCGCATCAGTCGGCACAAGGCGGCCACGCTGGCCGACAAGGGTGGCAAGTCGGGCAAGGCGCTGCTCCGGCTCGTCACCGAGCCCGAGCGCTGGGTGAATCCGCTCCTGCTCACCGTCAACATCTGCCAGACCGTGCAGGCCACCCTCACCGGCATCGTTGCGGGTCGACTGTTCGGCGCAGCCGGTGTGGTGATCGGTGTCGTGCTCAACGTCATCGTCTTCTTCGTCCTGGCCGAGGCCGTTCCCAAGACCTACGCCGTGCTCTATCCCGAGCGCGCGGCAAGGGTGACGGCCCGTCCGGTGGCGGCGATCGTGGGTTTCGGGCCGCTGCAGTGGGTGTCGCGGGGTCTGATCGGCCTCACCAACGTGATCGTCCGCGGCAAGGGCCTCGAGAAGGGGCCCTTCGTCAACGAGCAGGAGTTGCTGGGCATCGTCGAGGCGGCCGCCGAGGAAGGGGTGGTCGAACACGAAGAACGCGAACTGATCGAGAGCATCATCGAGTTCGGCGACACCGTTGCCCGTGAGGTGATGGTGCCGCGGCCCGACATCGTCACCGTCGATCACGACGCAAGCGTCACCCGCGCGCTCGATGTCGCGATCGAGCACGGGTTCAGCCGCCTCCCGGTCCTCGGGCCGAACGAGGACGACGACGTGGTGGGTCTGGCCTTCACCAAGGACCTGATGCGCGCCGAACGTGAAGGCGACGGGGGCAAACCGGTCACCGACTTCCTCCGCTCGGTGCGGTTCGTGCCCGAGAACAAGCCGGTCAACCGGCTGATGCGCGAGATGCAGGCCGAGAAGTTCCATCTCGCCCTTGTCGCCGACGAGTACGGCGCGATCTCGGGCCTGATCACGCTCGAGGACTGCCTGGAGGAACTCGTCGGAGAAATCGTCGACGAACACGACGAGGAAGAACCCACCATCGAGCACGTCGGTGAGGGCGAGTACCTCGTCGACGGCGGCCTCGCCATCGGCGATCTGAACGAACTGCTCGACGCACACCTGCCCGACGAGGATTGGGACACCGTCGGCGGGTTCCTGTTCGGCACCCTCGAACACGTACCCGAGGCCGGCGAATCGGTGCCGTTCGACGGATGGACGTTCACGGTGGTCGAGATGGAGGGCCGCCGGGTGCGCCGGGTGCGGGTGGCGCAGTCCGAACCGGGTTCGGGCACCGAACTCGCCGAGGAGTAGTCAACTCTCCGGCGCGAGCGCGTCGACTCCGGACGATCAAGCGATGTGGCGACCTCGACACATCACGACCGCGATGCCGGATTCAGCCTCATCGAGCTGCTGCTCGTCGTCGCGATCATGGCCGTCCTGGCCACCTTGACGGTACTCAGCCTTGCCGGGGTGAGCCGTCGCGGTCAGGACGAGGCATGTGGAGTGGACGCACGTGCGCTGCGGGGTGCCGGCCAGGTGTACCTGGCCATCTATGGACGGGGCAATGACAGCCGTATCGCCACCGACGCGTATTCGATGTCGGCAGCCACCGCATACAGCGCCTCTCCGGCGGTCGACCGACCCGGTGGCGTCACCTGGGCTCGCGGCGCCACACCGCAGGAGACCCTCGTCAACGCCCAGCTCATGGTCTCGACCTCGCCGCTCGTCTGGCTCGAGCCGGACGGGACCACGAAGTGGTTGAGCGATCGGTGCGGCATGATCGGTGGGCCCACCAGCTGATCACCGTCGGTCAGCTGGCCGGCCGAATCATCGACGCTGTCGCCTCGTCGACCTTCACGCGGTCGAGGCGGCGCACGATCAGCCAGGCAACGACGATGACCGCTGCCGCCGCCACGTAGGGGGCACGAAGCCCCAGCCAGGAGGCGATCGCTGCGCCGAGCAACGCACCGACGGGGATCATCCCCCAGCCGAACCAGCGGTAGATGCTGTTCACCCGCCCGAACAGCTCGTTCGGCACCAGCACCTGACGCAGCGACACGGTGGTCATGTTCCACACCGCGGTGGCGATCGCCTGCATCGTGGCGGCCAGCGCGACGAACCAGGCGTGCGGGTACAGCGCGGTGGCGAGGAGGCAGATTCCCCAGGTCGTGAGCGCCACGGTGAGGCTGGTCGAGCGTCCGATGCGCCGAACGAGGCGGTCGCCGAACATGCCTCCGAGCACCGGGCCGACCGTGATGACCGTGAGGATGACGGCGTAGCCCCGGGCGCCCAGGCCGAGGGTCTCGTGGACGAACAGCACGAGCACGGCGAGGGGCATCTGGAATGCGATCGAGACCAGGGCGAAGGCGCCCGCCAGCGGACGGAGGATCTCGTGGCCCCAGAGGAACTGCCACCCTTCGCGGATGTCGTCGCGTAACCGCGGGTGGCTGCCTGCGGGCACGACCGGTCGCTGGACGGCTTGCCGAAGGCTGCGGATCGACAACAACAGCAGCGCCGCGATCACGAACGACCAGGCGTCGATCATGAAGGGAAGAAAGGCGGCGACCGCGAACAGCACACCGCCGAGCGGTGTCCCGATGAAGCCGTTGGCGCCGAGTTCGGCCGCGTACAGCCACCCGTTCGCCCGGGGGAGTTGCGCCTCGGGCACCAGCCGCGGTACGAGGGCCATCGTGGCGTTGTCGAAGAACACTTCGCCGATGCCCAGCAGCAGGGCCGCCAGCCAGAGCATCCACACCTCGATGTTGTCGGTGGCCACCAGCACGGCGATGACGCCGATCACTCCGCCCCGGCACAGATTGGCGGTGATCATGATCTGTCGGCGGTCGAGCCGATCGACCATGGCGCCGACGGGGATCGAGAACAGCATCCAGGGCAGCGCGGCGAAGGCGGCGATGAGTGCGATGCGTACCTCGCTGCGGGTCAACTCGGCGGCGATCAGTGGCATGGCCACCAGGTACATCCCGTCGCCGAGATTCGAGATCGTGCTGGCCCCCCAGAGGCGCCAGTACGAGCCGGGCAGGCGCGGCTGCGCCACCTGGGTCATGACTCGGGGAACTCGGCGGCGAAGCGGGCGATGGCGCCGGGCAGATCGGGATACCGCTTGGTCGATGCGCCACCGTCGACGGAGAAGAAGCCGGCCGAGATGAACGTCGACTCGTGGCCGAGCAGGAACGACACCAGATCGGCGATGTCGTCGGGCTGGGCGAAGCGCCCGACGGTGGTGTTCTCGACGAACTCGTCGACCACACCCGGGATGGAGAAGAACGTGCCGGTGGCGGCGGTCTGCACCAGACCGGGTGCCACTGTGTTGACGCGGATGCGACGATGGCCCAGTTCCATCGCGGCCACCCGGCTCAGCATTGCGGCGCCCGCCTTGGCTGCGCAGTAGGCCGACATCCCCTCAGCGGGTTGGATGGCGTTGAGCGACGCGATCGTGACGATCGAACCTCCGTCGTTCATGCATCGGCCCGCATGCTTGATGGTGAGGAACACACCGGTGAGGCACAGGTCGATGATCTCGCGCCAGGTCTCGAGCGGATGCTCGACGATCGGCGAGTAGGCGCCTCGGCCGGCATTGGCCACCGCCATGTCGAGGCCGCCGAGCGGAGCGGCGAGGTCGGCGAGCGCTGCCACCGAGGCCTCATCGGTGACATCGCAGACCTGGGTGCGCACCCGGTCGCCGTACTGTTCGCGCAGCGACGCCAGGCCGGCATCGTCGATGTCGCCGGCGATCACCAGGGCGCCGTTGCGGACGAGTCGGTCGGTGACCGCTCGACCGATTCCCGAAGCTGCTCCGGTGACGAGTGCGGTGCGCTGGGCCCAGGAGTCGTCCATGGGCCGACAGCGTAGCCACCACTCTGCGTGGTGGATGGTTATCCAGGGTGGCCGATCACCCGAGACCGTCGGCGCCGAGCGCCGAGCGGATCACCTTGCCCAGCGGGGTACGGGGGAGGTCGGCGACGAGCCGGATCTCCTTCGGGGCCATGAAGGCGGCGAGCTCGTGCGTCACCGCCTCGCGGAGCGCAGCGAGCGGCGGCGGGGCAGTGGGATCGCTCGGCACGATCCATGCCACCACTCGTTGGCCCCAGGTGGCGTCGGCGACACCCGCCACCGCCACTTCGGCGATCCCGGGCACCGTGGCCAACACGCGTTCGACGGCGTCGGGCCACACGTTCTCGCCGCCGGTGACGATCATGTCGCCCCGACGACCCTGCACCTCGAGGCGGCCGTCCGACGCGAGCCGGCCGATGTCGTCGGTGTGCAGCCAGCCGTCCGGATCGATCGAGGTGGTGCCGTCGCGGTAGCAGCGCATCAGCATCGGACCACGCACCAGGATCTCGCCATCGGCGGCGATCCGGAGCTCGACACCGTCGAGCGCCCGGCCGTCGTACACGACCCCGCTACCGGTCTCGGTGAGGCCGTAGGTGGCCACCACGTTCGATGGTCGGTCGGCCGGCGGTCGGGTGCCGCCGAGCAACACCACGCGGAACAGTGCAGGATCGATCCGTGCCAGGGCTGTCGGCACCAGCGACACGTGGGTGACCCCTTCGTGCGCAGCAGCGGTGACGGCGACAGCATCGAACGCCGGCAGCACGGTCAACCGCGAGCCGGCGGTGATCGCCTTGGTGAGCACGGTGAACCCGCCGATGTGTGCGAGTGGCAGGCATGCCAGCCAGTGGTCGTGGGCCGTGACGCCGAGCCGTGCATTACCGGCTCGGGCCGAGGCCTCGAGGCCGACCGTCGTGTGCACCACTCCCTTGGGTTGCCCGGTCGACCCGCTGGTGGGCATCACCAGCGCATCGCCTGGTTCCACCGGCTCACCTGCGAGACGGTGTTCGCCGCTGTCGTCGAGCAGGCGACCGGGCCGGAGAGCCTCCAGCAGACGCTGTCGTGCCGGCCCGCCGAGCCGCCGATCGATCGGCAGCACGGCGTCGCCGCGGTCCCAGACGCGCTGAACGGCGTCCACGAACCCGTCACCGCCGGGGAGGTCGATCGCGACGAGATGGGGCACCTCTGCAGGATACGGATGGGTGTCGTGCCGCCGCGTCGGTCAGACTGTCGACGTGACGACGAACCGGTGGCTGGCGGGTGCTCGGCCGCGAACCCTTCCTGCGGCCGTGGTGCCTGTGGCGCTCGGCGCAGCCGCTGCCGCCGGCGAGCCGGACGCCCGGTGGTGGACGGTCGTGCTGGCGCTCGTGGTCAGCCTGGCGCTGCAGGTCGGGGTGAATTACGCCAACGACTACAGCGATGGTGTGCGCGGCACCGACGACGTGCGGGTGGGCCCGGTGCGGCTGGTGGCGAGCGGTCTGGCCTCGGCGAGCGCGGTGAAGCGCGCTGCGTTCGCCGCCTTCGGCGTGGCGGCGGTGTGTGGTCTGGTGCTGGCCGTCACCACGTCGTGGTGGCTGCTCGCAGTCGGGGCCGCGAGCATCGTGGCCGGTTGGTGCTACACCGGCGGCCCCAACCCGTACGGGTACCTCGGCCTGGGTGAGGTGTTCGTGTTCGTGTTCTTCGGCCTGGTGGCCACGGTGGGCACCACCTTCGTGGTGATCGAAGCGCTGCCCGGCAGGTCGTGGCTGCTCGGCTGTGTCGCCGGATGCCTGGCGTGTGCGCTGCTCGTGGTGAACAACCTGCGCGACATCCCCACCGACACCGTCGCCGGCAAGCGCACGCTCGCCGTTCGCCTGGGCGATCGTGCGACGCGATGGCTGTACATCGGTCTGGTGGCGGTGGCGTTCGTGCTCGTCGTCGTGGTCGCCGCAACTGGCCGGGTCGGTGCGTTGGCCGGCTTGGCGGCGCTGCCGCTGGCGCTGCGTCCGTGCCGCCGTGTGCTCGCCGGCGCGGCAGGGCGCGATCTCATCGCGGTGCTCGGCGAGACCGGGCGGGTGCAGTTGGTCACGGGCGCGCTCGTCGCGCTCGGTGTGGTGCTCAACGCCTGATCGCGCTCGTCTGCAACCAGTCGACGAGCAGCGTGGCGACGGTGTCGGGGCGCTGCAGATGTGCTGCATGGCCTGCGTCGGCGACGGCCACGAACTCGCCGTCGGCCACGGTGGCGGCGATCTGTTCGGCGATGGGCACGAACTTGGTGTCGCGGGCACCGGCAACGGTGAGCACCGGCATGTTCAGTTCGTGCAAGCGGTCGCGGAGGGGGAGTTGGGTGCCGGTGCCGGCCAGGCGCAGACTGCTGGCCAGTCCCGCCGGGCTGTTCTCCTTACGGGCGGCCATGTCGGCGGGGTCGGGCACGAGGCCGTCGAACAGCGGCTGGGCCATCCATTCCGCCAGGAACGCCTCGGTGCCGATCTCGACGATTCGGTCTGCCAGTGCGTCGTCGTCGGTGCGTCGTTCGGCACGCGCCTCGTCGTCGTCGATACCCGGTGTCGCTCCGATCAGCACCAGCCGTTCGACGATGTGCGGGTACATGAGCGCGAGATGCAGGCACACCCGGCCACCGAGGCTGTACCCCACGTAGGTGGCGGTGCCGGTGGTGGCGGCGAGCAGATCGGCGATGCGGCGCAGGTCGGCGCGGACGTTTGCCGATGCGCCGTGGCCCGGTAGATCGACCACCACCACCTCGTGACCCGCGGCCGCCACGCGTTCGGCCACCGGTGCCCACGACGCGCTCGTCTGGGTGAAGCCGTGCACGAACACCACACGCGGTCCGGTGCCCGTGCGCTGCGCACCGAGTGCACCCCCGAGGGGCGACCAGTCAGCCGCCATTGCCGGCTCGTTCGGCGAGGCGGCGCAGGGCCCGCACGAAGAGGTCGGAATCCTGTGCGCCGGGCACCATCCAGCGCTGCTCGCTGCCGGGGGTGCCGAACACATAGGTGGGCACGGCGGTGATGCCGTTGTCGTGTGCGAAGGCGAGTTGCTCGCGCACCTGGTCGACCCCGTCGGTGCTGTCGAGGAAGGCGCGCACCCGCTCGCGGTCGAGGCCCACGTCGGCGGCACAGTCGGCCAGCACATCGGGGTCGCCCACGTCGAGGCCATCGCAGAAGTAGGCCTGCAGGAGCCGTTCCTTCAGCGTCTGCTGGTGACCGGTGGCCTCGGTGAGCCAGAGCAGCCGGTGGGCCATCAGCGTGTTGGCCCGGATGGCTCGGTCCATGCGGAACTCGAGGCCGTCGCCGGCAGCGACGGAGCTGACGTGGTCGATGATCTGTGCAGCGCGTTCGGGGCCGCCGAACTTCTTGGCGTACGCCTCGACCACCGGGGTGGCCACACCGGGCGACGCGGTGGGGTCGAGTTGGTAGGGGCGGTAGACGAGGCGCACCTCCAGCTCGTCGGCCACCTCGGCGACGGCGCGTTCGAACCGCCGTTTGCCGATGTAGCACCAGGGGCACACCACATCGGACCAGACCTCGACCTCGAGCACAGGACGCATCACCGGCCACGATACGCCCCTATCGTGCAGGTCGTGACTGCAGCCGCGACGATGTGCGCAACCCTGGTCGATCAATGGGTGCGCGACGGCGTACGTCATGCCGTCATCGCCCCGGGCTCGCGCAGCACGCCGATGGCCCTCGCAATCGCCGCCTGCCCCGACCTGCGCGTCGACGTGTACCACGACGAGCGCTCGGCGTCGTTCGCTGCGCTGGGCAGCGCGCTCGCCACCGGGGTGCCTGCGCTGCTGCTGTGCACCAGCGGCACCGCGGCCACGCACTTCCACGGCGCAGTCGCCGAAGCCCACCTGTCGCACGTCCCGATGCTGGTGCTCACCGCCGATCGGCCACCCGAACTCCGCGATGTCGGTGCCCCGCAGACCATCGACCAGACGAAGCTGTTCGGCAGCCAGGTGCGCTGGTTCCACGATCCGGGCGTGCCCGACGAGTCGGCTCGACACACCTGGCGTTCCCTCGCCCGCCATGCGCTCGAACGCACGCTGGGACCCTCGGCGGGGCCCGTGCACCTCAACCTGCCGTTCCGCGAGCCGCTCGTCGGCGAACCCGGCGACCTCCCCGAGCACGACCTCGGGCCGGTGTCGCTGCTCCAGCCTGCGCTGCGGTTGGGCACGCTGGCGATGCAGCTCGAGCGCGAGCGGGGCCTCATCGTGGCCGGCCGAGGCGTCGACGACCCGGCCGCCGTGGCGGCGCTGTCGGTCGCCACCGGGTGGCCGATCCTGGCCGACCCCCGATCGGGGTGCCGTATGCACTCGGGCTCGGTCGCCGCGTTCGATGCCCTGCTGCGCCACGAGGGGTTCGCCGACTCACACCTGCCGGAGGTGGTCGTGCACCTGGGCGAGCCACCCGCTTCGAAGGTGCTGGCCCAGTGGCTCGCCGCGGCGGGCGGGGTGCAGGTGCGCGTGCAGGCACGCGATGCGGTCACCGACCCGAATCATGTCGTCACCCACCGCATCACTGCCCCCGTGGGCGAGTTCTGCCGCCGCATCGCCGCAGAGGTGCGCGGCGCGCCGGATCGATCGTGGTGGGAGCGGTGGACGTCGCTCGGCGCCACGGCCGACCAGATCATCGCCGCCGAACTCGAGTCCGATGTGCTCACCGAGCCGGGAGTCGCCCGGATTCTCAGCGAACATCCGCTCCATCTGCTGGTGGCATCGTCGATGCCGGTGCGCGACGTCGAATGGTTCGGGAGCGCGTCGCAGCTGGCGACGGTGCACGCCAACCGCGGTGCGAACGGCATCGACGGCACGATCGCCACGGCGCTGGGCATCGCGGCCGGTGTGGGCGAGGCCGTGACGGTGCTCCTGGGCGATGTCGCCCTGGTGCACGATTCGTCGTCGCTCACGGCCCTCGCCGGGCGCGGCCTCGACGTGCGCATCGTCGTCATCGACAACGACGGCGGCGGGATCTTCTCGTTCCTGCCCCAGGCGACATCGCTGCCACATGAACGTTTCGAGCAGTTGTTCGGCACGCCCCATCGAACCGACCTGGTGGCGCTCGCCGCGGCGCATGGGCTGTCGGCGGCGAGTGTCGACTCGGCAGCCGAGTTGCGCGCGTGGTTGAACTGTGAGGGACCGTGGCTGGTGCGCGTGCCCAGCGATCGGGCCGGCAATGTTGCGGTGCATCGACGGATCAACGACGCCGTGGTGGCGGCGATGTCGCTCCGCTCGGCGTAGCCGCGTTCCGGACGTACCGCCGATCGGTGCGGTGCTAGGGCCGCACGATCGCCGACAGCATCGCCTGCAGCTTCGCCTGCGTCTCGGCGAGTTCGGCCAGCGGGTCGCTCTCGGCCACGATGCCGCCACCGGCCACCAGTCGTGCCGTGCGCCGGTCGGATGACAATTCGGCGCAGCGGATGGCCACGGCCCACGTGCCGTTCCCGGCGGCGTCGACCCAGCCGACTGCGCCGCCGTAACGCCCGCGCTCGAAGCCCTCGACCTCGGCGATCAGCGCCAGCGCCTCGGCACGCGGGGCGCCACCCAGCGCCGGCGTGGGCGAGAGGGCGCGCACCAGGTCGAGCACGTTCGGGCGGGGGTCGCTGAGGTGGCCCTCCACCCGCGAGCCGAGGTGCTGCACGTTCGCCACGGTGACGATCGACGGCTCGGGCTCCCAGTCGAGGAAGCTGCACCACGGCAGCAGGGTGTCGTGCACCATGTCGATCACCGCACGGTGCTCGACCTGGTTCTTGGTACTGGCGATCAGTTCGGCGGCCACGCGGGAATCGGTGGCCGGGTCGCCGGTGCGGGGCGCGGTACCGGCGAGCGGGTGCGACTCGACCGTGTTGCCATCCACCCGTACCAGCAGTTCGGGCGAGGCGCCGATGAAGCCGTCGATCGAGTAGCGATAGCTCGACCCGAACGATGCCCGCAGGCGCAGCAGCACGGCATGCACGTCGATGGGCACGTTGCTGCGCACCATCACCTCGCGGGCGATCACCGCCTTCTGCAGCGTGCCGGCACGCACCGCGTCGCGTGCGGTGGTCACGGCTGCCAGGTACTGCTCCACTGGTGCGGCCGCCGCCACGGTGAACTCGGCGGCGCTCGGCGTCGGTCGGGGTGCCACGGGCACCGCCGGATCGGCGTCGTCGATGGTGGTCACCCAGCGGCGGCCGTCGGCAGCCTTGCCGACCGTCACCCGAGGGATCACCAGGCTCGTCGGCGCGCCTGGCTCGAACGGCACACACCCGAGCGCGATGGGGTGCACGTCGCCCACCTCGTCGTGGTGCTCGATGGCTGCGAGGACTGCAGGGGCCTCGTCGAGTGTCACTCGGGCAGCGACCCCACGAGCTGCCAGACCGACGCCCTCACGTACGAACAGGTAGCCGTCGGCGCCGGCGACGTCGTTCAGATCGAGCGTGGTGTCGAGGGGACGGGTGACGGCGCGCATGAACGGCCCGTCAGCGGCGGGTGCCGACCATCAACTGGGTCAGCCCACCCGAGAGTTGATAGTGCTCGGCATCTGCGAAACCCGCCTCACGGAGGATGGCCACCAGTTCTTCGCGAGGCGGCAGGTAGGCGACGCTCTTGGGCAGGTAGCGGTAGGCGGCGCCGTCGCTGAGCAGGGCGCCGATCTTCGGCACCACCTTGCCGAAGTAGATGTTGTTGCCGGTGCGCACCAACGGGTTGTGCGGCACGCCCACGTCGAGCAGCGCCACCCGACCGCCGCGCCGCACCACACGGGCCAGTTCGGCGAAGAAGGTGGGCAGATCGAGCAGGTTGCGCAGCGCGAACCCGCACGTGACGCCATCGACCGCGCCGTCGGGGATGGGCAGGCGGAGGATGTCGGCCTGCACCCGGGGCACGCCACTTCGGTCGGCGCTGAGCATGCCGAAGCTCAGGTCCATCGAGATCGGTCGCAGCCCGGCTGCGGCCAGGTCGATGCACAGGTCGCCGGTGCCGCTGGCGAGGTCGAGCACGGTGCTGCCAGTGGGCAGTGCCAGGCGGCGCACGGCGGTGCGGCGCCAGCGCACGTCGAGGCGGAACGTCATCACCCGGTTGACGAGGTCGTAGCGGGGGGCGATGGCGTCGAACATGTCGCGCACCGCCTGCACCTTCTGCTCGCCCTGCGGCAGTTCCT
>JBEIIG010000042.1:0-29676 GCA_040380855.1 Acidimicrobiaceae bacterium | reverse complement strand
GTTCGTGTTCGGCCGGGTCGGTGGTGCGGTGCAGCAGGGCGCGCTGGGCGGCGTCGAGCAGATCGGCCAGACCGTGGTCGCCGAGATGCTCGGGTGGAAGCACCGCACGCACAGCCGCAGGCGCGTACTCGGCCAGCCATCCGGCCGGCTCCATGATGTGGGCGTCGACGTCGATCACGCGACGGCCTGCCGCGTAGGTCGACTGCCGCATGTTCTGCTCGGCCACGCTCATCGCCGCACTCCCATCGTGTCGCTCCTGTCGCGCCTGCGACGCACACACAGCGAGTGCGGCAGGTCCATCACGCGGATGCTAGCGAGACCGCCCGGCCGGGGTGGCCGCGGTGAGCAGCGCGCCCAGTTCGCCGAGCGCAGCGAGGTCGTGCACGTCGTGGTCGAGCAGTGGCACCGTGCACACCGTGGCGTCGCCCGCCAGCGCCACGAGCGAGTTCAACTCGGTGCGTTCGGCCTCGGCGAGTGCCGACAGCTCGAGGTGATAGGCGACCTGCTCGGCGAGTGGCCCGTCGAGGGTGCCGTCGTGGAAGGAGTCGACGAGTTCGGGTGAGAGCGTGGGAGGCAGCGGGTGCACCATGTTCACCACCACACCGCCGAGATGGAAGCCGCCGGTGTGCAAGGCGGTGGCGAGATACGACGCCTCGTCGATCGCCTCTGCCCGCGGGCTCGACACCAGCACGAATGCCGTGGTGTCGGCGCGCAACTCGGCAGCCATCTCGGCCGCACGGGTGCGCAAGCCGTCTTCCATGCCCGACAGCGACCGGAAGAACTCGATCGTGTCCTCCACGATCGCCGGACCGGCCAGCCGCTTGACGGTCCACAAGAACGCGCTGGTAGCGGCGTGGGTGACCTTGGCGAACGAACGGGTGGGCAGGGTGAGCGTGCGATAGACCGGGTTCGACAAGAAGCGCACCAACCGGTCGGGTGCCTCGAGCACGTCGATCGCATGACGCGACGGCGGCGTGTCGATGACCACCAGATCGAAATCGCCGCTGTGGTGCAACTGGTGCAGGCGCTCGATGGCCATGTACTCCTGCGCACCCGACAGCGACCCGGCGATACTGCGGTAGACGCGGTTGGTGAGGATGCGCTCGGCCGCGTCGCCCGCGTGGTCGCGGACGAGCTGGTCGAAGGTGCGCTCGGCATCGAGCATCAACGCCGAGAACGAGCCCGGCCCCTCGACGGCACCGACGACGAGGTGCGGTTCGTTCGAGCCCGCCGCATCGACACCGAGCGCATCGGCGAGTCGCCGTGCCGGATCGATCGTCACCACGACGACGCGACGCCCGGCCCGCGCGGCCGCCAACCCCAACGCGGCAGCGGTGGTGGTCTTGCCCACGCCACCCGGACCGCACGTGACGAGCAGATCGGCAGTGAGCACCTCGGCCATGCCCGGCGATGTGGAGGCGGCTCGTTTGGCCATCAGGGCACCACCGGTGGCATCGCCAGTGCCTCGGCGAGCTGATCGAGATGTGCGGGTGTGAGCCGTGGTGTGGCCAGTCGGGGCAGCGTGATGCGCGGCAACGGCAGATCGGTGTCGAGGCGCGAGAGTTGCTCGCGTTGCACGGCCAGGCGGGCCGACCCGAATCGACTCGACTCGGTGAGTGCTGCCCGGTCGCCGGCCGACAGCGATCGGTCGCTGCGCTTGGCCGCAGCGGCAGGGGTGAGGGCCAGTGCCGCTCGGTCGGGCCAGCAGGCATTCACCACCAGCGGTGCCAGCGCCAGGCCGAGGTCTTCCTCCACCTCGTAGGCCAACTCGATCACCTCGTTCACCGGAGTCTCCTCGGCGAGGGTGACGAGGAGGGCCTGGGCGCGGGTCGAGTCGGCGAGCATGGCCGCCACCTCGTCGGCCTGATCGCGCACCGGGCCACTCGACACCACCTGCTGCAGGGCGCGGGCCGACCGGATGAACGGCGCCGCATGGCCCGCGGGTGGAGCCTCGACCACGATCAGGTCGGCCGCCTTGGTGCGTTCGAGCTCTTTGATCTTGCCGAGCACGAGGAGGTGTTCGAGACCGGGTGTCGAGCCCGCCACCATGTCGAGCGACGCCGCCGACGCAGCACGGCGGACCAGGCCGCCGACCCCCTTCAGCTCGAGGTAGTCGCCGAAGGCCTGCTCGGGTGGCACCGTGCGGCCGCGCACGCGGCCTGCGCCCGGCACCGCCCGCAGCACCTGATCGTTGGGCGTGAGCGGCGGGCCACCCAACAGCGGGCCGAGGCCGGGCTTTCCGTCGACGGCGACCAGCAGCACATCGGCACCGGCACGGGCGGCGAGCAGCGCGGCAGATGCTGCGACCGTGCTCGATCCGACTCCGCCCTTTCCGGCGACCACGAGCACCCGCGCTGCACCGAGCCAGGTGGGTTCCACCGGCCGCAGGGTAACGGCCTGCAGCGCCAATGGGTCAGTGACCCTTGGCCCGACGTGTGCCGGGTTGGCGGGGCCGGTCGCTGAACTGACGTCCGTCGAAGTAGCCGGGGTTGGTGTCGGGCCGGCCGCGGCGACTGGTCCAGCGCCAGGTGAGTGAGATACGCGGATGTCGCGTGTCGGTAGCCGGCACACCGTGGAGCCAGGTGCGCTGGCAGGTGCCACCCATCACCAGTAGGTCGCCTTCGCCGGGGTGCAGCACGATGTCGTCGGGCCCACTGCCGGCGGGCACTCGTTCGACCACCTCGGCCAGTGGGGCACGCGGTCGCAGGACGAACGGCCGTCGCTGACCGAGCACCATGATGGCGATCAGGGTGTCGTCGAGCCAGCGCATCTCGCGGTCGCTGTGCAGGCCCTGGAAGTCGTCGCCGTTGCGGTACAAGATGGCGGCCACCCCCTCGAGGGGTCGGCGGTAGGTGGCGTTCAGGTGCAGGTCGGTCTGGCGCAGCACGGCCAGCGAGTCGGCGCGCAGGCCGGCCATCAGGCGTTTCTCGGGGACGTAGCGGTCGTAGCGGAGCACCTCCGACTGGGCCCAGGGTGTGTCCTCGTGCACGGTGTCGAACGTGGTGGCGGCCGTGCGTACGAATCCCTCGACCAGGTCGACCCACGCGCCGTCGCCCAGGTCGATGCGGCGCACCGCCGCCCGGCGGTCGATCTCGAGGGTGTCCATCTGGTGAGTATCTCGTACTGCGCCGATCCTGGCGCGTCGGTCAACCCGTCAAGGGGTTGTCAAAACGACGGATTGCGCTGAACGCGCTACGGACAGTGAAGGGTTGCAGCGCGCGGGCGGGTGTCCCGGTGATGGCCGACACGTGGTGGTGATGATGGACGACGAGCGGGGCCCCCGGCGGCCGATGCGCGAGAACCGGGTGGGTGTGTTGAGCGCTCTCGCCCTGTTCACCGCAGCGACGGCCGGCACCCTCGCGGGCGGGCACGCACCGGTAGGCCGTGACAGCGACGGTGCGTCGATGGCCGTGGAGCGCCCGGTGTGGACCGACGGTCTCGACCACGTGATCGTGATGACCGACCAGGCGTACGACCCGAGTGCCACGCCCCGCTCGGTGGCCGATCTGGCCGATCTGGCCGATCTGAGGGGTTCGACCGACGAGGCCGTGCTCGATCGCGCCCCTGTGGTGGATGTGGCCGCAGCACGTCCCGAACCTCCCGTGGTCACCGACGCAGTGCCGGGAGTGCTCGCACCGGTCGCCGGCGACCCGGCGCTCATCGCTGCGCTCGAGGAGGTCGAGGGCGTGGCCTCGGTCGATCACGTCGCTGCTGGAACCTTCGCCGTCGCAACGGCAGGATCTCGCGACGACCTGCTGGCCGTTCCCGGTATCGCCGGCCTCGTCGACGACACCCTGTACGTCCTCTACGACGATCCGAACCAGTCGCAACAGTGGGCGATCGCAAACACCGGAGCGGCTTCGCAGGCCAACGGCACACCGGGAGTCGCCGGTGCCGACGCGAACGTCGTGCCGGCCTGGGCGGTGTCGCAGGGCGCGGGGGTGGTGGTGGCGGTGCTCGACACCGGCGTCGACCTCGGCCATCCCGACCTTGCCGGTCGCCTGTGGCGCAACAGCGACGAGGTGTGCGCCAACGGTGTCGACGACGATGCAAACGGATACGTCGACGACTGCCAGGGCTGGGACTTCGGGATGAACGACGCCAACCCGAGCGACGATCGCGGTGTGTCGGGCAGTTTCCACGGCACCCACGTGGCCGGGATCATCGCTGCCGGGCGCAACGGGGTGGGCATCGTCGGCAGCGCCCCGGAAGCCACGATCATGCCGATCAAGGCCACGAGTACGAGCAGCAGCGGTCTGTCGCTCGCTGCGGTCTACTCGGGCATCATCTACGCCACCGACAACGGCGCCAGGGTGATCAACATGAGTTTCGGCACCTGGCCGGGCGACACCAGGGCGAACCAGTGGATGATGGAACAGGCGGTGAAGTACGCCACCGACCGAGGCGTGACGCTGGTGGCCGCCGCCGGGAACTCGAACGTCGACCTCGGTATGAGCGGCGTGTTCCCTGCGAACTTCTCGCTCTACTACGACAGTGTGATCACCGTCGGCTCGACCACCAACAGCGACGCCCGGTCGGGTTTCAGCAACTACGGCAGTGCAGTGAACGTGTACGCACCGGGGTCATCGATCCTGTCGACCGTGCCGGGCGGTGGATACGGGTTCGCCTCGGGCACCTCGATGGCCACCCCCCTCGTCGTCGGTGCTGTCGCCGACCTGCTGGCAGCGCGGATCGTGACGACCCCGGGCGATGCTCGTCGTCAGTTGGTGTCGACGGCACGGGCCCTCACGTGGGGACCACGGCTCGACATCGCTGCCGCCGTGGGAACGGCTGCAGCCCGCTCGACCCAGGTGGTGTACGAAGGGGCGCACGTCATCAGGCCCGACACGGTGGGTCGTGTGGGTGTGCGCGTCAACTCGTCGGTCCTGCCGACGGGTGTGGTGGGTGCACGGGTGAGCGTGGCCACCTCCGAGGCCGGCTCGGTGTACGCCGTGGGCGGTCTGGCCGCCCGACTCACCCGGTCCGACGGCACCACCACCGATGTCGTCTCGGCTGCCGACGGGAGCCTCGCGACGGTCACGCTCGACACGACGACGCAGGTCGCTCCGGGCGAATGGCGGTTCGATCTCGACACCGTGCTCCCCGAGGGCATGTACGGCGTGGTGACCGAGTTGATCGACGCGTCGGGCACGGCGATCGGGGGTTCGTACGTCGGCTATCTGAAGGTGGCACCACCGCCCATCGTCGCGCCGGGCCCCGGTATCACCACCACGACCGTACCCACCTCGCCCATCACCTCGCCGACCACGACGACGGCCCCCATCGCCCCGGCACCCTCCACATCGCTGGCACCCGGGTCGACGACATCGGTGAGCCCCAGCCCGTCGCCCACCACGGCGCCGGCGACGACGGCGCCCACCTCGCCGGTGACGGCAGCGCCCACCACCAGTGCTCCGGCGGTTTCGACGACGACACCCGTCAGCTCGCTGCTCCCCACGCCGACCACGGCGCCGACGAGCCCCACCACGTCGGTTGCTCCTTCTCCTTCGTCGACCATCCCGTCGCCGGGCACGACAGCGGTGCCGAGCCCCTCGCCCACGACGACCGCGCCTGCCCCCACCCTCCCAGCAACGACGGTGCCGGTCACGACCGCCCCGGCGACGACGGCGCCCGCAACGACGACACCGGCACCGGCACCCGACACCGATGGCGCCTGGCGGGTCGACTCGATGTCGCCCCGGTTCGCGTCGATCGATGGTGGCGTGCCGCTGACGATCAGCGGGCGGTTCCCCACCTCGGTGCCGGTGTACGTGTGGTTCGGCACTCGTTCCGTCGTGCTCGCCAGCAACGACGGAACGACGTTGCGGCTCGACTCGCCGCGCGTCTCGAGCACCGGGATCGTCGACGTGGCGGTGAAGTTCACCACCTCGCGCAGCTACGACCTCGTTCTCGTCGATGCGTTCACCTTCGGCGCACCCAGCTCGCCGACCACCCCGGTGACGACGACGACCACCACACCTCCGGTCACCACGACACCGGCGACGACGGTCGTGCCACCGACGACGGTTCCGGTGGCCCCGACGACCGTGCCTGCAGTGCCGGTCACCACCTCGCCGGTGACGACGAGCCCGACGAGCCCGACGCCGACGACCACGAGTCCGGTGACGACGAGCCCGACGACGCCGACGACCACGAGTCCGGTGACGACCACGCCGGTGACGACCACGCCGGTGACGACCACGCCGGTGACCGGCAGCCCGACGACCACGAGCCCGCCGATCTCGCGCGGATCGCTGGCGCTGCGCCAGCCTCCGGCCAGCGGGTCGTTGGCACGGCTTGCAACGGCGAGCTGGCCGACGAGTGGGTGCTCGACGGCCTCGTGCTCGGCCACGGCACTCTGACCGCACCGACCCGGGCAACGCCACCGCCGCAGTGCAGCCCTGGTGGCCGAAACACCTGCTACCAGGACCGTCATCGCGGTGGCGACCCGGTGCCCGGGCGTCGCGCCTCGACACATGGACCGCGAGAACCCCACCCGATCACTGCGTTCGATCACCGAGCACCGGCTCGGACTCGTCGGCGCGGCTGCGGTCGTCGTGGCCGCGGTTGCCGGCACACTCGCTGCCGCCTCGCCCGTGTCGTCGCCCACGTCGAGCACCACGGCGCAGGCCGCACAGTGGGGCGACCCGTTCGATCATGTCGTGCTCATGGCCGATGGCTCGGTGATCGTCGATCCGGAGGCGCTTCGTGGCGGCGACCGCGCTGACATCGCCGACCGCGACCGTGCACTGGCGGCCTCGATCCGTGCAGTCGAGGGGGTACAGCAGGTCGCCGTCGTGGCGCCCGGCACCTATGCCGTTGCCACGGCCGGTGAACGGACCGATCTCCTGGCGGTACCGGGTATCGAGGGGCTCATCGACGACCTGCTGCTGTCGACCCAGGACGACCCGTTGCAGAACCAGCAGTGGGCGATCGCCAACACCGGCGCACCCGAGCAGAGCGCAGGACTCGCAGGCACGGCCGGAGCAGATGCTCACGTGGTGCCGGCCTGGACCACCGCCACGGGTGCCGGGTCGGTCGTCGCCGTGATCGACAGCGGGGTGCAACTCGACCATCCCGACCTGGCGGGGCGCCTGTGGAGCAACTCGGCCGATCTGTGCGGGAACGGTGCCGACGACGACTCGAACGGGTACATCGACGACTGCGCGGGTTGGGACTTCGGGATGAACGACGCCGATCCGAGCTTCGATGCCGGGTCGAGCGGCTTCGATCACGGCACGCACGTCGCAGGCATCGTCGCAGCCGGCCGCAACGCAGTGGGCGTGGTCGGCGTGGCACCCGACGCAACGGTGATGGCACTGAAGGCGAGCATCGCATCGACGGGTGCCCTGCCGATGTCGTCGATCATCGGTGCGATCGACTACGCCGTGGCTGAGGGTGCGGATGTGCTGAACATGAGTTTCGGCACGTTGCCCGGCACGGCGCGCGCGTCGGTGTCGGCGCTCGAGACGGCGGTGCAGTACGCCGTATCGCAGGGGGTCGCCGTGGTGGCCGCTGCGGGGAACTCGGGTGTCGACACCAGTTCGGCGCTGGTGTTCCCCGCTGCGTTCTCGCTCGACTATCCGGGCGTCGTGACAGTGGGCTCGACGACCAACACCGATGTGCGGTCGTCGTTCAGCAACTTCGGCACACCGGTGAACCTCTACGCCCCTGGCAGCGTGATCCTGTCGACGATCGGGTCGGGGGGACATGGCTACAAGTCGGGAACCTCGATGGCTGCACCCATGGTCGCCGGTGCGGTTGCGGCGATGTTGTCGCTCGACCCGACCCTCACCCCTGCAGCGATCAGAACCCAACTGCTGGCCACTGCGCGGCCGCTTTCGTGGGGTGCTCCGATGCTCGACGTCGCGGCAGCGGTGGGAGCCACGCCTCCGGTTGCCTCGCCGGGCAGCTCCCAGGTCGTGTACGAGGGTGCCGACATGCTGCAGGCGGGTGTGCTCGGCACGATCGGCGTCCGTGTGACGGCACCGACGCTGCCGGCGTCGGTGGTGGGGGCCAAGGTGAGTCTGGCCACGCTCGACGGCGGCGCCGTCTACGCAGTCGATGGGCTCGCCGTCGGGGTAGGTACCGCTGCGGGCGTGACCAACCGCGTATCGGCCACCGACGGCAGCCTGCCATCGGTGCCGCTCGCCGCCGACACGCTGCAGTCGACGGGCGTGTGGCGGTTCACGCTGGCCGCTGCCATCCCCATCGGCTCGTACGCGCTCGTGACCGATCTTGTCGACGCCTCGGGGGCTGCCGTCGGAGGTTCGTTCGTCGGCTTCCTGCAGGTGTCGAACACGCCGGCCGCGGCGCCGACGACCACCACTGTCGGCTCGCCGGTCAGCACCGTCGCGGGAGCCACCACCACGATCGCAGGCGCCACCACCCTCGTAGCGGCACCGTCGACGACGGCCGCGGCTGGTGCGACGACGACGAGTGCAGGGGTGCCGACGACGGTGGCGGCGACCACGACGACAGTGAAGGCGACGACCACGACGGTGGCTGGTGCGACGACCACGGTTGCGGCACCGTCGACGACGGCCGCGGCTGGTGCGACGACGACGAGTGCAGGGGTGTCGACGACGGTGGCGGCGACCACGACGACGGTGAAGGCGACGACCACGACGGTGGCTGGTGCGACGACCACGGTTGGGGCACCGTCGACGACGGCCGCGGCTGGTGCGACGACGACCACCTCTGTCGGTGGAGCGGTCACCACCACCCCCACCCCGTCGACCGTGGTCGCGGGGCCCTACCGAGTCGATTCGATGACACCCCGTACCGGGCCGACCGCGGGCGGTACGGCGATCACCATCTCGGGTGCGTTCCCCACCTCGGTGCCGGTGTACGTGTGGTTCGGTCCGTCGGCGGTGGCGCCGGCCGTGGTGTCGGGGTCGGGCAGCACCCTCACCCTCACCTCGCCGCAGGTACTCACCGCGGGTGTGGTCGACATCACGGTGCGGTTCACCACCTCGCAGAGCTACGCGCTGGTGTACGCCAAGGCCTACACCTATGCCGACGGTGTGATCGTGGCCCCCACCACCACGATTGCTGGGGGCGCAACCACCCTGCCGGCCGCCACCACGACCACCGTGAAGGCCGCCACCACCACGACTGGCGCGCCCACCACGACCAGTGCTGCCGGGACGACGACCACGGTGGCGGCGAAGGTGCGCAGCACCGTGCGTCTGCAGCCGCTGCCGGCCACCGGCAGCCTGTCGAAACTGAACCCCCTCACGTGGCCCGTCACCGCGTGCAGTGCGTCGTCGTGCCCGGCGTCGACGATCTGATGCACTGAGTCAGGCTGCTGCCCGGCCGACGTGCTGGCTCAGATGACGACCACTTTGGTGCCCACCTGGGCGAAGTCCCACAGGAATGCCGCGTCGCGGTTGGCCTGCCGCTGGCAGCCGCCCGACAGCCGCTGGCCGAGTTCGTCCTCGGTCTGGTACGGCGTGTTGTCGGAGCGGTGGAGCGGGATGGCGTGGAAGCCGATCGCGCCGATGTCGGTCTTCAACCATCGCACCATCTTCGGCAGATACGCCTTGCCGTTCCACGCGGTCGACATCTCCGAGCGGCTGTACACCTCGTGGGTGCCGGGCAGCTCGTTCGAGTACTTGCTGCCCGAGACGAGCCACGAGCGGATGATCTGCTCGTTGTCGTCGACCGCCCACACCCGCTGGCCGCCGCGGTAGTAGACGAGACGGCGACCCGACCCCGAGTTCGGTGGCAGCGGCGGTGCGTCGGCGCCCGCTGAGGCGACGCTGGAGAGCGGATAGCCCATCAGGTCGACCGCGTCGGCCGGCGGTTTGGGAGTGCGCACGACGAACGACTCCTCGTCGGGCCAGATGCCGAGCGAGATGGCCGACTCGCGCCCGACGATGCCGTCGACGAACAGGGCCCTGTCTTCCTGCATCGCCTCGGCCGCCGCGAAGGTGGCCTGGTCGAACGAACCGGTGACTGCGCCCGAGTAGTAGCCGGCGTCGATCAGCGCCTGTTGGAGGCAACTCACCGACGGGCCCGACGAACCCAGCCGCACCGACGACTCGGTCATCAGGCAACTGTCGTTCACGGTGAGTTCGGCGCCATCGAGGTCGGGTACGTCGGTGGAGTCGGGGGCGACGGTGGCGCCGACCGGTGTGTAGCCGCTGACGTTGGTGCCGACAGCCATCGCGCCTTCGACGGTGGTGGGCACGCCCGCCGGTGCGGTGACAGCGGCGCTGGTGGTGTTGGCCGCGCTGCTGTCGTCGCCGCTGGTGAGCGCAATGGCGCCGCACAGCGCGGTGGCCGCCACGGCGGCGATGACGATGGGCAATCGATCGGCGCGCACGGCCAGTGATGTTACCGAGCAGCGCCCCGTGCGGACCGGCACCGAGCCGACCTCGTGGGCGTGACGTCGGCCATGCCCGGTTGCGGATCGAGTCGGCTCAGGGCAGGGCGCCGACGTGGGCGAGCGCCAGGCGCAACAGGCGATCGTGACCGCCGGTCATCTCGCGGCGAACCCGCTCGCTGACGGCCTCGGCCGGGGTGAACCACACCAGGTCGAGCGCCTCCTGGGTGGGCTGGCAGTCGCCCGCTACCGGCACGACGTAGGCGAGGCTCACGGCATGGTGGCGTGGGTCGTGGAAGCCGCTCACATCGGGGTCGGGGAAGTACTCGACCACCGTGAACGGCGCCGGGTTGGGCGGGATCTGCGGCAGCGCGACAGGGCCGAGATCTTTTTCGAGATGACGCAGCAATGCATCACGCAGACGTTCGCCGAACATCACCCGGCCGCTCACCACCATGCGCGACAGCGTGCCATCGGCGGCCTGGCGCAGCAGCAGGCCCACACGCGTCACGCGTCCGACATCGTCGACACGCACAGGAATTGCGTCGACGTACACGAGTGGGATGTTGGCGCGGATGTTCGACAACAGGTCGTTGTCGAGCCATCCGGTCTTGGTGTCGAGTTGATCGCTCACGTCGGTCCCATGCGCTCGGGGGGCGGATGGTTGCTGAGGTTAGTTCAGCGGCGCCGCGCCGAGCCTTTGTTGCGTTTGTTGCGCGATGCGAGTGGTGCGGTACGCGGCAGGGCAGGGGCCACGATCGACATCTCGTCGTCGACCACCACGGCGATGCCGTCGCGGTCGACGTCGATCGGGTCGGTAGGCGCAGCAACCACCACGGGCGCCTCTTGTTTGGGCTTTCGACCCAAGACCTGTTCGAGGCCCAACATGCCGGCTGCGACTATGGCGCCAGCGGCCCCGTGACGGCGTCGCGCCGCTGCAACTGGATCGTCGGGTTCGAGTTCGAACGGTACTGCGTCGTCGGTGAGCTCGGAGCCGGATTCAGCGATGGATCCGGCCTCGTCGTCGGCCTCGGTGCCGGGAGAATCGGCTGGTTCGTCGCTCGTCATCGCCGCTCACGCTACCGCGAGCCACCTGTGGCGGGTATCGCGCGCACGGTGGTCCGCAGTGGAATAATCTGGGGACCGTGCCCGAAGGCGACACGATCCACCGAAGTGCTGCGGCGTTGCGCATCGCGCTCGTCGGCAAGCCGATGGTCCGCTTCGAAGCACCGCGTCTCGTCGGCCCACGCCCGGCTGTGGGGCGCATCGTCGAATGGGTCGAGAGCCATGGCAAACACCTCGAGATCGGCTGGGACGACGGCCTGATCCTGCACACCCACATGAAGATGACCGGCTCGTGGCACCTCTATCGCACGGGCGAGCGGTGGCGTCGGTCGGTGCACCAGATGCGCGCCGAGGTGGCCGTGAGCGACTGGGTGGCCGTGTGCTTCAACGCACCACTGGTGGAGGTGTACCGCGAGTTCGACCGTGCCCGGCACCCCGGCCTCGGCCCGCTCGGACCCGATCTGTGCCGCAGCACCGCCGACCTCGACGAGGCGATCAATCGGCTCTACCACTACCACGATCAGGATGCGATGATCGGCGAGGTACTGCTCGATCAGCACGTGGCGTGCGGGGTGGGCAACGTCTACCGCTCCGAAGTGCTCTGGGCCTGCGAGATGTACCCGTTCGCGCCCATCTCGTCGCTCGACGCCGACGACTGCGTCCAGGTGATCAATGCTGCGGCCCGTCTGCTGCGGGCCAACCTGCACCACGGTTCGCGGGTCACGGCGCCGTCGGTGCGCGGTGGCCTGGCCGCCTACGGGCGCAACGGCCAGCCGTGCTCGCGCTGCGGCGACACGGTGCAGGTGGTGCGCAGCGGCGAACACGCCCGGTTGCTGTACTGGTGCCCGGGGTGCCAGGTGCACCGGGCCCCGCGGCCCACGGTGGCACCCGATCCCGACGACTCCAAGGAGATGGACCCGCACCCTGCGGCGGCCAAGTACCTGTCGGAGTTGCCGTGGAGGCGCCCGATCGCGGGCTGACCCGTACGCCTCAGCCGCGGCGCGAGCGTGCTGCGTCTTTGGGCTTCAGGCGGGGTGGTTGGTAGCGGAAGCGCAGCGCGCTCCACTGCGCATCGACCGAGCATGCCTTGTCGTTCGACCAGCCGGCGGGCGCGGCAGCGCGCACCGCGGTCGCGTCGAGGCGGCCCGAGGTGGGCGATGCCGGGAAGGCGACCCACACCACGCCGTCGGGAAGCGCCGCCTCGGCCAGCCGCGGCCACTCGTCGGCCAGCGCCGCCGCACGGTCGTGGAACGTGACGACGACGTCGAGCGGGGCGAACAGGCTGCGCTGCCACACTGCGTCGCCGATGTCGCCGAGTGTGGCGGCGAAACCGGCCGGGGCGTGCAGCACCGTGAACACCGTGTCGCCTCCGATCTCGAGCTTGGTGCGCAACGGGGGCGAGGGCTTCATGCGTCGCCCCGCAGCATCGCCCCGCACAGCACCCGATCGACGGCGATCTCGATCGCCACGCGGTCGACACGCTCTTTGGGTTGGCGATAGCGCGCCGCATAGCCGCGTACCGCTGCCGCAACGGCATCGGGTTCGGTTGCCAGTCGACACGCTCCCTCGAGGGTGATCCACCGCCCGCCGTCGACCTGGCTCACCGCAGCCCGGCAACCGCGCGCTGCGTTGCGGGCCTTCACCGACGGGGCGAAGGTGATCACCCGCACCAGTGCCGCTGCCGGGTCGAAGCTGAAACCGACCGGCACCACGTGGGGGCTGCCGTCGGCACGCAGTGTGGTGAGGCTGGCGAGATGCCGCTCGGCGAGGAACTCGAGCGCCGCAGCGGGCAGATGACGTGGGTCCACCTGGTCATTCTGCCGCGGGCCGCGCGATCGCGCTCAGCCCGTGCACCGTCTTGTCGTCGGGCCGCAGTGGCGCAGCCGTTCAGCCGTCGGCGGCAATCGACGCGAGGATGTCGAGCCGGGTGGCCCGTCGGGCGGGCAGCACGGCTGCGAGCACACCCACCACGAAGGCGGCGACGACGATGACGACGATCGCTGCGACGGGCACCACGTAGCGTTCGAGGCCCTGATCGCGTAGGGCGACGATGACGACGTAGCCCAGCACGAGGCCGACGAGCACACCCACCACGGCGCCGTACAGCGAGGTGAGCACACTCTCCCAGCGCACCGTGGCGCGCACCTGGCTGCGGGTCATGCCCACTGCCCGCAGCAGGCCGATCTCGCGGCGCCGTTCGTAGACGGCGAGCAGCATCGTCAGCACGATGCCGAACGCGGCGATGATCACCGACAGGGCGAGCAAGCCGTAGATGAACGACAGCGTCTGGTCGATGATGTCGCCGCGCCCATCGATGAACTGCTCGCGGTCCTGCACCTCGCCGATGCCGTAGTCGGCGATGGCCGCGTCGACGGCGAGGCGCAGTTGCTGGTCGCTCACACCAGGAGTGCGGGTGAGGAACACGAAGCCCGCCGAATTGCTGACCGCCGTGCCCTCGAGCAGATCGCGGTGCACCACGCGCGCCTGCGCGAGTTCGCTCGAGCGGTAGATGCCCTGCACAGTGAGCGTCTTGCGTTGCTCGCCCACGCGCACGTCGACGGTCGAGCCCATCGCCAGTCCGTCGCGTTGTGCCTCGCCGCTGCTGATCAGCAGACCGTCGACGGAGAGTCGGTCGAAGCCACCCTCGATGAAGTCGTAGTCGAGCAGGCCCTGCGCGGTGACCGGGTTGACGGTGGTGGCGAAGGCGGCAGCGTTGCTGTCGACCTGCTGCAGCACGGTGAAGCCGAGGCCCGTCGCCGCGGCCACCTCGGGCAGGGCGTCGATCTGGTCGACGAACTGCTGGCTGAAGCTCAGCGAGCCACCGTTCGACGAGTTGATCACGTAGTCGCCGATGAACTGGTCGCCGATGGTGTCGCGCAACTGCGCCTTGATCGACGTGGCGAACACCGATGCACCGGTGACCAGGGCGACACCGATGAGTACCGGTGCCGCGGTACGCGCTGCGCGCGACGGGTTGCGTTGCACGTTGCCGCGGGCCATCGTGCCGGTGACGCCGCGCAGTCGCTCGATCGGGCTGCCCAGCACACGCGCCACGGGTGTCGACATCACCGGGCCCAACAGCAGCACGCCGACGACGATCAGCAGTACGGCAGCGCCGAGCAGCAACGCATCAGCGCCCGCCACCACGGCCACGATGGCGACGACACCGAGGACGATGCTGGTGAGCGCGAGCACGATCCGGCGACCCATCGGCCGACGACGTTCGAACGCGGTGTCGGCCATGGCGGCGACCGGCGAGATGCGGCCCGCGGCCAGCGCAGGCACCAACGCGGCGACGAACGTGGTGACCAGGCCGGCGGTGAGGGTGATGACGACGGTCGACTGCTCGACCGCCAGACCGCGTGCCGGGATGCCGAAGCCGAGCGCGCCGAGCAGTTCGCGGATCCCGATCGCCAGACCGATGCCACCCACGAGGCCGAGCAGTGAACCGACGATGCCGACGGCCAGCGCCTCGCCCAGCATGAGGCGCGTGACCTGGCGGCGGCTGGCGCCAACAGCCCGCAACAGGGCGTGCTCGCGCCGTCGCTGGGCGGCCGTGATCGAGAACACGTTGTAGATCACGAAACTGCCCACCCCGAGGGCGATCATCGAGAAGATCGACAGGAACAGGGTGAAGAACTGCAGACCCTTCTCGATATCGGTCTGGGTCTGGGCGGTGATGCCGGCACCGGTGAGGGTGTCGAACGAGTCGTCGGGTCGGGCGCTGGTGAGCGCCTGCTGCACCCGCGCCGCCAGTTCGTCGTCGCTCACGCTGCCGTCGCCCAGCACCAGCACCGCGTCGACGAAACCGGGCTTGGCGATGAAGTCGGAGGCGGTGGCGCCGTCGAAAAGCGCCCAGGTGGCGTTGCCCGGGGTGGCGATGTCGTCGTAGACGGTGATGCCCACCAGGGTGAACGTGCGCGAACCACCCTCGGCGTTCACCTTCACCTGATCGCCCACCGTGTACCGAGCCATCTCGGCTGTCGCCCGGTCGAGGGCCACATCGCCCGGCCCGGCAGGGGCGCGTCCCTCGGCGATCCGCCACACCGACAGAGCGCCGCTGTTGATGGTGCTGCCGAACGTGGGCGCGGTTCGCGGCGACACCGGTGTGCCGTCGCGGTCGATCACGACGGCGTCGCCCTGCACGAACGCCTGCGCATCGGCCACGCCGGGCACGGCCGCGACGAGGTCGACGGTGTCGGCGGCCACCTTGCCGCGTACCTCGAACCCGAAGGCGGTCTCGACCGTGTCGCCGCTCTGCACATAGGCGTCGACATCGTCGTACACCTGTGCGAACAGGGCGTCGAACGTACGGCCGACGGTGTCTTTGAAGATGAACGTGCCCGACAAGAAGGCGGTGCTGGCGATGATGGCGAGCGCCGTCAGCAGGATGCGTCCGAAACGGGCAGTGACGCTTCGCCAGGCGAGCCGGAACATCGGGCCAGGGTATCGGCGACTCGGGTGTCGGGGACTCAGGTCGTGGCGATGGCCTGGAGGATGTCGCTCTTGGCGGCGCGGGTGGCCGGCCACCAGGCCGCAATTGTGGCGAACACGATGGCCAAGACGGCGAACACGGTGATCGACAGCCCCGACACGCTGAACGAGTCGAGCCCCTGGTCGGCGAGCGCCCTCACCACGATCCAGCCCAGCGACACGCCGAGGCCGACACCCATCACCACACCGAGCACTGCTGTGACGAAGGCTTCCCAGCGGATACTGCTGCGCACCTGCGGGCGGGTCATGCCGATGGCGCGCACCAGGCCCAACTCGCGTCGGCGTTCGTAGACGGCGAGGAGCAGGGTGATGACGATGCCGAGCACGGCGATGAACACCGACATCAACAACAGCGCGTAGATGAAATTGAGGAACCCGTCGACCTGCTTGGTCTGGTCGTCGATGAACTGGTCACGCGTCTGCACCTTGCTGGTGGGGTAGTTGTCGGTGACGGTGCGAATGGCGGCTTCGGCGTCGGCCTCACTGATGCCGTCGGCGGTGCGCACGAGGATCTGCGCATCGAACAGCGGCAGATCCTGCCCCTGGTACAGCGAGCGGCTGACGATGAGGTTGCCGAAGGTGTCGCTGTCGAACAGGCCCGCCACCGTGAGGGTTCGGGCGGACTGGTCCTGGAACGACACATCGAGCGTGCTGCCCACCTGCAGGCCGTCGCGGGCTGCCTTGTCGGCCGCGACCAGGATGCCGTTCTCGTCGAGATCGGCCCAGCCGCCTGCCGTGAACGGCAGGTCGAGCAGTTTGCCCGCCTGAGTGGGGTCGAGGGTGAGCACCCGCTTCACCGACGGGGCACCGTCCTCGATGACGTTCAACAGGTTGATCCCCACGCCCACGGCGGCATCGACCTGCGGTACCGCGACGAGCTCGTCGGCCACCGATCCCGGCAGGCCGCCGAAACCGCTGCCCTCGGCGTCGCTGGTGGAGATCGCGAAGTCGCCCGTGAACTGCTCGGCGATGGTGTCGCGGATCGAGGTCTTGATCGACGAGCCGAGCGTGGACACGCCCACCAGCAGCGCGAGCCCGATACCGAGCGCACCTGCGGTGAGCGCCGTGCGCTTCGGGCTGGCGGCGGCATTGCGGGCCGCGATCTCGCCGGTGACGCCACGCAGTCCGCGCAGTGCCGGGGTGAGCGCACGGGCCACCGGTGCTGCCACGAGCGGACCGAGCACCACGAGCGACACGAACAGGCCCACCACACCGGCAGCCAGCCACACCGGGTCGGAGGTGAGCCCCAGTGCCACACCGGCCACGGCGATGGCCAGGAACACGATGCCCGTGACGAGTCGGCTCCGCGAGACGGCCGACTTGTCGACCGACACATCGCGTAGCGCCGCGAGCGGCGGCACCCGACCCGAGCGGATGGCGGGCACGACTGCACACACCAGCGTGACCGCCACACCCACCACGAGGGTGATGACGAACGCCGACGGGCTGATGGTGAGTTCGGTGCCGCTGGGTCCGAGGCCGATGGAGCTGAGCAACTTCATGATGCCGGTGGCCAGCAGCACGCCGGCACCGAAACCGACGACACCACCCAGCACTCCGACGACGAGGGCCTCGGTGAACAACACCCGCGTCACCTGCCCGCGGCTGGCCCCGATGGCCCGCAGCAGCGCGTTCTCGCGCTGGCGCTGCGCAGCGCTGATGCTGAACACGTTGTAGATGATGAAGCTGCCGACGAACAGCGACAGCGCTGCGAAGATCGTGAGGAACGTCGTGAAGAAGCTGAGGCCCTGCTCGATCGCGTCCTGGTTCTCGGCGGTGATCTCGGCGCCCGTGAGCACCTCGACCTCGCTGCCGGCCAGTGCCTGCTGGATCGACGTCGCCAGGGCTTCGTCGTCGAGCGAGCCGTCGCCCACGACGATCACCGAGTCGATGCGGTCGGGCTGGCCCACGACGAACTGGCTGGCTGTGGCGAGGTCGAACAGTGCCCAGGTGGAACCACCGGCGGTGTCGTTCCCGGCGAAGGTGGCGATACCGCTGACCGTGAAGTCGCGTACGCCACCGGCGCCGGTGATCGACACGGTGTCGCCCACCGACACGTCGCCCTCCTTGGCGGAGCGGCGGTCGATGACCACCTCACCGTCCGATGCGGGTGCTGTGCCCTCGGCCAACTGCCACGGCGACTGCTCGGCGTCGATGAATGCGCCGCCGTACTTGGGCGGGCCCACCTGGCCGAGCACGGTGCCGTCGCTGGTGGCGATGCGCGCGAAGCCCTGCACATCGCCGTAGGCGGCGCTCACACCGGGCAGGCCGGCCACATCGTCGACGATGTTCGACGGCAGGCGGTCGCGGCTCTCGTCGCCGAAGTCGCCCTCGATGACGTTGCTCGAGCGCACGAAGGCATCGGTGCCCGCATAGGCGTTGGCGAACAGGGTGTTGAAGCTGGCCTTGATGGTGTCGCTGAACACGAACACACCGCTCAAGAACGCGCAGCCGGCGATGACGGCGACTGCGGTGAGGAAGAGCCGACCCTTGCGGGCCAGTGTGCTCTTCAGGGCGATACGGAACATCGGTCAGTCCCCGAAGCGCTTCATCCGGTCGAGCACGCGCTCGGCTGTGGGCTCGGCCATCTCGTCGACGATGCGTCCGTCGGCGAGGAAGATGACGCGATCGGCATAGCTGGCGGCCACCGGGTCGTGGGTGACCATCACGATGGTCTGGCCGAGTTCGCGCACGGCGAGCTGCATGAACGTGAGGATCTCGGCACCCGTGCGGCTGTCGAGGTTGCCGGTGGGCTCGTCGGCGAAGATGATGGTCGGCTGGCTGGCGAGGGCACGCGCCACGGCGACGCGCTGCTGCTGGCCGCCCGACAACTCGCTCGGGCGGTGGCCGAGGCGGTCGCGCAGGCCGACGGTGTCGATCACGCGGTCGATCCACTGCTGGTCGCCCTTCGTGCCGCCGAGCAGCAGCGGCAGGGTGATGTTCTCGAGCGCGGTGAGGGTGGGCACCAGGTTGTAGGCCTGGAAGATGAAGCCCACCTGGGTGCGGCGCAGCTCGGTGAGTTGCTTGTCGCTGAGCGACGCCAGGTAGGTGTCGCCGATGTAGACCGCGCCGCTGGTGAGCGAATCGAGGCCGGCGAGACAGTGCATGAGCGTGCTCTTGCCCGAACCCGACGGCCCCATGATGGCCGAGAAGCGACCCTTCTCGAATGCGACGGTGACACCGTCGAGGGCGCGCACTTCGCTGTCGCCGCGGCCGTACACCTTCATGGCGTCGACGGCCCCCGCGGCAGCGGTGCCGGTGAGCGGGGTGAGGGATGCGGGAGGGGTCGCAGCAGTCATGACCCACAGTGAACCGCCCCCGCCGTCGTTTTTCATCCGTCGGCAGGTGGAGAGCGGTCAGCCTCCGGTGGGATCTCCCGGTGTCACCAGGCCGGCTTCGTAGGCGGCCACCACCACCTGCACCCGGTCGCGGAGCCCGAGCTTCGCCAGGATGCGCCCGACGTGGGTCTTCACCGTGGCCTCGCCGAGGTAGAGGCGTTCGGCGATCTCGGCGTTCGACAGGCCCTTGGCCACCAGGACCAGCACGTCGGTCTCGCGGTCGGTGAGTTCACCGATGCCCGGAATGACCGTCTTCGTCTGCGCCCCGGCGCGCAGCACCTCGTCGACGAGCAGCCGGGTGACCGACGGAGCGAGCAGCATGTCGCCACGGTTCACCACGCGAATGGCCTCGATGAGTTGTTCGGCCTCGGCGTCTTTCAGCAGGAAGCCGCTCGCTCCGGCCCGCAGCGCGGCGTACACGTAGTCGTCGAGGTCGAAGGTGGTGAGGATCAGCACCCGCGGGCCATCGGGGCCGACGATCAGCGCAGTCGCTTCGATGCCGTCGCGTCGGGGCATGCGCACGTCCATCAACACCACGTCGGGCCGACAGCGAGTCGCCACCTCGACCGCCTCCACACCATCGGATGCCTCGCCCACGATCGTGACTTCCTCGACCGTTTCGAGGATCAACCGCAGCCCGGCGCGAACGAGCGCCTGGTCGTCGACGAGCATCACCCGGATCACGAGGGCTGCCCGACGCTGTCGACGCCTGCGGTGGCGGTGGCGGTGGCGAAGGGGAAGGTGGCGAACACCTTCCAGCCACCGTGCGTGCCCGGACCCGCCGAGAGGCTGCCGCCATGCACGTTCACCCGCTCGCGCATGCCCACGATGCCGAACCCGCTGCTCGGCAGGCTCGAGACCGATGTGCCGAGGCCGTCGTCGACCACCGTCACCTGCAACTGGTCGTCGTCGACGGCGAGCGACACCACGACGTGGGTGCCGGGGCCCGCATGGCGCGAGGCGTTCACCAGCGCTTCTTGCACCACGCGGTAGGCGTTGAGCGACACCGCCTGGGGCACTGCGGTGAGCGGCGGCACGGCGAGCTGTACCCGCAGTTCGGGCATGGTGTCGACCAACTGCCGCAGGTCGTCGAGTTGCGGCTGAGGACCGCGCTCGGTGCCTTCGTCGCTGCGCAGCACACCGAGCAGTTGCCGCATCTCGTTCATCGCCCGACGGCCCACCTCCTCGACTGTCCCCATCGCCTCGGCAGCGCGCCCGGGGTCGGTGGGGATGTGTCGCCGTGCGGCGGTGGCGTGGATCACCATGGTGCTCACGCCGTGAGCGACCACATCGTGCAGTTCGCGGGCGATGCGCGTGCGTTCGGACTGCAGCTGTTGCTGGGCGAGCAGTTCCTGTTCGCGCTCGGC
Source organism: Acidimicrobiaceae bacterium (assembly GCA_040380855.1). GTDB lineage: Bacteria > Actinomycetota > Acidimicrobiia > Acidimicrobiales > Ilumatobacteraceae > VFMC01. The sequence goes on along the minus strand of JBEIIG010000042.1, from coordinate 9,082 downwards.
GCGCTCGGCGCGGGCCTGCAGCTGGGCTGCGCGCTCGTGGTTCAGACGCACGCTGTTGCCCAGCACGAACGCCGCTGTGTGCGGCACCAGGAGGTACAGGTAGAGGTAGAGGTAGCTCTGTCCGTCGCTGTAGTTGGTGACGAGCGCAACGGTCTGCAGGGCGATGAGGCCGACCAGGCTCACCACGGCGGCGACGAGCAATCGCCGCCGGGTGCTGTAGCGCCCCACCGAGTACGCGCCGATGAGCAACGCGGTGGTCGTCGTGCCGATGATGTAGAACCAGCCCTGGAGGCTCTCGCCGACCTGCACCAGGATCAGCGTCGAGACCGGCCAGCGGCGTCGGGCGAGCAGCGCAGCCGATGTGCCGACGATCAACGCGATCGTCCAGACCGACGGCTCGGTGACCGATGGATCCCTGAGGCTGAAGTGCCCCACCAGCGACGTCACCGCGACGACCACGGCGATCAGCACGTCGGTCGCGAACGGGTGGCGGCGAACGCGGGCGGTCCACCGTGAGGAAACGGGGCTCATCACGCCAGACGGTACAGGGGGAGATGCCGGCGTTGGTCCGACCTGAGGAGGATTGGCCGTACGCTCTGAGGTTGATGTTCTGCCCGTCCTGTGCCGCCCCCGTCGCAGAAGGGGCGCGGTTCTGCTCGTCGTGCGGGCACGCTGTTGCGGCGGCCCAGGCCGAAGAGCGCCGCATCGTCACCGTGCTGTTCGCCGATGTCGTCGGATTCACCGGCCTCGCCGAACACCGCGACCCCGAAACCGTGAAGCGCCTCATCGACCGGCTCTTCAGTCGGTTGGCGGAGGTGATCACCGATTTCGGTGGTCGGGTCGACAAGATGCTGGGCGACGGGGTGCTCGCGCTGTTCGGCGCCCCGGTGGCCCACGAGGACGACGCCGAGCGCGCCGTGCGGGCGGCGTTGCGGATGCACGAGACGCTCGCCGTCTACAGCGGCGAGCAGCAACTCGATCCGCCGCTGCGGATGCGGATCGGCATCAACACCGGCGAGGTGCTGATGGGCACCCTGGCCGGTGCCGACTACACGGCGATGGGTGATGTGGTGAACACGGCGTCGCGGCTGCAGGCCGCCGCTCCGCCCGGTGGCGTGCTGGTGGGCGAGGCCACCTACGCGCTCACGGCCGACATCGTTCGCTACGACGAGCCGACGGTGCTGCAGCCGCGCGGGCGCGAGCAGTCGGTGCACACCTGGTTGGCGCTCGACACGCTGGCCCCACCGGGGTTCCGTCTGCGCCGTTCCGACCTGCGCCTGGTGGGGCGTGGTGCGGAACTGGGTCTGGTGCATGCTGCGCTGCGCTTGGTGGCCGCCGAGGGACGCGGCCTGGTGCTCAGCATCACCGGCGAAGGTGGCGTGGGCAAGAGCCGACTGGTGGCCGAGGTGATCGCCACGCTGGCCGGTGTCGGCCTGCCCGATGCACTCGTGCTGGAAGGTGCGTGCGCGCCCTACGGCGAGAGCAACGCCTGGTCGCCCATCGCCACGGCCCTGGCCGGGCACATGGGCCTCGACCCCGACCTGCCGGTCGACGAGGTTCGCGACGCTGCGGCCAGGCGCTCCGAGCGCCTGCTGGGTGATGCCGGCGAACCCACCGAAGTCGATCGACTCGTCGAGGTGTTCGCCCATCTCGTCGGCCACGACACCTCGCTCGACCGCCTCGACCCGACGGCGCGTCGCGACCGCGTTCATCGAGCCATCACCCGAGTGGTGGAGCTGCGCGCCGCCCGAGGGCCGATGGTGCTGTGGATCGACGACCTGCACTGGGCCGATCAGGTGGTGCTCGACCTGCTCGGTGCCCTGGCCACGGGGGTGGGGCGGCTCCCGTTCGTGCTCATCACGGCCATGCGACCCGGAACCGAGGTCGAGTGGCCACCGCTCAGCGATCGTTCGACGGTGCTGTCGATGTCGCTCGAGCCCTTGTCGCGGGCGGCGAGCGACGAGTTGTCGCGCGAGTTGCTCGACGGGATGTCGACCGAACTCATCGATGAACGTCTGCTGCGCGCGTTGTTCGACCGCGCCGGTGGGAATCCGCTGTTCCTGCAGGAGTGGGCGGCTGTGGTGGCCGACGAGGGCCCGTCGAGCGATCTGCCCGACGGCCTGCGTGCGCTCATCGCCGCACGGCTCGACCAGCTGGCCACCGTCGAACGCCAGGTGCTCGACAACGCCGCCGTCTTGGGCCTGTCGGGGCCGATCGCCTCGCTCGAGCGCTTCGCCGATGCGCTGACGCAGACGTTCGACCGCGACGTGCTCATCCGGCTCGACGCCAAGGGTTTGCTCGAGGTGGAGGGTCAGCGGTGGCGGTTCCGTAGCGACTCGGTGCGCGAGGCGGTGTACCAGACCCTCACCAAGGAGGCTCGGGCCCGACGACACGCCGGAGTGGCAGCGAGTTATCTCCGCTCGGGCTTCGGCTCGCTCGACGACCTCGCCCACCACACGGCCACCGCGGCGGAACTGGTGGCCGAGATCGGCCCCGTGGCCGGTGTGCCCTCCGACATCCGGGTGCAGGCGTTGGGGTTCCTCGCCTCGGCGGGCAGGCGGGCCGGCGACGCCGGGAGCCACAAGATGGTGGTGCGCCACACCGGTCGGGCCATCGACCTGCTGAACCCGCGCGACCCGGCCGAGTCGGCACAGCGCGACCAGCTCCGCCTGCAGCGGGCTGCGGCGCTGGTCGATCGCCGCGACTATGCGCGGGCGCGTGCCGATATCGATGCGGTGCTCGCCGTCGCCGCGGCCGACGGTGCCGCCTCGCTCGAAGGGCAGGCGCGCCGTCTGCTGGGCACCCTGCACCACCTGGCCGGCGACCAGGACGCGGCACGGCGCGAACTCGGTGCAGGCATCGACCTGCTGCGCACCGGCGGCAACGATGCGCTGCTCGCCGACGCCCTGCGCCAGCGCGGGGTGATCGAGCTGTTCGGCGGCTCACCCAACGACGCCGAGTGGTTCCTCGGCGAAGCCGACGCCGTGTACCGCCGTTTGGGTGACGAGCGCGGTCTGGCGTACGTCGAGCAGCACCGCGCCTGGCTCACGTTCCTGTCGGGCGAACTCGACCTCGCCGACGAGCGCCTGCATCGTGCTGCCGACACCCTGCAGCGGCTCGGCGACCGCAACGGTGTCGGCTGGGCATTCGGCCTGCTCGCCTTCGTGCGGTTCTTCCGCGGTGAGACGGGCGACGCCGAAGACCTGGCCACACTGGTGCGCAGCGAAGCGCTCGACCGCGGCGACGACTGGGCGGCGTCGATGATGCAGTCGCTGATCGCCAACCTGCGCCTCTGGCAGGGTCGCCTGGGCGAGGCGGTCAGCGAGGCCGAGCAGGCCCGGGCGCGGTTCCGTCGGCTCGGCGACAGCTTCGGTGCGGTGCAGGCGCTCGCCGCGCTGTTGCGCGCGCAGACAGCGCTCGGCCGTCGTGCGGCGGTGCAACGCTCGTCGGAGGAACTGCTGTCGCTGGCGAGCGTGCCGGGCGCTGGCCCGGTGCCGCTGCTGGCGGTGGCAGGTTCGGCGATGCACCGGGGCGACGGCGAGACGGCTCGCCGCCTCGCCCAGCAGGTGCAGGCCCGCGACCTCACCAATCAGGCGGCGCAGGGCGAATCGGCGGTGCTGTTGGCGATCGGCGCTGCGCAGTGCGGTCTGCTCGACGAGGCCCTGCTGGCGATCGAGCAGGTCGCGCCCGCGCCTGGCCGCAACGCATTCGCCCACGCCTCGGCAGCGATCATCCATGCCCTCGCTGGTGCACACGATGCCGCGCTGCGCGAGGCTGGAGAGGTGGCTCACGTCCCCAGCGCCTCGTATCTCGATCGCACGTTCGCTGCCTTGGCGGCATCGGCAGTGCTCGCCGGTTCCGGCCGACGCGACGATGCGGGCGCACGCATCGACGAGGTGCTCGCCGAGGTGATCGACATCGGCGATGTCGTCGCCGTCACGCTGCTCCAGCAGGCTGCGGCCTCGGTGGTGGGCGTGCCGCACCGCTCGGGCGAGGGTGATCGCCACGTCCTCGGGCCGGGTTGGTTGTCGATCCTCGACTCGTTCGCAGCGATGGGGTCTGCAGCGTGAGCTGGCTCGCCGGACGTACCTCGCTGGGCGAGCTCCTCCGACTCCGCGCTCCGCTCGGCCAGCAGGTCGACGAACTGCGTGCCGATGCTGCAGCCACCGCCCCGGGCCGCACCGCGGCGCTCATCTCGGCACGGGTGGGCCAGCTCGTCGCCGGTACCGGTTCGATCGAGCCGTTCGGCGCGCTCACCCCGGCCGAGCAGGCCGTCGTCGATGTCACCGATCAGTTCCTGCTCGATGCGCACGGTATCGACGATGCAATGATGGCGGCGTTGGCGACGCACTACACCTCGTCCGAGCAGGTCGGCCTGCTGTTCCACCTGGCGCTGGCCGACGGGTTCACCAAGTTCACGAAGGTGTTCGGGCTGGCCGAGGACGCACGCTGATGTCCACCACACCGCGGTTGCCCAGCGCCATCCCCGGCAGGCCTGCCGACTTCGGGTCGCTGCTGGCACACCAACCGGCGCTCGCTCGCCGCTTCGGCGAGGTGTACGGCGAGTTCTGGTCGCGCGGGGTGCTCGACCATCCCACGAAAGAGACCGTGCGGCTGCGCAACGCGCGCATCACCGACTGCGGCTATTGACGCAATGTGCGCTTCGCGGTCGCGAAGCAGCAGGGCCTCGACGAGGGAAAGGTCGATCAGATCGACGACGGGCATGCCCAGTCGAGTCTGCCCTCGCGAATGAAGTTGGCCTTGGCGTTCGCCGACGCGTTCTTCGCTGCCGATGGTCCGCCGCCTGAAGGGCTGCAGCAGGCATTGGTGTTCGAGTTCGGCACCGATGCCCTGGTCGAGATGGCCATCGGGCTCGCACTGTTCCACGGTGTGTCGAAACTGCTCATCACGCTCGGCTGCGAGCCGGCGCAGATGGACATCACCGAACTGCGCACCCCCGGCAGCTGACGTCGGTGCGCCGGGGCGGTCGGCGCCCGGTCAGGTGATGACGGTGAGGGTCACCGGAGGGCGCTCGGGGGCGTCGGGAGCGGTGGTGGCCCAACCGAGGTAGATGATCGCGGCCACGTGCGTACCGGGCGCGAACCCGCACAGGTCGGCCACCGCCTCGTTGGCGCCCTTGGGGCACGAGCCCCAGTAGGTGGCCAGGCCCAGCGCCGTGCCGCCGAGCAACAGGTTCTGGACGCCTGCGGCCACCGCGTCGCGGTTCTCTGCCGTGCGGTCGACCGAGTCGCCCGGTGCTGCGCCCACCACCAGCGTGGCCGGGGTGCGCAGGTACTTGCCGCGTGCCTTGGCCACCTTCTCGGGCGGGTCGCCGTGCACCTCCATCGCTGCGGCGATCACCTCGCCCAGGCGGGCGCGTCCATCGCCCTCCACCAGCGCGAACCGCCACGGCCAGGTGCGCTTGTGGTTCGGTGCCCACTGCGCCAGGTCGCACAGCTGCTCGACCACATCGTGGGGCACGGGTCGGTCGGCCTGCACCAGCATGCTGGTGCGGCGGCTGCGGACGAGGGCGGCGAGGTCGTCGAAGGTCATCGTCGCTCAGGATGCCGACGGCAGCGACGTGATGAAACCCGCCACCTCGTCGACCCAGCGCTGCCACAGCTGCGGCGGGTAGTCGTGGCCCATGCCCTCGATCAGCACGAAGCGGGCGCCCGGCACCAGCTCGGCCGTGCGTCGGCCGCCGCTGGGGGTGATGAGCGTGTCGCGGTCGCCGTGCATCACCAGCATCGGCACCCGCACCTCGCGCAGTGCATCGGCCCGCGACCCCGACGCGCGGATGGCCAGGAACTGACGGGTGGTGCCGTCGGGGGTGAAGGCCCGGTGGAACGCTCGTTCTGCGTCGGCGCGCCACCGGGCTTCATCGGCGAACTCGGGGCTGCCCCAGCAGCGCAGGCCCTCGATGCTGCGCTGCACCGCCGACTCGAGGTCGGTGGCGGGCGGTGCGGTGAGCAGAGCGAACGCCTCGGGTGCCGACTGGCCGTGGTCGGCCTCGCCCGTGTGCGACATCACCGACGTGGCCGACAGCAAGCGGTGCGGGTGCTCGATGGCGAGCGCCTGCACGATCATCCCGCCCATCGACAGGCCCATCACGTGCGCCTGCTCGATGCCCTCGGCGTCGAGCACGGCCACGGCGTCGAGGGCCATGTCGCTCAGCCGGTACGCCTCACCGGCCGGCCCGGTGGGTGCGTCGCGGAACGATGACGACAGGCCCACGTCGCGGTTGTCGAAGCGGATGACGAACAGCCCGCGGGCGGCAAACATCGCGCACCACTCGTCGCGGTAGTTGATGCTCTGACTACCGAGGCCGTTCACCATCAACAGCGTCGGATGGGCGCTGTCGCCGAACGTCTCGTACCAGAGTCGGCAGTCGCCGTTGTGGGCCCAGGCCATGGGCGCGTCAGACGCCTGCGAGTTGCTTGCGCAGTTCGCGCTTCAAGAACTTGCCGTTGGCGTTGCGCGGCAGCTGCTCGGTGAGGAACCACACCTTCGCCGGGATCTTGTGCTTGGCGATGCGCTCGGCCAGGAACGCCCGCAGTTCGTCCTCGGTGAGCGATGCGCCGGGGTGCAGCACGATGGCGGCGGCCACCTCTTCACCGAGGCGCTCGTCGGGGATGCCGAACACGGCGGCCTCGGCCACGGCGTCGTGGTGGTAGATGGCCGTCTCGACCTCGCTGCAGTACACGTTCTCGCCGCCGCGCAGCACCATGTCCTTGGCGCGGTCGACGATGTAGATGAAGCCGTCTTCGTCGATGCGGGCGATGTCGCCGGTGTTGAACCAGCCGTCGCGGATGGCATCGGCTGTGGCCTCGGGCCGGTTGAGGTAGCCCTTGATCACCACGGCGCCGCGCACGCACAGCTGCCCGATGGCGTCGGGGCCGGGGGCCACCTCGTTGCCGTCGTCGTCGACCAGCTTCACGTCGAGGGTGGGCACCGCCGGGCCGCACGACGACGGCTTGGCGAGGTAGAACTTCGACGAGTTGGCGGTGACGATGCCGTGGGTCTCGGTGAGGCCGTAGCCGGTGGAGGGCGAGCCCTGCTTCACGGCACCGGCGATCTTCTGCACCAGGTCGGGCTGCAGCGCGGCGCCACCGCCACCCATGCCCAGCAGGCTCGAGGTGTCGCGGGTCTCCCAGTCGGGGTGGGCCAGCAGTTCGCGGCTCATCGTGGGCACACCAGAGAAGTTGGTGACGCGCTCGCGCTCGATCAGCTCGAGGGCACGGCCCGGGTCCCACTTGTACATGAACACGATGCGGCTGCCGGTGAGGGTGGCCGGATGCAGCAGACAGTTGCAGGCCGTCACGTGGAACAGCGGCGTCGGCGCCATGAACACGTTCTGCGCGGGCGGTGTGGGCGGGTTGGGGTTGGGTTCGAGGTCGCCGGCGGCGACGGCCTTGGCCTCGGCTGCGGCGATGCTGCCCGTCATGAACGCGAGGTTGAGGATGTTGTGCACCGACCCACGGTGGGTGAGCTGGGCGCCCTTCGGGAAGCCGGTGGTGCCCGAGGTGTAGAAGATGGTGGCGTCGTCGTCGGGGTCGATGGTGGCGTCGGGCAGGGTGGCCGGGGCGGTGGCACCGTTCACCACGTCGGCCCAGCGCACGGCGTCGGCCGGCAGGGCGCGGTCGGTGCGCACGGCGATGATGTGCAGCGGGCCACCGGCGCGTACGTTGTCGAGCACCTGCTCGAGGCGCTCGAGGCGCTCGTCGTCGGCGATGAGCACCTTGGGGCGGCTGTCGGTGAGGCCGTACTCCATCTCGGCGGGGGTCCACCAGGCATTCATGCCCACCACGGCCGCGCCGATCGACACGGCTGCCCAGTAGGCCGTGACCCACTCGGGATAGTTGCGCATCGCGATGGCCACGCGGTCGCCCTCGACCACGCCGTAGGTGTCGCGCAGCAGATGGGCCAGCGACCGTACGTCGGCGTTGATCTCGGCATAGGTGTAGTGCTCGTCCTCGTACACCACGTACGGCTTGTCGCCGTGGAACGCGGTCATCTCCCACAGCAACCGCATGCTGGGCGGTGCCGAGGCGAAGGTCTTCACGGGGATGCCCCGAACCTCGATCTCCTTGATCTCGAAGGGGCCCCCGGGGCCGGTGAGTTCCTGGCGTGCAGCGCGGTAGTGGTTGATCACCCGGCCATCTTGGCCGTCGGGGTGTGCCGATCGCCACACGGACGGCGGGGTCGCGCGACGATGGCCCGGTGCGCCACCCCACCGGGCTGATCATCGGCCGCTTCAACCCGCCCCATCTCGGGCACAGCTACATGATCGACTGGGCAGCCGAGCGGTGCGACCGGCTGGTGGTGTTCGTGAACACCCGCGAGGGCGAGCTGGTGCCCGGACACCTGCGTGCTGGCTGGCTGGCCGAGCTGCACCCGCACGTGAGCGTGGTGCAGGTGGCCCACGACCTGCCCACCGACATGAGCGACCCCCACCTGTGGGTGCGCTGGATGGATCTGTTGCGGTCGCGCTGGCCGCTCGACGACGGCCCGCACGCTGTGTTCTCGTCCGACCCGTACGTCGACGAACTGGCGCGCCGGTTCGGGGCCGACGCGGTGATCGTCGACCCCGAGCGCGCCACGGTTCCCATCAGCGCCACCGAGATCCGCGACGAGCCGGCGGCCCACCTGCACCGCCTGGCCCCACCCGTACGCACCTGGGTGGAGGCGAACCTGGTGGGCCGCGACGTCTGAGGGCCAGACGCGGAACTTGCGACGATCTGCGTCGCATTCGACGCGAATCGTCGCAAGTTCGGGTACGGGCCGGGTGGCCCTCAGGTCACTTGTTCGGCTGGGCGAGCACGCGCAGGTAGGGCTTCACGGTCTTCCAGCCCTGCGGGAACAGCTGCTTGGCCTCGTCGTCGCTGACCGCGGCGCCGATGATGACGTCGTTGCCGTCGGTCCAGTTGGCCGGGGTGGCCACCTTGTACTGGGCGGTGAGCTGCAGGCTGTCGATGACGCGGATGATCTCGTCGAAGTTGCGGCCGGTGCTGGCCGGGTAGGTGAGGGTGAGCTTCACCTTCTTGTCGGGGCCGACGATGAACACCGAGCGCACCGTCAGGGT
>JBEIIG010000041.1:0-29991 GCA_040380855.1 Acidimicrobiaceae bacterium | reverse complement strand
GTGAAGTCGGCCGGGTAGAAGAACACGATCGACCACTGGCCGCGCAGGTCGGCGTCGGTGACGGGGATGAAGTGGCCGTTGCGGTAGGCGGTGGCCTCGAAGGGCTTGATGGTGGTGTTGACGAGTGACATGGGTTCCTCCTGGGGGTGCGAACTGACGCCTATCGTTCTATCGAGGTCGATAGACACCGCCAATCGGTTCTGTCCATCGCTCCGATAGACGCTCGGCGTGCGGGTGCCCGGCGACTGGACGCCACCGTGGGAGGTACAACATCCGAGCGGCACCTGAGCAGGGCGAAGGTAACGTCGCGGCATGGAAGGCGACGCCGATCCCCCGCATGTCGAGTGGGTGGGTCACGGGGGCGAGCACGGGCTGAGTCGCGAGATCGTGTGCTCGCTGCCGCGGGCCTTCGGGTGTCGGGTGTGCCAGGGCGAGAAGGACTGCCAGTTCATCGTCGACCGCCCGATGGGTCGCCTCATCGTGCACAAGCGCGAACCCGTGCGACTGGTCGAGCGGTCGCGGCTCGTGCCGTCCACCGGCTCGGTCTCCGACCCCACACCGCATCCGCTGGCCCAGCGCGGCATGGCGATCGGCGCCTGGCTCGTCTCGGTCGGCGCCTTCGTCTGGCTCTGGGTGGTGCGGCCACCCAGTGTCGACGAGATCGTGCTGCCACTGGCCATCAAGGCGGCGATGTTCGTCGGTGTCGTGCTGGGCGTGCCGCTGGTGAGAGCGACGTGGCGCGACCGGGGCGGCCGGCCCGCCCGCGGGAACCGACCTCAGACGTGATCGCCGGACTGCTCGAGTCGATCGCTGCCAGCCCGGTGGTCCGCGTCCTCGAGATCTTCGCCGCGGCGTTCCCGGTGGTGATGGCACTGCTCGCCATCGACTCGTCGCGCCAGTTCCATCTCGACCGGCGAGGCATCGTCACCCGCCGACTCGAACCGAGTCGCGACGACCTGGCGGCGGCACGCGATACCTGGCCAGGCGTGACCGTCATCATCCCCGCCCGCAACGAGGAGCACACCCTGGCCGACACCCTCGACGCGGCGCTGCACCTGCGCTGGCCCGATGTGGAGGTGATCGTCGTCGACGACGGCTCGACCGACGCCACGCGGACGGTTGTCGAGCACATCGCAGCACGGTTGCACCAGCGCGGCGAATCCCACCGGCGGATCACGGTGATCGCGAAGGACCGGGCCGAAGGCAAGTCGCGCGCCCTGAACGACGCGATCGCGCGCACCGACAACGAGTTGGTGCTCATCCTCGACGCCGACACCTCGGTGGCCGAAGACATCGTCGAGTTGATGGCCACGCAGTTGCACCACCATCCCGATATGGGTGCCGTCGCCGCCAACGTACGCGTCCTCGACACCGCCCGGCTGTTGCAGAAACTGCAGGCGATCGAGTTCTCGGCCACCGTGTCGACACAGCGACGCGGCCACGCCGCGTGGGGCCGCATCTCCACGATCTCGGGTGCGTGCGCGCTGCTGCGACGCAGTGCCCTGATCGACGTGGGCGGCTTCGACCCCACCCAGCCCGCCGAGGACATCGAGCTCACCTGGCGGATGCAGACCCGTGGCTGGCGGGTCGGCTACGAACCGCAGGCGCTGGTGGGCACGTTCATGCCCACCACGATGCGCGGCTGGTTCAAGCAGCGCACGCGCTGGGCGCGCGGCCTCGTGAACGCGCTGCGCACCAACGGCCGCGCAGCGCTGCGCGAGTTCCGCATGTGGCCCCTGTTAGCAGAAGCGGTCCTGTCGATCGTGTGGTGCCATGTGATCGTCGCTCTCACGGCACTGTGGGTCGTCTGCGTCGCCGCCGGCGTGCCCGTGGTGGGCAACAGCCTGCTCATCGGCCGCTGGGGGGCGTTGACCATCCTCGTGTCGATCGGCCAGATCCTGTGGGGTATCCGGCTCGACCGCGCCGACGACCCCACCATCACTCGGGTCTGGCCGTATGCGCCACTGTTCCCGCTGGCGTACTGGTGGATGTCGGCCATCGTCGTCGCTGTCACGACGGTGCCCACCCTGCTGCGACCGTCGCGACACGAGGTGGCCTGGACCGCTGCCGATCCGCGACTCGAGCACCACTGACGGGTGGCCCCTCGATCAGTTCGTCGAGCCCTCGAGTGCGTCCGACAGCCCGGCGCGGGTGCGCAGCGGTCGCTCGGGCAGCACCAACGCCACCACCAGCGCGCACACCATCGAGGCCGCGCAGATCCAGTAGATGCGGCTGACGCCCAGCGCCACGCTGTCGATGACCGCTTGGCGTGCTGCGTCGGGCAGCGCGGCGATCTCGGCCGGAGCACGGATGAGCCCTGCCGCTTCGTCGGGTGCCACACCGATGCGCTCCGGGATCTCGGTGCGGATCGTCGAGTTCAGGATCGTGCCGAACGCGGCCAGACCGAACGAACCGCCGAGCGACCGGAAGAACACCATCGTCGCCGTGATCACACCGAGGTCGTGGAAGTCGACGGCGTTCTGCCCGGCGATCGACGAGGTGGTGAACACCGATGCCGAACCGAACCCCATGAAGATCATCGGTACCACCAGCCACAGGTACGAGGTCTCGCCGTCGATCTGGGCCACGGCGAGCAGACCGATCACCGACACCGCACTGCCGATGATGGGGAACGGCTTGTAGCGCCCGGTCTTGGCGATGAGACGACCGATGATGAACGTCGCAGCCGTCACGCCGATCATCATGGGCAACATGCGCAAGCCCGATTCGGTGGGCGACACGAACAGCGAGTCCTGGAAGTAGAGCGGCAGGAACTGGTTGCCGCCGTAGCTCACCACACCGGCGAACAGCCCGAGCAGGATGCAGCAGAGGGCGATCTTGTTGAAGAACAGCCGCAGCGGGATCATCGGCTCGTCGGCTCGCCGCTCGACCAGCACGAAGACCACCAACAGCACGAGAGCTGCGGCGAACAACCCCATGGGCAGCGCCCCACCCCAGCCGTTGCTGCTCTCCTCCAATCCGATCATCAGACAGGCGATCCCCGCCGCCAGCAGGGCGGCACCCGCATAGTCGAGCTTGGCGTCGCGACGACGGAACGGCAGCCGCAGCGAGAAGTGGCACACCACCATCACCCCGATGCAGAACGGGATGTTGATGAGGAAGATCCACGGCCAGGTGTAGTTGTCGATGATGTAGCCGCCGACCACCGGGCCGAGCAGCGCCGAGCCCACGAAGGCCAGGGTGAAGTAGCCGATGTACCGCCCGCGATCGCGCGGCGGCATGATGTCGCCGATGATGGCGAATGCGAGTGCCTGGATGCCACCGCCACCGAGGCCCTGCACGGCGCGGGCACCGATCAGCTGGTTCATGCTCTGTGCCGCACCGCACAGGATCGAACCGAGCAGGAACATGCCCATCGTCACCTGGAAGATCTGTCGCCGCCCGTAGAGGTCGCTCAACTTGCCGAGCAGCGGCGTGGCGATCGTCGACGTGACCATGTAGGCCGTGCCCACCCAGGCGAAGCTCTCGAAGGCGTTGAACTGCCCGGCGATCGTGGGCAGCGCGGTGACGATGATCGACGTGTCGAGCGACGACAACAGCATCGCCATCATCAACGAACCGAGCACCAACCACAGTTGGCGCTGAGTGAACCCCGGGACAGTGGACGGACGAGACGTGGGGCCGACTGTAGGCACCGTCACCGAGCGCGGAGCGACTCGGAGGGCGACCCGGCGACCCGTCGGTGCTACAGCCGGTCGGCCGGGTAGTCGGCGTACGAGGCCTTGAACACACCCTGGTGCAGCAGCACCATGCACACCGAGGCACCAGACGCGTCGACGATGGTGGTGCGGGTCCAGTAGCTCTCGACCCGGCGGCTCTGGCCGAGGCCGACCACCTGGTGGGTGAGCGTGTAGGGCTCGTCGACGAACACCGGCGCGTGACGCTTCACCTCGAGGTCGATGAACAGACCCACTGACGGACCGCGAACAGGGAGGTGGTTGCCCACCTTGTGGGCGAGCACGCTGAGCATCTCGGTGGGCACCACGGCGCGGCCCCAGGGTGAGGGTTCGCCAGGCACATACCAGGGCGACGGCTCGGTGATGACGCGCACCTTGTCGGCGAGCGAGAACGGATAGAGGTTGCCGTTCCACTCGTCGAAGCCCATCGACGTGGGCAGCGTCGGCGAGGTGTGGCCCACCTGCACCCGGTCGACGATGAACAGCTCGCCCGGATCCTTTGCCTGCATCCGGGCGAGGCGTTCGTCGAGCTCGGTCGGCTCGTCGCCGAGGGTGAGGCTGGCGCTCAGCACAGGCTCGCCCGTGGCCTTCGTCGCCTGACCTCGGGCGCTGGCCGCACCGGCGCGGGTGACGGTGGCCTGCACCTGCTCGCCTTCGATCACCATCGTCTCGAAGTGGGCGCTGATGCAGCCGCGCTCGAACCACGCCTGGCCGAACAACGCCACGGCGAGCGGATCGAACTGGCTGAAGTGGGTAGGGCCCTCGATCGGTGCGCCGGGGAGGCCGAGCTTGTCGGCCGTTGCGTCGTCGTGGACGCTGGTGTGCCCGTCGTACTCCTGGTCGGCGAGCATCTGGCGCGGCGCCCGCCAGGGGCCCACCAGGGTGTCACCGCCGCCGTCGCCCGCCGGTGCGATGTGCTCGATCGGTGTCTCGAATCCCGCTGCCACGGGTGCGAGTCTCGCACATGGTCCCTGGCTCGTCCGAGGGCGATGGGCCGTCACCTCACGGCATCGGGGCCCGGCGACGCGGCAGTCGACGGATGAGCGCGAAGCCGAGGCCGAGCGCGATCAGCACTCCGGCCGCATCGACGAGCCAGTCGAGGCCCGAACCCGTGGCGGGCAGCGTGCCCCCTGCGCCGGTGGTGACCGTACCGCCGGCGATCTCGGCCACGCCTCGGTCGTCCTCCTCCGGCCCGGCGGCGAGCACCACGGCCTGATCGGCGGTCACACCCACGATGCTCGGGTTCGGTGTCGAGTCGACATCGCTCGCAGTGAGACCCACCGTGGCGTAGGCACTCGAGCCATCGGACGTGATCTCGGCAACGTTGCGGTAGGTGCCGAGCGCAGCATCGGTGATACGGAGCCTGATGTACAGCACCGCCTCACCGCCCGGCAGGATCGAGGGCAGGTTGCTCCACACGACGGTCCGACCGGCGGGCACCGCATTGTCGCTCGCCGACTCGAACGACATGCCCGCCGGGAGGACGTCGGCCACCGAGTAGGCCCCCGACGGCACGTTGCCCTCGTTGCGCACGGTGATCTCGTAGACGATCACCGCACCGGCCTGCACGGTCTGGCCGGGCGCCGCGCGCTTGTCGAGGGCGAGGTCGTACTCGACGTCGACATCGACGTCCGCGGTGCCCACGTCGTCGACACCACCGTCGGCGTCGCTCACCGTTGCGGTGGGACTGCTCAGCGCGCCCGCCCCGTTCGAGACGATCCGTGCCGTCGACCGGTAGGGGCGCTTGGTCAGATCGGTCGGCTGCGCCACCACCAGCACCGTGCGCGTCTGCGACGGTTCAAGGCCCGAGAGACTCCACGACACCTGGGTCGCGCCACTGGGGTCGACGACCGCCGTACCACCGTCGCTGACCGACACGACGGTCATGCCCGCCGAGATGGTGTCGGCCACCGTGAGGCTGCCCGAGGCGACGTTGCCCTGGTTGGTGACGACGATCGAGAACGTGACCGTCCCGTCGAAGGCGATGATCGGCTTGTCGACCGACGTCGTGAGCGCCAGGTCGTACAGGATGCTCACGTCGACAGCGGCCTCACCGACATCGTCCTCGGGTGCACCACCGCTGACCTGCATCGTGGTGCCAGCAGGTGCCATGCTGGCAACGCCGACGCGCCTGGCTCCGTCGTTGTTCGGCGTGCTGTCGGTGTCTTCGATGTTCGTCATCAGGCCGGCAGGGATGTCGAAGTAGTCGGCACCGTCGGCCGTGATCTCGGCGACGGCACGGAACGGGCGGCGGGTCATGTCGACGATGCGCGCGGTGAACGTACGCGTGACGGATGCGCCCGGCGCGATGTCGGGGATGTTCCAGGTGAGCGTGTTGGCAGCCCCACCGCTTCCACCGCCCGGGTCGACCACTGCCATACCGGCCGGCACCCACGCCGTGGCGACGACCGGGTGCGAGGTGAGATTGCCCTGGTTCGTCACCGTCACCACGTAGGTTGCGATTGCGTCCGGCGCCATGGTCGTGGCCGGGGCCGACACCATCAGGGCCATGTCGTAGACCAGCCCGGTCATGTCGACCGACGTGTCGCCGCTGTTGTTGCCGGCATCGATGTCGGTGGCCGAATAGCTGGCCGCCGAGTTGGCGATGATCGACGGTTGTGTCGCGAACGGCCGCTTGCCCGGGTCGACCACCTTCGCCACCCACGTGTAGGTGACCGTGGCGGCGGGCGCCAGATCGGTTCCGGCGAACACGACCGTGGGCGGACTGCCCGCCTGCAGCGAGCCCGTGGGCGAACTGACGAAGACCAGGCCCTGCGGAACCGGATCGCTCACCTGGTAGGTGCCGGTGGCGACGTTGCCGTTGTTGGTGACGGTGATGGTGTAGGTGATCGTGCCGTCGGGTGCGGCGGTGGCCGGTGTGGCTGCCGCAGCGACCGCGAGGTCGTAGGCCACGTCGATGTCGACGTCGACGATGTCGGCATCGTCGGAGGGGTCGGCACCGGTACCGGCCTTCGAGATCGCGTTCGGCGCGAGGTTGTCGATCGGACCCGCGGCGAGGACAGTGCCGTAGGGTCCGTCGTTGGTGGTGTCGGAGTCGGGAACCGAGTCGATGTCCTCCACATCGGTCACCGTCGTGCTCGTGCCGTCGTAGTAGTCGGCGCTGTCGGAGGTGACCTCGGCGATCAGGCGGAACGGCCGTTGGCGGGCATCGCTCACCTGGGCGATGAACGATCGGGTCACCACCGTGTCGGGAGCGATGTCAGTGATGGTCCAGTCGATCGTGCCGTCGCCCTGGTCGACCGCACCACCGAGATCGGCGACGGTCATACCCGTGGGCACCCAGGCAGTCACCACCACCTGTCGGGACGAGAGGTTGCCGCTGTTCCGTACCGAGATCGTGTAGGTGACCTGCCCGGCGACCGCCACCAGCGCAGTGCTCGATTCGGCTGCCAGAGACAGGTCGTAGACGACGTCGCGCACGTCGACGCTCGAACTGTCGGCGTTGTCGACGAGGTCTGCCTCGGCAACCCC
Source organism: Acidimicrobiaceae bacterium (assembly GCA_040380855.1). Classification (GTDB taxonomy): domain Bacteria; phylum Actinomycetota; class Acidimicrobiia; order Acidimicrobiales; family Ilumatobacteraceae; genus VFMC01. The sequence continues at coordinate 22,801 of JBEIIG010000041.1, read as the reverse complement.
GTAGCCACTTGCCGACGTGCTGGTGATCTGCACGCCGTCGACGAAGGGACGTTTCGACGTGTCGCCGATCGAGGCCGACCAGGTGAATGTGGTCGACGCTCCCGGCGCCAGGCCGGTACCGGTGAACACCACCCGGTTCGGAGTGCCGGGGGTGTAGACCCCGTTGGGCGAACTGGCGAATACGAGGCCATCGACCACGACGTCGGCCACCGTGAAGGCATCGGAGGGCACGTTCCCCTCGTTCACCACCGTGATCGTGTAGGTGATCGTGTCGCTCGGGGTCACCACGGCCTCGTCGGGCACCACCGTCACCGACAGGTCGTAGACCACGTCGACCCCGACATCGACGAAGGCGCTGTCGTTGGCTGCTGTGCTGTCTTCCACATCGAGCGGTGGTGGGCCGACGATGTCGTAGTCATCGGCACCATTGCTGGCCACCTGGGCCGTGACCCGGAACGGCCGCGCCTTCGGATCGGCGACACCGAGCGTGACCGAGCGCGACGCCGACGCGCCGACGGCGATGTCGGCGATGGTCCAACTGATCGTGCCGTCACCGTTGTCGACCGCACCTCCGAGGCCGACCACCGTCATCCCGGTCGGGATCGTCGCCTTCAGCACCGTCGTGTGCGCGGCGACGTTGCCGAGGTTGGTCGCCGTTGCCGTCACCACCACCGTGCCCGACGGCTGGATACTCGCCGCACTCGCCCCGACGGCCACACCGAGGTCGTACGCGATCACGCGCACATCGGCGATGTCGGCATCGTCGGACGGGTCGCCTCCACGCACGCCCGCATCGGCGACCACCAGGCTGTCGATCGCGCTGGCTATCCCGAGCGGTCCGTAGGTGCCGTCGTTGGTGGTGATGCTGTCGGGCGTCGAATCGGCGTCACTGACGCTGTAGAACGCCGCCGAATCGGTCGTCACCTCGGCCACCGAGCGGTAGTCGACCGGTGTGATCGACGCCACCGTGGCCGACCAGGTGAACGTCGCCGATGCGCCCGGCGCCAGGCTCGTTCCGCTGAACGACACGGTGCCGGGGCTGCCCGGGGTGTGCACACCGGCGGGCGATCCGGCAAAGGTGAGCCCGTTCGGAACGGTTGCCACCACGGTGTACGCCTGCGACGGCACGTTGCCCTGGTTGACGACCGTGATCGTGTAGGCAACCGTGTCGGCCGGGCCGATGATGCTGCGGTCGGCGGTGGTCACCAGGGCCAGGTCGTAGGTGACCGTGACCGTGACCGACCGCGAGGCGGTGTCGTTGGTGGGGTTGATGTCTTCGATGTCGAGGGGTGGCGGGCCGACCATGTCGTAGTCGTCGGCGCCGTTCGCGGTGATGGTGGCAGTGGTCAGGAACGGTCGTTTGTTGACGTCGTCGACGGTGGCGGTGAACGTGCGGATCGTCGATGCACCCGTGGCGATATCGGCAATGGTCCAGCTGATCGTGCCGTCACCGTTGTCGGTGGCGCCACCGAGCGACGCGACCGTCAGGCCGGCCGGCACGGCCACGGTGGCGACCACCTGCTTCGACGCGACGTTGCCGATGTTGCTCACCGTGACCGTGTACCCGATCGTGGCCGACGGTTGCACCACGGCAGCGTCGGCGGTGATCGCGATCGACACGTCGTAGCCGCGCACCTCCACCGTCGCAGCGGCGCTGTCGTTCGTCGCCGTCGTGTCGCTCACCCCGTAGCTCGCCGCCGAGTCCGAGCTCAGCGCGGCCACGAGGGTGAACGGCGACTGGGTGTAGTCGGTCACCGACGCAACCCAGGTGAAGGTGGCGCTCGCACCCGGCAACAACGTCGACCCGGTGAACACCACCCGATTCGGGCTCCCCGCCGTATAGACACCCGACGGCGAACTCGCGAACCCCAACCCTGTCGGCACCGGATCGAACACCGTGAACGCACCCGACGGCACATTCCCCGCGTTCGTCACCGTCACCGTGAACGTCACCGTCCCCGACGGCCCGATCGCCGCTGCACTCGCCGAATGCGCCACCGCGAGGTCGTAGCGCACGTCCACCGCGACATCAGCGATGTCGGCATCGTCGGACGGGTCGCTGCCCACGCCAGCCGACGCGATCGCGTTCGCACCTACGTTGTCGATCGCGCCCGCCGCCATCACCGACCCGTACACGCCATCGTTCGTCGTCACACTGTCGGGCACCGAATCGAAGTCCTCGACATCAGCCACCACACCCGCCGGCACGTCCCACCCATCGGCCCCGTCAGCGCTGATCTCGGCGATCACACGGAACGGGCGCTGGTTCACGTCGGTCACCCGCGTCGTGAACGTGCGGGTCGTCGAAGCACCCGCGGCGATGTCGGCGACGGTGAACGTCAACGTCCCCGTGCCCGCAACCGCGCCGCCCGCGTCGACCACCGCCATCCCCGTCGGGATCCACGCCGTCACGTCGATCTGCCGCGACGACACGTTGCCCTGATTCGCCACGGTCACCGTGTACGACACGGTGGCACTCGGCTCGATGGTCGTCGCATCGGCGACAAGAGCGAGCGCCAGGTCGTACGAGACGTCGCTCACATCGACATCGGCGATGTCGGCATCGTCGGCCGGATCACCACCCACCACCCCGGCATCAGCAATCACCAAGTTGTCGATCAGACTCGACGAACCACGTGCCCCGTATGTGCCGTCATTGGTGGTGTCGGTGTCGGGCACCGAGTCCTTATCGGTGGTCGCGTACACGATCGCCGCCGAATCCGACGACACCTCCGCAAACACCCGATACGGCCGCTGTGCGGCATCGGCTGCCGTGCCGACCCACGAGAAGGTCGCCGAGGTGCCCGGAGCCAGGTTGGTGCCGGTGAAGGTCACCCGGTCGGGACTTCCAGCCACATACGTACCTGTCGGGGAACTGACGAACGTCATCCCGGTCGGCACCACTGCCGACACGGTGTACGCCTGCGACGGCACGTTGCCCTGGTTCGCCACCGTGATCGTGAACGTCGACGACGCGGCGAGGCCCACCACCGTGGGCGACGCCACCATCGCCAGTGCCAGGTCGTAGCTCACGTTCGGCACGAGGTCGGCGATGTCGGCATCGTCCTCGCCATCGGCGGCGTCGTCGCCCGCCTCGGGCTGCAGCCGGCTGCCCGCCTCGGTGATGGTCACGTTGTCGACCGTGCTGGCAGGCGAGCCCACGGTGCCGTAGCCGTTGCCGGTCGCAACACCGTTGCCGGTGTTGTCGTTGCTGATCGACGCGTCGGGTGTCGAGTCGGCATCGACGACCGGCGTCGACACACCACCGGTCTGCACCGCAGTTGCGCTGTCGCTCGAGATCTCGGCGTACCACCGATAGGGGCGCACGAGATAGTCGTCGATACGCACCGTGAAGGTGATCGTGGTCGATGCCCCGGGCGCCAGGCTCGGCATCGTCCACACCTGGGTGGCGCCGGTCGTGCTCGATGGGGCCGGGGACGGGGTGCCGACGACCGACAGGCCTGTGGGGAGCACGCCGGTCACGTCGTACGCGCCGGAGGCGACCGTGCCCTCGTTGAGCACCGTCACCGTGAACGGCGCTGTCCCGGCGGCCAGGTCGGGGGCGCCCACCGTGGTTGCGAGCGCCAGGTCGTACTTGCCGACCACATGGCTCGAGGTGTCGGTGCCGCTCACCGTGGCGGGAGGGCTGGCAAAGCCGATCGAGGTGCCGTCGTCCATCCGCGGTGCTCCACTCACGGTGGCGGTGTTGGTGTACCCGGCAGTACCGGCGGTCGCCGTGCCGGTGCACTGCAGCACCGCACCCCGGTTGAGTGCGAACGGTGCGGTCGCCGAGCTCGACAGGCCTTCGCTGTTGGTACCGGCCGAGACGAGGGTGCAGTTCGTGATGGACACGTCGGTGTTGGGGCCACGGTCGTCGGTGAGGGTGATGTTCTCGAGCCGGGTGTTGCCCGAGTTGGTGACGGTGTAGAGGAACGTGAGCGGCCGGTTGCGCATCACGGTCACCGCGTCGCCAGCGGTGGCATCGGCCCATGCCGTGTCCTTGGTGACCATGCTCACGGTGGCGGCGGGTGCCGGCGTCCAGTAGCCGGCGTCGACGCTGGTGTCCTGCGAGGTGACGGTGATGACCGGGCTGTCGTGATAGGTGCCGACCCCATCGCTGCCGCTCGCAACGCGGGGGATGTCGGAGTCGGTGGCATCGCCAGCTGCGCTCTGGTCGGCAAGGGTGACGATGTAGGCGCTGGTGCGGTAGAAGCGGACGACGTACTTCTCGTTCAGCAGCACGTTCTCGTCGGCACCGAACAGGTAGTTGCCGTTGGCGTCGGTGTAGGTCTGCGCCGACGCGTAGGAACTCGAGCACGGCACGTTGACACAGCGGCGGAGTTCGACGAACACCCCGGCGATACCGGGCTCGCCCGTGGCAGAGGTGTCGGCCGACTGCGCGCCGTCGAGGTTGCGGTCGAACCACACCCGGTCGCCGATCGCCACCGGGGTGGGCCGCTGGGTGACGCGTACCTCCGCCTGCGGCGGTTCGGCCGTGAGCCGGCCCGGCGAGGCGACGGCGACGGGCAGGTTGGTGGCATCGGCCCCGTAGGCGAAGCTGTTCACCGCACGCGGGCAGTGGGTCGGATCTGTCCGCAGCGCCGTGGCCGAGCAGGTGTCGAGGAACTCGTAGCGGTCGCTCGTCGACACACCGTTCTGGTCGTAGTTGTCGTCGTAGACCGGCGTTCGGGTCGACCACTGGAACGATGCCGTCGAACCCATGGCCACGATCCCCGAGAACGACAACCGCATCGACCGGTAGGTGGGCAGGCTGATCGTCGACGGGTTGGTCACCCAGTTCGGCGCCGTGCAGTCGACACCGGCATTGTTCACGCCGCCCACCTCGCCGCGGCACGGGTTGGTGGCCGTCGAGAACGACACCGTCCATCCGGCAGGGGCGGTCACCTGCGACACGAGGAAGTTGTTGAATTCGCTGAAGCGCGGGTTCAGCACACCAGCGGTGGTGGTGATCACCGCGGTGTCGCCGACCCGCGGCAACATGGTGATGAACGAGATGTTGGTCGAGTCGGTGTTGCCTGCGTTCACCAGGTTCAACTGCCACTCCACCTCACCGCCGGGCCGGGTGTGGGCAGCGTCGACGGTTCCGGCCGGGTCGGTCTGGCAGCCAGGGCTGGGCCGCAGGATCCCGTTGTCGAGATCGCCCCGCACGCACAACTGCGAACTGAGGTTGATCACCGGCGACACGGTGAGGGTCGCCGAACGGGCACATCCCGCAACCGAGCAGTGCCCGAACGAGCCACCACCGTTCGGACGGACGGTGGTGGTGGTGACGTAGTTGCCGGGCGGGGCGATCGGGCCGGGCGAGTAGGAGTTGACGAGCACGGTGAACGACACGGTGGGCGTCGTCTGCCCGGGGGCCAGCGTGCCGGTGTAGTTCCAGCGGAGCGGAATCATCCCGGCGGCACAACTGTGGGTCGGCGTGGCGGATGCCCACCCCGCGCCGAGAACCGACGACTGCACGGTCTGGTAGGCGCCGACGCACTCCTCGACGTACGGGTTGGTCAACGAGCCGGTGGCGTCGGCCGAGTTCGACACCGACAGCGAGTAGGTGGTCGACTGCCCCGGCTGGCGAGTGGCGCTGGAGATCGACTTGTTCACACCGGGGTCGGGCTGCGCTGTCTCGAGCAGGTAGCTGGCCGAGGCGACGGCCGACCACCCCGACCCGTTGCGGCTCGCGGTCGCGGTGACCCGGTTGGTGTACACACCTTCCAGGGTCGATGGTGCACCGGCCCCTGCCACCACGCCGATGATCCGGATGCCACTGGGGGCGAAACCACTGGGCACGCTGTCGGGTCCGTTGCCCCATCGGAAGCGGATCGAGCGGAACGGTGTGGCGAGGGTGATCGTCGCTGCGCCCGATGCCACGCCGGTGGCGATCTGGGTGACGGTGACGAAGTTGTCGTCCGACCCTTCGATCGTGGCCGTGAGCGCACCCGTCCAGGTACCGGGAATCACCTGGGTGGGTACGAAGCTCTCGGGCATGCCGGCGCCGTTGGTCGTGGCGCCGCTCACGAACGACCAGTTGCCGTCGGTGATCGTGAACGAGTCGACCGCACCGAAGCCCGACAGACCTCCTGACATGACGAACCGGTTGCCGTTACCGGCCGCGACGTAGTAGTCGACGGCCCCGGCGTTGTCGGTGACCGACGTGGCGCTCGACACCACGACGGCCGGCAGGGTGAGCGAGGTGGTGGGGGTGCCGAGGTTGGTGGTCTCCCCACCGGCCGTGAGTCGGCTCGTCCCCGAGAACGAGGTCACCTTCACCGCCCCGCCGACGTTGTCGTCGTTGGCCGCGATGGTGGGGTTCGGGTCGACGTAGCCCAGGTTGAAGCGCCCGGTGACGGTGGTGCTGAAACATCCCGCCGACGACACGCCAGGCACGTTGGCGGAACTGAACGACCACGTCACCACGCCGCCACCGTCGGAGACCGAGTCGGTGCCGGCCGGTGCCACGTTGTCATCGGAATAGATGCCGCCACCGGCGGCACTCACGAACTGCGCACCGGGTGGCAGCGTGGCGGTGAGGGTGTAGAAGGGGCGCAGGGCTGCCGTTGCGGTGGCGCACACGTTCAACGTCCACACCTGGTTCGCGCCGGCCTGCACCGAACCCCCGGGGCCGGTGGCAGTGAGCGTCCACGTTCCCGTGGTAGCGGTGAGCGATGTGGTGGCCGTGGTCGAGGGATCGGTGCCCGACTCGGTGTCGGTGATGGTCGCCGTGGCCGACAGCGTCTGCGTGCCCGAGGCAACGGTGCCGCGGGGCACCGACACGTTCACCTGGATGGTGCCCGAGGTACCAGCAGCCCAGTTGCTGGCCGTACCGCGCAGCACGGGCGCCGACGGGTTGCTCGAATCGAGCGTGAACCCACCGGCCCACACAGCCACCGGTGCCGACGCGCTGACGTACGAGACCGGGCTGGTGCCGCCATAGGCGTCGGTGAAGGTGGGGAGGGGGAAGGCGAACGCTGCGCCGTTGCAGCCGTCGGGCGAGGCGCCGCCCTGGCTGTTCGAACACGAGTAGCTGATGGCGTACGAGATCGCGGTACCCGGCGACGCAGTGGTCTGCGCAGTGGAGTTGGTGCTGAGCGTGGCGACACCGAACCCACTCAGGTTCAGCGTCGAGGTAGCGCTGCCGAGGTCGGTGGTGGCCCCGGCAACGGTCATCCTGCTCACGCCGGCGAACGTGCTCACCTTCACGGCGCCGCTCACGTTGTTGTCGTTCGCTGCGTCGGACGTGTTCGGGTCGACGTAGCCGAGCGGGAAGCGTGCCGTGACGGTGGTGCGGAAACAGCCCGATCCCGACGACTCGATCGGGGGCCGGTTGCTGGTGCTGAACTGCCAGGTGACCACACCGCCGCCGTCGGAGGTGTTGTTGGCTGCCGCGGGTGAGATGTTGTCGTCGGCGTAGGTGCCGCCATTGGTGGCGCTCACGAACTGTGCACCGGGCGGCAGGGTGTCGGTGATCGTGTAGAACGGCCGCAACGCTGCACCAGGGGCGGCACAGACGCTGACGGTCCAGAGTTGATCGACCACCGCTGGTGTCGCGCCCGTCGGACCACTGACGCTCAGGGCCCAGGTGCCCGCGGTGACCGTGAGCGATGTGGTGGCGGTGGTCGACGAGTCGGGGCCGGCGGCCGGATCGGTGACCGTCGCGGTGCTCGACAGCGTCTGCGTCCCCTCTGCTGCGATGCCATAGGGCACGCGCACGCTGACGACGATCGTGCCCGCCGCCGAGGCGGCCCAGGTGGTCGCCGTTCCACGCACGACCGGGTTGGCCGGATCGCTCGAGTCGAGGGTGAACCCGCTCGCCCACACCGCCGCCGGGCCCGTGGCGCTCACGAACGTGACCGGCGAAGTGCCGCCGTAGACGTCGGTGAACGTGGGCAGCGGCAGGGCGAACGTGGCCCCGTTGCAGCCGTCGAGCGGCGTGTTGCCCGACGTGTTCGAGCACTGGTAGCCGATCGAGTACTGGATCGTCGTGCCGGGCGCAGCGGTGGACGTGGAGGCCGCGTTGGTGCCGAGCAACGCCTTGCCGTCGCCGTTCGCAGCCTCGGCCGGCACGATCGGCAACGCCGGGGTGAGCAGCAGACCGAACAGCACCGCCACCGACGTGGTCGCGCGCGCGAGCCATCGCCACATGCTGGTGCGATGACCCGGGACTGCCATGTCGTAGGTATCGGCAGAACGCCCCAGGAGTTGACCCTGCGAGCGTGTGAAAAGCGGCCCTGAGCAGGGGTTTTCAAAACACTCTGCGGATCGTCAAGATCACCCGTCAAACCCTGGCCGCGCGGCACCCCGCACCGCACCATCTCACTCCGAATCGACGCCCGATCTGCTCAGCCGGCAGTGCCCACCAACGCCGTCGCCACGGCTGGGCGCGACACGAGCAGGCCGTCGACACCGCGGTCGAGAAGCACCTGGTAGAAGGCGGTGTTCTCCTGGGTTGCGGTGTCGTCCATCCACACCCACACCGCGAAGCCCTCCGACTGCGCACGCGCGACCACGTCGGCGGTGAGCACCTCCACCCCGCCGTAGAACGGGGGCACCTGGAACACCTTGTCGCTGGCCGGGAAGGTGACCGCTGCGCCCGTGTACCAGGCGACCAGGGTGTCGAGGCCGGGGCTGGTGGCCACATCGGGGGCGACCGCGCGGAACGCCTCGAGCACGCTCGTGTCGAACGACACGACGATCACCGAGTCGGTGCGACCCAGTTCGTCGATCTCGTCGGCGAGCACCTTGGCCCCCTCGACGGCCCAGGCCAGGTCGGGTTGACCATCGGCACCGTTGGGGATCTTGATCTCGACGTCGAGCACGTGGTCGGGGAAGGCGGCGGCCACGCTGCGGAAGGTCTCGACGCGGAAGTCGTCGGGTGTGTAGCCCGCGGGTGGGGGCGCGTCGCCCGTGCGAACACCACGGAAGACATACGCCTCGGGGGCGAGACTCTGATCGCTCCACACATCGCCCGAGAACCAGTACGCGTTGTCGAGCGCCGACAGCTGCTCGTAGGTGAGGTCGCGCACCGGCCCGGTGGCCTCGGTGGTGCGATCGACGGTGTCGTCGTGCTGCACCACCAGTTGCCGGTCGGCAGTGAGCATCACGTCCATCTCGAGCACGTCGGTACCGCCGAGCACTGCTTGGGTGAAGGCGTACATCGTGGAGTGGGGCGCCTCGAAGTCGCCGCCTGCGTGGGCGATGACGATCGGCCGGTCGAGCGCCAGCAGGTCGGCCACGGTGGATGCCTCGGGCGGCGTGATGCCGTCGCGGGCGAGCGGTGCGGCGGTGGTGGGCGGCACGGTGCTGGGTGCTGCAGTGGTGGGTGCCGCCGTCGTCGGTGCCGCCGTCGTCGCGGGTGCAGCAGTGTCGGGCGCAGCGGTCGACAGCACCGGCTCGGTGGCCGTGGGTGCATCGTTGCCACCGCATGCCGCCAGGCCCAGCACCAGCAAGGCCACCAGCGCCAACAGCCCTCGACGCCGCACAGCCGGCTTCATCTGGGTCGTCATCGGATCAGGGGTTCCAGCCGGAGAACGCGTCGATCATCGCCCGCACGTCGCCCAGCGGGTAGAGGATGGGGCAGGTGGCACCGTTGTCGATGTAGTGCTTCACCCGCTCACGGGCCTCGGCCGGGGTGCCCGAGGCGGTGAGCATCTGCACGATCTCGTCGGGCACCAGCTTCGAGGCGGCCTCGACCTGCTCGTGCGTGGCCGGCCAGGTGAGCACCTCGCCCACCTTGTCGAGCAGCGACTGCGGCACGCCGCTGGCCTTCATGATGTGCGGCTGCTGACCCAGGTACTGGGTGACCATCATGCGAGCCATGTCGAGGGCCACCTGACGGTCTTCGTGCACCGAGCACACCACCAGCTGCGGCCGGTCGATGTCGTCGATGGAGCGGCCTGCGCGGTCGGCGCCGATGCTCAGCGCCTCCATGGCCTGCTGGTTGTACTCGGGCGAGACGAGGTAGTTCAGCACCACACCGTCGGCGATCTCGCCGGTGAGCTCCATCATCTTCATGCCGGTGGCACCGATGTAGATGGGCACGTCCTTCGGGCGGCGCTCCTGGTACACGTAGTCGAGCTCGACACCGTCGAGGTGCACCCACTCGCCGTGGAACGTGACGGTCTCGTTGGCCAGCAGCGCCCGGCACACGGTGACCACCTCGCGCATCACCGTGAGCGGCTTGCGGCGGTCGATGCCCACCTTCGCTGCCAGCGGGTCCCACCAGGCGCCGAGGCCGAGGATGATGCGGCCGGGGGCGAGGTCGTCGAGGCTGGCGAACGTGGCGGCGAGGCGGGCCGGGTTGCGGCTCCAGCAGTCGGCCACACCCGAGCCCACCTTGATGGTGTCGGTGACGGTGGCGAACGCGGCCATCGGCACGACGGCGTCGCGTACCAGGCGGCTCTCGGCCTGCCAGACGGCGTCGAAGCCCTTGGCCTCGGCGTAGCGCACGAACTCGCGCCCTTCGGCAATGGTGTGTGCGTCTTGCAGGTACAGCGCAACGGGCTGGGTCATGGTGGTTCCTCGAGTTCGGCGTGTCGGGTTCGGCGGGCGGGTCGGGTCAGTCGGGCAGCACCACACCGCGTTGGCCGGTGATGCGGCCGTACACCTCGGGGCGGCGGTAGCGGTCGAAGTCGAACAGGGTGCCCTTGTAGCGGTAGCACCAGTCGAGGTCGCAGCGGGCGATCACCAGCTCGTCGCCGGTGGTGAAGGCCTGCGCGACGATCTGGCCGCTGGGGGCGATGATGGCGCTCTGGCCGAGCGAGTCGACACCCTCCTCGACGCCGCCCTTGGCGACGCCCACCACCCACGTTCCGTTCTGGTAGGCGCCGCTCTGCATGACGAGCGAGTTGTGGAAGCCCTGGAGGATGTCCTGGCTGGGGTCGGGCACGTAGTGGATGGGCGTGTTGTAGCCGCACAGGATCATCTCGACACCCTGCAGGCCCATCACCCGGTAGCTCTCGGGCCAGCGCCGGTCGTTGCAGATCATCATGCCCATCAGGCCGCCGAAGGCACGCCACACACCGAAGCCCTCGGGCGACGGCTCGAAGTAGTAGCGCTCGGCGTGCTGGAAGGGGCGGTCGGGTTCGTGGTGCTCGTGGCCGGGGATGTGCGTCTTCTTGTAGGTGGCCACGATGCTGCCGTCGCGCTCGACGAGGGTCTGCACGTTCCACCGACGCACCGTGCCGTCGGCCTCGGTCTCGACCAGCGCGTAGCCGAGGCAGAAGCCGATGCCGACGCGCTTGGCCTCGTCGAACAGCGGCTGGGTGACGGCGTTGGGCATCGACCGCTCGTACCAGTGGTCGGCCTCGCCGATGTCGTCGACGAACCAGCGCGGGAAGAACGTGGTGAGGGCGAGCTCGGGGAACACCACCAGTTCCACGCCGTGGGCGTGCGCGTCGCGCAGCATCACCAGCAGGCGCTCGACCACCGACTCGCGGCTGTCGTCGCGCTGCACCGGGCCCATCTGGGCGGCGGCCACCGTGAGCATGCGGGTCATGGCTGGTCTCCGTTCGTTGCACTGCCCTCTGCTGCACTGCCCTCTGCTGCACTGCGGAATGCGGCCAGCACTCTCGACGGTGTGAGCGGGAACTGGTCGATCCACACACCGGTGGCGTCGTGCAGTGCGGCTACCACGGCCGGAGCGTAGGGCAGGAAACCCATCTCCGACATGCCTCGCGCACCCCACGGGCCGATGGGATCGGCGAGTTCGAGGATGTGCGCGTCGATGTGCCGCGGCAGGTCGCCGCTGCCGGGGATGAGGTAGCTCGACAGGCGCGGGTTCACGATGCGGCCGTCGCGCACGTGCAGGTCTTCGGTGAGCGCATAGCCGTGGGCCTGCACGACGCAGCCCTCGATCTGGCCGCGCACCAACTCGGGGTTGATGGCCTTGCCCACATCGTGGGTGCTCGTCACCCGGTCGACCACGATGTGGCCGGTGTCGAGGTCGACGGTGAGTTCGATGGCCTGGGCCACGTAGCCGTAGGTGACGGTGGGGTAGCCGTGGCCGTCGATGGGGTCGAGCACCTCGGTGGGCGGCGGCACGAAGCGGAACTTGCCGATGGCCGGGCGCTCGCCGTCGGCCCACGCCTTGGCGGCCTCCTCGGCGGCACCGAGGATGGAGTTGCCCGCCATCCAGGTGAGGCGCGACGCCGAGGCCGAGCCGCTGTCGCCGCTGCTGGCCGTGTCGGAGAAGTGGCCCTCCACCGCCTCGAGCGGCACACCCGCCGCGGCGGCGGCCATCTGCAGGAACACCTGGTGCGCACCCTGGCCCACCTCGGCACCGGCGTGGAACAGGTCGACCCGTTCGATGGTGTCGTCGCCGTGGTAGTGCAGTTCGGCCTCGCACCGCTCGGGGAAGCCGAACGAGAAGCCGACGTTCTTGTAGGCGCAGGCGAAGCCCTTGCCGCGGCGCAGCCGCGAGGGGTCGGCCGGCAGCGTGGCCACCGGGCTGAAGGCCACGGTGGGGTCGAGCGGTTCGGCGAAGCGGCTGCGCTCGGCGCAGGCATCGACCACCTCGGCGATGGTGACGCCGGCGGGCAGGCTGCTCTGGGTGATGCTCTCGGAGTGGTCGCGCAGCACGTTGCGGCGCCGCACCTCGACCGGGTCCATCCCCAGCGCCTCGGCCAGCTTGTTCATCTGGCACTCGGCCACGAACGTGCCCTGCGGGCCGCCGAAGCCGCGGAACGCACCGCCGATGGCGGCGTTGGTGTACACGCCGTTCGAGTCGATGCGCGCGTGGGGCACCTCGTAGGGGCCGGCGATGCTGAGGTGCATGTTCCCGAGCACCTTGTTGGTGGTGTAGTTGTAGCCGCCCGCGTCGAGCCAACCGTCGGCCTCGACCACGGTGATGCGGCCGTCGCGGGTGGCGCCCAGTCGGGCGTGCACCCGGCCGCGGTGGCGCTTGTGATGGCCCACGATCGACTCCTCACGCGACCACTGCGCGGCGATGGGCCGCTGGGCGGTTGCGCCGAGGCGCTGCGCGGCGAGGCCGAGCAGGATCTGAAGGGTCATGTCTTCGCGGCCGCCGAACGCACCACCGATGGGCGGGTAGATCACCCGCACCCGGTCTTCGGGCAGGTCGAGCGCATGGGCGATCTGGTGCCGGTCTTCGTGGGTCCACTGCCCGGCGATCTCGACGGTGACGCGACCTTCGTCGTCGAGGTAGGCGATGCCGGCCTCGGGCTGCAGGTAGGCGTGCTCCTGGTAGGGCAGCTCGTAGGTGCCCTCCACCACGACGTCGGCCTGGCGCCAGCCTTCGTCGACGTCGCCCTTGCGGATGCGGTAGCCGACGTAGACGTTCGAGTCCTTGCCGTTCTCGGGATGCAGCAACACGTCGGAGGCGAGGGCCTCGTCGATGTCGCGCAGCACGGGCAGCGGCTCCCATTCCACCTGCAGCAGTTCGGCCGCGGCCTGGGCCTGCTCGCGGGTGTCGGCGATGATGAGCGCGATCTTGTCGGCCTCCCAGCGCGACACGTCGGCCGGGATGTGGCTGCGGCCGGTGTCGTTCAACCCCACCAGTACGGGCTGGTCCTTCATCGTCAGGCCGTACTCGTTCACGGGCACATCGGCCGCGGTGAACACGGCGTGCACACCGGGGGCGCGGCGGGCGGCCTCGACGTCGAACGCCATCATGCGCGCGTGCGGCTGGTTGCTGAACACGGCGAAGGCGATGAGTGCATCCGCCGGGATGCGGTCGCCCGGGTACCGCGCGGTGCCGTCGACCTTGGGCAGCGCATCGCGCCGGGTGGGGCTGTCACCCACAGTCATCGTGCACCTCCTGCGGCGGCGGCCTGCTCGACGGCTTCGAAGATGCCGCGGTAGCCGGTACAGCGGCAGAGGTTGCCCGACAGCCCCTGCACGACCTGCTCGCGGGTGGGCTGCGGGCATTCGGCCAGCAGCGCAGTGGAGGCCACGAGGAAGCCCGGGGTGCAGTAGCCGCACTGCACGCCACCGCACTCGACGTAGGCCTGCTGCACGGGCGACAACTCGCCGTCGGTGGCGAGGCCTTCCACGGTGACCACGTCGGTGGCGTCGGCACGGGCGGCGGGCACGAGACAGCTCAGCACGGCCTCGCCGTCCATCAGCACCGTGCAGGCACCGCACTCGCCCTCGGCGCAGCCTTCCTTGGTGCCCGTGGTGGCGGCCTGTTCGCGCAACCAGTCGAGCAGGGTGAGCCCGTGGTGCGGGGCGCGCACGCTGCGGCCGTTCACCCGTACCTGCACCGCGCTGCCGTCGCCCGCGCCCGACGCCGGCGCAGCGGGTGTGCGCTGGGGCGTGCGCAGCTGCGGTGCCGTGGCCGGCGGGGGCACCGTGCGACCGTCGCGCAGGGCGGTGAGCATGCGCTGCACCACCACCGGCACGATGTCGGACCGGTAGTCGGCGGTGGCGCGCACATCGCTGATGGGGTGCACGGCCTGACCGGCGAGGGCAGCCGCAGCAGCGATGCTGTCGGCGGTGAGGCCGCCAGTCAGCAACTGGGCCTCGACCTCGGCGAGGCGCACGACTGTGGCGGCCACGCTGCCCATGGCCACGCGGGCGTGGGTGACCGTGGTGCCGTCGGCCTCGACGTGCAGTACGACGGCGGCGTGCACCACCGAGATGGCCTGCTGCGAGCGGTTGCCCACCTTGGCGTACAGGCCGCGGCCGGTGGGGCCGAGCGTGGGCACGTCGACGCCCACCACCATCTCGTCGGCGGCGAGGTCGACAGTGCGGAAGCCGGTGATGAACTGCTCGACCGGCACCACCCGCTCGCCCCGTAGCGACTGCAGGCGCACCGAGGCGCCCAGTGCCACGAGCGCCGAGATGGTGTCGTTGGCCGGGCTGGCGGTGACGATGTTGCCGGCGACAGTGGCCCGGTTGCGCAGCGCAGGCGAACCGATCTCGGCGCACGCCTGCGCCAGCGGCAGCACCGCAGCCACGGCGGCGGCATCGGCCAGCAGGTCGTGGTGGGTGGCGCCAGCACCGAGGTGCAGCACGCCGTCGCCCGGCGTGATGGTGCGCAGGTGGGCGAGGCGCGAGATGTCGAGCAACGTGCCCACACCGGTGCGGGCGCCACGGTGCACCTCGAGCAGCAGGTCGGTGCCACCGGCGACGATGCGCACGTCGTCGTGCTCGGCGAGTACTGCGAGGGCATGGTCGAGGCTCGTCGCGGCGACGTAGCCACTGGGCGACGCGCCGCGTCGTTGCACGGGATGGAGCTGCACACGACCCCCTCTTGCAGAAACTAAGCGTTTAGAGTACACAGAACCCGTGGTCAGCGGCAAGAAGGCTCCGGGTGCCCGCCCGACGTTGGTCGACGTGGCCAGCCGCGCCGGGGTGTCGACCGCCGTGGTGAGCTATGTCGTCAACAACGGGCCGCGTCCGGTGGCCCCCGCCACCCGGCACCGGGTCGAGGCCGCCATCGCCGAACTGGGCTACCGCCCCAACCGGGTGGCCCGCACCCTGGTCTCGCAGCGCAGCGGCACCATCGGGCTCATCGTGCCCAACACCACCAGCGCCTTCTTCACCGACCTCGTGCAGGCCGTCGAGCGCGAGGCGTTCCAGCGCGGGCTGCTCACCTTCGTGGGCAACGCCCAACTCGACTTCCAGCACGAGCAGGCCTACACCGAGGCGTTCGTGTCGGCGGGGGTCGACGCAGTCATCGTCGCGTCCACCGACGTCGCTCATCCACTGGCCCGCACCGGTGCCCTCGACAGCGAGCGGGTGGTGTGGATCCACCGCCGCCCGGCGGGCGCACACGGCCCGCTGGTGCGCGGCGACGACCGGCGCGGCGGAGCGCTCGCCACCCGGCATCTGTTGTCGTTGGGCCATCGCACGGTGCACTGCCTGGCGGGCCTCGAACGGTCGGGCCCGGTGGCCGACCGGGTGCAGGGCTGGGCCGACGCACTGGGTGCCACCGGCGAGCCCCAGCCGACGTTGCAGAGTGCCTATCACCGCGCCGAGGCGGCACGCGTGGTGACGCCGTGGCTGGCGACGCTGCAGGCTCCGGCGGCGCTGTTCGTCGCCACCGACGAGCAAGCCATCGGCGTGCTGGCAGCCGCCTACGAGGCCGGTGTGCGGGTGCCCGACGACCTGGCCGTGGTGTCGTTCGACGGCACCGCCGCAGGAGCCTTCACCGCCCCGGCCCTCACAAGCGTGGCCCTGCCGATGCCGGCCATCGCAGCCGCAGCAGTGGGCATGTGCCTGCAGGCCACCCACGCCCCGTCCACCGGCCCGGTCGACGTGGTGATGCCGGTCGAGCTGATGGTGCGCCGCTCATGCGGTGCCGTGTCGTGACGGCCGTGTCGTGAGCGCCGTGTCGCGAGGGGCATGTCGTGACCTGAGTTCCCCGGGCCACAATGGTCGTCGTGGCGAGGCTCCTCCCGGCTGATTTCGACCTGACGCGACTCGAATCGTCGGAACGGCGGGTCTGTTCGGCACTGCTCGCCGGCCTCGACGACAGCTGGTTCGTCGTGCCGTCGGTGGCGGTGGCCGAGCACGGCAAGGACGCCGAGATCGACATCGTCCTCACCTCACCCACCCAGGGCGTGGTGCTGGTCGAGGTGAAGGGCGGCCTCATCTCGCTCCGCGGCGGCGTGTGGCACCAGTACGAGCGGGGCCTGAAGCAGTCGCCGGTCGATCAGGTGGTGGGCGCCAAGCACATGCTCGTGCGGCGGATGCGATCGATCGGTGTCGACATGCACGACCTGTACATGTGCCATGTGGTGGCCATGCCCGATGTGGGCGATGTACCCGCCGAGGGCCTCGGACCCGACGCGCCGCGCGAGATCCTGTGGGGCGCCGGCGATCTCGACGACCCCGCCACGGCGATCGCCAGGGTGCAGCGCGAACACGCACCCGTGCCCGGCGATCGCCTCGCCCGGTTCCTGCGCGCGCTGCGGCCCGACATCGCGCTCGAGGGTGCCGACACGGCATTGCTGCCGGTGGCGACCCGGCGGATCGACACCGAGACCGCCGCCCGGCTGGCCGCCCTGTACCCACTCGACCAGATGCGCCGGGTGCTGGTGACGGGCGGCGCCGGCTCGGGCAAGACCTGGCTGGTGGTCGAGTGGGCTCGGCGGGCCGCCGCCCGCGGTGAACGGACGCTGGTGCTCACGTTCAACCGTCCGCTCGCCGACCACCTCGAACGCACTCTCGACGGTGTCGACGTGACCGTGAACACCTACCACGACCTCATCCGGCACCTCCTCGAGCCCTACGGGTTCACGATCCCCGACGATGCACAGCGCGCCTACTGGGAGACGGTGCCCACCGAGGCCCTCGTCGCCCACGCTGCGCAGGTGGGCACCCCGTTCGACACGGTGATCATCGACGAGGGGCAGGACATGCGGCCCCACTGGCTGGCGTCGATCGAGCAGCTGATCGACCCGGCGGGCCCGGCGCGCCTGCTGATGGTGGCCGACACGGCGCAGGCGATCTACGTCGATCCGTGGGTGGCGCCGCCGGTGGCGGTGACGATGCCGTTGGAGGCGAACCTGCGCAGCGCCCGCACCGTGGCCGAGGTGGTGCGCCATCTCGGTGGGCCGCCACCGCTGCCCGGGATTCCCGGGCGGATGCCGGTGCGGCACCACCGGGCCGGCGGCGTGAAGGAGGTGCGCAAGCGGGTGCGTGCGGTGATCGAGGAACTGACCGGCCAGCACGGTGTGCCGCTCAGCCAGATCGCCGTGCTGACCCTGCGTACCGACGTGCGCGACCAGTTGCTCGACGCCGATGCCGACCGCGACCATCCGCAGGGCCCCCTGCCACTGGCCCGTTGGGAGCAGCGCGACGAGGACGTGGCGTTGTGCGAGACGGTGCACCGCGGCAAGGGACTCGAACGTGCTGCCGTGGTGCTGGTCGACATCACCGAAGCACCCGAACCGCAACTGGTGTACATCGGAGCCAGCCGGGCCATGTGGTCGCTCACCCTGGTGGGCACCGATCGGCTCGCCGAGGTGGCGGGGGTACCGGCTCAGCCGAAGGGCTGACCACGTCACAGATCGGTGCGTGTCGTTCGTTGAAGCTCTGTCGTCACTTCGTGCGAAAGGACCGCCATGGACGCCCACCACGTCACGCTCGACTCCACGCAGTTCGACCGGCTGCTGTGCCTGCTGGGCGACCTGGCCGAGGGCCGGTCGGTGAACATCGTCGTCACGCTCGGTGGCTCGAAGCCCGTCGACCCGGGTGCACCCGCTGGTCCGTTGCGGCCATCGGTGCCGTCGAGCGTGCACATGGTGGTGCCGCGATGACGACCCTCCGCCTGGGCATGCTCGATTTCGACGACTTCATCCTGCTGTCGGCAGGGCTGTGCGCCGTGCAGTCGAGCGAGGTCGACGGCGACGCCATCCACCTCGAGGCGGGTCCCACGGGCCGCCGATGGATGGTCGACTCGCAGTACGGTCAACTGCGCATCGAGCGTCACGGATCGCCCGAACCCGGCTCGTTCCAGGGCTACCTGCCCATCAGCGACCGGTTGCGGCACATCGCCGGCTGCCTCACCGACGAGCCGATCGAGTTGGCGGTGGCCGACGACGATGCGCTGGTCGTCACCTCCGGCCCGAACACCGCAGTCATCGACCTGGTCGGGCGCGCCACCGGGTTCCCCGCCGAGGTCGAGATGCAGGTGACCGCTCGGGCCACGGTGTCGATGCGACATCTCCTCGCTGTGCTGACGGCGGCGCGGATGATGCCGTCGGGGGTCACCTTCGACTCCTACCCGGCGCCGCCGATGTGGATGCAGATCGGCGGCGGGTCGGTGGGACTGTACGTCGACTGGTTCGATCATCTACCGAGCCGCACGACGTTCCGCACCGCTGCCACCGATGTGGAGGGAACGGCGACGGTGGCCATCCCCCATCGCCATCTCGAACCGTTCCTGCGCACGCTCCCGGTGGTGGGAGACGACGACGAAGACCTTCAGGCGGAGATAGCGGTGGGGTCGGCGACCTCCCCCGACGATCGGCCGGTGATGCGGTTGGCCGGTCCGCAGTGGAGCCTCACCCTGTATCTGCCCGACCCGCTCGACGAACGCTGGGGTGACCGGGTTCGTCAGGTGCTCGACGATTCCGCGCTGCCGGTGGTCCACGAAGCCTCGGCCGAGTGGATCGTGTCATCGCTGCGCCAGGAGGTGCGGGTGAAGCTGCACGCCGGCAGGCCCGACGTGGTGCGCGTGAGCGGAGTGCTGCTGTATCCGGCTGTCGAGAGCATCGAGCTCTTGCGCGAGTTGAGCCAGTTGAATGCCGCTTCGATCGGGGTGCGCTTCTGGCTCGACGACGAGGCGGTGCGGGTGGCGGCCGACGTGCCGTGCATGCACCTCGACGGCCTGCCGTTCGCCATCAGTAGCGTCGCCCAGGCGGTTCGCGATCTGGCCCCGATGATCTCGGCCTTCGGCACGGCATGAACCGCCTGTGACATCTGCCTCGGCATCGTCGCCGAGTTGTGTCAGCGGGCCGACATACGGCGCAGACGTGGTGGCACACGATGCACCCCATGACACCTGCGTCGATCACCCGATTCACCATCGCCTCGCTGCTGTGCGCCGGTCTGCTGGGGACAGCCGGCTGCTCGTCGACTCTCGACGCCGCGGTGAGCGGCGCCGTCGATGCCGTCGAGGCGTCGACGACGACATCGTCGACCATGGCGGCGCCCACGACCACGTCGCCCGCTGGCCTCGAGGGGTTCGGGGTGCAGCGGCCGCGGTTCAGCCCCCCGATCATCCCCTGAGGCACGCCCGCTAGCGCGTGGGCGCCGAAGCCCGCAACCTGGCCCGGTCGAGCACCACGATCGAACCGCGGGCGAGCGCCACCGTGCCCTGATCGGCGAGGAGTCGGAGCACCTTGTTCGCCGTCGGGCGGGTCGTGCCCGCCATCGTCGCCAGGTCTTCCTGGCGCACCGGGATCGTCACCGCTTCGGTCGCCGACGACGACTGTTGCGATCCGTAGAGATCGGCGAGTTCGACGAGTCGGTTGACGAGCCTCGTCTCGACGGGTGTGTACAGCGCCTCGACGAGATCCTTGGAGACTCGACGCACATGGGCCGCCAACAGGTCGACGAGCACGCGGTCGACTGCCGGATACCTCGCCCGCAGGTCGTCGAAGTCGGCTCGGTGGAGCACCCGCGTCTCGCACGCTTCGAGTGCGACGACGGTGGCGGTGCGGCGTGCGTCGCTGCCGATCAACGCCTGCTCGCCGAACGACGCTCCGAGGCCGAGCACCGACAGGGTGACCACGTCGCCACGAGGTGTCGAGGTCTGCACCGCCACAGTTCCCTGCTGCAGCACGTGCAGCGTGTCGCCGAGGTCGCCTTCGAAGAACAGTGCATCGCCCTTGCGGAACGTTCGACGGATCATGCGCGACGTGACCGACCGCCGCTGCTCCTCGGTCAGCCCGCCGAGCAGGTCGTGGCTCATCGCGCCACCCCGGATGCGTGCCACATGCCCTGCGCGGCACGGTCGTGTTCGGCCCGGTCGAGACTGCCGATCGTTGCGGGAAGTGTGTCGGTCACGGTCGCCCCTCCGCTCGGCCGACGACAACGGCGTCGTCGCGACCGTAGTCCATCGGCAACTGCTCACCGACGGGTCGACCCGAGCGCACGGGTCACATCGCGACGGGCTTCGCGCGTTGTGACGAGACGACGCACCTGCAGCGGGCTGGTGATCGTCACCTCACCCTCAGGGAGCATCGGATGCAGGTCATCCATCGAGTCGCGGCGCTCGTGAACCAGTACGACCAGCTGGGTTCGCGCAGTGGTCACCGGCCGTCGGCCGATTCGCTGAGCGCGCGGCGGCTCGCCGAGGCGGCACTCGCCGTGCACGATCTGCTGCGCACCAGTCGCGCAACGGCCTCGTCGCTGGCCGCCCTCACCCCACGCAGTTCACCGCTCGCGATCAGCCGGCTGCAACTCGTCGGCGAAGTGCTGGCGCTCCCCGGCGACGTGTCGCTCGGTTCCGAGTCGGTTCCCCATCACGTGCTGTACCTCGTCACGCTCGGCACCCGGCCGGGAGGCGTCGGGTTCCGTTCGGTGCGCGCCGCCCTCGCCGCAGCGAACGACCGGGCAGCTGCATTGGCTGCGCTCCATTCGCTGTTCATCGACGAGGTGGACGCACCGGGCTCGTGAGCGCAGCACCCGGCCGGCACACGGGGCGCTGCAGCGGAGTCAGCGGAGGTGGCGGACCGCCCACGCCACCCGATGCACCACGGTGAAGGCCACCAGCACCGCCATCGCCCAGGCCCACCCGACGAACCATCCGGGCACGGCCAGCATCAACCCGTAGAGCACGATGGTCTCGGCGCCCTCGACCAAGCCGGTCGGCATGACGATGCTCGTCGACACACCCTGCGCCGCGGCACCCGCGCCTCGCTTCTCGGCGAGTGCAGCGAGATAGGCCCACGACACGATGTTCACGAAGAACGTCGCCAGCAGGATGGCGCAGGCGGCCCACGCCCCGGCGCTGCCACCGCCCGCGGCGAGGCCGATGGGCACAGCGGCGTACCCGACGGTGTCGGCGAGTTGATCGAGATAGCCGCCCAGGTCGCTCGCCGTCGCTGCACGTCGAGCCACGGCACCGTCGAGCCCGTCGAGCAGGCGGCCCAGCCCGAACGCGGCGAGCGCCCACCACGACAGACCCCGCCACGCCAACACCCCGCTCGCCACCGACGCCGCCATCCCTGCCGCCGTGAGCCATCCCGCCCCCACTCGCATCGCAGCGAGTCGACGGGCCATCGGCCCGAGGACTCGGTCCTTCACCGCGCGCAGTCTGTGGTCGATCACCAGCGTCACCCTCCGCCGATCCCCGGCGGCCCGTCCACCACCGTACGCTCGAC
Organism: Acidimicrobiaceae bacterium; assembly: GCA_040380855.1. GTDB lineage: Bacteria > Actinomycetota > Acidimicrobiia > Acidimicrobiales > Ilumatobacteraceae > VFMC01. Next base: position 989 of record JBEIIG010000041.1, on the reverse strand, counting down.
CACGGAGGTGCCCATGACCGAGCAACGACCCCTACGCGCCGGCGACCCACTGCCTGACGACCTCACGTTGGTCGACCACGCCGGCCGGCCGTGGCGACCAGCCGATCGACTGGGGCGACCGCTGGTGCTCGTCCTGCATCGTCATCTCGCTTGACTGCCGTGCCAAGAGCACGTGATCGCCGTGCGCGATCGCCTCGCCGAGTTCGGTGACGCCGAGGTAGCCGTCGTCACCTTCGCCGTGCCCGAACGACTTGCGGCGTACCGCGCCCACCTCGACCTCCCGTTCGATGTCGTGGCCGATGTGGATCGCACGCTGTACGCCCTCCTCGGCGCCGAGCGGGGCACCAACCGCCAGGTGTGGTCGCTCGGCACCCTGCGGCTGTATGCCCGACTGCTGCGCCGCGGCCGCCGCCTCAGCCGGCCGACCGGCGACGACATCCACCAACTCGGCGCCGACGCCGTCGTCGGCCGCGACGGCGTGCTGCGCCTGGTGTCGCTGCCCGCCACTCCCGACGCCCGTCCCCCGATCGCCACCCTCCTCGCCGCCCTCGACTGACCCCGCCTCCCCCGCCCCACCCCGGCGTTTGTGAGCGGAGCCCGGTTCAGCGGGGGTTTGCTCACAGACGCCGCAGCACCACCTCGGCGATTGGGAGCGGAGCCCTGGCAAACCGGGGGCTGCTCACAAACGCAGCAAGGGGTGGGCGGGTACGGTGGGGGAGACGTCCGAGGAGCGGGCGAGGAGCGGGCGAGAGGGAGGCGAGGAGCACGTGATGAGCACACCCGTACGCCGGCGGATCGCGCTGGTGGCGCACGACAACAAGAAGGCCGACCTCATCGAGTGGGCCACCTTCAACCGGGGCACGCTGTCGGAGCACGACCTCGTGGCCACCGGCACCCCCGGCTCGCTGCTGCGCGACCAGGTGGGCCTGAACGTGAAGCGGCTGCACAGCGGCCCGCTGGGCGGCGACATGCAACTCGGCGCGCTCATC
>JBEIIG010000040.1:0-30792 GCA_040380855.1 Acidimicrobiaceae bacterium | reverse complement strand
GGTGGAGCCGGGCAGGATGCGGCCCCCGAACGCCACCGGTTCGCCGTTCTCGGTGAAGATGGGGAACATCACCCGGGCCCGGAACGCGTCTTGCATGCGCCCGGCCTTGTTCACGAACCCGAGGCCGGTTTCGCGCAGCATCTCGGCCGGCACACCGAGCGCACCGCACAACTCGTCCCATGCGTCGGGTGCCCAGCCCAACTTGAACGTACGGGCCACATCGCCGGCCAGCCCACGTGAGCGCAGGTAGTCGCGCGCGTCGCGCGCATCGGCGCTGCGCAACAGGCGCTCGTGATACCAGTCGACCGCGGCGGTCATCACCTCGACGAGTTGTTTGCGGCGCTGCCGGTCGCGCCCTTCGCCACCGGTGGTGTAGCGCAGTTGCATGCCCACCTTGCCGGCCAGGTGCTCGACCGCCGTGACGAAGTCGACGTGCTCGATCTGCTGGACGAACGTGAACACGTCGCCCGCCGCCCCACACCCGAAGCAGCGATAGCGGCCGGTCTCTTCACGCACGTTGAACGACGGACTGCGCTCGCCGTGGAACGGGCACAGCCCCACCCAGTTGCGACCCACCCGGCGCAACGCCATGTACTGCTGCACGATGTCGACGACCGAGACCGACGCCCGGAGACGCTCGAGGTCTTCGTCGACGATCGCCATGACCCGAGGTTACCGCGGGGGTCTGCGAGCCGTTCCCTGTCAGCGCTCGTCGGGCGGCGGAGCGGCCTCGACCGGGCCCTCGACGAGCTCGATGGTGTCGACATGCGGCTTGGTCTGCAGCGACATGAGTACCGACACACCGAGCACGAGCGCGATCACCAGCAGCGAGATGGGCGTCGGGATGTGGTAGTCGATGGCCTCGGCGAGGATCATCTTGATGCCGACGAAGGCCAAGATGACCGCCAGGCCCTGTTGCAGGTAGCTGAACCGGGCGTGCATGTCGGCCAGCAGGAAGTACAGGGCACGCAGGCCGAGGATGGCGAACGCGTTCGAACTGAACACGATGAACTGTTCGCGACTCACCGCCAGCACGGCAGGCACCGAGTCGACCGCGAACACCACATCGGTGGCCTCGACCAGCATCAGCACCGCGAACAGCGGTGTCGCCACCCGTTTGGCGTTCACCCGGGTGAACAGCTTCTGTCCGTCGAGCTCGTCGCTCACGGGCACCACCTTGCGGATGAGCCGCAGGAAGACGCTGTTCGACGGGTCGACCTCTTCGTCGCTCTGCAACACCATCTTCACGGCGGTGTACAGCAGGAAGGCGCCGAACACGTAGAGGATCCAGTCGAACTTCTGGATCAGCGCCACGCCCGCGAAGATGAAGATGGCCCGCAGCACCAGTGCGCCGAAGATGCCCCAGAACAGCACCCGGTGCTGGTACTTCCCCGGCACCTTGAAGTACGTGAAGATCAGCGCCCAGACGAAGACGTTGTCGACACTCAGGCTCTTTTCGATGAGATAGCCCGAGATGTACTCCGAACCAGCCGTGCTCCCGAATGCCCACCACACGACGAGGGTGAAGGCGAGGCCGATCGAGATCCACACCGCCGACTCGATCGCCGCTTCCTTGGTGGAGACGTCGTGAGCCTCCTTGTGGAACACCACCAGGTCGATGATCAGCAGCAGCGCGATGAACGCCAGCAGCGCCGCCCAGCCCCACAGGGGCACCGAGATGTCGGCGAACTCCGTGTCGGTTCCCGAAGCGGCGAGCAGTGCGGACAAGGTCAGTCGCGACCGAACAGGCCGGCCACACCGCCGGCTGCGCCGGAGTTGCTCGTGCCGAGCGCCGCCGAGATCCAGCCCAGCAACTCGTTCGGGTTGCGTGTCTGGGTCCACACCCGGCCCGGCCCGGAGAAGTCGAACACGAGACCCTCACCGCTCTTGAACATCTGCACCACGCCACCGGTGGCCTTGCGGATGCTCATCTGCACCGAGTCCTCGTAGGCCACCATGTGGCCGGTGTCGACGGTGAGCGACTGGCCGGCTTCGAGGTTCCACACCTCGATGGCGCCGTAGGCCCCGAACACCACCTTGCCGGTGCCGCCGACGCGCACGATGAAGCCACCCTCGCTGCCGAACATGTTCTTGAACCCGCCCCACTGGGCGTCGATCGACACCGTGGCCTCGTTGGCGAGCCACGATCCCTTCTGCACGAACAGCGCCCGGCCAGCGGGCACCTCGTACACCGCGGCGTCGCCGGCCAGTCGGGCGGCGACATCGACGAACCCGCCCTGCTGCGGCGCCGTATAGGTGCTGACGAAGAAACTCTCACCGCCCAGCGCAGCGCGCTTGAGCGACTTGAGCATCCCGCCCTCGGCCTTCGACTCGAGCGATACACCGGGCGACATGGCCATCATCGCACCCGACTCGACCTTCACCGGTTCGTTCGGCGCGAGCGAAAGGCGGGCGACGGCATATGCCGGACCCTGACGGACCTGGACTTCCATGACGGTACCTCCCGGGTTGACGCCGTCGAGCGAGCGACGACGAGTCTGGTTGTCTGTCTCGACGCGGCTGCGGACTACTTCGTTTCGGTCTTCGCAGTACCCGACGAGCGGGTGATGACCGCCTGAGCCGCGGCGAGGCGGGCGATGGGCACACGGAACGGGCTGCAACTCACGTAGTCGAGGCCGGCGTCGAAGAACAACTGGATGCTCTCGGGGTCGCCGCCGTGCTCGCCGCACACGCCGAGCTTCAGGTTCTTCTTCACCGAACGGCCCTGCTGGGCAGCCAGCTTCACCAGCGCGCCCACGCCGTCTTGGTCGATGGTCTCGAACGGGTTGCGCTTCAGCAGACCCTGTTCGAGATAGGCCGGCATCATCCGGCTCTCGACGTCGTCGCGGCTGAAGCCGAACGTGAGCTGGGTGAGGTCGTTGGTGCCGAACGAGAAGAAGTCGGCCGCCTCGGCGATCTGATCGGCACGCACCGCAGCGCGAGGCGTCTCGATCATCGTGCCGATGGTGACGTGCGGCTTGTTCTTCAGCTTCTTGGTGGCGGCGTCGATCTCGGCCTGCACCCAGCCGCGAGCGAGCTCGAGCTCTTCACGGTTCACGGTGAGGGGGATCATCACCTCGACGATGGGGTTCTTGCCCTTCTTGCGCAGCGCCGCAGCGGCCGCCATGAGCGCCCGCACCTGCATGCCGTAGAGGCCGGGCTTGATGACACCGAGGCGCACGCCGCGGGTACCGATCATCGGGTTGTGCTCGGCCCACTCCTCGGCGGCCTTCAGCTCGGCCTTCTCGCTCGCGCTCAGGCCGGCGGTGGCCTGCTTGATCTTCAATTCCTCCACCGACGGCAGGAACTCGTGCAGCGGCGGGTCGAGCAGACGCACCGTGACGGGCAGGCCGTCCATGGCCTCGAGGATCTCCTCGAAGTCGATCTGCTGCACGCGGCCCAGCTCGGCCAGCGCGGCGTTCTCCTCGGCCGGGGTGTCGGCGAGGATCATGCGGCGCACCACCGGCAGACGGTCGGGGGCGAGGAACATGTGCTCGGTACGGCACAGGCCGATGCCTTCGGCGCCGAGCGCCCGGGCCTGGTTGGCGTCGTCGCCGGTGTCGGCGTTGGCGCGCACGGCCAGCTTGCCCTTGCGCACCGCGTCGGCCCACTGGAGGATGACGTTGAACTCGGCCGGTGGTTCGGCGGCCTGGGTCTTCATCTCGCCGAGCACCACGTCACCGCTGGAGCCGTCGATGGAGATGAAGTCGCCTTCTTTCACCACGACGTCGCCGACGCTGAACTGCTTGCCCTCGATCTTGATGGCCTCGGCGCCCACGATGGCCGGGGTTCCCCAGCCACGGGCCACGACGGCTGCATGGCTCACCAGGCCGCCGCGGGCGGTGAGGATGCCCTGGCTGACCATCATGCCGTGCACGTCTTCGGGGCTCGTCTCGTTACGTACGAGGATGACCTTCTCGCCGCGCTCGTCGGCATCGACGGCCTCGTCGGCCGTGAAGTAGACGCGGCCCACCGCAGCGCCCGGCGAGGCAGCGAGGCCCTTGGCCAGCACCTTGCCCTTGCCGGCGAACTGCGGGTGCAGCACCTGATCGAGGTGCTCGGCGGTGACGCGCATGAGCGCTTCGTTCTTGGAGATCTTCCAGCGCGCCGCACCCTTGCCCGAACCCTTGGTCATGTCGACCGCCATGCGCAGTGAGGCGGCACCGGTGCGCTTGCCCACGCGGGTCTGCAGCATCCAGAGCTTGCCCTGCTCGATGGTGAACTCGGTGTCGCACATGTCTTGGTAGTGCCGCTCGAGGCGATCGAAGATGGCGAGCAGTTCTTTGTGGATGACCGGGAAGTGCTTGGCCATCGCATCGAGGTCTTCGGTGTTGCGGATGCCGGCAACCACGTCTTCGCCCTGCGCGTTCACGAGGAAGTCGCCGTAGGGCTTGTTGTCGCCGGTGGCGGCGTTGCGGGTGAAGCCCACGCCGGTGCCGCTGTTGTTGTCGCGGTTGCCGAACACCATCACCTGCACGTTCACCGCGGTGCCCAGCTCGTGGCTGATCTTCTCGCGCACGCGGTAGGCGATGGCACGGGGGCCGTTCCAGCTCTTGAACACGGCTTCGACCGCACCGCGCAGTTGCGCCGTGGGGTCTTGCGGGAAGGCCTTCTTGGTGACCTTCTTCACCACCGCCTGGTACTGCTTGCACAGCCCCTTCAGCACCTTGGCCGACAGCTCGTTGTCGCTCTTCGCGCCGGCCGCGTGCTTGGCCTCTTCCAGCGGGTGCTCGAACAGCGCGCCGTCGATGCCCAGCACGATGCGGCCGTACATCGAGATGAAGCGGCGGTAGCTGTCGTAGGCGAAGCGCTCGTCGGAGGTGACGGCGGCGAGGCCCTGCACGCTGGCGTCGTTGAGGCCGAGGTTGAGGACAGTGTCCATCATGCCCGGCATCGAGAACTTGGCGCCCGAGCGCACCGACACCAACAGCGGGTCGGCGGCGTCGCCCAACTTGCGACCCATCTTCTTCTCGAGCACTGCCACCTGCGTGGCGATCTCGGCATCGAGACCGGCCGGCCAGCCACCGTGCATGTACGCACGGCAAGCATCGGTGGAGATGGTGAAGCCCGGAGGAACCGGCAGCTTCAACACACTGGTCATCTCGGCGAGGTTGGCACCCTTCCCACCCAGGAGATCCTTGTACTCCATGGGCGAGCGGCGGTGCTTGTGGTCAAAGGCGTAGACGTACGACACGTCGGTCGAGTCTAGGTGTCGCAGCGACCGATCGGTGGCTTCGTTTGCCCGTAGGCTCGAGCGTGCTCATGGGTTCCTCGCCAGCGTTCCGGTTGTTCGGCTTCCCGATCCATGTGCGCGTCGGTTTCCTGTTGTTCATCGGCCTGGTGGTCGTCACCAATGGTGTCGAACTGGGCGGCTGGATCGCCGGCTCGGCAGCGGTGCTCATCCTCCTGCACGAACTGGGTCATGCGTTCGCGGCGCGGGCCACAGGCGCCGAGGCCGAGATCTCGCTCGACTTCCTCGCCGGATACGCGTCGTTCGTTCCCGTGCGACCGCTGTCGCCGTGGGAACGAGCCGGCATCTCGATCGCCGGGCCGGCGGTGCAGATCGGCGTCAGTCTGATCGTGTTGTTCGCCATGGGGATCGACCCGCTCGACCACCAGTCGTACGCGTCGAGCGCCCCGGCCCTGGCCATCTGGTGGACCGGCCCGGTGATGGGTCTGTTCAACCTCGTGCCGGTGCTGCCGCTCGACGGCGGCCACGTGGTGTTGGCCGGCCTCGACGCCATCATCCCCGGCCGTTCGCGTCGGGTGATGCTGTGGTTCAGCATCGTCGTCACCAGTATCGGCGGCGTCTACCTGTTCAGCCATCCGCGCTACAACGGCTTCGCCTTCTTCGTCATCTTCCCGCTGCTGGTGCAGGTACAGATGCTCGCCGCCGGTTCACCGCGAGCCGCCAACCGGCAGTCGCCGCTCGCGCGCGCCGAGGCGCAGGCATGGGCCACGGGCTCCGTCGCTGCGTTCCCCGACGGAACCGTGCCGTCGCCTTGGTTCCGCGCCTCTCAGCAACTCACCCAGGGCCAGCCCGACATCGCGCGGAGCCTGCTGCTGGCCGACCTCGCCGACCCTGAGCCACCCGCGTGGTGGCCGCCCGACGCAGCACCGCCCGAGCGGCTCGCTCCGCTGGTGGCGCTGCTCCCCCGCCCGCTGCCACCGGGCCATGTGCGCGGCGAGCACGTGCTGGCCGGTGTGCTGCTGCGCGTGGGCGACTTCGACGCGGCCGCGCGTTACGCGGCCGAGAGCTTCCGGCGCACCCGCACCACGGCAGCGGCGTTGCTGGTCGGGCGTGCGGCGGCGGCGCTCGGCGACCGCGACGTGGCGCTCGGTTGGCTCGAGGCCGCCGTCGCCGCCGGCACCGACCTCGAGGGCGCTGCGCACACCATCGACCGGGCACCCGAACTGGCCCTCGTGCGCGACGATCCCCGTCTGGTGAACCTCCGCCGTCGCCTCGACGGCTGACGTCGCCTCTGCGGCGATGGGGCCGGGTCAGTTCGGCTGGTCGCGGCGGGCGTTGCGCTGCACCCGGGCGAGCGCAGCCGTCCCCGCTACCGAGGTGACCACGCCGGCCACCTCACCATCGACCAGGAAGTCGCTGCCCACCGCAGTGCCGACCGGCACTGCGACCGCCTCGATGCGACGCGGCGCCGACGCGCCACGGCTGTCCATCCGCTCGACGAGTTCCTGGCCGGGATAGCACCCCTTGGTGAAGCTCACTGCCACCGGCACCACCCCGGTCTCGGCAGGGATCGTCTCGCCGGGCACGATCTCGGCGCCCATCGCCGGCCACACCGCTGCAATCCGCGCTTCCAGCAGGTCGGCACTTGTCCCCGCTCGGCAGTCGGGCGGTTCGACCGCTTCGCCCAGCAGGTCGACACCCTCACCCCACGACGCCACACCCGACGCGTTGTCGAGCGGGCCGTCGTCCGGCTCGCGGCGCACGGCGACACAGCGCCAGGCGAGCGGCTCGACATCGGCTCGCACCCTGATCTTGAACCGGTTCAACCGGGCCACCATCACCTCGCCGAACCCTGCGTCGGTGTCGAGCACGAACACGTCATCGGCCACGTGCTGCACCCGCGCCAGCACCACCACCTTGCCGGTGGGCTCGAGCAGGAACGTCCACGCGCTCGCACCCACTGCGAGCGACCGGAGGTCTTGGCTCACCTGCGACTGCAGATAGCTGGCCGCATCGGGCCCGGCAACACGCACGACATCTCGCAGGTACTCGCACCAGAACATCGCGCCAGTCAACCACCGCTCGGGTCCGGGTCGCACATGGTGTCGCCACCGTCGGCACGCATCCTGCGGCGGGCCATGTGGAAGTCGGTGGCAGACTGCACCCATGGCCGATATCGACCGCCTCGCCTCCCGCACCGCCGACAGCATCGGCTTCACCCTGCGCCGACTGGCGTCGCTCATCCTCGTCGTCGTCGTCATCACCGCGGTCGTCGGTGCCGCCACGTTCGCCACCGGATGGTGGGTGTTCGACGCGAGCACCACCTGGTTGGTGCTCGGCGGGGCCCTGTGCCTCGTCCCGTTCCTGGCCTCCGTCGCCGGCTGGGCACTCATCCGGCTGACCGCCTCGTCGGCACCACGCCTGGTCGACGATGTGCGCACCTACCTGCGCAGCGGGTCGAACGGCGCCTCGGGCGTGCTGATCGACCACGACTCGGGAGTCGCCCTCGCCATGCAGGCGCGCAGTTTCCAGTCGCTGAAGACCGATCTGCGCGTGCGCAAACGAGATCTGCCGGCGCTCTGGGTGGGTGTGCGGGCCATCACCAGCGTGCCCGGTCTCGCGGCGATCGCCGTGCTCGGCACGGTCGTCGTCGGTGGCCTCGGCACCATCTTGCTGATCGGCGGCGTGATCGACTGAGCCGTATCGGATCGCTCAGCCGGCCGAGCGTCGAGCCGTCATCCGGCGAGCCGCAGGAACTGCCGCCAGCAGCGCTGCCGCCTTGTTGCGGCACTCGAGGTCTTCCTCGTCGGGGATCGAGTCGGCGACGATGCCGGCACCGGCCTGGAACGACGCACCGTGCGGGCCGACGAACATCGTGCGGATGGCGATCGCCGTGTCGAGGTTGCCGCTGAAGTCGACGTAGCCGACGACGCCTGCATACGGGCCGCGCTTCACCGGCTCGAGCGAGTCGATGATCTCCATCGCCCGCACCTTCGGCGCCCCGCTCACCGTTCCGGCCGGCAGCGTGGCGCGCAGTACGTCGATCGGCGAGCGCCCGGGCAGCAGTTCGCCACTCACCTGCGAGGTGAGGTGCATCACATGGCTGTACCGCTCGAGGGTCATCAACTCGTCGACGTGCACCGTGCCGAAGCGGGCCACACGGCCCACGTCGTTGCGGGCGAGGTCGACGAGCATGATGTGCTCGGCCACCTCCTTCGGGTTCTCCTTCAACTCACCGGCGAGCCGCCGATCGTGATCGTCATCGCGGCCCCGCTTGCGGGTACCGGCGATCGGACGGCTGATCACCTTCGTGCCGAGCACCTGCACCATCGGCTCGGGCGAACTGCCCGCGATGGTGACCTCGCCCTGGCGCAGGAAGTACATGTACGGACTCGGGTTCACCTGGCGCAGCACGCGGTAGAAGTCGAACGGTTCGGCCTGCAGGTCGATGTCGTAGCGCTGGCTCAGCACCACCTGGAAGATGTCGCCCGCGAGGATGTGTTCCTTCGCCACGGCGACGGCCTGCTGGTACATCCCGTTCGCCATCGAGCTGCGCACGTCGGGCCCGGCCTCACCGGGTTCGGGCGGCTCGACCGGCGGCGTTGCCAACGGCTTCGACAACTTCTCGACCGCGCGCTGCACCCGTTCGCACGCCAGGTCGTACTCGCGGTCGACTCCCTCGGCGTCCATGTCGAGCACCGGCACGCTCTCGATCAGGTACATGCGCTGGCGCCAGTGGTCGAACGCGGCGAGCGAACCGATGATGCTCATCACGGCATCGGGCAGGCCACGGTCGTCGAGCGGTGTGTCGGGCAGGCGTTCGACCTCGCGCACGATGTCGTAGCCCAGGTAGCCCATCACCCCACCCTGCAGCGGCGGCAGGTCGGCGATGACCGGACCGCGGTACGCAGCAACGATGGCGTCGAGCGCCGCCAGCATCCCCTGGTCGTACGGGATCGGTGCGCTGAGGTGCTGGCCGGTCTTGGTGATGACGCCGTCGCGCAGGGTGAGCGTGGCCACCGGATCGTGCCCGACGAAGCTGAACCGGCTCCAGCGCTCGCCGTGCTCGACCGACTCGAGCAGGAAGCCGTCGCCGTCGCCCACCAGCTTCAGGTACGCCGACACCGGCGTGTCGAGGTCGGCCAGCAACTCGGTCCACAGCGGCACCACCGTGTGCTCGGCCGCGAGCGCATGGAACTCGTCGCGGCTCGGCCGGATGCGCAACTCGCTCACGCGTCGCCACCGAACCGGCGGTAGAAGCACGACCGGGCCCCGGTGTGGCAGGCGCCCGCACCGTCTTGCACGACCTTGAACAGCAGCACATCGGCATCGCAGTCGTAGAACGCTTCCTGCACGTACTGTCCGTCGCCGCTGGTGTCGCCCTTGCGCCACACCTCCTGGCGACTACGGCTCCAGTAGACCATCCGACCTTCGGCGAGGGTCGTCTGCAGCGTCTCGGCGTTCATCCAGGCCACCATCAGCACCTCGCCCGAGTGCGCGTCCTGGGCGATGGCGGGAACCAGGCCATCGGGGCCGTACTTCACGGCCGCGAGTTGCTCGGGGGTTGCTTCGATCGACACGCCGGTGGGCATCGGGCCATGTTACGAGACCGGCACCGCCCGGCCACGGCCGGTTCGGGCCTCACAGGTACAGGCCGGTGCTGCCTTCCACGCGCTTGGCCGCCACGGCGTGCACATCGCGCTCGCGCAACATGATGTAGTCGTCGCCCCCCACCTCAACCTCGTAGCGGTCTTCGGGGCTGAACAACACGCGGTCGCCGATCTCGACCGAGCGGACGTTCTGGCCGAACGCCACCACATCGGCCCACACCAGGCGCTTCGACACCTGTGCCGTCGCCGGGATGAGGATGCCGCCCGACGAACGACGCTCGCCCTCTTTGTCGGGGATGCGCACCAGCAGGCGATCGTTCAGCATCTTGATCGGCAACTTGTCGGCGTCGGCCATCGCGCTGAGGGTACCGTCATCCCCGTGGCGATCGAAACGCACTCCATCGACCTGCACACCACCGATGGGCTGCGGCTCGACGCCGACCTCACCACCGGTCCGTCACCGCGGGCCGGGGTGGTGCTCTGCCATCCGCATCCGCTGTACGGAGGCGACCGCCACCACCCGCTGCTTGCAGGCTTGGCCGCCACACTGGCCGATCACGGCGTGGCGTCGATCCGGTTCGACTTCCGCGGGGCGGGCGACTCGGAGGGCACCCACGGGGGCGGTGTCGACGAACGACTCGACGTCGCTGCAGCCATCGACACCGTGGCGTTGCTCACCGACGGACCGGTGTGGTTGCTCGGCTATTCGTTCGGCGCGGCGGTGGCTCTGTCGGTCACCCATCCGCGGCTCGACGGTTGGGTGGCCGTCGCTCCCCCGCTGGCGATGATGAACGGTGCACCGCTGGCAGCGGCCGACCATCGCCCGAAGCATCTCGTCGTGCCGCGCCACGACCAGTACAGCCCGCCCGAGGCAGTGGAGCCTGCGATCGCCACTTGGTCGGCGACGTCGCTCGTGGTGGTCGAGTCGGCCGACCACTTCCTGGCCGGACACCTCGGTCGGTTCGTCGAGCTGGCGGCGGCGCCCGTCGTGACCGCGATCGGATGAGCCTCAGCTCACGGCTTCGGCGAGGCGGCCCATCACATCGGGGGTGAGCAGCGGCACCACGTCGAGGGCGGCGAAGTTCTCGACCACCTGGCTGGCCCGGCTGGCACCGGTGATCACCGTCGACACGTGCGGATTCTTCACGCACCAGGCGATCGACAGCTGCGCCATCGTGCAGCCCAACTCCTCGGCGATCGGGCGGATGCGCTCGGTGCGGGCCAGGGCCTTCGGGTCGGTGAGTCGCGGGGCGAGCCAGCCGTAGCCGGGCAGCGCGCCGCGGCTGTCGTCGGGGATGCCGTCGCGGTACTTGCCGGTCAGCACTCCCGACGCGAGCGGGCTCCAGATGGTGGTGCCGAGGCCGATCTCGTCGTACAGCCGGGCGTATTCGCGCTCCACCCGGCCACGGGTGAGCAGGTTGTACTGCGGCTGCTCGACGATGGGCTTGTGGAGATGGTGCCGCTCGGCGATCTCCCACGCGGCGCGGATCTCGTCGGCCGCCCACTCGCTGGTGCCCCAGTAGAGAGCCTTGCCCGAGTTGATGATGTCGCTCATCGCCCACACCGTCTCTTCGATCGGCGTGTTCGGATCGGGGCGATGGCAGTAGAGGATGTCGACGAAGTCGGTGCGCAACCGTTCGAGCGATCCGTTGATCGAGTGCATCAGGTACTTGCGATTGAGGGTGTTCTGCATGTTCACCATCGCCCCGTCGATGCCCCAGAACACCTTGGTGGTGAGCACGTACGAGTGGCGCTTCCAGCCCAGCTCTTCGGCGACCCGGCCCATGATCGCCTCGCTCTCGCCGCCGGCATAGACCTCGGCGTTGTCGAAGAAGTTGCAGCCGGCGTCGTATGCGGCCTGCATGCATTCGAGTGCGTCGTTGTCCTTGAGCGGGGTGTTGAACGTCACCCACGAGCCGAACGAGAGCACCGACACCTGCAGGCCACTGCGGCCGAGTCGGCGGTACTGCATCGGGGAAGAAGTCGAGGTCGTCATACCCGCCACCCTACGTCGGCGTGTGTGAGCGGAACGGCACAACGACCCGGCTCCGCTCACAAACGCCGCATCACCCCCGCCGCGGTTGGGAGCGCGCCCCCACCCAGACCCGGCTCCGCTCACAAACGCCGCCCGGGGGGTGTCGGGGGTGTCGGGGGGTGTCGGGGCGTCAGGGGGGCGTCAGGGGGTGGGGCGGACGGTGAGGCCTGCGGCGGCCATCGCCTGTTTGGCCTCGGTGATGGTGTGTTCGCCGAAGTGGAAGATGCTCGCGGCCAGCACACCGGTGGCACCACCTTCCACCACACCGTCGACGAGGTGCTGCAGGGTGCCCACACCGCCGCTCGCGATCACCGGCACACCGACCGCGTCGACCACGGCGCGGGTGAGCTGGAGGTCGAACCCCTCCCTGGTGCCGTCGCGGTCCATCGAGGTGAGCAGGATCTCGCCCGCACCGAGCGACACGGCGCGTGCCGCCCACTCGAGCGCGTCGATACCGGTGGGGGTGCGCCCGCCGTGCAGGTACACCTCGAAGCCGCCGCCCTGCTCAGCGGGCCGCCGCTTGGCATCGATGGCGCACACCACGCACTGGCTGCCGAACTCGGCCGCGATCTCGCCGATCAACTCGGGGCGCTGCACCGCGGCGGTGTTGACACTCACCTTGTCGGCACCGGCACGCAGCATCGTGCGCGCGTCGCCCACCGAGCGGATACCGCCGCCCACCGTGAACGGGATGAACACCTGCTCGGCCGTGCGCATGACCACATCGACCATCGTGTCGCGGCCATCGGACGACGCCGTGATGTCGAGGAACACCAGCTCGTCGGCACCCTCGGCGTCGTAGCGTGCCGCCAACTCCACCGGGTCGCCCGCATCGCGTAGGCCGACGAAATTGACCCCCTTCACCACCCGACCGGCAGTGACGTCGAGGCACGGGATGACCCGCGGCACGATCACGACCCACCCACCTCTGCCAGCACCGCCACGGCCTGGGCCACGGTGAAACGACCCTCGTAGAGCGCCTTGCCGGTGATGACGCCGGCGATACCGGCCACCCGGCCGAGCCGCTCGACATCGTCGAGCGTGGCCACCCCACCGCTGGCGATGACGGGCACGCTGGTGGCGGCGGCAGCCGCGGCGAGCCCCTCCAGGTCGGGCCCCTCCAGCATGCCGTCGCGGCCGATGTCGGTGATGACGAACGCGGCCGCCGTGGGGAACCAGCCGAGCGCGTCGAACAGCATCACCCCGCTCCCCTCGGTCCAGCCGTGCACCGCCAGCTCGCCGTTGCGGTGGTCGAGGCCGACGGCCACCGGAACGAACGCCGACGCGTCGGCGACCAATTCGGGCGAACGCACTGCAGCAGAACCCATCACCACACGGGCCACACCCGCGTCGGCGAGGGCCTGGGCATCGTCGACGGTGCGCACCCCGCCACCGGTCTGCACCCGCGCCCGGCCCGTCACCGCTTCGGCGATGGCAGCCACCACACTGCGGTTGCGCGGCGAACCGCTGCGCGCTGCGTCGAGGTCGACGACATGGATCCACGTGGCACCCTGCTCGACGAAGCTCAGCGCCACCGCCACCGGGTCGTCGCCGTAGGTGGTCTGGCGGTCGTAGTCGCCCTGCAGCAGCCGCACCACTGCACCGTCGCGGAGGTCGATCGCCGGGTAGAGCTCGGTGCCGGTCATCGGGCCACCGCACCCACACCGGCAACGAAGTTGGCGAGCAGCGCCAGGCCGTCGCGCCCCGACTTCTCGGGGTGGAACTGAGTAGCGAACACGTTGCCGCGCCGGAACGCTGCATTCACCGTGCCGCCGTAGTCGCAGGTGGCTGCCACCGTGGTCGCGTCGTCGGGCACACCGTGCAACGAGTGCACGAAGTACATCCACGCCTCGCCCTCGAGGCCGGCGAACATGGGGTCGTCGGCGTGCCGCGCCGTCACCGCCAGCCGGTTCCACTGCATCTGTGGGCGCGGCACCTCGGCCGAGATCCAGCGCACTGCGCCGGGAACGACCCCCAGACCGATGGCCTGCGGGTCTTCGTCGCTGGTCGAGAACAGCATCTGCATGCCCACACAGATGCCCAGGAACGGACGGCCCGACTCGACCGCATCGAGCGCAGGCTGCTCGAGCCCGGCTGCCCGCAGAGCGGCCATGCACGCACCGAACGCGCCCACACCGGGTAGGACCACTGCGTCGGCGTCGCGCACCACGCCCGGATCGGAGGTGAGCCGTGCGTCGGCACCCACCCGCTCGAGGGCCTTCTGTGCCGAACGCAGGTTGCCGATCCCGTAGTCGAGCACCGCCAGCAGCGGTGGTCGCCCCGCCCCGTCGGCCACGGTCAGAGCACACCCTTCGTCGACGGCAGCGCGGTGCCCTCCACCCTCACGGCATCGCGCAGGCAGCGTCCGAGGCCCTTGAACACGGCTTCGATGATGTGGTGCACGTTGCGGCCGCGTACCAGCTCGACGTGCAGGGTGATGCCGGCAGCCGTGGCGAACGACGCCACGGCGTGCTCGGCCAGCTGCGGATCGAACGGTGGGTTGCCGAGCGGCAGGCATTCGGGCATCGTCACCTCCCACACCACAAAGGGCCGGCCCGACAGGTCGAGCGAGATGTCGACGAGCGCCTCGTCGAGCGGGAACCGGCCGCTGGCGAAGCGGCGCACGCCCACCTTGTCGCCGAGTGCCTCGCGGAACGCCTCGCCGAGGGTGATCGCCACGTCTTCGACGGTGTGGTGCGAGTCGATGTGCAGATCGCCGCTGGCGGCGATGCGCAGATCGAAGCCACCGTGCTTGCCCACCTGTTCGAGCATGTGGTCGTAGAAGGGAAGACCGGTCGAGGCCGATGCGTCGCCGCTGCCGTCGAGGTCGATCGACAGTTCGATCGAGGTCTCCTTGGTGGTGCGGCGGCGAACGGCTGAGCGGGTCATGCGAGCACCTCGTGGAGTGCAGAGAGGAACAGATCGTTCTCGGCCGGGGTGCCGACGGTGACACGCAGGCAGTCGGCCAGCCGCGGCCAGCCCGAGCAGTCGCGGATGAGGACGCTGCGGTCGAGCAACCCCTGCCACACGGCCCGACCCGCCACCTGCCGTGGCCGGAACAGCACGAAGTTGGCGCCACTCGGGAACTGTTCGACGGGCAGGGTGTCGAGCGCCCGCACGATGCGTTCGCGTTCGGCCACGATCTCGGCCACGCGGTGCTCCATGTCGCCGACGTAGTCGAGCGCGAGGCGGCCGGCGATCTGCTTCGCGGCGTCGAGGTGGTAGGGCAGCACCACCTTGTCGAGCTCGGCCACCAACCAGCGCGGACCCACCAGATACCCCAGCCGGGCACCCGCCATCGACCAGGTCTTCGAGAAGGTACGGGTGACCACCAACGGCCGGTCGTCGGACACCATGCCCATGGCCGACCAGTCGGCGAACTGCACATAGGCCTCGTCGACCACGAGCAACCCGGGTACGGCGGCGAGCAGCGCCTCGACGTGTGCCCGCGGTTCGATCATCCCAGTGGGGTTGTTGGGCGAACACAGGAATGTCACCGCCGGTCGGTGCATCGCCACCGCGGCCAGCGCCGCTTGCAGATCGAGCGTGAAGTCGGCGGCTCGCTCGGTCTCGACGACCGTGGCGCCACTGATGCGGGCCAGGTGGGCGTGCAACTGATAGGTCGGCTCGAACGTGGCCACCGTGCGGCCCGGCCCGGCGTAGGTGAGCAACACCGTCTGCAGCACCTCGTTCGACCCGTTGGCCACGAACACCTGCTCGGGCGACACGCCGTGCAGTTCGGCGATGGCCCTGCGCAGCCCGCGTGCGGTGCGGTCGGGGTAGCGGTGCCACTCGATCTCGGCCACCGCGGCGAGCCACGCCGCACGCCACTCGGCAGGTGGCTCGGAGGGCGACTCGTTGGTGTTCAACCGCACGCGCACCTCGACCTGAGGTGAGTGATACCCCTCGAGGGCCGAGAGGTCGTCGCGCACGGGGACCGGGATCATCGCAGGAACGCTACCGACCGTGCGGCGCGGAGCCCCACCGGGCAGACTCGGGCTCATGAGCACCTCCGCCGCCGCCGAACTCGCGGTCACCGCCGACCATCTCGACCGGTATCGCGATCGCATCGCCGGTGTCGCCTCGTCGCTCACCGGTGGCGCGAACGACGACGCCGTCGCCGCGATCTACGAAGCCGAGCGAGCGCTGCGCACTGCGCACCGGCTGCTGCTGCGTGCTTCGTCGCTGCTCGGCTGACGCTGCGCGCGGGCGGTCGTCACCGCACGGAATGCCACCACTCTCCGTGGCGAAAACCGACCGATGCCAAAACGCGGCGACGGCCCCTCATCGGGGCCGTCGCCTTGTGACATCGGACGGCGGATTCCGATATCACCCACAATCCAGGTGGCGGGAACCTGGTTGGTGGCCAAACTCTACACCTGCACCCCGCCAAATCAAGGCCAGCTGCCGAGGTCGGGACCTCTCACTCTGCGTGGCAGGAATTCACCGCTCGGAACCCGCCACACGACCCTTGCGCGCGCTGCGTGACAGGTTCGACGACGGGCAGATGTCCTCCAGCGAGCACTCGGCACAGGCAGGCTTGCGGGCATCGCAGACGCGACGCCCGTGGAGGATGACGCGCAGGCTGAACGCGCCCCAGTCGGCCGGCGGCAGGAAACCGCCCAACTCGTGCTCGACCTTCACCGGATCGTCGAGTGTGGTGAGGCCGAGGCGCTTGGCGAGGCGGCCGACATGGGTGTCGACGGGCAACCCCGGCAGCCCGAACACCACACTGCGCACCACATTGCCGGTCTTGCGGCCCACACCCGGCAGGGTGACCAGATCGGTGAGTTCGGTGGGCACCTCGCCGCCGTAGTGATCGACGAGGCGTCGAGCCATCCCGATCAGGTTCTTGGCCTTCGTCTGGAAGAAGCCGGTCGAGCGGACGATCGCCTCCACCTCGGCAGGGTCGGCCGTGGCCAACGACGCAGCGTCGGGATAGCGCGCGAACAGCGCCGGCGTCACCATGTTCACCCGTGCATCGGTGCACTGCGCCGACAGGATCGTCGCCGCCAGCAACTCGAAGGCGTTGCGATGATGGAGTTCGCAGATCGCCTCGGGGTACTCCTGGGCGAGACGCCGCGCCACCTCACGGGTTCTGCTCTTGGGTGTTCTGGGGCCCGCCATCAGCGCCGAGGCTACGCCACCGGTGTCGTTGCGTCAGCGGCCACTCCTGTGCCCCCAGGTAGTCTCGTCGCATGGTTCGGCTCGAAGCCCTCCACGACCGGTCGGCGCACCACCGATCCGCCGTCATTGCACTTCTTCGCGATGTCGAACGCCAGACCGGCGAACCACCACTCCCCGACCACATCCGCCTCGCCTTCGAACACGGCGTCGCCGACCTCATCGCTGTCATCGCCTGGCACGGCGGCTCGGCGGTCGGGTACGCCCAGGCCGTACGCGGCGACGACTCGATCAGTCTTGCGACCGTGCTGGCGCACGATCTGCATGCCGCTGTCGCCGACCAGGTGACCAAGCGACTCGTCGAGGCCGTCTGCGCCCGTATCGCCGCCGACGGAGGCGGTGAAGTGTTCTGGTGGATCGCCGACACGCGAGCCGACGTGCACGAGCGCTGGATGGCGGCGGCCGAGGCGTCTGGGTTCCGACTCGACCGCACCCTGCTGCAACTACGCGTCGAGCTCCCGCTCGGATCGACGTCGCCGCTCGACATCGAGACACGGGCCTTCGTGCCCGGTGTCGACGAAGCAGCATGGCTCGCCGTGAACAACGCGGCCTTCGGGAGCCACCCCGAACAGGGCGGGTGGACGCTCGACACGCTCATGCTCCGCGAACGCGAGACGTGGTTCGATCCGACCGGCATTCTGATGCACGACCGCGGCGGCGAGCTGGCAGCGTTCTGTTGGACGAAGGTGCACCGCGAGACCGACCCGATGATGGGCGAGATCTACGTGATCGCCGTGCACCCCGACTTCCACGGCCTCGGTCTCGGCCGCGCCATGGCCGTGGCCGGACTGGCCCACATCGCGGCGCAGGGACTCGGCGTCGGGATGTTGTACGTCGACGAGGCCAATGTCGCCGCCGTCACGCTGTACCGGTCGCTCGGATTCACCGAGCACCACCACCAGCACTCGATGGTGGGCGTCATCGCCGCTGCGACCACCCACGACGACTCCCCTGCCCGAGCAACCCCGTGACCGACACCTTCCCCCGCTGGCGCATCACCGACGTCCACGAGTCGATCCAGGCACGGTCGTTCACCGACGCGATCGAACTCGCCATCGCCGACATCGACCGGCTCGTCGCGCTGTTCGACGAGCACGACATCCGCACCATGGCGCCACGACCGGTCACCCCCGACGACGGTGTGGCCGCCGACGCCGTCCTCCACGCCTACAACCACACAGCGCAACAGGCGGGCCAACTGGGCGCCTACGTGTACGCGCTCGTCACCACCGACTCACGCGACGAACAGGCCCAGGCGGTGCGGTCGCAGCTACAGGCCGCCACCGCTGCGGTGGCACCGTTGCTGGCCCGCCTCGCCGAGTGGGTGCATGCGCTGGGGCCCGAGGCACTGGCCGAACACAGCGTCGAGGCCCGACAGCACGTCGGGTCGCTGCGCATCCTGGCGGCGCGGGCAGCGCACCAGATGAGCGAGACCGACGAACACCTCTACGCCGAACTGGCCACCACCGGCTCGGCCAGTTGGGCGCGGCTGCACGCCGACATCACCTCGCAACTGGCGGCCGAGGTCGACCTGCCCGAGGGGCCCACCCGCCTGCCGATGCCGGCCCTGCGCGGGCTCGCATCGCACACCGATCCGACCGTGCGTCGTGCCGCCTATGCCGCCGAACTCGACGCGTGGCCTCAGGTGGCCACGGCGTGCGCCGCTGCGCTCAACGCCATCAAGGGCGAGGCCGACATCGTGAACCGCCGCCGCGGCTGGCCGTCGGCGCTCGACGCTTCGCTCTACGGCAACAACGTGTCGCGCCCCACCTTCGACGCGATGCAGGCCGCAGTCACGGCGGCACTGCCCCGGTTCCGGCAGTGGATGCGCGCCAAGGCACGGCTGCACGGCCACGACGGCGCGCTCCCCTGGTACGACCTGTTCGCTCCCCTGCCCTCCGCCTCGGCCGGGGTGGAATGGGAACAGGGCCTCGCCATGGTGCGCGACGCCTTCTCGTCGTACAGCCCCACGCTGGCGGGCCTCGTCGACCGCGCCGCCGACGAGCAGTGGATCGACGTCGCCCCGCGCGACGGCAAGGTGGGCGGCGCGTTCTGCATGTCGTTCGTCGACGACCGCTCGCTCGTGCTGCTCAACTGGAACGGGTCGATGGACGGGGTGCAGACCACCGCCCACGAGCTGGGCCACGCCTACCACAACACTCAGCTCGCCCACCGCACCCCGCTGCAGCGCCGCCTGCCCATGGCGCTCGCCGAGACCGCCAGCATCTTCTGCGAGACGCTGATGGTCGAGTCGAACCTCGCCCGCACCAGCGGCAGCGAACGCCTCGCCCTGCTCGACACCGACCTCATCGGCGCCTGCCAGGTGGTGGTCGACATCCGATCGCGACTGCTGTTCGAGACCGAGGTGTTCAACCGCCGGCGGCGTCGCACGATGGGCGTGAGCGAACTGAACGAGATGATGCTCGCTGCGCAGGCCGAGGCCTACGGCGACGGCCTCGACCACTCGACCGCCCACCCCTACATGTGGGCGGTGAAGGGGCACTACTACGGCAGCCACTTCTACAACTGGCCCTACACCTACGGCTTGTTGTTCGGCCTCGGCCTGTTCGCCGAGTACCGCCGCGACCCGCAGCGGTTCCAGCACGGCTACGACGACCTGCTGTCGCGTGCCGGTATGGACACCGCCGAAGAGCTCGGCGCCTCGTTCGGGCTCGACGTCACCGACCAGGCCTTCTGGACGGCGAGCCTCGACGTGCTCGGCGAGCGGATCGGCCAGTACGAGGCGCTCGCCGCCCAGGTGGGTGCGTGACCACCCGCTACCACTGCACCCGGGCCGAGCTGGCGGAGTTGCTCGCCGGTGAGCCGCGCTACCGGCTCGACCAGGTGTGGGCGGGGTTGTACACACAGCTCGCCACCCCCGACGAACTCACCACGCTGCCGAAGGCGTTGCGCGCCCGCCTCGCCGACGAACTGCCCCTCGCCCTCACCCAGGAGGTGCGGCGCGTCAGCGACGGCGGCGACACGGTGAAGTACCTGTGGCGGCTCGCCGACGGCAGCCCGATCGAGACGGTGCTGATGCTGTATCCCGATCGGGTGACGGTGTGTGTGAGCAGTCAGGCCGGCTGCGCGATGGGATGTGGCTTCTGCGCCACTGGCCAGGCCGGGTTCCGCCGTCAGCTCACCACCGGTGAGATCGTCGAGCAGGTGGTGCGCGCCGCCCGCGACGCCCGCGACATGGGCCGCCGCCTCGCCAACGTGGTGTTCATGGGCATGGGTGAACCGCTCGCCAACGAGCCGGCGGTGTGGGGTGCGATCGAACGCATCCAGGGCGACATCGGCCTGTCGGCACGCCATCTCACGGTGTCGACCATCGGCATCGTCCCCGGTATCCGACGCCTCGCCGAACGGCCGCTGCCCGTCAACCTCGCCGTGTCACTCCATGCGGCCACCGACGCGAAACGCGATGCGCTCATCCCCATCAACCAGCGCTACCCGATCGACGAGTTGGTGCACGCCTGCAACGACTACCTGGCCGTGAAGGGCCGCCGGGTGAGCTTCGAGTGGGCACTGATCGACGGTGTGAACGACACCGACGCCGACGCAGCCGAGCTGGCGCGGGTGTGCCGCCGCCTCCGACTCCCCGCCCACGTGAACCTCATTCCGCTCAACCCCACCCCCGGTTGGCCCACCCGCGGCTCCAGCCCGGCCCGCGTACGCGAGTTCGCCGAGCTGTTGGTGGGGCGGGGCGTGAACGCCACCGTGCGCCGCAACCGCGGCACCGACATCGACGCCGCGTGCGGCCAACTGGCGGCCGGCCAACCGGTGGCCATCGGCCGCCGGGCCACCTGACCCGACCCGACTCAGCGGTCGAGGTACTTGGGGTTGGCCACCGCCAGTTTGTCGCGCACGCTCGCCCACACCAGTTCGCGCACCTCGGCGAGCCGGTCGTCGAGGTCGCCCTCGCGGATCCGTCGCGCCAGGTCGGCATCGTCGGCACAACCCAGTTGCGCCAGGCGCACTGCGTGCGCGGCGGCCTGCGCCTCGCCCATCTGCAGTTCGCGTTCGACCATCGCCAACACGTTCACCGCCACGCGGGCGTGGAACTGCAGGCGACCGGTGGTGCCGGGAATGACATCGCGTTCGAGCCATTCGCGCACCGACTCGACGAGTTGCTCCGACGTGGGCACATCGTGCGGGATCACCAGTGGCCCTCCAGGGCGAGGAACAGGTCGTGCTCGTTCTCGCACACCCGACGGCCGATCGCAGCCAGTTCGTGGCTGCGGGTGAACCCGGCGAGGTGAGCGTTGGCCTGCAGGATGCACATGATGCCCCACTTCAAGGTGCCGAGCACCTCCCACCAGCGCACCACGTCGGGGTCGATCGGGGCTCCGCCGGCGGCTTCGTAGGCCTCGAACAGGTCGGCGTAGTCGCCCACACCGGCCACCGGCTCGGGCGAACCGAACCGCCACGCCTTCACGCACAACCAGCCGAGGTCTTCCATCGGATCGCCGATGTGGGCGAGCTCCCAGTCGAGCACTGCGCGCAGACCGTCGGGGCCCACCATCACGTTGCCGAGCCGGAAGTCGCCGTGCACGATGGCACGAGCCGTCGAGGCGGGCCGGTGATCGGCGAGCCACCGGAACGCCAGCTCGAAGGTGGGGTGCGGTTGGCCCAGCGAGTCGAGCATGGTGCGGTACTGCTCGACCTGATCGGTCTCGACGAGGGCCGGCACCGTGGCAACCGGAACGGCATGCAACTGGGCGAGGGCGCGGCCGAACTGCCCCGCCAGCAGCGGACGCGCCTGGCTGAACTCGTCGTCGCGCAGGATCTTGCGGGCGATCGTCTCGCCCTCCACGGCGCTCAGCACCATGAAGGCCGCCCCCAACGGGTTGTCGACGTTCGACGACGCCACCAGCTCGGCGACCGGCATCCCGGCCTCCCCGGCGGCACGCACCACGGCGGCTTCCACGCCCATGTCGCGGGCGTCGCCGGCGCGCTGGCGCTGCAGGATGAGCGGGCGCCCGTCGGCCACGAACCGCCAGGTCTCGCGCGACGCACCTCCCGACAGCCGCGTCAGCCCACTCACCTGGGCGGCACCGAGCACCTCGGCCAGGCCGGCAGCGAGCGACTCGTCGGACGACATGGCGATCAGCATGGCGCACACCGTGGGTGCAGGCCCAACCGAACCGGCCGGTCAGCAGTGGGCGCGCACCGTCGGGTACGGGTTCACCGCTGCACCACCACCGGGATGGATCTCGAAGTGGAGGTGCGGTACCGAGAAGCGGGCGTTGCCCGTATCGCCCAGATAGCCGATCACCGTGCCCGCCGAGACCGAACCCGACGCAGCCCAACTGTCGAGGTGGGCGTAGTAGTACTTGTTGCCGTCGGAGCCGCTGAGCCACACCGAGTTGCCACCCAGAGTGTTGGTCTTCTGCTGGACGAACCCGTCGACCACGGCGATGATGGGCAGCCCGCGGGCACCGATGAGGTCGACGCCTTGATGTCGACGGCCACCACTGCGAGGCGCGCCCCAGGTGTCGCCGAAGCCCACGGGACCGTTCACCGGGCACACCCATCCATCGAAGCCGAAATCGCCTGCGCTGCCGCCGGGGTCGCCACCCGCGCCGCCACCGCCCGTCTGCCCGCCGCCCGATCCGCCGGAACCACCGCCCGATCCGCCGCCGGAGTCGTTGTCGTCGTTCGAGTCGTTCGAACCACCGCCTGAGGAGGAGCTGGCGTCGCCACCCGACGCGGTGGCCCGGGCAGCCTGCTGCTGTGCCGCTGCTGCCGCCTCGGCCTGTCGGCGCCGCTCGGCCTCCTCGGCTGCCAGCGCCTTGCGGACGGCTTCGTCCTTCAAGCGCTGTGCCTCGACCTCTTTCAGGCGCTCGACCTCGGCGAGCGCAGCGTCGCGCCGCCGTTCGAGTTCGTCGCGAGCGGCAGCAGCATTGCGCTGCGCCTGCTCGAGTTGGGCCTGCTTGTCGGCCAGATCGAGGCTGAGCGAGTCGTAGGTGTCGAAGTCTTCGGCCGACGTCTCGTTGACCACGTCGATCAGCACGTCGACCTGTGCCTGGTCGCCGGCCGACTCGAAGCCGGTGAGCAGCGGGATTGCAGCGGTGCCGAGCCGCGTGAAGCGGTTCACCGCCACGGCCTCGACAGTACGGCGCAGATCGCCCACCTGCGCCTGCAACGCAGCCACCTCGGCCGCCAGCTGCTGCTCGGCCAGGTCGAGTTCGTCGAGCTTCGACTCGGCGTCGAACACGGCGGTCGCTGCTGCATTGGCCCGCTCGCGAGCGTCGGCGATCTCTTTCGCGGCACGCTGCGCGTCGGAGTCGTCGGCGAGGCTGGGTGCCGTCGGTGCCAGCGCCAGCACCAGGACCAGACCTGCCACGAAGGCAGAGGGGGTGCGCATCGCCGGGCAGGCTACCAGTCATTGCAGTTGTGTTACGGTCATCCCGCGCGGTTGGTCACCTGCTTAGCGTGACCACCCGTGACCGAGCGCCCACCCACCTCCACCGTCGCCACACCGCTGGCGCTCGACCTGCGGGGCGTGTCGTTCGTGCGCGACGGCCGCACCATCGTCGCCCCGCTCGACTGGCAGGTGGCGCCGCACGAGCGCTGGCTCGTCCTCGGCGCCAACGGATCGGGGAAGACCTCGCTGGTGCGGATGTGTGCACTCTACGAACATCCCTCATCGGGAACGATCCGTGTCCTCGGCGAGGAACTCGGCCGCACCGACGTGCGCGAACTGCGCCGCCGGGTCGGGTACATGTCGGCCGCCATGGCAGCCCAGATCCGGCCCGAGCTGTCGTGCACCGAGGTGGTGATGACCGCCAAGTTCGCCGCACTCGAGCCGTGGTGGCACCGCTACGACGAGGCCGACCGCGAACGCGCCCAGCAGTGCCTCGAACGCATGGGGGTCGGTGCCTTCGCCGAGCGCAGCCTCGGTTCGCTCTCGTCGGGCGAACAGCAGCGGGTGCTGCTGGCACGAACGATGATGAACGACCCGGGCGTGCTGCTGCTCGACGAACCGAGCGCCCGACTCGACCTCGGCGGGCGCGAACAGCTCGTCGCCGCCCTCGCCGAACTCACCTGCGATCCGGCTGCGGCGCCGGTGGTGCTCGTCACCCACCACCTCGACGAGGTGCCCGAGGGGATGACCCACGCACTGCTCCTGCGGAACGGCGACATCGTGGCTCGTGGCCCGCTGGCCACCACCATCACCTCCGCGACGCTGAGCGAGTGCTTCGAGCTACCTCTCACCCTCGAACACCGCGACGACGGACGGATGAGCGCCTGGGCGATCAGGCCCCGGCGCTGACCACGAGCGCCAGCAGTCGCTCGCGACCTGCTTCGATCTGATCGGCCAGCACCCGCTCCATCACCCCGCCGGTCCAGAGCCGCCCGCCGTAGTGCAGGAGCATGTCGAGGCGTGAGCCGCCGACGACATCGACCACCCGCACGTCGAGCACCCAGGGGGCGTGCGTGCGGCCGTCGGCCTCATGTCGCTCGAAGCGCACCAGACCGGCACCCGGGTCGTGCACCGTACGCACCATCCGCAGCCGTTTCGAACGCGCCAACGGGCCCACTCGGGCACGCAACTCCACCATCCACGCCGGACGCCCCTCGTCGTCGGCCCCGGCTGCTTCGGCCCGGTGCACGAGCGACATCCAGGTCGGATACTCGGTCAGTTCGTCGACGTGGTCGAACATCGTCGCCGCAGCACAGGGGGCGTCGAGGCCGGCAGCAACATCCACCCGGGCATTCTTCCAAGAATCCGCACCGAACGCACCGCCGGGTGCAGTTCAGTCGTCGCCGTGCGACCCCGTGCCGTTGAACGCCCGCGACAACAGCCGACCGCGGGCGTTGAGGAGACCCTTCAAGTCGTCGTTCTGGTCGAACTGCGGCACCCACGGCGCCACCGGTTGTTCCGCCGCAGCCACCTCGGGCCGAGCCGTAGGTGCCGGCTCCACCGCTGCAGCCTCGTCGGTCACCGTGTCGCCGGTGTCGACGCTGCCGCCGGAGTCGACGGTGTCGCCGGAGTCGACGGTACCGCCGGAGTCGACGGTGTCGAGCCGCAGTTGCTCGGCCTGCTGCGCGGGGGCCGAACGACGCCGCCGTGCCGGCGCGACATCGGCCACCACCGGGGCCGGCGGCGCACTGAACAACCTCGGCTCGGGGTCGCGACGATCGTCGAGCATCCAGTTGAGGGGCACCACCATGGCGTTGGCGTGGCGCCGGCACAGCACCCCCGAGCGTGCACCCTGGGCCACGTGGAAGGCATCGAGCCACACCACGAGATGCGCGGCGTCGAAGCCGTAGGCCACCTCCGCCCGGTCGGAGCACCCCGGCCGCTCACACAATCTCGCCACGGCGTGCACGGTAGCCGAGCCGACCCGCCGACCCGGTACCTCCTCGGCACCGATGCCGGCCCAGGAACGGCAACGGCCCCGCCGGAGCGGGGCCGAAACTCGATGCTGGTGGGCGATACAGGGCTCGAACCTGTGACCTCTACGGTGTGAACGTAGCGCTCTAGCCGACTGAGCTAATCGCCCGGCTAGGGACCCGCAGGCTAGCAGCGACCGGGCCGCTTCACCACTGCAGCCGGGGGTCGATCAGCCGAGCAGGGCGCTGGCGCGTTCGAACATCGAGGGCACCGACAGCGCAATGCGTTCCCATTCGGGGTCGTGGCGTTTCCCGGTGCGATGGAGCATCACGTTCAACCCGCTGATCACGCCGAAGCGGTACCCCGCCAGAGCACGGAAGAACGCCACGTCGTCGAGCGATACCCGGCGCCCCACGGCGTCGGCGTACCAGCCGACGATCTGCTCGAACGCCGGAACTCGCCGCAACCCTGCACCGTCGGCCCAACTGTCGGCATCGTTCATGAACAACAACCACCCCAGGTCGAGCAGCTGGGCGCCGATCCCGCTGATCTCCCAGTCGAGCACGGCCACCACCCGCGGCCCGTCGAACAAGACGTTGTTGGTCTGGAAGTCGCCGTGGAAGACGCCCACCGCCGGATCGGCCGGCACCCGTGCCAGCAACAGCTCGCGCACCTGTGCACCCATCGTCGCCCACTCCGGTTCGGCGGCCTTGGCGAGGATGGGTGTCCAGAAGTCGATCTCGGCGGTGAGGTCGCGCGGTGGTTCCCAGTCGGCGAGCGCCACCCGATGATCGACGCGGTGCACCTCGGCGAGCGCCTCCACCGCGGCCCGCATCACGTCGGCGCACTCGACGCCGGCGAACACCGGTGCCGGCTCGCGCACCTGGTAGGTCTCGCCCGGCAACAGGCGGACCATGAAGTAGGGCACGTCGAACCACTGCTCGTCGGCGTCCCACCACACCACCTCGGCGACGGGCACTCCGGCGATACGCAACGCCTGCAGCAGCGGCACCTGGCGCAGCACATCGGTGTTACCGGCCCGACGCACCCCTTTGGGCGGCATGCGCGTGACGAGCCGGTCGAGCACACCCGTGGCGTCGGCGACGGTGAACCCGAACGACAGGCCCGCGTGCCCCGGCATCGCGCGCAGGTCGGTGATCGTGGTGCCCTCGTGGTAGTTCACACCGGCCCATCGCTCGAGTCGGGCATGCAGCACGTCGATGTCGAACCCGGCCATCAGGGCACCACTCGCTCGACGCACGCAGTGCCCATCCCCTGCCGGTCGCGGTACGGCTCGGTGCCCGTCGGGCACTGCTGGTCGAAGGGGATCAGCGACGCCACGACGGCGTCGTACGGACCGTCGCAACGCACCTCGGACGCCTCGAGCGTGACGCTCAAGGTGACGCAGTCGCCGCTGCGCAGGATGTTGTCGGGTGCCGCCGGATCGCCCGGTGAGGTGAACAAGCGTCCGATCACCAGCAGCGCGATGGCGCCGATGCCCAGGCCGGTGAGGAAGCGCCACGGCACCTTCGCCGGTGTCACCGGGGCTGGGGGCGCTGCGGTTGCCGGGCCGGCGGAGTGCATCGTCGAGGTGGTCGACGTGACGGCCTGTCCGTCGTAGGCCCGACGCAGTGCCGGATCGCCGAGCACCCGCCAGGCCTCGTTCACCGCCGCCATGCGGGCGGCCGATGCTGCGCCGTGGCGGTCGGGATGGGCGGCGCGGGCGGCGCGCCGATAGGCGGCTCGGATCTCGCTCGGCGGTGCGTTCTGCGCGACACCCAGGACCTCGTAGTGGTTCACTCCACGATGCTGCCACCGCAACGCCAGTACTCGCCTGCCGTGCGGTCGAGGAATCCGTCGTCGACCAGATAGCGCCGTAGCGCCGCCGTGTCGGGATGGTGCACCCGGAGGATGTCGTTCACCATCGCTTCGGTGTAGTGACGCCCCGGTTCGAAGTCCTGGGCGAGCCAGTCGAGTACGACCAGCCGCTTCGCCCGCTTCACCGGGATCGTCACCAGCTGTGCCCCGCGGACGAACGGAAACAGGGCGCGGGCACGCTGTTCGGCGGTCAGCGACTCGACGGCCCTCGGCTCGGCGACAACCGGCTTGTCCGACATCTCAGTATCCGAGATCGGTGTAGACCGGGCCGATCAGTTCTTCACCGGCCCCGAACCGCTTCACGTTGGCGGTGATCCGCTCGCTCAGCAACGGCACGGCCATGGCGGGCGTGTTCCCCACGTGCGGGGTGATGATGCAATTCTCGAGCGACCACAGCGGGTGCCCGTCGGGCAGTGGCTCGGGGTCGGTGACGTCGAGCGCAGCACCACCGATCTCGCCGTGCTGCAGCGCCCACACCAGATCGTCGGTGACGATGTGGCGCCCGCGGGCGACGTTCACCACCCACGCCGTGTTCTCCATCATCTCGAACTCGTTGCGCGACAGCATGCCCTCGGTCTCGTCGGTGAGGGCGAGCGCCAGCACCACCAGGTCGGCGCCGACCAGCGCATCGATGTAACGGTCGGCCCCCACCACCTCGTCGACGCCCTCCATCGACCGCACCCGGTTGCGCACCACGGTGATACGGCAGTCGAAGGGCAACAGCAGGCGGATGAGCGACTCGGTGATGCCGCCGCCACCGAGCACGGTGACGTTGGCGCCGAACAGGTTCGTACCGCGCGGTCCGCTCCAACTGGTGGCCCGGGCGTAGCGGCCCACCCCGCGCATCCCGGCGAGCGCCAGGCTCAAGGCGAGTTCGGCCACCGGATCGGCGTAGACGCCTTTGCCGCAGGTCCACTCGCGACCGTCGTCGACGAGATGGACGAAGTTCTCGATCCCGGCGAAGGGCAACTGCACCCACGACAGGTGGTCGGCACCGGCGAGCAGCGCCTCGAGCGAGTCGGGGTCGCGGGGAGCAGCCCACACCAGACCCTCGGCCTGGTCGACCGGCACCAGATGACCACCACCGGCCTGGATCGCATCGGCCATCCACGACGGTGCGCCTTCGGGTGCCAGAGCGATACGGGGCGGGCCCTCATGCGGCTGGCGTCGACGACCGTCGTGGGAGGTGGTACTTGGAGGCATTGCCCGGAGATTAGTGCAGCGGTCGGTGCACGAGGCGCGACAACACGAGGTCGGCGAACCGTTCGCACTCGTCGCGATGGGGGTAGCCCGACAGGATGAACGCCTCGACCCCGAGCGCCCGGTACTGCTCGAGCGTGGCGATCACCTGGTCGGGGTCGCCCACGATCGCGGCACCACAGCCGCTGCGCGCCCGACCGATCCCGGTCCACAGATGCGCCTCGACGAAGCCGTCGAGATCGGCGGCGTCGCGCAGTTCGGCCTGGCGCCGTACCCCTACCGACTGGCTGTCGAGCGAGCGGGCGCGGATCTTCGCACCCTCTGCATCGTCGAGCGCCGCCATCAGGTGCGCCGCGGCGGCACGTGCGGCCGACTCGGTCTCGCGCACGATCACGTGCACTCGGTAGCCGAAGCGCAGTGTGCGCCCGTAGCGGGCGGCGCGGGCGCGCATGTCGGCGATGGTGTCGGCGACCACCGGCATCGTGTCGGGCCACATCAGGTACACATCGGCCTGTTGTGCCGCCACGTCGCGCGCGTCGTCGCTCAGGCCGCCGAAGTAGAGCGGTGGGCATCGCCCCGACACCGTGCGCAGACGCGGTGGGTCGAGGTGCAGGCGCACGAACTCGCCGTCGAGGTCGAGCGGCTCGCCGGCCGTCAGGGCACGGAGCGCCTGCATCGTCTCGAGCGTGCGCTGGTAACGGGGCGCGCTCGGCAGGGTCTCGCCGGGCAGATCGGACGAGATGATGTTCACCGTCAGGCGGCCGCCCAGCATCTCGTCGAGCGTGGCCAACTGACGGGCCAACTGCGGCACCCACATCTCGCCGCAGCGCACCGCCACGAGCAGCTTGATCCGCTCGGTCAGTGCCGCGATGCCCCCGGCGAAGGCGACGGCGTCGATACCGAGGGCGTAGCCAGATGGCAGCAGCACGTTGTCGTAGCCGGCGCGTTCGGCGGCGAGGACGATGTCGCGGCAGTGGTTCCACGAACTGCGCAGCGACGGATCGGCCACCCCGAGTTGGGCGTAGTCGTCGTCGCACAGCGCCGAGAACCAGCTCACCTCGCAGCCACCGGCGGGCGGGGGCACCGTCGATGCACCCGGGTCGGTCATGGCAGCGGCACACCGTCGGACGCGACCACCAGGTCGTACACATCGCGCCGGTCGAGGTGCACCGAGGTCGCTGCAGCGAGCTCGGCCAACCGCTCCGGTTGCTGGGTGCCGACGATGGCGACGGGCCGGGTGGGATGAGCCAGCACGAACGCCACCGCCACGGCGGCGCGGGTGACGCCCTCACGTTCGGCCAGACGGTCGAGCACCGCCAGCAACTCGGGTCGAACGCCCTCACCCGTGGCAAGACGGCCACCGGCCAGCGGGCTCCACGCCAACGGCCTGATGCCGAGCGCGGCGCACTGGTCGAGGGTGCCGTCGCGGAGCGGCTGCAACGCCACCACCGACAGCTCGGGCTGGGTCGACGCCAGCGGGAACGGTAGGTGTGCCTGCAACGCGGCTGTCTGCGCCGGCGTGTGGTTCGACACCCCGAACTCGCGCACCAGGCCGCGTTCGCGCAACGCCACGAAGGCCTGGGCCACCGCGGCCGGATGCGTGAACGGGTCGGGCCGGTGGATCTGGTAGAGGTCGATCCGGTCGACGCCGAGGCGGTGCAGGCTCGCCTCGCACGCAGCCACCAGGTAGGCGGGTTCGCTCACATACGGCACCCCGGGCACGATGCCGCCCTTGGTGGCCAGCACGATGCGGTCGCGCAACCCCGGCCGGTGTGCCAGTGCCGCCCCGAGGTTCTGCTCGCAGGTGCCCCAGCCGCTACCGCCCCAGTCGAGGCCGTACACGTCGGCGTCGTCGACCAACGTGATCCCGGCGTCGATCGCCGCTTCCAGCAGGTCGGCCCCGCGCCCCGGGTCGGCATCGGTGAATCGCCAGCAGCCGAACCCGAGCGCCCCGCACTCGAGCGCCCCGATCGTTCTCATGGCACCGTCGACCAACCCCTTGCTCACTGCGGCGCTGTCGGCCACCCGCCGCATCTCCTCGTCACCCACCATCGCCCGAACCCTACTCCCCCACCCCCTCAGCGTTTGTGAGCTCAGCCCCGTGGAACAGGGTTCCGCTCACACACACTCTCACCGGCACGCCGCGCTGGTGAGCCGCGCCAGAGCGATTGTGAGCCGCACCCCGTGGAACACGGGTGCGCTCACAATCGCTCGTCAGAGGGCGGAAGGTCAGGGGGCGGAGGGTCCGGGGCGGAAGGTCAGGGGGCGGAGGGTCCGGGGGCGGAGGGTCAGGGGGCGGTGAGGAGGCGGGTGGCGACGCGTTCGCCGCTCTCGACGGCGCCCTCGAGGT
>JBEIIG010000039.1:0-36364 GCA_040380855.1 Acidimicrobiaceae bacterium | reverse complement strand
CTTCGTGAGCCGTGACCCCCTCCACCGTGGTCCACGCGCACGAAGCCCGGTGGTCCGTGAGCCCAGACCCCCACCCACGTGGTCCACGCTCACGAAGCTGCAGTTCGGAGCGGCGCAGGTCAGGAGCGGCGTGGGTCAGGAGCGGCGTGGGTCAGGTACGGCGGGTTCGGCGCGGCGCCGGGTCGAGCGCACCCACGGGCAGGCCCATGTCGCGCTCGGCATAACGGCGCTGCAACTCGGCCATCCGCGCTGTGTCGACGGTGGGGCCGATCTGGCAGTGCAGCGCATAGGCGTCGCAGAGCGCCACGAGCATCCATGCCGTGGCGTGCGGGTCGACACAGTGGAACACCCCCTGGGCATTTCCCCGCTCGATGACACCGATCAACATGTCGAGCCAGGCCTTGCTCACCTTCGCTGTGGTACTGCGCAGCACGGGCGAATGGGCGGCCTCGGCCCAGGCCTCGAACCACATGCGGTACGCGTCTTCACCGCCGCCGGGGCCGTAGGGTTCGATCAGTTGCTGCAGTTGCGCAATGGGGTCGCGGTCGGCGGCGAGGAACTCTTCGGCCTCGGCGATCTCCTCGAGGGCCACCCGCTCGAAGGCTGCAGCCAACAGGGTGTCGTGGTCGGGGAAGTAGTGGTGCAGCAGTCCGTGGGTGACACCGGCCCGGGCCGCCACGTGACGCGACGTGGTGCGGGCGAAGCCACGTTCGGCGATCTCGGCGATGGCGGCATCGAGGATGGCCGCCCGCCGCTGCTCGGGTTGCATACGCGTCGCCTGTGCCCTGGTGGGGCCGGTGCCCGCAGCGGTTGCCGTGTCGCGTGTCACTGCGACCAGCCTAGGCCCTGGTTGGCTGTTGACCGAACGGCCAATAGTCTATTGGCCATGCGGACAACAAAGGCACTCAACGCCGGCGCGTTCGCACTCTCGGGTTCGTTCATGGTGGTGTTCCCCCTGCTGCCGGCCCTGCAAGAGCGCGCTGGCATCTCCACAGCACAACTCGGCTGGATCGCTACAGCAGGCTTCGTTGCCGCGCTCGTAGCCCAACTGGTGGTCGTCCCCCACGCCGACCGGGGTCGCGAACGGTTGGTCATCAGCGGCGCGATCGTCACGATGGCACTGTCGACGCTCGTGTACGCGTTCGGCAACTCGATCGGCTGGTTCATCGCCGGCCGCATCGGCGCCGGTCTGGCGTACGGCGCCTTCATCCCCACCGCCGTCGGGTTGATCGTGCGTCACTGCCCCGACCGCCACGGCGAGCGCATCGGCCGACTCCACTCACTCGATCTGGCCGGCATGGCCGTGGGGCCGATGATCGCCGTGATCGGCAAACTCACCATCGGTATCGACGCCACGCTCATCGCGGCGTCGCTGCTCACCGTCGTCGTGGCGATGCCGACGATGCTCACCCGGTGGCCGGCGGCCGCGGCCGCGGCCGATGGTGAGGTGGTGGTGCACCCGCCGATGCGGGCCACCATCGGGTTGCTCCGTCACCGCTCGGTCGTCGCAGCAGCGTTGGTGGTGACGGCCTTCTTCATCCCGATCGGCGCGTACGACGCGCTGTTCCCGCGCTTTCTCACCGACCTCGGCGCCCCCGACTGGATGCTCGGCCTCGCGTTGTTGGCCTTCGCCGTTCCCAGCATCTTCCTGGCCGGCTGGGCGGGTCGCCTGGTCGACCGGGTGGGCCCCTTCGCTGCTGCCGGACGTGGTGGTGTGGCCAACATCGTCGTCATCGCGGCCTATGCGATGGTGCGCATGCCCATGGTGATCGTGGCGATCGGCCTGTTCGAGTCGGGCGGCCAGGCGCTCGTCGGCGCGGCCGGCGCAGCGGCGATGGGCTGGGCGGTGCCTGGTCGACGCGCTGCCACCGCGCAGGGTCTGGGCGAAGCGGTCGGCACCATGGCAGGCGCCATGATGGCCGCCTTCGCCGCTCCGCTCTACGCCTTCGGGGGCCCGGCTGCGTTGTTCGGCGTCACCGCCGTGCTCACTGCGCTGGCGCTCGCTGCGGGTGTGCGCCTGGGCTCCGAAGCCGAACCGGTCGAACACCGCGTCGCCACGCCGGCTTCAGCACCGGCCGTCGCTGTCTGATCCCGCGGCGTTCGTCAGCCAGGCCGCTGGCCCACCAGTTCCGCGTCGCGGTGCGGTGAGCCGATCAGCGGGTCGCCCAGTTGTACTGCCGCTCCGCTGGGCGGCGGGAGCGGACGCTGACCTTCGGCGTCGGGGTACACCCCGGGGTCGGCCGTCGGCGGGGAAACCGAGTCGGACGATGCCCGACGCCCCGCCCCACCACCGGCCCGACCCATGGTCACCCGCAGCACGGCGGCGGTGACCGCCCCGATGGCCAGCAACAGTGCCACCACCTGGTACACCCGGTTGGCCACGTCGGTGCCGGCCAGCCCGGCGTGCACGAACACCATCCAGGTGAGCGCGTAGCTGCTCATGTGGATGCCGCGCCATACCCGCTTGGGCAGCCGCTTCATCGCCAACGACGTGACCTGCACCAGCACCAACAGGTACATCGCCACCACGCCGAGGGCGACCGCGCCCGGCTTCCACGACGAGGCCATCGGCACGAGGATCTCCTCGGCGCCGAAATGCATGTAGTTGTCGGCGACCAGTGCCGCGATGTGGACGACAACGCCGGTCACCGCCAGGCCGCTGAACCAGCGGTGCATCGCCAGCATCCAGGCCGGCCGGTCGACCGGCTTCAGCGCCCGAGTTGCCATCAGCACGCCCCACACCAGACTGGCCACCAGCAGGATCGCTGCCACCATGCCGCTGGCACGGGCGAAGTACCACCACAGTTGCGGGTTCACGATCGGTCCTCCTTCAGTTCGGCGCACGCAAATGCCGACCAGGTATATGTTCGAGCCTCACTGCCGTCGGCCAGCACGGCGCGGGCGGCGAGGCCGAGTCGCTCGAGGACGGGGAACGCCGCGAGGTGGCCGCGCACGACGACGGCCTTGGTCCACACCTCTGCCCAGGCCGCCGTACCGGCGATCACGGTGGTTTCGACGACCGCGTGGTCGGCCGGCGTGTCGGTGGCGGGGTCGAGCAGGTGGTGCACGGGCGTGCCGTCGGCGCTGATCCAGGCGCGCTGCACGGTTCCGGATGTGGCGACGCCACCGCTGGCCAGGTGAACGCGGCACGGTTCGTGTGTGTCGTCGAGCGAGTCGGCCACACCGATCAGCCAGCCACCGTCTTGCGGTGCCTCGCCCAACACACACATGTCGCCACCGAGGCTCACCAGCACTCCGGCCGCGCCTGCGGCCAGCACCTCGGCGGCGACGAGATCGGCGGCAAGGCCTTTGCCGATCCCGCCCGCGTCGAGGCCGACACCTGCGGGCGCCCGCACCACGTCGGCCGCCGCGTCGACCAGGATGGCGGTGGGTGCCGTGTTGCCGGCAGTGCCCGCAACGAGTGGCGTGCGGCGCGTCGGGTCGTCCCAACTGGCGGCGTAGCCCAGGTCGACCAGTGGGGCGAGCATCGTGGGATCGAACGCGCCAGCGGTGGCCGCCCAACCCCGCACCATGGCTTCGACGAGGACGACCGTGCTGTGGTCGACCACCACGTCGTTGCCGCCGGCGGCATTGATGCGACTCACGTCGCTGGTGGGGTCGAAACGGGTCCAGCAGCGTTCGAGGTGTTCGATCCTGCGCACAGCGAGCTCGACGTGTTCGGCCGTGCCGCCGTACACCAACACCTCGCTCGAACACCCCATCGCTCGGAAGGTGCCGGTGATGGTGGTGGCGCTCGTTGCAACGATGCGCAACGGATCGCCGACCACAGCGTGGGGATGGGTGACGGGGGCGGCCATCGTGGTGATCCTCAGCGGGTTACTTCGATTGTTTGGTCTGGCCGTTGCTGGCGCCGTTCGATGCAGGCTGCGCAGCTGGTTGGGGGGCAGGCACGGCGACGTCGATCACGACCGGCGCAGGCGCCGGGGCGGCCGCGGTCGGGGTCGGTGCGGCGGGCACAGCGGCCGGCGCTGCTCCGAGGGGCTGGGTGATCGGCTCGACCGCGGCGGGCACGGTTGCGGGCACGGTGGCCGGCACCGTCACCACGGCTGCAGGGTCGACCACCTGCTGGTCGGTGAACAACGTGATCGGGCCGAGTGTCGGCTGCGGTGGTGTGTCGTTGTCGGCTCCGGCAGCGCCGTTGGCGTGCCACCCCATGGCCGTCACCAGACCGAGCACGAGTGAGGTCGACAGTCCTGCAGTGACGATCTTCGACATCTGCGCCGGCTTGGCCCGGCGGCTTTCCTGCGGTGTGCGGGCCGGGCTGGCGCTCGGCGACACCTCGGTGGGGCGCGACTGGCGCAACGCCGCGAGACGAGCGAGCTGCTCGGGGGAGGGTTGGGCTCGCTCAGTCATCATCGTCCTCGTGGTCGTCGTCGCCACCGTGGTCGTCGTCGTGGTCGTCGTCGTGGTCATCGCCACCCGAGTGCTGGCCGTCGTCGTCATCGTCGTCGTCGTGCACGCTCGTGCCGGGGGCGGCGGTGCCACCGGCAGGCGGTGCACCGAGGGTGCGCGACTCGACCGAGGTGCTCACCACACCGAACAGCAGGTTGGCCTTGAACTCGAGTTCGACGGTGGCGGAGCGGAAGTAGATCTCGATGTCGAGCGGGCTGTCCTGCTCGACCTTGCCCACCTGCCAGCCCGCGCTCGGCGCAGTGGCCACCACGGTGAGGCGGTCGCCCTTGGTGTCGAGCGTGACCGTGCCCGCATCTCCGATCCGGTACACCGCCTGAGTGGGTACGGCCCCCGCGACAGGAGCCGTCGACACCGGCGCCGTCACGGAGGTGGGCACCGTCGACGACGAGTCGGGCATCGAGGTCGACGAAGCCGATCCGTCGGGAAGGGTCGTCGGGGTGACCGCACCGGCGACGGTCGTGGTGGTGGCCAGCAGTGCGGCCGAGGGAACCGTCGTCGAACCGAAGGCCGGCGCCGACGTGGAACCCTCACTGTTGTTCTGCAGCACCTGGGTGTTCACCAGCGCAGCGGCGGAGCCGGCCACCAGCACACCGGCGAGTGAGAGGGCTGCAGCGATCTTCGTCTTCATCGGTGTCTCCTGTGAGTCGAGCCACATCGGGGTCGGGTGGGATGACCACACGGTACGGAGGCCTTGTCCAGAGCCAGGGTGGAGTTCGTCCAAGAAACGTCCAAGAGTCACCCGGAATCGGGCGAACGCGCCCACAATGGCGACGTGAAGATCCTGCTCGTGGAGGACGACCGGTCGATCGCCAGTTCCCTGGTGGAGGGCCTCGGTGCTGCCGGCCATGTCGTGGTGCACGTCACCACCGGTGCCGAGGCCCTCGCCGCACACGGCTTCGAGATGGTGCTGCTCGATCTCGGCCTGCCCGACATGGATGGGCGCGACGTGTGCCGACTGCTGCGGGCCGCAACCGCGGTGCCGATCATCATGCTCACGGCGCGCAGCGAGGAGTTCGACCGGGTGCTCGGCCTCGAACTGGGCGCCGACGACTACGTCACCAAGCCGTTCTCGCTCCGCGAGCTGGTGGCCCGCATCCGGGCCGTGGCCCGGCGCACGACGGGTGGCACCACCGACCCCGACCCCGATCGCGACAGCTCGGGTAGGCAGGCGATCGGGCCGCTCACGATCGATCGCCGCACACGGCGAGTGCATCTCGACGATGCCGAGGTGCAGTTGACGGCGAAGGAGTTCGACCTGCTCGCCTTCCTCGCCACCGATCCGGGCGCGGTGCGCACGCGCACCGAGATCCTCGAGAACGTGTGGGACGAGCACTGGTACGGGCCGACGAAGACCGTCGACGCGCATGTGGCGTCGATTCGCAAGAAGCTGGGCGCGAACGGCTGGATCGCAGCCGTACGCGGTGTGGGTTTCCGCTTGGAGCCTCCGGCGTGAAGTGGCGGCTGCTCGCCGCATTCGTGGGTGTCACCATCGTCGTCCTCACTGCGCACGACCTACCGCTCGCGTCGTACGTGCGCGGGGTCGAACGCGACCGGCTGCTCGCCAGCCTCGAGCGCGATGCGTTCGTCATCGGTGGATCGGCCGAAGATGCGTTGTCGGCCGACAACGGTGGCGACCGGACCCAACTGCAGGCCACGGTCGACCTCTACCGAGCACGCGACGGCGCGCAGGTGGTGATCACCGACGCTGCCGGGATCGCCGTTGCCGTCTCCGACGACGAGTCGCGTGTGGGTGCCGACTTCTCGAACCGGCCCGAGATCGCCGCCGCCCTGTCGGGCCTGCCCGCCACCGGTGAACGGTTCTCGAACACACTCGGCGCCGACCTCGCCTACGTGGCCGTCCCGGTGCGTTCGGGGCCCAACGTGGTGGGGGCGGTGCG
The DNA here is from genome assembly GCA_040380855.1 of Acidimicrobiaceae bacterium. Lineage (GTDB taxonomy): Bacteria > Actinomycetota > Acidimicrobiia > Acidimicrobiales > Ilumatobacteraceae > VFMC01. The sequence continues at coordinate 30,032 of JBEIIG010000039.1, read as the reverse complement.
GCTGACGTTCCCGGCATCGGTGATCGACGACCGGGCGAACGACAAGCTGCGCGGCCTGCTGCTCGTGGCGCTCATCTCGCTCGTGGGGGCCGGAGTGGCGGCGCTGTTCATGGCGGCCACGATCACCGGACCGATCAAGCGGCTGCAGCGCACCACGGAACGGGTGGCAGCAGGCGATCTGGCCAGTCGCGCGGCGAACGACGAAGGCCCGCCAGAGGTGCGTCAGCTCGCCGATGCCTTCAACACGATGACGGGTCGGGTGAACGAGTTGCTCGACCAGCAGCGGGCATTCGCCGGCGATGCGTCGCACCAGTTGCGCACCCCGCTCACCGCGCTGCGGCTGCAGCTCGAACGTGCGGTCGACATGATCGACGCCGACCCCGACGGTGCACGCGAGCGGATCGAAGCAGCGAGCGCCGAGACCGAGCGCCTGCAACGCCTGGTCGAGGCGCTGCTGATGCTCGCCCGGGCCGAACGCACGACGATGCCCGCCGAGCCGGTCGACGTGGGCACGGTGGTGGCCGAGCGGGTCGAGATGTGGGCTCCGCTGGCACTCGAGCGCGGTATCACGGTGCACGCCACACCGGCAGCCACCGCGCCGGGTACGACGGCGATGGCCGTACCGCACGCCCTCGAACAGATCGTCGACAACCTGCTCGACAACGCCATCAGCATCGTCGGCGACGACACGACGATCGAGCTGGCGGTCGACCGCAGCACGCCCGGCGCGGTGACGGTGCACGTGCTCGATCGCGGGCCGGGGATGACGGAGGAGCAGTTGACGCATGCACTCGACCGGTTCTGGCGAGCACCCGATGCCACCCATCAGGGCTCGGGATTGGGGCTGGCGATCGTCGACCACCTTGCTCGCGCCAGCGGTGGGTCGGTCACGCTGGCGAATCGGGTGGGCGGCGGCCTCGACGTGGCGGTGCGCCTGCCCCGCCGGGCCTGAGTCAGCCCGTCAGCCGAGCGTCACCGTGGTGTCCACCCGGCCGGCGCGTTGATGGGCGACCGACACGGCGACGGTGGTGCCGGCAGCGGCCTGCACCACCCAGGTGGCGAGCACCCGGTCGGGGGTGCCGTCGTTGTACGAGTCGAACCGAGCGCTCAGTCGACCGGCCAGTTGGCCGAGTTCGATGCGGGCCGGGCCGCCCACCACGGTGGCGCCCGCGATGGTGGCAGCGATCGGCAGTACCCGGCTGGTCTTGCGGCCCTGTTCGCTGATGAACGTGGGCAGCCAGCCGGTGTTGGCGATCCCCACCTCCACCCGCCAGGTGTCGCCACCGAGGGCGACGGCGCGGGTGTGCAACACCTCGAGTTCGGGTGCGGCGAGGGCCTGGTAGATCGCGAACTCGGCGTGCCCCTTCACTTCCTCGGCGAGCAGGGCGAGCGGTGGGTTGATCCACGACTGGATGTCGTCCCAACCGCCCAACTCGACTCGGCCGAGCTGCGGATGATCGAACGAGTACCAGTCGACGTAGATCTGCGGGTGGTGCACATCGGCCCACTGCAGCACGGCGTGCTCTTCGGCCTCGGTCGGGCCGGTGTACCACATCTTCGTCGACTGCTTGGTTCCGGTGGCCACCTGCAGCAGGTCCCAGAACTCGGTGGTCCAGCCGAACACGCCGAGGTGTTCGTACACCCAGTCGTCGGCGGCGCCGCTCATGGTCTCGCTGAGGTCCCAGGTGAAGTCCTCGAACACCGAGTGCACTGTGTAGCGGGTGAGTTCGGCGCCGCGGACGCCCAGTTCCTTCCAGGCCCACACGTCGAGGGGCGGCAGGTCGCCGTCGCGCTTGGTGCTCGACGGTCGCAGCAGCACCCCGCCGCTGGTGTGGAACGCGTTGTAGCCGCAGATGTTCGGCCGGGCCACGATCGCCCGCACCAGTGCGTCGATCTCGGGTTCGCTCAGCGGATGGTCGCCACTGCCGGGCACCGTGGTGCCCCACCCGGCCGGGAAGTTGCGGTTCATGTCGAGCGCCTGGGGCGGCGCCGGGGTGGGCACGGTGAACCCGTCGTAGTCGAGCAGTTCGCCCTCGTTCAGCAGGCGGTACCGCACGACGCCCGGCTCGGTGCCGTCGAGTGGCACGGGTGCCATCAGCCGCGGGTCGAGGCGCGACACCATCCACGCGCCGTTGGGGTCGGGCACCCGCATGGTGAGGACCCGGCCGTCGCCGTCGATGTCGCGCTTGTGCAGGCCGGGCGCCTGGTGCGCGTCGCGCCACGGCCAGGCGCGGGTGCTGCTGCGCCGGTGCTGGGGCGAGTCGGCGAGCACCCATTCGACGCCGTCGGGGTTCACCCGGGGCACGATGTAGAAGGTGCGGGTGCGCAGCGCGCGACTGACCGTTTCGTCGGTGCCGAAGCCGGTGACGAGATGGTGGATGACGTGCAGGGCGGCCACCCCGCCGGTCACCTCGATCGAGTGGATGTTGGCGTCGATCCAGTGCGCCGGCTTGGTGTCGTGGCTGCCGGTGCTCGAGTCGGTGATCGTGGCGAGCCACAGGTCGCGGCCCTCGTGCGAGCGGCCGTAGCTCTCGACCGTCATCAGGCCCGGGTGGGCGGCAGCGGTGTCGTGCAGCCACTGGGTGTACTCGTCGTAGCGGAGGTAGCGGTCGAAGGCGTACGCGGTCATCTCGATCTCATCGTTGGGGCGCAGTGGGCGTGATGTGTGGACACCGGCAAGGTAGTGGCCCGCGGCCACCGGCGCCGGACGATATGCGACGATGACCCGCATGTTCCGTTCCCGCCACGCCCGCCCGGTGGCCTGCACGCTCGGCGCCGTTGCGCTGGGTGCAGCCGTGTTGAGCGGCTGCAGCGTTGCCGGGATGGCCGCCGAAGAGGCTGCGGGGGCCGCGAGTTGCAGCGCCCTCGGCGTGGCGAAGAAGGGGCTCGATCACACGGGCAACCTGTCGTCCGACTCGATCGCCAACATCGCTGGCGCTGCACGGGTGATGGCGAGCTTCGCCAAGGAGTTGCCGCTCGACGCCATCCCGGATGACGCGGCGGCCCGCCTCGAAGACTCGGCGAATCAGCTCGACCTGGCATCGAAGGCGTACGCCAGCAACCCGAAGGGTGCCACCGAGGTGGTCGACCGGGCGGTCGGACAGATCAACGGTGTGGTCGGCGACATCGAGGACCGTCTCGACTGCTGATCGCGGCCCTACGATCGCTGCCATGACGGGAACGTTGGTGATGCTCCGCCACGGCGAGAGCGAGTGGAACAGGCTGAACCTCTTCACCGGCTGGCACGACGTGCCCATGACCGACAAGGGCCTGGGCGAGGCCACGGCGGCAGGCCACACGATGGCCGAGGCCGGGTTGCGTTTCGACGTGGCGCACACCTCGTTGCTCACGCGGGCCGTCGTCACGTGTCATCTCGCGCTCGACGCGATGGGCATGGTGTGGCTGCCGGTGCAGCGGCACTGGCGCCTGAACGAACGCCACTACGGCGCGCTTCAGGGCCTCGACAAGAAGGCCACCACCGAACGGCACGGAGCAGAGCAGACCAAGTTGTGGCGACGCAGTTTCGACGTTCCGCCGCCGCCGGTCGATCTCGACAGCCCCGAGCACCCGCGCAACGATCCGCGCTACGCACGCCTGGCGCCCGATGTGCTGCCGGCCAGCGAGTGCCTGAAAGACGTCGTCGCCCGTGTACTGCCCTACTGGTACGACGAGATCGTGCCGCAACTGCGCTCGGGCCTCGACGTGTTGGTGACTGCGCACGGCAACAGCCTGCGTGCCCTGATGATGCATCTCGAGCGCATCGCACCCGACGAGATCGCCGAGGTGAACATCCCCACGGGTGCGCCCCGTCGCTACACGTTCGACGACGCGCTGGGTGTTTCGAGCGCCGAGTACCTCGGCGATCCCGAGGCGATCGCGGCCGCCATCGACGCCGTCGCTTCACAAGCCGGCCGGCACTGACGGCTGCGACCGACGACACGTCACGCACGAGTTCACGAGCGGTCTATGCTCGCCCCATGGCAAGCAAGAAGGCATACGTCGAGAACCTTCGAAACGTCCCGCTCTTCCAGAGCTGCACTCAGAAGGACCTGGAGAAGATCGCGAAGGCGGGTGACGAAGTGTCGATGCCCGCTGGCTCGCTCATCGTCGACCAGGGCCAGACCGGTCGTGAAGCATTCGTCGTGCTCAGCGGCACCGTGCAGGTGAAGCGCAACGGCAAGAAGGTGGCCTCGCTCGGGCCCGGCACCATCGTCGGCGAACTGTCGCTGCTCGACCACGGGCCGCGCACCGCAACCGTCACCTGCGAGACCGACTGCACCTTCTTGCTGCTCGACCAGCGCTCGTTCCTGGGCGTCGTCGACCAGGTGCCGGCGCTGGCGCACAAGCTGCTCGCGTCGCTCGCCGGCCGCATCCGCGACCTCGACCGCCAGTACTTCGGCTGATCGGTTCGGCCCGGGTCGCGTGACACGCGGCCCGTGGGCGTGAGCGCGCGCCCTCCGGCGAACTACAGTCGGCCACGTCATGAGTACGCACGCGTCGTCTCCCGCGCCGGCCGACAAGGGTCCCAAGCGCATCAAGCCCCATCAGCTCGTCATCGCCATCGGATGCTTCATGGGCGTGTTCACGCTCGTGTCGGGCATCGTGCCGCAGTTCACCAAGTGGCACAGCACGAGCGAAGTCACTCGTGAGGTGTTCGACGGCATCCCCGGTGCGTTGCAGGTGGCCTTCTACACGGTCATTCCGGTGCTGCTGGTGTGGGGTTCGTTCGCCTTCGCCGACCGGGTGAAGAACTGGGAGCGCGGCGCCCCCGACCGCCGCCGCACCACCCCGAAGAACGTGAAGCGCCGTCTGGCCGACTTCCGCGCCGGTGTGTACATGCGCACCCTGCTGCGCGACTCGGCCGCCGGCCTGATGCACTCGATGATCTACTTCGGCTTCCTCGTGCTGCTGGGTGTCACCACCGTGCTCGAGGTCGACCACCAGTTGCCCGAAGACCTGAAGTTCCTGCACGGCCGGGTGTACATGGCCTATGCGTTCATCGGCGACCTGGCGGGCCCGGTGTTCATGGTGGGCATCGTGTGGGCCATCGTGCGCCGCTACGTGCAGCGCCCCTACCGCATCCGCATCAAGTCGAAGCCCGAACACGCGCTCATCCTCGCCACGTTCTTCGTGCTGGGCGTCACCGGCTTCCTGGCCGAGGGCTTCCGCATCGCCGAGACCGGCCAGCCGAGCTTCGAGAAGTGGAGCTTCATCGGCTACCCGCTGAGCAACCTGTTCACGGGTATGTCGGCCGGCAACCTCGAGCTGTGGCACCAGATCATGTGGGGCGCCCACGTGGTCAGTTTCATCGTGTTCCTGGCCATCTTGCCCATCACGATGCTGCGCCACATCTTCACGTCGCCGCTCAACATGTACCTGCGCGACCGCGAGCGGCCCAAGGGTGCGATGCGGGCGATGCCCAACCTCACCGAGACCTCGCTCGAGACGTTCGGCGCCAGCGTGGTGGAAGACTTCACGTGGAAGCAGTTGCTCGACACCGATGCCTGCACCATGTGCGGCCGCTGCACCAGCGTGTGCCCGGCGCATGCCACGGGCAAGCCGCTCGACCCGCGCGAGATCGTGCTGAAGACCGGCGAGGTGATGGCGGCTTCCGCTCAGCACGCGCACGTCAGCCCGCCGCTCAGCGTCGACAGCGAGATCACCATCTCGTCGTCGTCGTTGTTCGAGCGCATCTCGGCTGAAGAGATCTGGTCGTGCACCAGTTGCCGCGCCTGCGACGAGATCTGCCCGGTGAACATCGAGATCCTCGACAAGATCCTCGACATGCGGCGCTACCTGTCGTTGATGGAGAGCAACTTCCCCGCCGAACTCGGCAACGCCTACCGGGCCATGGAGAACCAGGGCAACCCGTGGGGCATGAACCAGGGCGAGCGTGCCGACTGGGCCGAGGGCCTCGACGTCACCGTGCTCGATCCGGGCCAGCCGATGCAGGCCGAGTACCTCTACTGGGTCGGCTGCGCCGGGTCGTTCGACGACAAGAACAAGAAGGTCACCCAGTCGATGGCCAAGCTGCTGAAGCGGGCCGGGATCGACGTGGCCATCCTCGGCCCCAGCGAGATGTGCACGGGCGACTCGGCCCGCCGTTCGGGCAACGAGTACCTGTTCCAGATGCTCGCCATGCCCAACATCGAGATGCTCGACGGTATGGGCGTGAAGAAGATCATCACCCAGTGCCCGCACTGCTTCAACACGCTGAAGAACGAGTACCCGCAGCTCGGCGGCGACTACGAAGTGGTGCACCACACCCAGTTGCTCGAGAGCCTCATCGACTCGGGCCAGCTCGACGTCAGCCAGGCGACGCTCGAAGAGCGCATCACCTACCACGACAGCTGCTACCTCGGCCGCCACAACGACGTCTACCTCGCCCCGCGCAAGGTGGTCGGCAGCATCAAGGGCATCGAGATCGTCGAGATGCAGCGCAACGGCACCAAGGGCATGTGCTGTGGTGCCGGTGGTGCCCGCATGTGGATGGAGGAGTCGATCGGCACGAAGGTGAACGACGAGCGGGCCATGGAGGCCATCTCCACCGGCGCCTCGCGCGTGGCCACCGCCTGCCCGTTCTGCTACATCATGCTCGACGACGGCGTGAAGGGTGCCGGGATGGAAGAAGACCAGGTGAAGGTCGCCGACATCTCCATCCACCTGCTCGAGGCCATCGAGAACGGCGAGCGCCGCCTCGCCAACCCCGAGGCCCCGCTCGCCACACCGGTCGCCGGCGACTGAACCGTCAGGCCGTCAGCGCCGGCCGCGATGCGGCCACGTCGACTGCCAGTTCGTCGGCCACAGCGCGGCAGCGTTCGGTGTCGCGTCGATCGAGCAGTTCCCGCAACCGTTCGCCGGGTGCCAGGTCGTGTTCGCCCCACCACACCGGATGGGTCACCAGGTTCAGGGCACGGCCGGCGTGCACGGCCTCGCGTTCGTTGGGCGGGCCGTAGCGCCACCGCCCGGTCGAGTCGGTGCAGTACTCCATCTCCTTCACGAAGAAGTGCATGTAGCGGTGCGCCATACCGGTGATGGTGGTGTCGGAGCCGATGCGGCCCGGAGCCGGACGGTGGTAACTGACGCCCACCACGGGCCGGTCGACGATGGCCTCGAGCACTGCCACCTCGGCAGCGCAGTCGGCGGCGAGTGCGGTGTCGTCGTGGCCGGCGTACACCGTTTCATCGAAGTGCAGTCCGATGCCGTGGCCCAGAGCCACCAGCTCGCGCAGCATCGCCTGCGAGGTGGCGGCAGCCGGGTTGTAGAAGGGGCTGGTCATCAGCACGAAGTAGTCGGTGTGCACACCGTGGTCGTGCTCGCGTCGGGCCAGTTCCAGCGCGAGCCCGAGGTCGAGGTCGATGTCGTGGGTGAGCAGCAGGAACGGCTCGTCGACCGATGGCAGCGTGTCGGGGTGCGCGAAGTGGCGCAGCTCATAGCCGCGCCCACGGAGGTGGGCGATGAAGCCGAAGTACTCGGCGTAGGTGAACCTCATACGGGGCCAGCCTGCTGCGCCGGGGGGCGGGGCTTGGCCGGGTTGCCCATCACCACGGTGTCGGGTTCCACGCTGCGCACCACCACGGCACCGAGGCCCACCGTGGCCCGCTGGCCGATGGTGATGCCGTTCATCAGTGCCGTGCCCGGGGCCACCCAGGCGTCGTCGTCCACCACCGTCGAGCCACCGATCATGCTCAACGCGATCACGAACGCCCGCTTGCCGACGCGCACGTTGTGGGCGACGTGCACCAGGTTGTCGACGCGTGCCTCGTCGTCGATCACGGTGTTGCCGAGCGTGCCGCGGTCGACGCAGGTGTTGGCGCCGATCTCCACACCGCACCCGATGCGTACACCGCCGAGGTGAGGGAACTTCAGCACGGTGCCGTCGGTGTCGCGTTCGTAGCCGAAGCCGTCGGCGCCAACGACGGTGCCGGCGAACACGGTGGTGTCGGCACCGATGTGCACATCCCAGCCGATCACCACATGGGGGTGCAGCACCACGTTGGGGCCGATCACCGAGTGGGCGCCGATCACACAATGAGCGCCGATCTCGGCGGTCGGGTCGACGCTGGCGGTCGGGTCGATCACCGCTGTGGGATGGACACCGGGTGCCGGCCTCGCTGGTGGCCGCACCACCGACAGTGCCCGGATGAAGCTGCGCCGGGGCGTGTCGCTGCGGATGAGGGTCTGGTCGTCGCGACGCCAGTCGTCGGTGGCGCAGGTGGGTACCAGCAGCACTCCGGCCGGACTGGTGCGCACCGCAGCGGCGCCGCGATCGTCGTCGTAGCGGCAGAACGAGAACCCGCCCGGGGCCACATCGACGATCGTGCCGGGCGCGCCGATCTCCACGTCGAGCGAGCCGAGTACATCGTGTTCGGCTGGGCCGAGACGGTCGATGAGGGCGCGGACAGTCGTCACGCTCCTGACCGTCCAGCCGGCCGCCCAGCCGTCAAGCCGTTCGGGCAACGCCGCCGGGTGGTGGCCGATCAGGCGAGGATGGCGAGCGACTCGACGGCGCGCACGGCCAGGGGGTCGACCGTGACCGTGCCGCCTTCGATGGCGCGGGCGAGGTCGACGCGCATCTCGTGTTCCCAGAAGTTGTCGAGGTGCTTGGCGACGGCGGCCACGGCCACGTCGTCGGGTTCGTGGGCGAACTGCCGGGCGATCTGGTTGGCCATGCGCACCAGCGCGCCGAGGCGGTGCTCGGGGTGCTCGACCTCGACAGTGGCGGCCGAACGACCGGGCGACACCTGCACCGCGGTGACCTTGTACTCGGGGCAGTTGGTGGCCCAGTCGGAGTTCTCGGTGGTGACCACGTTGGCGCCGCTGACCGGGTAGTGGAAGGTGGTGTAGACGACGCCCTGCGGCATGCGGTCGGACACGACGGCGTGCATCGTGGTGGCGCCGATGCGACTGGCGAGGGTGACCAGGTCGCCGTCGGCGACACCGCGCTCGGCAGCATCGTGGGGGTGGATCTCGAGCACGTCTTCGGTGTGCCAGCGCACGTTCTCGGTGCGACGGGTCTGCGCGCCCACGTTGTACTGGCTGAGGATGCGGCCGGTGGTGAGCAGCAGCGGGTACCGGCTGGTCGAGCGCTCGTCGGTGGGCACGTACGGGGTGTCGGTGAACTTGCCGAGACCGCGCACGAACCCGTTCTGGTGCATGATCGGCGTGCCCAAGGGTTGGGCGTCGTTGCAGGGCCACTGCACGCTGCCCACCTCGTCGAGCTTGGCGAAGCTCACGCCGGCGAACGTGGGTGTGAGGGCGGCGATCTCGTCCATGATCTGCGCGCTCGACTCGTAGTGCATGGGGGCACCGAGGGCGGCGGCGAGGTCGCAGATCACCTCCCACTCCTGCTTGCCGGTCTTCGCGCGCATCGCCGGGCGCACCCGGTTGATGCGGCGCTCGGCGTTGGTGAAGGTGCCGTCCTTTTCGAGGAAGCTGGTGCCCGGCAGGAACACATGGGCCAACTTGGCGGTCTCGTTGATGAACAGGTCTTGCACCACGACCAGTTCCATGCTGCGCAGCGCGGTCATCACGTGCACCGTGTTGGGGTCGCTCTGGGCGATGTCTTCGCCCTGTACGAAGATGCCCTTGAAGTGGCCGTCGATGGCGTCGTCGAGCATGTTGGGGATGCGCAGGCCGGGCTCGGCCTCGATGGCGTGGCCCCACAGCCTCTCGAACATCGAGCGGGTGGCGTCGTCGCTGACGTGGCGGTAGCCGGGCAGTTCGTGCGGGAACGAACCCATGTCGCAGCTGCCCTGCACGTTGTTCTGGCCGCGCAGCGGGTTCACACCCACACCGTCGCGGCCAAGGTTGCCGGTGGCCATGGCGAGGTTGGCCATGCCCATCACCATCGTGCTGCCCTGGCTGTGCTCGGTGACGCCGAGGCCGTAGTAGATAGCAGCGTTGGGGGCCGTGGCGTAGAGGCGTGCGGCGGCACGCACCTCGGCGGCGGGCACGCCCGTGTGCAGCTCCATCGCCTCGGGGCTGTTCTCGGGGCGGCTGACGAACTCGGCCCAGTGGGCGAAGTCGGTGGGCTCGCAGCGCTCGCTGACGAAGCGTTCGTCGACGAGGCCTTCGGTGACGATGACGTGCGCCATCGCGTTGATGACGGCCACGTTGGTGCCGGGGCGCAGTTGCAGGAAGTGCTCGGCCTGCACGTGCGGGGTGCGCACCAGGTCGATGCGGCGCGGGTCGACCACGACGAGTTGCGCGCCGTCGCGCAGGCGGCGCTTCATCCGCGACGCGAACACCGGGTGGGCGTCGGTGGGGTTGGCGCCGATGAGCAGGATGAGGTCGGCGTGCTCGACCGACTTGAAGTCTTGCGTGCCGGCCGAGGTGCCGAACGCGTTCTTCAGGCCGAAGCCGGTGGGCGAGTGGCACACGCGGGCGCAGGTGTCGACGTTGTTGTTGCCGAAGGCGGTGCGGATCATCTTCTGCACCACGAACACCTCTTCGTTGGTGCAGCGCGAAGAAGTGATGCCACCGATGGCGTGCTTGCCGTGGCGGGCCTGGATGTCCTTGAACTTGGCCGCGGTGTAGGCGATGGCTTCGTCCCAGCTGACCACGCGCCATTCGTCGTCGATGCTCTCGCGGATCATCGGCGTGGTCACCCGGTCGGTGTGGGTGGCGTAGCCCCAGGCGAAGCGGCCCTTCACACACGAGTGGCCCTCGTTCGCGCCGCCGCCCTTGTAGGGGGTCATGCGCACGACGGTCTCGCCCTGCATCTCGGCCTTGAACGAGCAGCCCACCCCGCAGTACGCGCAGGTGGTGAGCACCTCGCGCCGCGGCTGGCCGAACTCGATCACCGTGTTCTCGGTGAGCGTGGCGGTGGGGCACGCCTGCACGCAGGCGCCGCAACTGACGCAGTCGCTGTCGAAGAAGCTGCCGCCGGCGCCGGCGTTCACCCGGCTGTCGAACCCGCGGCCGGCGATGGTGAGGGCGAACGTGCCCTGGATCTCTTCACAGGCGCGCACGCAGCGCGAGCACACGATGCACTTCGACGAGTCGAAGGTGAAGTACGGGTTCGAGGTGTCCTTGGCGAGGTCGAGGTGGTTCTCGCCGGCGTAGCCGTAGCGCACCTCGCGCAGGCCCACGGCGCCGGCCATGTCTTGCAGTTCGCAGTCGCCGTTGGCGGCGCAGGTGAGGCAGTCGAGCGGGTGGTCGCTGATGTACAGCTCCATCACACCGCGGCGCACGCGCTCCAACTTGGGCGACTGGGTGGTCACGTTCATGCCCGGTGTGCACGGGGTGGTGCAGCTGGCGGGGGTGCCCTTGCGGCCGTCGATCTCCACCACGCACAGGCGGCAGCTGCCGAATGCGTCGAGGCGGTCGGTGGCGCACAGCTTGGGCACGTCGACACCGGCGAGCGCGGCGGCGCGCATCACCGAGGTGCCCTCGCCCACCGCGATGGTCTGGCCGTCGATGGTCACTTCAACGGTGGCGGGCGCCGGGGTGCGCTCGGCGCGGTCGGGTGCGGGGGTGCCGAGATCGCGGTCGATCAGCGTCATCGGGGGGCTCCTTCATGGCCGGCACCGGCGGGCGCAGGCGTGCGGTGGAAATCGTCCGGGAAGTGGAACAGGGCGCTGCGCACCGGCATGGGGGTGAGCCCGCCCATCGCGCACAGCGATCCGTCGGCCAGCACCTCGCACAGGTCGAGCAGGGTGGCGATGTTGTCGTCGCGATCGATACCGGCCGTGATCTTGTCGACCAGCTCCACGCCGCGGGTGCTGCCGATGCGGCACGGGGTGCACTTGCCGCAGCTCTCGTGGGCGCAGAACTCCATCGCGAAGCGGGCCTGGGCGGCCATGTCGACGGTGTCGTCGAACACGACGATGCCACCGTGACCCACCAGCGCGTCGGCTGCGGCGAAGGCTTCGTAGTCCATCGGCAGGTCGAACCCGTCGGCGGGCAGGTAGGCGCCCAGCGGGCCGCCCACCTGAGCGGTGCGCAGCGGGCGGCCGCTGGCGGTGCCGCCGCCGAGGTCGTGCACCAGTTCGGCGAGGGTGATGCCGAACGCGGTCTCGACGATGCCGCCGCGGGCGATGTTGCCGGCCAACTGGAACACCTGGGTGCCGCGGCTGCGGCCGGTGCCGAGGGCCGCGTAGGTGTCGGCGCCGTCGGCCAGGATGGCGGGCACGGTGGCCAGGGTGAGCACGTTGTTCACCACGGTGGGCTTGCCGAACAGACCCACCAGGGCGGGCAACGGTGGCTTGGCGCGCACCACACCACGGCGGCCCTCGAGGCTCTCCAGCAGCGCCGTCTCCTCGCCGCAGATGTAGGCGCCGGCGCCCACTCGCACGTGCATGCGGAAGGCGAAGCCGCTGCCCAGCACGTCGTCGCCCAGCCACCCGGCGTGCTCGGCGGCGGCGATGGCGGCGTGCAGCGCCTCGATGGCATCGGGGTACTCGCTGCGCACGTAGACGTAGCCGTCGTTCGCTCCGGTGGCCCAGCCGGCGATGACCATGCCCTCGAGGAGCATGAACGGGTCGCCCTCCATCAGCATGCGGTCGGCGAAGGTGCCGCTGTCGCCCTCGTCGGCGTTGCAGACGATGTACTTCGTGGTGCCCGGTGCGTCGAGCACGGTGCGCCACTTGATGCCCGTGGGGAACGCCGCACCGCCACGGCCGCGCAGGCCCGAGTCGGTGACGGTAGCCACCGCGTCGGCAGGGCTCATGGCGAGGGCGCGACGCAGACCGGCCACGCCGCCGTTGGCCTCGTAGTCGGCGGCTGAGCGGGGGTCGATCACGCCCACGCGTTGGAACGTGACCCGCTGCTGACGCTGCATCCACGGCAGTTCGTGGGTGGGGCCGAGGCGCAGCGGGTGCTCGCCGCCGTGCAGCACGTCGGCCGCCAGCAGGCCGGGCACATCGGCGGGGGCGACGGGGCCGTAGGCGATGCGGGTGCCGGCCACCACCACCTCGACGAGCGGCTCGAGCCACAACATGCCGCGGCTGCCGTTGCGCACCACGTGCACGCCGGGCTGTGCGGCGAAGGCGGCGGCCACCTCGTCGGCACCCACGCTGCGGGCAGCGGCATCGCGCGGCACATACACGGTGACACCGATGTGGCCAGCCTGGCCGTTCGGGCTGGCGTCGGCCTCGGCGGTCGTATGTCCGTGTTTCCGACCGCTCGTGGCCTCGGCGCTCGGGGTTCCGTGGGCGCCCTCGGTGGGCGCATTGCGCACCGTGACGGCGATGGTCGATGCGGCCTCGGCGATGATGGCCGCCACGCCGTCGGGGTCGACGTTGCTGTGCAGCCGACCCCCGGCCAGCACGGTGGGGCCGAGCGCACAGTTGCCCAGGCAGAACACCTCGTCGAGTTCCACGGCCTGCCCGGCGACGGCACGGACGGCAGCGGCGTGGACGGCGTTGGCGCCCCGGCTCTGGCAGGCCTCGGCACGGCACACCTGCACCAGCGGACCCTGGGGCGGTGTGGTGCGGAAGTCCTTGTAGAAGGTGATGACGCCGTGCACTTCGGCGGCGGAGATGTTGAACACATCGGCCAGCAGCGGCACCAGTCCGGTGTCGATGTAGCCGGCATGGTGCTGCACGGCGTGGAGCGCAGGCATCAACCCGCCCGGCACGTCGGCGAATCCACGCACGAGCAACTCGATTTCGGGGGTTGCGGCTGACACGTCCAAGGCCGTTCATCGTAGGCACTCCGGCCCGCCGGGAACCGTGGCTTTGGTCCCAATCCCAGTACGAACGTCTCGTGAATCCCCGGCGCCCCGGGGCCGCCCGCCTGCCGCCGCCGACCGCCCGCCCCGGCGAGCCCCGCCCCGCCCCGGCGAGCCACCCGACCCCCCGCCCACCCTGCGTTTGTGAGCCACCCCAGGTACAGCAGGGTTCTCCTCACACACGCCCACCACCCCCTGCGGCGTCTGTGAGCACACCCGGGTTGAGCAGGGTTCCGCTCACAAACGCTGGCGCAGGGCGGCAGACGGAGCCAGCAGCGGCGGGTTACGGCTGGGCGAGTTGGGGGAACTCAGCGACCAGATCGTCGGCGATGCGCTGTTCCACCTGTCGGCGAGCCTCGGGCAGTCCGGCCTCGGCTGCGCATCCGGAGTCGGCCGCCCAGAGGCGCAGTTCCCTGGCCCGCAGTTCGTCGAGGATCGCTGCGTCGATCATCGGTCGGGGGGTCACAGCGACTGGCGTCGAAGTGTCGGGCGTCGAATCGTCAGGTGGGTACCCGAAGAGGGTCACCGGTGCCACGGCGCGTTCGGCGGCGTCGAGTTCCTGGTGGAGCGAGGCGAACAACTCGTCGGGGCTCGGCCACGTGTAGGTGGGGTCGAGACGCGTCATGCAGTCGGTCCAGCGGGCAAAGCCCGCCTGCATCGCCGGGTCGTCGTTCACCGCCGCCGTCAGCGTGGAGAGCCGAGCGCTGATCGCAGGATCGTCGGTCGGGCGTTCGCCGTACACGGCGCGTTCGGCCTCAGCCCGGCACCCGGAACTCTCGATGGGCGGCATCTTCGGCTCGCCCGCGCCCGAGGCGTCGTCGACGGGGGCGGCCGACTGGGCCCCGAAGAGCGCTGTGCCGAACGCGAGGCGATCGTCGACCGACAGCGAATCGACGTAGGCGCGATTCGGATCGTCGCGGCGGCCAGGGCCGGTGATGCCTGCCTCGTAGATCAACTCGTACTCGCGCACCACCCCGTAGCCGTACGCGATACCGAAGGCGACGGGATCGGCCCTGCGCTCGCCCATGAGGGCGACGACGGAGTCGTTGCCCGGGAAGGGGACCTGCTGGTACTCCCAGCCCTGCTCCTTCATGCACGTCACGATGAGTTGTTCGACCGCATTCGAGTCGTCACGAGCAGTGGCGACCGACTCGTTCCAGCCGAACAACTCGTCGAACGGGCTCGCCACCGCCGTGCCTGTGGACGCAACCCCTTCACTGCTGTCTGCGGCCGTGCTGTCCGACGTGCCGCACGCAGACAACATGGCGACCGTCGCAAGCGTCGCGAGGCCACTCGTGATCTGCCAGGACTGATTCCGCCGGTACCTCATCGCCAAGGGACCACCTTCCGCAGCATGCTGCACGGGAGGCTACGAGGCCTCGACACCAGCCGGGCTTCGGCCTACTGGAAGTTCTCCCAGTAGCGGCTGGGAGTGGGGCCGCGCTGGCCCTGGTACTTGCTACCGCGGGCGCCCTTGCCGTAGGGCTGCTCGGCCGGGGTGGTCATGTGCATGAAGCTGACCTGGCCGATCTTCATGCCCGGGTAGAGGGTGATGGGCAGCGTGGCGATGTTGGTGAGTTCGAGCGTGACGTGGCCGTCGAAGCCGGCGTCGATGAACCCGGCGGTGGAGTGGATGATGAGGCCCAGGCGACCGAGCGAGCTCTTGCCCTCGATGCGGGCGACCAGGTCGTCGGGCACAGCGATGCGCTCGAGCGTGCTGCCCAGCACGAACTCGCCGGGGTGGAGCATGAACACACCATCGTCGGCGATGGTGATCAGCTCGGTGAGGTTCTCCTGGTTCTCCTTCACGTCGATCACCGCAGCCGTGTGGTTGCGGAAGACGCGGAACAGGTTGGAGATCTTCACGTCGATCGACGAAGGCTGCACGAGCGCGTCGTCGACCGGCTCGATCACGATGCGGCCGGCGGCGATCTGCTCGCGCAGGGTTCGGTCGGACAGGATCACGGCCCGCACGCTAGCCGTCGCTGCCGTGGCGAGCCGCTGCCGACCGGGCCGCACGAGCGTTTTGGTTGCTAGATTTGGCGAGGTCCGAGCGGCTCCGGTCGCCCGTGCGGGTGTAGTTCAGAGGCAGAACATCAGCTTCCCAAGCTGAGAACGCGGGTTCGATTCCCGTCACCCGCTCTCTGTGAAAGGCGTCTGCCCGGCGGCGCCGGGCTCGATGTCAGACGTGCGGTTCGACGTCAGGCGGGCAGAGTTGCTGGTTGCGTCCGCAAGACCGGCGATCAGGGGAGTCGTTGGCCGGATCGAGCACGGTGGCTCCCACGGCGTAGCGCCACTGCGATGGTGGCAGTGAGGATCGCCAGCGCTCCGAGGCCGACCGGCAGCCAGCCGAAACTGGATGACGTGTCGCCCGGACCTGCGTGACCGTCGTCTTCTTGGCGGTTGATGGTGCCCGGAACATCGAGCGTTGTCGGCGTGATCGACGATGCAACCATGGTCGATGTGGGCGAGTCGGTCGTCGACGGAACAGACGTCGTCGACGGGGATGACGTGGATGTGGTGGTCGGTGGCGGAAGCGTTCGGCCGAAGAACGCGAACACTGCATCGGTGTGGAACTCGAACTCAGCAGGATCGACGGTCTGGGCGATCTGCGACACCAGGTCGTCGAGTACCACGTCACCACTCTGGAGTTCTACGCCTCGACCGGCAAGAAATGTCCGCATCAGTTCGATCCCAGTCCGACCTCGGCCGGCAGAGTCATCGGCAAAGTCGCTCAAGCAGTTCGCCCCGTTGCACGGCATCGGCTCGGTGCGCACTTCCCGTCCGTTCAGAAAAACGCGCCTGATCACCACCTCATACCCGTCACCGTCGTCGTCGGCGGCGATCACCAGTTCGGTTGCTGTGCTCGCAGTCGTCGACGGCGGGGGCGACGGTGTGCCAGGCGGTCGCGTGGTCGCCGGCGGAGCGGTGCTGGGAGGGGTGTCCCAGGCACATGCAACCTCGTTGAACTGCATCTGGCCATCATCGTTGAGGTCATTCCAGCTTCCGGACGAAACGTGGGTACCCGGAGGGCACGGCCCCTGTTCGTCGGCGCGCACCCCGCCTGCCTCGAACGTGACGGCCCCCAGCGACAGCATCGATGCGAGCAGCCAGGCGCACCGACGATCGCTGAACCTCCCCGCCCCAGGTGTGGGGAGATTCACGCCATCATCCTTCACAGCGCTGACCTCGCCGCCGGTTCCTCAGCACGGTGGCGCGTACTGCTGTTCAGGGAGGTAGAGCTCCCACTCCTCCTCGGTGATCCGGTCGCCGACTCGGTCGCAGAGCGCCGCCATTGCCTTGGTCGAATCCGTCGGCCAGGCGTACACCACACGATCGGCGCCCGCGCCATAGAGCATCGTTCCATCAGGAGAGAAGTTCGCGACGAACAACTGCGCCTCCGACAGGTGGAGCGCCGCAACGAGCACCGGGTTCGCAGGAGCCTCCAGATTCCACACCCATGCCGTTCCGTCGGTGTCGGCCGCGGCGAGCAGCCGTGTCCGGGGCTGGAAGTCGAGCCCATACACGTAGTTCCGTGGCCCAGCGATGGGGCCGGCAACAGCGGTCGGGGCCGCAGGATCCGTGATGTCCCAGACCCGCACCGTTCGATCGGCACTTCCCGCTGCGAGCAACGTGCTGTCGTCGGTGAAGGCCACGTCCTGCGCGTAGCTCTCGAAGCCGTCGAGTGTGGCGAGCAGCACCGGGGCCTGCGGATCGCGGTAGTCGTACAACCGCACCAGATTGTCGGCACTGGCTGTCGCCAGCAACGAGGCATCGGCGTTGAAATCGACCCCGAGAATCTGCGAACCGGCGTCGGCGAGAACCGGGAGGAGCACCGGGTCGGCAGGGTCGGAGACGTCCCAGATGTGCGTCGTCGCATCATCACTGCCGACGGCGACGAAACGGTTGTCGGGGCTGGCCGTCACCATCTCGATCAGCTGCGTCGGCCCACTCAGCAGCTCGCTGCGGGGTTGCGGCGACGTCGCATCGTCGATCTGCCACAACTGCGAGGGGCCGTCGGAGGTGCCGACCACCATCACCTTGCCGTCGGCGGTGATGGTGCCGGCACCGGTCTGTTGGCCGGCCGTCTCCGGCAACGGGATCCGCAGATTCAGCGGCACTGGTTCGGCGAGGTTGCTGGTGTCCCAGAGTTGAGAAGTTCCGTCGGCCCGACCGGGGAACACGCCCAGTCGCGAGCCGTCGCCATTGAAGGTGAGATTGAAGATGCTCGCTCGAGCGCCCGGAAGGGGCGACCCGGTGAGCGGCCACACCCGTGCAGCCCCATCGGTGCTGACGGCGATGAGGTCGCTGTCGTCGTCGGTGAATGCGAGCCCGGTGACAGGACCGGGCTGCAACGTGGCACGCACGACATCCCACGTACCCACCTCCCATGCCACCGCTGTGCTGTCGGAACCGCCTGCCGCAAGACGCGTGCCGGTGCTGTCGAACGCCACCGTGTTGACCCAACTGGTGAAACTGGTCTCGGGAGCGGAGGCCTCGGTCAACGACCCGGCGCGAAGGTCGAACAGACGCAGCGTCCCGCTGCGGTACCCGGCCGCCACGAGTGTCCCATCGGGGCTGACATCGAGGCTGTTCAGTTCGTCGCCCTCGACGACAGCGTCCACTCGAGCCACATCCTCCCCCACACGGTCGAGATCCCACACCCGCAACGCTCCGGAGGCGTCGCCCGTGAGCAACAGCGATCCGTCGGGTGTCCACGTAACCGTCTTCACGAGCGCTTCGGTGGTCGGTGCCTCGAGCAGTTCGAACGCCCCGTCGACAGCGATCCGCCAGCGTTGTACGAGACCTTGGTCGGCACCGGCAGCCAACTCGCTGCCGTCGGGTGAGAACGCAAGCGTCTGCACCCCGCCGACCTCCATACCCATGTCGTCATCGATCAGTTCGGCACCAGTGCCGGTGAGACGCCACAGGCGCACGCCGGTGTTCGTGCCACCTGCTGCGAGCAACGTCGCATCCGGCGACAGGGCGAGCGCGTAGTAGTCGCTCGGTTCACCCACCGCCGGAACGACGATGCGTCGCTGCGGCCCGCGATCACCCAGATCGAACACATGCACCGTGCCCTCGACGGCGTCCGACACCGCCATGGTGCTGTCATCGGGGGAGACCGCAAGAGCAATCGACCCGGGCGAGCTGAGGAATCGGCGAGGCACGGCCATCGCTGCCGAATCGAGCAGTGCCGAGCGTGCCTCGACCGTCGGCGCCGTCCGGTAGGCGACCAGGGCGAGTTGTGCTGCGAGCGACGGGTCGTTCGGCGCAAGTTGCGTCGCCTGGAGCGCGACCTTTCGCGAGAGCGCCTCATTCCGCTCCCGTTCGGCATCGCTGCGTGCGTCGAGGGCCACCAGCGCCGCAGAGCCGGCAACGAGCGCAAGCACCACCGACACGGCTGTCAGGCCGGCGAACACACGCCGGCGTCGACGGATCGCCACCTGCAATCGCTGTTCATGCTGTGAACTGGCGGCCACATACTCGCGCTCGCGTGGCCCGATCTGCTCCGCTGCTCGATCAGTGGCAGCCCAGGCGGCGAACGACGTCAACCGTTGACCCGACGCGAGCGCCTCGGACTCGCGCCCGGTCTCGTCCCACACCCGTGCGGCATCTCGAAGCCGACGCGCGATCAGCAGGCCCTCACGGTCGGCATCGATCCATTCCCGCAATCGCGGCCAGGCACTGAGCAGCACCTCATGGCTCACTTCGATGGTGGAGGTATCGGTGGTGAGCAGACGTTGCGCCACGAAGTGATCGACGACATCTTCGACCTGAGCCGAGGTGCTGCCCGGTTGCGGTTCGGTGAGCTCCTCGAGGGGAACCCGGCGACGTGTCACCCCGCCGTCGTCGTCGATGTTCACGAGACGCAGCAGTCGACTGCGCGCAATCGACTGCTGACCCTCGTCGAGCATGGCGAATGCCGCCTCGGCCGTGCGATCGAGCGCTCCCTCGAGGCCGCCGATCTCGCGATAGTCCGAAAGCCTCATCTGTCCGCGGCGGGCGCGCTTCCAGGTCTCGAGGAGCGCATGAGACAACAGGGGAAGTGCTCCGGCCGTTGATTTGGCGAGTCCTACGTGCCGTGGGGCGAAGTCGCGAAGCAGTACATCGACCAGTTCGGCGTCGACCGATACACCTGCAAGCCGCGCCGGTTCGACGATCGCCGAACGCAGCTGCTCATCGCTCATTGCACCAACGATCACCTGCTGGTCCTGCATCACCTGAGCGAATGCGGGGTAAGCAGCCAGTTCGGCGTAGTAGTCAGATCGTAGGCACAGCACGACGGGAACTCCCGCTGAGCCGCTCGACATCTCGAGCACCTGTGCAAGAAAGAGCGATCGAACGTCTTCGTCGGTGACCAGCGTGAAGATCTCCTCGAACTGGTCAATGACGACAAGTGCTGGCCCAGTCGAAACCGAAATCGCTGCAAGTGCTCGCGATGGATCCGATCCGGGAGTGATGACCAGTGTCGTGGCAGGGGCGCCGTCGATCGCTCCTGTAGCGAGCGCATTGGCGACACCTGCCCGCACGAGCGACGACTTTCCGGCGCCCGATGCACCGACCACCGCAACGATTCGCGCCGCATCGGGGCTGGAGAGACGGTCGCGAATACGCTCGACAACGGCAGCCACCAGATCGTCGCGACCGAAAAACCATCGAACGTCGTCGAGCTCGAATCGCTCGAGCCCCTGGTAAGGCGCTTCGCCGTCGTTGCGGACGTCGACGTTGGCATGCAGACGGTGCAACACTTCGATCCATGCTGCGGCTTCCTCATCCGTTGCCCCGAGGAGAGTAACGAGCCGCCCGAAGACATCTGCCTGCCGGAGGTAGGGGAGATGCTTCCCGCTGGTCCAGCCACTGATGGTGGTGGGCGGGAGATCGATCAGCCGACCGAGCGTTCTGAACGACTGACCGGACTTCGCTCGGAGCGCACTGAGCAGCTCGGCGAACTCGGCTCGACTCCGGATCGTTGCTGGGGTGGGCGTGCTGGATCCATCGAATGTTCCCGCCGTCATGCAGGCGACAGTAACGGCTCTCGATTACCCTCAGTTCCAGGCGGTGTACGGGGTTGTACGGACTTGTCCCCTTGATGGAAACCACCTGGTAGCCGATCTGCAAGCACCTGGATTACACCTTGTATTGATCCTGGTTCGTGCCTATCTCAGCTGGTTTCACGGGCCAGGAGAGCCGGTTCCGATGCTCTCATTCGGGGCCGTCCCGAGCCGATCCAGACCTCCGTCTCCGGCGACTTGTTGCGCACCCCGGCCACACATCCACCTTCGCCGATGATGATCGCTCGGGCGGGATTGCGACACGTACGAAGTTGTACGGACTCCATCAAGGGTCTTTCTGCTCTCCGAGTCCTTCGCTACACACGAGGAACACCTGTGGGCTAGGCGGAGATAGTGGCCCACCAAGCGAAGGGGCATTACGTGGGGCGATCAGTCGGCGGACAGCGAATTGGCGCGGAGAGCGAGCGGCCAGGCAGGGTCGGCAGCCGTTCCCGGCGGGGCGAGAACGCCGATCGCACCCGTGTACCGGGTCGGGCCCTGATGGCATTGGCGGTCATCCTGCCGCTGCTGCTGCAGGTGCTTCCGAGCACGCCGCCGACAGCCCAGGCGACCTCGACCCCCACGATCACGGGAGTGTCACCGAGCATTGCGTGCGACGGTGATCTCGTCACCATCACCGGAACCAACATGTCTGCGGTGAACTTGGTTGCGTTCGCATACCCGTCAGGCGCCAGCGGACGCACCCTTGCGACGGTCATCTCGCGAACCGACGGCAGCATCGTTGCCTACGCGCCTTCCCGGCCATCAGGTGGAACCGGCCGAGTGAGCATCGCCCTCGTAGTAGGGACCTCGGCGGTCGCAATCCTCCCGGAGGCCTTTACGTACACAACCACCCGCTGCAGCCAGTCGGTGTTGTGCGACAGTCCACCCCCACAGCCCAGTGAGTCGGACAACGGAATCCTGAGAGGTGTGGTGGTGTCAGGTGTCGACGGCGACGGCGGCAAGGCAGTTCGCTCCACCTTTGTCTTCGCGGCGCCGGTCGTGCTTCCGGACCCGTCCTTTCCCAACGTTGCTGGTAATTCGACCTGCAGCGGCCTAGCAATCGATGTGTCTCGCATTCCGCTCGACAAGCCATTCAGACTCCAGGTCCAATCGCCTGAGGGCTTTGCCTACCAACACGTAGGAGGCACCCAGACCACCGCTACCAACTTCGTTCGAAGGGTAGACGGAATCTACGCCACTCGATCGGACGGGGTTACCGAACGCGTCAGGGTTCTGTCAATCTCGCTCGCTGCTGGCAAGACCGTCTTTGTCGCGGTAGGGGTCCCGAACGGCTCGGGTGGAATGCGTTCACCGGGCGAACTGGAGGTCTGCATCACCGCAGATCCGGGCGACAACGTTCCGCCTGCCGGCTCATGCGACTTCGCCCGCGGCTTCACCGTCATTCCAGGTCTGGCCATTGGCCAGACCTACAAGTTCTTTGTTCAGTTCAGTGGGTCGAACGGAAACTCATGGCTCACTCGATACGACGGTGGCGCATGGGCCCTTGGCTCGCAATGGTCACAGGCAACGTCCATAGTCGTCGGGTCCGGTGGAGTCACGGCCAATGGATCGCCCGCCGACACGATAGGTGTCAGTCTCGATGCCTGTCCGGCAGGTACTGCGAACGCAGGGGGACAAAGGCGGCGTGGCGACACGAACTGCGATGGCGATGTGCGCATCGCGATTCTCGGAGACTCCTACATCTCTGGAGAGGGCGCCGACATCTGGCCACGGGAGACACCGAGTCGCTATTTCGATGGGACCGACGTCTTGTCGGGTAGGGAGTACAACCTATGTCATCGTTCCTGGGACTCGTGGGCTGCTGAGGTTGCGTCAGATCTGCTGCCGTCGCAACCGCTGGACGATGTGCGCAACAAGCTGACCTCGACCGAGAACGACGTCATTGTGGGGGGAACGCGACCCAGTCGGGATGCGATCCTCTTCGCTGCCTGCTCAGGCGCGGTGACCAATGACTTCTTTCAGCCGAATAGTTACCGCCAGCGATTCGATGATGATTTCTTCGATGAGCCTGCTCAGGTCTCGAACCGTGAAGGCCAACCCAACTCCGGCCAGTTGGCTGCCTTCCAGGCAGGTGGAGCCGTGGATATTGCGTTCGTTTCGATTGGGGGAAACGACGCAGGGTTCGGCAATCTGATCCTCGACTGCCTCATGAACAACTGCATCGAGGGTGAGAAAACCAAGAACTGGCTAGATGGAGCAGAAGGTGCTGCCGAACATGTGTTCGAAGCGGTACGGCTTGTGAAGCAGATTGCGCCCCAAGCCGAGGTGTACACCACGGCCTATCCCAACCCATTGCTTCCCGTCCCGAACGACTGTGCAAGCCTTGGGGTACCCAAGTCGACGCAATGGTGGATAACCGCGGGTGGATTCCTGAACGCCTTCTCCGCACTTGGAGCCATTGGATTGTGGCGCTCTTCGGGTGGCCGTATTGACGCAGCGGAGAGAAGGTGGCTCAGCGACAGCTACATCACCTTCTTGAACTCCAAGCGCCGGCAGGCTATCGAACGAGCAGGGGCTCACTACCTCGACAACCAGAGGATGTTCGCCGGTCATCAGATCTGCTCAGACCCTTCGTACATACACGGCGTGACGCTGGGAAAGGACAAACAGGCAACCAATTGGGTCGTGGGTCGGGAGATCGACAATGGATCCTTCCATCCCACTCCGCAGGGATACACCGAATGGGCAAGAACTGTCCGGGCGCAATGGGGATGGAAGTTCGGCAACAACAAGAACCCGGACTCGACCGGAAGCCGGCCTTCGACCATCCCTGTGCTCCAGGCGGGACTGGGCGATGGCCAGAACGTGATCCCTCGTCCCGGCTCGATGACGACTCTCTCGGTCCTCAGGGCAAGGCCATTCCAGATGCTGCACGTGGGGTACTCCTCGATTCCGACATTCCTGGCCACGATCACAGCCGACGGCAACGGCAACGCCAGCACGACGGTGACGCTCCCCGACGCGCTGCCGCCCGGCCTCCATACGCTGACGGTCACCGATGCCACATCGGGCCAAACACTGCTATCGCAGCCCTTTGCGGTGGACTATCCGGCAGGCTGTGCGCCGGTATCAGAGGCACCTGACGCCGACGGGGACACGCTGCCCGACTCGTGCGATCCGAGCCCCCTCGACGGGCCACTCGCCGACTTCGACAGCGACGGTGACGCCAACGGTGTCGACAACTGCCCGAGCATCGTCAATGCCTCGCAGACCGACACTGACAACGACGGAACCGGTGACGCATGCGACAGTGACCAGGGAGTGAACGTGCTCGCCACCCTCGTCGGCGCGCCTCCTAGCGCACCGACGGTGACACCACCCTCGACCCCGCCCACCATCGCACCACCGGGAACCACGACCCCAGCCCCGGCCGTATTGCAGACCGTGGCACCCGACCGGTTGTTCGACACCCGGCCCGGCGAACCCCAAGGTGCGGTGCTGGTGGCGAAGCAGCCGATCAGTGCAACTGGCGTCTTGCGCCTGAACGTGACCGGCGTGTCCGGCGTACCCACCAGCGGAGTCGCAGCAGTGTCGTTGAACGTCACCGTGACCGACCCCACCCGACCCGGGTTCATCACCGTCTACCCCTGCGGCACACGGCCGCTCGCGTCGAATGTGAACTTCACCGCTGGCCAAACCGTCGCCAACACCGTCATCACACCCGTGTCCAACACCGGCGAGATCTGCATCTACACCAACACCACCACCCACCTCGTCGCCGACATCAACGGCTGGCTGCCATCGACCTCAGGGTTCTCCACCGTCACACCCGACCGGCTGTTCGACACCCGCCCCGACGAACCACACGGCTCGGTGCAGGTCGGCAAGCAACCCGTCAGTGGCATGAACGTGCTGCGGGTGAAGGTGACCGACGTGTCGGGCGTGCCCACCAGCGGCGTCGCTGCGGTCGCCCTCAACGTCACCGTCACACGACCCGACGCAGCCGGCTACATCACCGTCTACCCCTGCGGCACACGGCCGCTCGCGTCGAATGTGAACTTCACCGCTGGCCAAACCGTCGCCAACACCGTCATCACACCCGTGTCCAGCACCGGCGAGATCTGCATCTACAGCAAGGCCCCGACCCACCTCGTCGCCGACATCAGCGGCTGGTTCGCCACCTCGACCGGCTACAACGCCACCCAGCCCGACCGGCTGTTCGATACCCGAGCCGACGAACCGAACGGCTCGATCAACGTCGACAAGCAACCCGTCGATAGCACGAAGGTGCTGCGGGTGAAAGTGACCGGCGTATCCGGCGTACCCACCAGCGGAGTCGCAGCAGTGTCGTTGAACGTCACCGTCACCGACCCCACCCGACCCGGCTACATCACCGTCTACCCCTGCGGCACACGACCACCCACCTCCAACATCAACTACACCGCCGGCCAAACCACCGCCAACGCCGTCATCACACCCATCTCCCCCAGCGGCGAGGTCTGTATCTACACCAACACCACCAACCACCTCCTCGCCGACATCAACGGCTGGTTCGCATCGGCACCCTCGTAGAGCCTGCCGCCAACCCCGCACCGCTCGGCAACTGCGCACGCGGCTCCCGAGCGGTGCGTAGGCGTCGGGTGCAGAGGCGTTCTTGCGACGTTTCGCGTCGAATGCGACGCGAACCGTCGCAAGAACCGATGTCGACGGCGGGTGCTCAGGGCTCGGTGGCGGCGTGGGCGCGGCGATAGGCGTCGATGATCTCGGGCCTGATCCGCCCTGCGGCAGCGACCGGGAGGCCCGTCGCCACCGCCCAGGCGCGCACCTCGGCAGGAGTCGGCTCCCGCGGCGCCAGCGGCGCGGCAGCCGGCAGAGCCGACTCGAGGCGGGCGGCATCGAGATGCTCGCCATGATGGGCAGTGGCTGCGCCGAGGAAGCGGTACGCCCACTCCTGCGCAAGCGGTCGGGTCTCGCAGAACACGATCGGCACCGTGGGGAACCGCACCTGCGCCTCGGCAAGTCCTTCGGTGACGACCGACGGCCGCACCCGATCGAGTTTGAACACCGACGACCAGCGGTCTTCCACCACCAGCGCCGCACGTGGCAGCGCAGCCAGGTCGGCCATGAGGTAGCGCAACTTGCCGGTGGTGAGGGTCGACACGAGGTCGGCGAGGCTCTTGCGTTCCACAGCAGCGACGAGATGCCCGTCGACCACCACGCCGTAGTCACCCGCCGGCAACGCTTGCTTGCGCACAGTGGCCTGCTGCGCAGAGAAGGTCCAGGCGTATCGCTCGTGGCTGTCGACGACGATGTCGAGCACCTGGCCCGAGGCTCGGGCCGTGGGCACCGACACGGCCGGCCGGGCCTGGCGAGCAGTACGGGCGCTCTGCCAGAAGATCACCTCCCGACCTCGCGCCGCGGCGAACACGAACTGCGACCGGTTCTCGCGGCCGCGTTCGAGCACGAGGTCGATCGACGCGCCGCGCCGCACGCACGAGCGCACCGGGATCCGCTCGACGATGTCGGGCTCGGCCGGCCAGGCATCAGCTGGATGGCAGTACACCTTGGCCGTGCGGGGCCAGGTGTCGCGTACCTTCAGCACCACTCCGGCACCCAAGGGCAGGCGCACCAGATACGGCAGCGTCGACCCCTCGTCGGGGTTACGTGCGATGACGAACTCCACCGCTGCAGTCTGCCGCAGTCGACCCCTCGTCGACGGGACGATCCAGCTCGGCGAGAGCGGGGTCGCGCAGCACGACAAGGGTCCACGCCGAGAGCAGGCGCCGCGACGCGGCGTCCCCACAGCGTCACAACGAGGACTTCGCGCCTGTAGAACTGCCCGTCTACCTGGTGTGATGCAAAAGAAGTGCATTCCAAGCTGAACGCGCTGGTTCGATTCCCGTCACCCGCTCTCGTGAAAGCCCAGCGCTCGGCGGGGTGTACTCGGATCTTGCGATGGATTGCGTCGCATTCGACGCGGATCGTCGCAAGATCGCTGGGATGAACGCGGAGGCGCCAGCGGGGTTGTTGCCGGCAGGGCGTGTTCGAGTCGGGCGGCGTTGGCGCCGTGGGCCGGTCAGACGTGAGGACGAACGGGGTCGTCGGAGCCCGGAACCGGCGTGGCCTCGACGGGACGATCCAACTCGGCCAGGGCGGGGTCGCGCAGCACGAAGAGTGTCCACGCCGAGAGCACGCCGGCAAGCGCGAGGTACGTGGTGCGCACCCCCAGCCACTCCACCACCACTCCCACCACCAGCATCGCCACGGGTGGCACCGCCGAGAACAGCGACATCTGCACCCCGTACACCCGGCCCTGCTGGTCGATCGGCACCCGGGTCTGCACCAAGGTGCTCATCAGTGGGTTGTAGGGCCCCCACCACAGACCCAACAGCGCGCTGGCGATGGCCATCGGTGCGAGTGGCAGCAGCAGCGCCATCGGCCAGATGGCCGTCATGGTGCCGAGCATGATCATGCGGACGATCTGCAGTTTCGTGAACCGCGCGCTGAGGCGGCCGTAGGCGAACGAGCCGACCATCGAGCCCATCGCCAGGCAGGCGATCACCACACCCATCGAACCGGGCTGGCCGAGCGCCTCGTAGTGCGTGGGCAACAGCACGGCCTCGGTTGGCAGGTAGATGGCGGCCAGCACCACCACCGACACGCTGAGCGAACGCAGCAGGCGGTCGGCCCGCAGCACGGCTACGCCGGCGAAGAGCCCACGCCAACCGGCGGGCGCGGTGGGCGCAACGGGTTCACCGTCTGCGCCCACCTCGGGCACGTCGGCCGAGGGGCCAATCAGCACCATGGCGAGCGCGGCGAACACGAACAAGCCGCAGGGCAGCCAGAACGAGGCCGCCGGGCCGAAGGCAGCGATGAGGGTGGCACCCATCAGCGGACCGAGCGTCCACCCCGCAGCGAAGCATCCCTCGTGCACCCCGTTGAGTCGGTCGGCCGATACGCCGGAGGCGGCTGCGACCCCGGGAATCGCGGCGCGACGGGCGGTGTAGCCGGCCGGGTCGAAGGTGGCACCGAGGACGGCGAGCACCAGCACCCAGGCGAGGGTCATCTCACCGAACGCCGCCACGAGCGGGAAGCCGGCCACCGACAGCGCCGAGAGGCAATCGGCCACCGCGCTCACCGGGCGGCGGCCGAAGTGGTCGACGAACCAGCCGGCCAGCGGCGCGGCCAACAGACCCGGTAGGGATGCAACGGCAGCCACCAACCCTGCCGACGCCGACGAGCCGGTGACGTCGAGCACCAGCCACGGGATGGTGACCATCACCGCTGCATTGCCCACACCCGAAGCGATGTTCGACGCTTCGAGCAGCACGAGAGGTGCGCGGCGGGGGGCTCGCATGCTCTCCACCGTAGGCGGCGGCAGTGGGCGGCTCGATGGCGTGAACCGAGTTCGGCGACGCTGCGTGGTCCACTAGGGTCGGCTGCAGTGGCTGGTGACGACGCAGACGACAACATCTGCATCGACTGCGGGATCTGTTGCGATGGGACACTGTTCGCCCGGGTCGCTCTGGCCGGCGACCGCGACGTGACGATGCTCGCTGACACGCCGGTGCGAGTGCAGGGTTCCGACAGCGAGCCGTTCTTGTCGCAGCCGTGCGCGGCATTCGACGGTTGTTGCTCGATCTACGAGGTTCGTCCATCGAACTGTCGGGATTTCAGGTGCGTCCTGCTCCGCCGCCACGACAGGGGCGAGGTCTCGACCGACGAAGCACGACGCATCATCCGCGCCACCGTCGACATACGCAATCGAGCGCTCACCGCAATTCGCCGCCGCCATGCCGTCGACGGCCTGTCGTTCCCCGAGATACAGGCGCGGCTCTCGGAACTCTCTGATGCAGCTGACAGCGCGTCCAGCGAGCACATGGAGATGCTGCTCGACCTCGGAGCCACCAACACCCTCCTCGCGAAGCATTTCTTCGGCAAGCCGCTGCGCAGCTCCACGACCTCCTGACACGCGGTTCGTGCCGTCGGTGCGACCCTTCACCTCGTTGCACTATCGGTCGGCGACGAGATGCAAACCCGCGGTGACGGCGTCGCCCTGACGGCGCCGTCCGCCACCCGGGTACTGCGCCAACGTGAGCCCTCCCACCAGCACGTCGCCGGCCGCAACGCCGCCCGCTCCGCCGTCGTCGCCGAGCGGGACGGCATCGAGATGACACAGCGCACCCACCGGCGCGAGCGGATGATCGATCGCCAGGTTGGCGTGCCCGGCCACCATCGCCGGCTGCACATGCGGCATGACCAGATCGGTGGTGGCACCCGCGACCGACAACGTGATCCGTTCGCCACTCGCATCGAGCACGGCCGGCAACGCGTCGGCGCCGAGCTGGAGCACGCCCGACCAACGGCGCCGCATCGCCTCGTGCGCTGCGCCCACCGTCCATGGCGGTTGCGGCGCAGGCGGCGCGTAGCCAGGCACCATCTGGTGGAGCACCACGCCCACGGCCTCGGCCAACCGCTCGGTCTCGATGTTCGCCAACCCGGCCACCACCAGACCGAACGACGGCACCACCACGAGATGCGCCCCCACCCCACCCATGCGGCCACCGTGGACGAGCACCCGGTGGCCGCCGTAGTGGCGGGTGACCCACCCGAGCGCGTACGCCGCACCGTCGGGCTGCAGCGGGCCCGCGGGCTGGGCGAGCAGGTCGTGGGTGGCGGGCCGCAGCAACGACCGGCGGGCATGAGCAAGGCCGAACTGCAGCAGATCGCCGATACTGCACCACGCCTCCGAGGCCGGCGGATGGTCGGTGACATAGCCGGGGTAGGCCTCGTCGGCCGAGAGGTGGCGCGCCACGGCGCCCACCGGTCCGAGTGGCTCGCCCCAGCCGACGTCGGCCAGCCCGAGCGGGCGATACACCCGCTCGTCAACCAACTCGGCCATCGACCGACCCGCTGCGCGCTCGAGCGCCACCTGCAGTACCCCGTACCCGAGGTTCGAGTACCGCCACTGCGCGCCCACCGGGAACACGGGTCGGGCGAGCAACCGCACCGCGTCGAGCACCGACACGGCCTTGCGTTCGTCGGCGTAGAAGAAGCGGTGGTGCACCCCCAGCCCGGCCGTGTGCGCTGCCACATCGCGCACTGTCGCAGCGCGACCGGGCACCAGCGGTGCCGGCATCTCGGGGACCAGCTCGGCGATCGGCGTGTCGAGCGAGACGAGGCCGTCGTCGACGAGCGACCCGAGCACCGTCGTGGCGATGGGCTTCGTGGTGGAGGCGAGGCAGAACGGCGAGTCGAGCCGGGCCGTCCCGTAGGCCTCGGCCAGCACGATGCCCGTGTGGGCGTCGGCCACACCGAACGCCGCTGCGGGAAGCGAG
>JBEIIG010000038.1:0-36777 GCA_040380855.1 Acidimicrobiaceae bacterium | reverse complement strand
GGGGCACTGGTCGCCCGGCAGCAGCTCTTCGTCGGTGTAGTACTCCTCGCAGGCCACGCAGTACTTGCCCTGGTAGACGTCGAGTTCGATGTCGCCGGCGTCGTAGCAGCGCTGCAGCAGCTGCTGCACCCCGGCGCGGTGGCGTGGTTCGGTGGTGCGGATGAAGTCGTCGTTCGAGATGTTCAGGCGCTGCCAGGCATCTTGGAAGAGGGGGGCGATGCCATCGGCGAACTCCTGCGGCGACTTGCCTGCTGCATCGGCGGCCTGCTGGATCTTCAGGCCGTGTTCGTCGGTGCCGGTGAGGAAGTGCACGTCGTCGCCGAGCAGTCGGTGCCAGCGGCTCACGGCGTCGCCGATGATGGTGGTGTAGGCGTGGCCCAGGTGCGGGCGGGCATTGACGTAGTAGATGGGGGTCGTGGCGTAGAAGCGGCTCACGTCGGGTCCTTTCGAGGAATGGCGGGCGTCGGCAGGGTCAGCGGCCGGTGCGCATTCGACGGAAGTTCGGGGTGACCCGGAAGCAGGCCACACCCGACGTACGGAGGTTCGTCACGTGGCACAGGATACGCCGGTGCGGCCACGGGGCGGCAAGCACTTTCCGGCTACGTTCGCCGCATGGACGCGCATCGTCGCCAGTTGGGCCGCTACACGACGGTGCTGTTCGGGCACGAGCAGGGCAAGTACCCCGACGGCAACTCGGTGCTGGTGCAGGGGACGACGGGCAGCGTGCTCATCGACCCGTCGCTCACGGTGGCGAGCGCCGACCCGCCGTTCGTGGTCGACACCGTGCTGCTCACCCACAGCCACGAAGACCATGCGGCGGGTGTGGCAGCCGTGCGATGGGGCTCGTTGAAGGTGCACGACAACGACCTCGAGGCGCTGCAGTCGGTCGACGGGTTGATGGCGCTGTACGGACTGCCCCGGGCGTTGTGGCCGCAGATGACCGAGTTCGTCAGCGGCCGGTTCCGGTTCGTCGGGTGGCCGCAGGCCGAGGGCATCGTCGACGGCGACGTCACCGACCTCGGCGGGGTGACGATCACGCTGGTGCACGCCCCCGGCCACACCTCGGGGCACAGCCTGTACCTGATCGAGGGCGACGACGGCGTGCGCGTGGTGGTGACGGGCGATATCGACCTCACCGGGTTCGGTGCCTACTACGGCGACGCGGCATCGAGCCTCGACTCGTTCGAGCAGACGCTGCAGATGGCCCGCGACCTGGTGGCCGATCACTACGTGACGTTCCACCACAAAGGTGTGGTCGACGGTCACGAGACGTTCGTCGAAGCGGTCGATGCCTACGCCGACTCGTTCCGACGCCGAGAGGATGCGCTGCTCGCACTGCTGCAGCAGCCCCGCTCGTTCGACGACCTGGTGGCCGAGGGCATCGTGTACCGCGCCGGCACCCGACCTGCGGTGTTCGGCGAGTCGGTCGAGCGGCGGACGATCCAGCAGCATCTCGACCGCCTGCGCGCGAATGGGGCCGTCGAGGTGACCGGCGAGCAGTATTGCCGTCGATGAGCGAGTTCGAGTTCGATCGGGCGACCCGTGTCGTCGACGGGGTCGGTGAGTTGCACGACGGTTGGGACATCGGGGGCAACGCCAACGGCGGCTACCTGCTGGCGCTGGCGGCGAACGGGCTGCGTGCCCTCGTGGGCCGCCCCGACCCGATCAGCGTGACGGCCCACTACCTGTCGCCCGGGCGTCCCGGGCCGGTGGAGGTGGAGGGGCAGGTGGTGAAAGAGGGCCGCCGCTTCGCCACGGTGACCGGTCGCCTGCACCGAGGTGGCGCCCCGATCATCCAGGTGCTCGGCGCGTTCGGCGACCTGGCGCAGATGACCAGCCCCTACGAACACCTCGCCGTCGGCCCGCCCGATCTGCCGCCGTTCGACGAGTGCGTACCGCGCACCGCAGCGCAAGGTGGCGTGCCGGTGCCACTGATGGACCGTCTCGCCGTGCGTCTGCACCCCGAGCACATGGGGTGGGTCGAGGGTCGCAAGCGGGGCGTGGCCGAGATCGCTGGGTGGTTCGGCTTCGCCGACGGTCGACCGATCGACACCTTGGCGTTGCTGCTGGTGTGCGATGCGTTGCCGCCAGCGGTGTTCCACCTCGACATGCCGGCCGGGTGGGTGCCGACGGTGGAGTACACGGTGCACGTGCGCGGGGTGCCTGCACCCGGCCCGGTGCGCTGCGTGTTCCGTTCGCAGGTGGTGCAGGGCGGGTTCTTGAACGAGGACGGCGAGGTGTGGGACTCGGCGGGTCGCCTGGTCGCCCAGTCGCGGCAGCTCGGCCTCACACCGCTCGTCTGACACCGGAGCGGTTCGGCTGCGGCGTCAGCGCGAGCGGGCCCAGCGGACACCGACGGCGAACGAACCTGCAGCGAGAGCCGTGGCGCCGAGGGCCTCGGTGGTGCGGCGCACCACGGCCTTGGTGCGCCGGCTGAAGATGACGATCGGCCAGCCGTTGCGCCGGGCGTGTCGTTCCAGTTTCGCGTCGGGGTTCACGGCCACCGGGTGACCGACTGCTTCGAGCATCGGCAGGTCGCTCGCCGAGTCGCTGTAGGCGTAGCACTGGTCGAGGGCGAGGCCCTCCCAGCGGGCGAGTTCGTTGATCGCCTCCACCTTGCCGTCGCCATAGCAGAACGGGCCCACCAATCGGCCGGTGTAGGCACCGTCGACGATCTCGCTGATGGTGCCGATCCCGGCAGTCATGCCCATCGCCCGGGCCAACGGATCGACCAGTTCCACCGGTGCCGCCGACACGATGTAGGTGGCCCGTCCTGCTTCACGGTGGCGCTCGACAAGGGCGAGCGCCTCAGGCCGAACCTTCTCGAGCAGGGTGGGCACCGTGTCGGCGTTGAGGCCGACGAGGTCGTCGCGCCGCACACCCTTCACCGCCGCGAGGATGCGGTCGCGCACGCCGTGGCTGGTCTCGTCGCTGGCGCCGGTGAGTCGGAACTTCAGCGCCTCGACCGCGTCGCGGCCGAACTGGCCGCGGTCGATCAACCCGTTGCGCCACGCAGCGATCGCCAGCACGAACGTGCTCGAACCGCTGATGAGCGTGCGGTCGAGGTCGAAGAACGCGGCGCTCGGCCCGGTGCTGGCGATGTCGGTGAGTTCACTCATCGGGGGAGGCTCGTGGCGATGTCGTAGACGCGGCGTTTCGGCACTCGCAGCGTGCGCACCACGGTAGCCACTGCGTCGGACCGAGACAGACCATTCGCGATGGCGTCGGACAGGGCTGCGGCAATTGCCGCGTCGTCGGCCGGAGCCGGCTCGGGGGCACCTTCGAGGATCAGCACGTACTCGCCTCGCGGCTCGATGGCGGCCAGATGTGCAGCCGCATCGGCGAGGCTGCCGCGCCACACGTCTTCGTGCATCTTGGTGAGTTCGCGGGCGAGCACCACGCGGCGCTCGGGGCCGCAACGATCGCCCAGGTCGGTGATCGTGCGCGCCACGCGGTGCGGTGCTTCGTACAGCACCACGGTGCGCCGCTCGGCGGCCACGTCGGCCAGTCGT
Source organism: Acidimicrobiaceae bacterium (assembly GCA_040380855.1). Lineage (GTDB taxonomy): Bacteria > Actinomycetota > Acidimicrobiia > Acidimicrobiales > Ilumatobacteraceae > VFMC01. Next base: position 33,265 of record JBEIIG010000038.1, on the reverse strand, counting down.
GCGCTGCGCTCCTGGCCCGAGCGAGGCAGGAAGCCTTCCATCACGAAGCGACTGGTGGAGAGGCCGCTCACCACCAGAGCCATCACGAACGCAGCCGGGCCGGGCACGGCGCTGACCGAGTGTCCGGCCTCGATGGCGGCGCGCACCAGTCGTTCGCCGGGGTCGGAGATGCCGGGGGTGCCGGCGTCGGTGACCACCGCCACCGTCTGGCCGGCGGCGAGCAGGTCGAGCACCTCACCGATGCGTCCGTGCTCGGTGTGCTCGTTGGTGACGGCCATGCGCACACCGCGAACTCCGGCATGGTGCAGCAGCAGGCCGGTGCGGCGGGTGTCTTCGCAGCAGATCAGCGCGGCGGCCTGCAGCGCCTCGACCGCTCGTGGCGGCAGGTCGCCGAGGTTGCCGATCGGTGTGGCGACGAGCACCAGGGCGCCGCTCATTCGCGCAACTCGATCCGGTCGCCCACCCGCAGGCCCCAGCGGGCGAACGCACCGGCCTCGGCTTCGATCACCCACGAGGCCGACCACACCGGCACGCCCACGCGGTGCGCGTGCATGCGCACCGTCTTCATCACGGTGCCGTCGTCGTCGAGGTAGGCGACGTCGAGCGGGAAGCGCATGCGCACGGTGTGCACCCATCGGCACCGGGGCATCACGAACGCTCCTTCCACACCGGTGCGGCCGAGCAGACCCTTGCGGCGGGCCCTCCGGGTGTCGGCGACTTCGGCCGACGCGATCACCGTGCCATCGCTGAGCAACCACGCCATGCCGACAGGATGCCACGCCGGCGCGGTAGCGGCGCAGCGCCGTTGGTCCCGTCGGCCCGCTGGGATACGGTCGAGCCATGTCGGTCGACCCCGCGCTCCAGTATCTGTCCGCCGTCGAGCAGGCCCGGCTGGTGGCTGCCGGCGAGGTGTCGCCGGTCGATCTGGTCGAGCACGCCCTGTCCCGCATCGAGCAGGTACAGCCAGTGCTGAACCCGTTCGCCACGGTGTGGGCCGACGAGGCCCGCGCCGAGGCACGAGCTGCTGCCGACGCTGTGGTGCGCAGCCGATCGGGTGGCTCGTCACTCGGCCCGTTGCACGGAGTGCCGATCGCGTTGAAGGAGACGACGCAGGTGGAGGGCCGTGCGTTCACACTCGGGTCGCGTGTGTTCGAGCACACGCTGGCCGACCGCGACGCCTTCATCACGGGTGCGCTGCGGCGTGCCGGGGCGGTGGTGGTGGGTGCCACCACGTCGCCCGAGTTCGCCCACGCGCTGCAGACCGACAGCCCGTTGCACGGTCCCACCCGCAACCCCTGGAACCACGCGCTGGCGCCGGGCGGGTCGTCGGGAGGCAGCGCCGTCGCGGTGGTCACCGGGTGCGTGGCGCTGGCCGAGGGCAGCGACATGGGTGGTTCGGTGCGCATCCCGGCGGCGTGGAGCGGGGCCGTCGGGCTGAAGCCCGGTCTCGGACGCATCCCGATGGACGTGCTGCCAGGACTCTGGGACACGATCAGCCATCACGGTCCGCTGGCCCGCACGGTCGACGACGCACGTCTGTTCCTGGCCGTCACACAGGGCCCCGACGATGCCGACGTCTTGTCGGTCACGGCGCCGCTCGATCTGTCGGGGCCGTTGTCGGGCGACGTGCGGGGCATGCGCATCGGTCTCAGCATCGACCTCGGCCAGTGGTGGGTCCACCCCGAGATCGCCGCCGCGGTGGGTGCTGCCGCCGATGCGCTGTCGGACGCAGGGGCGATCGTCGAACCAGTGAACCCGGGCCTGGGCCGGGCCGACGAGTGGTTGTGGATCCGTATGTGGGGCGTATTCATGTCGGCCTATTTCGGCCACCTCCTCGACGAGTGGGGCGACCGGATGGACCCCGATGTGGTGCGACTGATCGAACTGGGCAACTCGATGAGCGCCACCGAGTACAAGCGACTCGAGATCGAGAGGTCGGCCACATGGCGCAAGGTGGCGGGCGTGCTGGCAGGCCGCGACGCGCTGCTGTGCCCCACGATGGCCACGCCGCCCGTGAGTGCCGAGAAGTCGGTGCGCGACCGCTTCGACCAGCCCGACGACGGGCTCTACTACTCGCCCGACATGACCGGTGTGTTCAACCTCGTGGCTCCGTGTCCGGCGCTGAGCGTGCCGTGCGGCGCGCACACCGAGGCGCCCTACACCGGCGTTCCGATCGGGCTGCAGATCGTCGGCCACCGCTGGCGCGACGACACGGTGCTGCGTATCGGCCGTGCCGTCGAGCAGGCCCTGTGGCCCACCGGCCTCCCGCACCCGCCGCTGTAGCGCCGCCCCGCCCACCCGCTCCGTGAGCCGAGACCCTCTGTGCGGTGGTCCACACTCACCGACCCCGGGCTCCGTGAGGAGAGAGCCCCTGGGCGGGGGTGTGTGCTCACGGACGGAGGTGGTCAGGCGCGGCGGGCGGCGAGGGCGTCGCTGGCTTCGGTGAGCACGGTGCGCAGGGTCGAGCGGATGAACTCGAACTCGGTGGGGCCGGCGATGAGCGGCGGGCTGAGGGTGATGACGGGCTCGCCGCGGTCGTCGGCGCGGCAGATCAGCCCGGCGGCGAACAGGCGCGGCGACAGCAGACCGCGCAGCAGCCACTCGGCCTCGGCGTCGGTGAACATGCCCTTGGTGGCCTGGTCGGTGGTGAGTTCGAGGGCGAGGAAGTAGCCCTCGCCGCGCACGTCGCCCACGATGGGGATGTCGCGCAGCGATTCGATCGCTGCCTTGAACGCAGCCTCGTTGGCACGGACGTGGCCGCAGATGTCTTCGCGCTCGAAGATGTCGAGGTTGGCATTGGCGACGGCGCAACTGACCGGATGTGCACCGAAGGTCTGGCCCTGCAGGAAGGCGGTGGTGTCGGCGAGGAACGGCTCGGCGATGCGGTCGCTGATCATCACGCCGCCCAGCGGTGCGTAGCCGGAGGTGACGCCCTTGGCGAACGTGATCATGTCGGGCTGGTAGTCGTAGCGCTGGCTGCCGAACATGTGGCCGAGGCGGCCGAAGGCGCTGATCACCTCGTCGCTCACCAGCAACACGTCGTAGTGGTCGCAGATCTCGCGTACCCGCTGCCAGTAGCCCTCGGGCGGAGCGAACGCACCGCCGGTGTTCTGCAGCGGCTCCATGAACACCGCGGCCACCGAGTCGGGGCCTTCCATCTCGATGCGCAGCGCCACGTCGTCGGCGCACCGCAGGGTGCAGGCGGGCAGGTCGCCGCAGTCGTGGCAGCGGTATCGATACGGCGTCTGCACCTTCACTGCGCCGGGCACCAGCGGTTCGAACGGGGTGCGGATCGAGGGCACACCGCCGAGGCTGAGCGCCCCCATCGAGGTGCCGTGGTAGGCGAGATAGCGCGAGATGAACTTCGTGCGACTGGGCTGGCCGCGCAGCTTCCAGTACTGGCGGGCCAGCTTCATCGCCGTCTCCACCGCGTCGCCGCCGCTGGGCGTGAGGAACACCCGGTTCAAGTCGCCCGGCGCCATCGACGCCAACCGCGTGGCCAGGTCGATGGCGGGCTCGTGGGCGAACGACCAGGTGGGGAAGTAGCCGAGCTGGCCGGCTTGCCTGGCGGCAGCCTCACCGAGTTCGGTGCGGCCGTGGCCAACCTGCACGGTGAACAGACCCGACAGGCCGTCGAGGTACTGGTTGCCGTGTTGGTCCCACACCGTGCAGCCGTCGCCGCGGGTGATGACCGGCACCTCGTCGGGCCCGAACCCGGCCAGCCGGGTGAAGTGCATCCAGAGGTGCCGGTGGGCGCGCTGCGACAGGCTCACCGGTGTGTCGATGGGGGAACTCATGGCTGTGTTCGTATCAGACGAGCGTGGGCGCCGTCACGGGTGCCTGGTTCGCGGTGCGGGCGTCGTAGATCGCCTTGCCGAGGATGGCAACGAAGATGATGCACCCGCCCAGCAGCACCATGGTCTTGGGTCGTTCACCGAGCAGAGTGATCGACCACACCGGCACGAGCACCATCTCGGTCTGGGCGAACAGGGTCATCACCGCCGCGGGCACCTGCTTCGACGCGTGGTTGAACATGTAGGTGCCGAGCACGATGATCACACCGCCGTGCAACAGGGCGAGCAGCAGGTCGCCGGTGGGCGGCACGAGCGAGTTTCCCTTGGCGAGGGTGACCGCGCCGCACACCACGATCATCATCACGGCGTAGCCCGGTAGCACCGGCGACCAGTCGCGGGCGCGGTCGGAACGTACGCACACGGTGTAGCCGGCGAAGCCGACCGCCGACGACAGCGCCGCCAGGTTGCCCACCATCGTGCCGCTGCCGAGGTCGCCCACCACGGTGACGAGCAGGCCGATGAAGGCCACCACGATCGCAACGATCGTGACCCAGTTGAGCCGTTCGCGCAGGATCACCCAGGCGAGCAGGGCGCCGAAGATGGGCACCGTCGAGCCGAGGAATGCGGCATTGGCGGGCGACGTGGTCTTCACCGCGTAGACGAAGCCGAACGAGGCGATGAACAGCATCACGTTGGCGATGATCATCGTCCGGCCCGACCGGTAGGCGGTGAGGGTGGGGGCGGGCTTGCGCTGGAGGAACGACAGCGCCTCCACCACGACGATCACCGCGACGGATCGCCACACGAGGTACTGGAACGGGTCGGCGCCGTCGGCCACCTTGGCGGTGATGCCGCCGAGGCTCCACACGGCGCCTGCGCCGAGTGCGAGCAGCGACGCGACGATGGGGATGCGCGTCGAACTCACGGAGCAGCAGTCAGTGCTGCGCTCATGCGATGCAACACCTCGTCGACATCGTCGAGGGTGGTCTGGAAACTGGTGACGAAGCGGATGACGCCGGGGCTGATGCGGTAGAAGAGCAGGCCTGCCGCCTCGAGGCGGTCGGCCACGGCGTCGGGCACCTCGACGAACGCGATGTTCGCCTCGGGTCGGGCGACGAAACCGACCCCCAGTTGTTCGAGGCTGTCGGCGAGGCGGGCCATCGCCGCGTTCGCCGTGGCTGCCAGTCGCAGCCACAGGCCGTCGGTGAGGTATGCGTCGAGCTGGGCGGACTGGAATCGCATCTTCGATGCCACCTGCCCGGCGCGCTTGACCCGGTACGTCAACTGCTCGGCCAGCGCCGGGTCGAAGCACACGATGGCGTCGGTGCTGAGCGCACCGTTCTTGGTGGCGCCGAGCGACACGACGTCGACGCCCGACTGCCAGGTCAGCTCGGCAGGAGTGCACCCGAGCGCATCGATCGCATTGGCGATGCGCGCCCCGTCGATGTGCACGCGCAACCCGCGGGCCCGGGCCGCGCCGGCCAGTTCGCGCACCCGCTCGACGCTGTACACCGTGCCGTAGTCGGTCGGGTTGGTGATCGACAGCGCCGAGGGCTGGGAATGATGCGGGTCGCCCCAGTTGGTGGTGGCGAAGGCGTGCTCGAGCGAGGCCGTGTCGAGCAGGAAGCGCTCGCCCGGCAGGCCGCGCATCACCGCGCCCGCGCCGAACATCGACGTCGCCCCGCACTCGTTGCGGATGATGTGCGCCGTCTCGTGGCACAGCACAGCCCCCCACGGCGGGCACAGCGCCGACAGGGCGAGCGAGTTCGCCGCAGTTCCGGTGAGGACCGGGAACACGTTCGCCTCCGGGTGCTCGAACACGTCGGCGACACGGGCCTGGAGGCGGGCCGACCACTCGTCACCGCCATAGGCGAGGGCCGACCCTGCGTTGGCGGCGACGATCGCGGCGAGCAGCTCGGGTTCCGCGCCGGCGCAGTTGTCGCTGCGCAGCTCGATCGGATGCGGGGCTGTGGAGTTCATGGATGTCCTGTCGTCAGTGCCTGGCCGGACGCCACATCCCGGTGACGGTGGCCGGTGCTCGAGCCGGATCGAGCGGGTCGTCGACGGTGAACACCTCGGTCACGTCGAACCCGCGGGCGCGGTAGTAGGCGATGTCGTCGTCGGTCGCCGTCTCGAGGTACTGACCGATCCCCTGGGCATCGGCTCGCTCGAGCACAGGTGCCATCAGTGCCGTGCCGAAGCCCTGGCGCTGCCAGTCCGGGTGCGTGCCGAGGAACTGCAGGTACCAGTACGGCTCGTCGGGCCGATGGGCATGGACTGCGGCGCCGACCGCCGACATCCGCGCCTGGGCGGTGGCATCGAAGGTCGCATAGAGCGCACCGAGCTCAGCGGACAGATCGTCCGACGACGGAGCAGGGTCGGGTGGCGACCAGACCGCGGCAGCGACGCAGTCGGCCGTGGTCCACACGTCTCCGCGATCGAACAGGCGACGGCTCACGAGTCGGAAGAAGGCTGCCCCTGCGCCCGTTGCCCATGCGTCGTCGTCGGCGACCATCCAGCGCACGAGCGGATCGTCCTGGAAGGCTCGCATCAAGGTGCGGCACACCCGGTCGATGTCGGCGAGCTGTGCGCGGCGAACGGTGGTCACGACGCTCGACGCTAGCCGCGCCGCTGCGACTGCCTCGGTGCTGGCACACTGCCGGGGTGGACGCCGCCGCGGACGCGCTCGAACTCGACGTGCTGGCCGACGCGGCCATCGCCGCCCTGGGCGACCTCGGTGGCCGGGTGTCGGCGCTCCATCGGCGCGAGGTGCACCACCGCCCGGGTGACGAGGTGATCGTCGGCTTCGATGTCGTGGTCCGCTGGCCCGACGGGTCCGAACGCAGCGAGCTGGTCCACGTTGCGGCGTCGCTCGCCGACGACCACGGGCCGCCGCACGTGTGGTGCTATCCCTACGACCCGCTGCTCCCGGGGCTGGCCGACGCTGTGAGCCCCGATGCCGTCGCCGCGTTGTTGGGTGTGTCTTCCGGCGACGTGCAGCTCGAGGTCTGCACACTGCGGCCCTGTCGGCGGGCGGTGATCGCCGTGCGCGGTGCCGGTGTGGACGTGCATCTGAAGGTGGTGCCGCCCGGTGAGGCCGACCGAGTGGTCGCGCGCCATCGCGCCTTCGCCGGAGCTGGTCTGCCGGTGGCGCCGGTGGTCGCAGCGGACCGGTCGCGCGGCTGGGTGGTCCTCGCCACCTTGGCGGGCGTGCCGCTCGACCGCTCGCTCGACGATCCCTCGTCGTTGCTCCCTCGCGCCGCTGATCTCGCAGCCCTCGTCGAGCGGATCGCCGACGTCGAACTCGTCGACGCCGACGTCGTGCCGCCGTCGGCCTCGCTCGTCGGCCGGCATGCCGCGGTCATCACCTCGGCGCTCCCGTCACTCGCGGCCCGAGCCGAAGGTGTTGCAGCGACGATCGCCCGAGTGGCTTCGGCTCACGTCGGGCGAACGGGCACGGTGCACGGCGATCTGCACGCCGGCCAACTGCTCGTCGACGACCAGGGCGCCATCGTCGGCCTGCTCGACCTCGACGACGCGGGGCGTGGCGACCTGCTCGATGAGCATGCCCGGCTGCTCGCCCACCTCGTGGCCGGAGCCGTCCTGGCCGACCCGGCGCGGGCTGCGCGCCACTGGGGACTCGCCACCGAGGTCGGCGAAGGGCGGTCCTCGTCGCTCGACGCCGGCGCCCTGGCGCCCCGCGTCGCCGCCAGCCTGCTCGGCTGGGCGACAGCTCCGTGGCGCGCCCAGGACGCCTCGTGGCCCGAACGGGTCGAGGCCCTGCTGGCGGTCACCGAGGACGTGCTGGCCCGCGGTGTGGGCGCCGCGATCAGAAGTCGAAGATCTCCTTGAGGATCGACTTCCGCTTGTACGGCGGGTAGCCGCCGCCCGACCGGTAGCGGTCGTAGCTGCTCGGGCTGCTGGACCAGCGCTGGGGCGGCGGGGGAGCCATGCCGGGCTGAGCGGTCGGCATCGGCTGCTGCGGCGCCACCGGCTGCTGCGGGGCATGGGGCGCCTGCGCCGGTGCAGGCCCCGAGGCGCGCTCGATCAGCTTGTCGAGCTCGCCGCGGTCGAGCCACACACCGCGGCACTTGGGGCAGTAGTCGATCTCCGCGCCGCTGCGATCGGTCATCACCAGATCGATGTCGGTGTCGATGGGGCACTTCATCACAGGCCTCCGAACAGGTTGGGGGATACTGGAAAACCATATCCGGTGTTTCGTCTTCTTCGGCATCGCTCGCACCCCGGCAGGGTGCGGCGCTGACGGCCGCCATCCCGGCGGACTCGGAATGCATCGCCGTGCTGTCGTCACCGGGGCTCGGCACCAGGGGGGTGGTGGCCACGGGTGGCCCCGACGATCTGTCGCGCAGCGCGGCGACGGCGCCAACCACGGCGAGCGCAGCGGCGGCCTCGTCGGATCGTTACCGCTGGTCGAGCTCGGCGATCAGTCGCTTCGGCGCAACCTGCCGATACGCCTCCTCGCAGATCATGGCGAGCTCCGCCCAGTCAGGGTCGATGTCGAGGCGCACGCCGAGCCAGCCACGGTGACCGACGTACGGCGGGCGGTAGAAGCGTTCGGGTTCGAGGCCGACGAGTTGCTCCTGGGTGCCCGCCGGCGCCGCGCACCAGATGCCCATGCGGCTGTCGCCGTGGTGGTCGTCGACGAACATGACGAAGGTGACCCTGTTGCGCACGAAGAAGGTTGGAGCGCCGTGGCTGATCCGCTCGGTGACCTCCGGGAGCGCAATGCACGCAGTGCGCACCTGCGCCAAGGCCTCCCCCTGTGTCACCGCACGTCGCCTGGCCACCTGCCCATCTTGGCACCCGTGCGAACTGCGTCGGTTCGGTCGGCGCGGGGTGCCCCGAACCGACGCAGTTGGCGGACAACCGGGCTACACGTTGAAGCGGAACTCCATCACGTCGCCGTCGATGGGGTGGTAGTCCTTGCCTTCGATGCGGATCTTGCCGAGTTCCTTGGCCTTGGTCCACGAGCCGATCTGGAGCAGTTCGTCCCAGTGGATGACCTCGGCCTTGATGAAGCCGCGCTGGAAATCGGAGTGGATGCGGCCCGCACATTCGGGAGCGCTGGAGCCGGCGTAGAACGTCCACGCCCGGCTCTCCTTCTCGCCGGTGGTGAAGTACGTGCGCAGCCCGAGCAGGTGGTAGGCGCTGCGCACCATGCGGAACAGGGCGCCTTCGCCGAGGCCGAAGCCTTCCAGCATCTCGGCGCGCTCGGCGGGGTCGATGATGGTGGCGGCCTCGGCCTCGAGTTGAACGCACATGCCGATCACCTCCACGTTGTCGCCGGCCGAGGTGAACTCGTCGCGCACCCGCTGTTCGATCTCGGCGATGCGGTCGAGTTCGTTCTCGCCCACGTTCACCACGGCCAGCACCGAGCGGTTGGTGAGCAGGAAGTACGGCACCAACTGCTCGCGCCACTCGGGCTTCAGCCCGGCTCGGTAGAGGGGGAGGCCGGCGCTGAGCGCGTCGTAGGCGGCCTGCAGCGCGTCGAGCTCGGCGGCGGCACCCTTGTCGAGCTTGGCCTGGCGGGTTGCCTGGGTGAGCCGCTTCTCGACGGTCTCGAGGTCGGCGAGGGCCAGCTCGATCTCGACGATGCGCAGGTGTTCGAGCGGATCGGACGGGCCGGGCACGTCGTCGTCCTCGAAGGCCCGCAGCACGAACACGATGGCGTCGACCTCGCGGATGTTGGCGAGGAACTTGTTGCCCAGGCCCTCACCCTTGCTGGCGCCCTCGACCAGGCCGCCGATGTCGACCACCTGCACAGCGGCGTGAACGACGTTGCGCGACTTCGACATGGCCGCCAGCCGGTCGAGCCGTTCGTCGGGCACCTTGGCCACACCGATGTTGGGGTCTTTGGTGGCGAACGCATAGGGCGCGGCGAGGGCACCGCCGCCGGTGAGTGCGTTGTACAGCGAGCTCTTGCCCGCATTGGGGAGACCGACGAGGCCGAAGCGTTCCATAGCGAAGGGCCGAGGCTACCGGGCGGTCACCCGGGGTGACGGCACCCGCCGGGGTGGAGCGAGCGGGTACGCCCCGGTAGAGTCGCACACCTATGTCGAAGAAGACCAAGAAGCGCAAGGCCAAGATGCGCCGTTCCAAGGCCAACCACGGTAAGCGCCCGAACATGGGGCGTGGCTGACCTACCCCACCCTTCGTCCGCACCTCCGCCCACTCGGCGCGAGGATGTGGTCGACGAGTGGCACGGGGTCGCAGTAGCCGACCCCTACCGGTGGCTGGAAGCGGGCGATACCGCCGAGGTGACCGCGTGGGTCGCCGCCCAGAACGATCACACACGCCAGGCGCTCGATGCCCGTCCCGATCGCGGACCGTGGCACGAGCGCCTCTCCGCGCTCGTCGGGCTGCCGACGATCATGGCGTGTCGGGTGCGGGGCGAGCGGCTGTTCGTGCTCGAACGCGGGCGTGGTGCCGACCAGTTCGCCCTGGTGATGCGGTCGGGCACCGACACCACGGCACCTGCGCGGGTGTTGTTCGACCCGGCTGCGCTGGCGGCCGACGGGGCCATGGCGATCGACTGGTTCTCGCCGTCGCCCGACGGCAGCGTGGTGGCGCTGGGGCTGAGCGAAGGTGGCACCGAGAACAGCACCCTGCACCTGCTCGACGTCGACACGGCGACGCTGCGGCCGTTGCGGATCGCCGACACGCGTGCGTCGACGGTGGCCTGGCAGGCCGACGGGGCCGGGTTCTGGTACGCCCGCTATCCGGCGGGCGACGAGTACCACCGACACATCCGGCATCACATCATTGGCACCGATCCGGCCACCGATCCGGTGGTGTTCGATCGCCTGCCGACAGCCGAGTCGTGGCCCGATGTCGACGTGTCGGCTGATGGTCGGTACCTGCTCGTACAGGTGATGGTGGGATGGGATCGTCACGACGCCCACCTGTGCGACCTCGCCACCGGCGAGTGGCAGGCGATCATCGAGGGTGTCGCCGCACAGTCGACCATCGAGCTCGGCCCCGAGGGCATCGTGGCCGTCACCACGCTCGGCGCGCCGAACGGCCGACTGGTGGCCGCGCCCTACGCGTCGCCGGGCACCGGGTCGTGGCGCACCGTGGTGGCCGAACGCGACGACGTGGTGCTGGGTGGCTGCACGCTGGTGGGCGACGAGGTGCTGATCACCGCCAGCCGGGCTGCGGTCGACTCGGTCGAGCGATGGAGCCTCGACGGTCGGCGACTCCACGAGGTCGAGGGCCTCGGCCTGGTGTCTGTGGGCAATCTCGTGGCCGACGAGCTCGGTGCGTCGGCGTTCGCGCTGGTGAGTTCGTTCACCGAACCGACAGCACTGTGGCGCATCGATGGCAGCGGTGCGCAGCGCTGGTGCCCGGACGCGCCGGCCGCCGACGAGTTGCCACCGCTGACGGTGAGCCGCACCAGCTACCCGTCGCTCGACGGCACCGAGATCGGGCTGTTCGTCGTGCATCGCGCCGATGTGGTGCCGTCGCCCGACACGCCCACCATCTTGAACGGCTACGGCGGCTTCGCCATCGCCGAGTCGCCGTCGTGGATGCCCAACCTGGCTGCGTGGTGCGCCGAGGGCGGGGTGTGGGCCATCGCCGGCCTGCGCGGTGGCTACGAGTACGGCGAGCGATGGCACCAGGCCGGGCGCCGGGCCACGAAGCAGAACGTGTTCGACGACTTCCACAGCGCGGCCGACTGGATGGTGGCGACGTCGATGGCGTCACGCGATCGCCTGGCGGTGCACGGCGGTTCGAACGGGGGCCTGCTGGTGGGTGTGGCGCTCACCCAGCGACCCGATCTGGCTCGGGCCGTGTGGTGCGCGGTGCCGCTGCTCGACATGGTGCGCTTCCCGCAGTTCCTCATCGCCCGGCTGTGGACCGACGAGTACGGCGACCCCGACGTGGCAGAGGAGTTCGGCTGGCTGCACGCCTACTCGCCCTATCACCGGGTGCAGGAGGGAACGCACTATCCGGCGGTGCTGTTCACCACCGCCGAGGGCGACACGCGGGTCGATCCGCTGCACGCCCGCAAGATGGCGGCGCTGGTGCAGCACGCCACGGCCGCTGCGCCCGACGAGCGACCGGTGCTGTTGCTGCAGGCCGGACGGGCGGGCCACGGCGCGGGCAAGCCGGCCGCGATGCGAATCGCCGAAGGTGTCGACGCGCTGTCGTTCCTGGCGTGGCAGCTCGGCATGGGCGGTGGCCGATGACTGCCGTCGTGGCGCTCGAGCTGGTGTCGCCGGTCGAGCCCTGGCAGGCCATCGGGTTGCACGTCGTCGACGGTCGCACTTCGGTGGGCGGTATCGAGCTCCGCTTCCGTCAGCCGGTGGGTGACGAGCCGGTACGCGTGCACCGCTGGGTGCTGGCCGACTGCCCGCACCTGGTCGACGACATCGACGGCCTCGCCACGGCCCATACCGACACCCTGCCTCCTGCCACCGCGATCGAGCACCCCCTCGGCGCCACCCGATTCGATCACTTGGTCGTGATGACCTCGTCGCTCGAGCGCACCTGCGGAGCCATCGAAGCGGCTACCGGCGAGCCGCTGAGGCGCATCCGCGAGGCTGGGCCGATCAGGCAGGGTTTCCACCGCCTCGGGGGTCTGATCATCGAGGTGGTCGAGAGCGAGCGGGTCACCGCCCCCACGGCGTCGTTCTGGGGATTCGTGCTCATCGTCGACGATCTCGAGGCGGCGTGCGCCCGCTTGGGCGACGACGTCGTGTCGCCACCGAAGCCTGCGGTGCAGCCGGGGCGGATGATCGCCTCGCTCCGTGCCGGGGCGGGCCTCGGCCTGCCCATCGCCCTCATGACCCCTTGAGCCGGTGGCAGCAAGCAGGGGTCAGTCGTCGAAGCCCTGGCTGCCGTCGTCGGCCAATGCGGCCAGGTGCGCTGTGCCCTCGGCGCAATCGGCCAGCAGCGGGCACCACCGGCACGAGTAGCTCGGTCGCTTCACCGGCGAGCGCTCGCCGCTCACCAGTTCGGCGTGGCGTGCCACGGCGCCGAGCGCCCGGTCGAGGGCCGAGTCGAGGATCCCTTCGGTGACCTGCTCCACCTCCGCCTCGGCGTAGTCGAAGTAGTAGGTGACGAGCTTGCGAGGGGGCACCGAGCGCTGCAGGGTCTCGACGAGCGCATAGAACCGCAGGTCGAGCCGGTGCTGGGGCGAGCGCGAGCCGGTCTTGAAGTCGACGATCAGTCGTTTGCTGATGGTGCCCTCGGGCTTGCCGATCACCAGGTCGGCGCGGCCGCTCAACTCGATGCACTGGCTGGCCCGCCACTTGCCGGCGGCCTCGGTGATCGGCTCGGCCCGCATGTCGAGCGGTGGGAAGTCCTGCACGAAGCGAGTGAACCGTTCCACGGCGTAGCCACGGAGTTCGGCCAGATCGGCTTCACCAAGTCGGGCGAGCCAGTCGCCGAGCGAACTCGGCTGGCCGGCCAGGCGGGCGATGGCCTCGTCGACCACCAGCGCCGGCACGGGTTCGCCGCGCCAGTTGATGAACAACTCGACCGCTTTGTGGGTGATCGAGCCACGTGCGTTCGACGTGGTCCACTCGAACGGGTCGGGGGCGAGGTGCAGCGCCTCGCAGCCGAGGGCGCGGGTGACGAAGTGCTTGCTCACCCACAGCTTCTCGCCGCCGAGAGCAGCCGACAGGTCGGCGAACCCCTCGCGGGCCCGTTCGATCAGGTCGTCGATGAACGTGGGCGCGAACACCAACGGTTCGGCGTCGCGGCGCATCTGTTCGACGAGTCGCTGCTGGGTGGGGGTGAGGGCGCGTTGGCTCTCCATCCGCGCAACCCTGCCACACCCCACTGGCACGATGCAGCCATGAAGTCCCCGTCGTCGCCAGGCACCACGCTCGAGTTCTCCCATGCCGCCCGTCTGCTGGCACGCGAGGCTCGGCGGCGTCGGTTGGTGGCGCCGAGCTTCCGCTGCCCGCCGCGGGTGGTGGGGGTGCAGCGCACGGTGCGCCGGCACCCCGGTGGCGCAGTGGTGGCGGTGCAGTTGCGCGACCGCCCGTGGGTGGCGGTGGTGGCCGACATGATCGAAGGGGTCGTCGTCGCCAATCGACTCACCCCACCCGACTCCGACCGGTTGCGAACCGAGTTGTGGCAGACCGTCGGTGCCGAGTGGCCCGAGGCGCTGGGCGCGCCCAGCACCAAGGTGGCCTGAGCCCGGTGCCCGGCGGCCTCAGGTGGGCACGTGGATGAGCACCAGCAGGGTGCGGTCGGGGTTCACCAGTCCGGCCAACGGGCTCAGTTCGGGTGCCGCCAGGTCGTCGGGGCTGAGGGCGAGGATGGCGAACGACTCGTCGCCCACGCTGTAGATGGCCTGGGTGAACCCTGGGGGTGTCTGGCGCGAGAGGGGGGTGAACCCGGCGGCGCTGAGGGCGTCGTCGTAGGCGTCGAGCACGGTGTCGACGTCGAGTTCGGTGTCGCGCACCTCGCCGAAGGCGATCGAGGGGCCGAGGCCCAGCGCCCCCAACAGTTCTGGTGAGTCGATCGGGTCGCTCACGCCCTCGGGGGTCACGATGGTGTCCCACCATTCAGGTCGTTCCACGTCGGGATCGGGGTCGCACTGGGTGCCTTCGTCGGGGAGTTCGAGCGAGGCGAGCACCGCCCCCTCCACCTCGTTCACGCACTGCGCTGCCAGCACGAAGCCGTGTCCCTCGCCGGTGTAGGTGACCAGGCGAGCGTTCGGCCCCATCGCCGCGGTCAACTCCTCTGCCCAGCGGATGGGGGTGGCCGGGTCGTTGGTGCCACCCACCACCACCACAGGGGCATCGCCCGTGAAGGCCACCTCGGTGGGCTCGACGTTCGGCATGAGCGCGTCGCACGAGCCGGTGCCGTCGCCGGTGAGGTCGTCAACCGTCAGCAGGCCGCCGAAGCGTGGTGCCAACTCCTTCAGCCGGGCCAGCAGGGCTTCGGGGTCCTCCGGTGGCGTGTTCTCGAATCCGCTGGCACAGTCGATGATCGACTGCGACTGCTGCTGGGTGGAGTAGGAGCCGTCGGGGTTGCGCCCGGTGTAGCCGTCGGCCAGCGTGAAGAGCGCCGTTGCGTCGCCTTCCTGCACGGTGCTGAACGCCAGCGCGAGCTGTGGCCATGTGGCACGGCTGTAGAGCGCAGCGATGGTGGCGGTACCCATCACCGCCTGGTTGGCCTGGCGGCCGTCGGTGTGGGCGACGGGTGACTCGTCGAGCTCAACCAGCAGCGCGTCCCACGCCGCGCCCACATCGGGTGAACTGAACGAGCACTCGTCGGGCGTGGTCTGGCACCAGGCAGCCCAATCGTCGAACGCCTCTTCGAACCCCACCAACTGGGTGCTGTACTGCTGTTCCACCGTGTCGCCCTCGGGTGCATACGCAGAGTCGAGCACCATCGCGCGAACCCGGTCGGGGAACAAAGTGGCGTACACGCCGCCCAGGTAGGTGCCGTACGAGATGCCCAGGAAGCTGATCTGCTCGTCGCCCATCGCGGCACGGATCGAGTCCATGTCGCGGGCGGTGTGGTCGGTGGAGTAGTGACGCAGGGTGTCGCCGAACTTCGTGGTGCACCCTGTGGTGAATGCATCGGAGGCTGCGTCGAGTGCCGCCTGCTCCTCGGGGGTCTCGGGAGTGGGGTCGAGGTAGGCGGTGGCGTCGAGTTCGGCGTCGGTGAGGCAGCGGAGTCCGCCGGACCGATCGACGCCGCGGGGGTCGAAGCCGACGATGTCGAACCCGTCGAGGCCGAGGGCGAGTTGGATGGTGCTGCCTGCGTTGGCGATGAAGTCGAATCCCGAACCACCCGGGCCACCGGGGTTGGTGAGCACGGCGCCCTCCCGCTTGCCACTGGCGGGAACCCGGATGAGGGCGAGGTCGATGGTGTCGCCCTCGGGATCGGCATAGTCGAGGGGCACCGTGAGGGTGGTGCATTCGAGCGACGGATCGAGTGCGATCGGGTCGTCGCAGGCCTCCCACGCCAGGCTCGACTCCGGTTCGGCAGGGGCGATGGTGGTGGTGGCTTCGGCCGTGGTGGCCGGCGCCGCGGTGGTGGCGGGCGTACTGGTGGCGGCCGAACTCCCCGTGCTCGGGTCGCCGTCGGACGACGAACACGAGGCGATCAGCGCTGTGGCTGCAACAAGCGCCGAAACCCTCCTCACCAGCGAAGACGAACCGATCGAGGATGCTCCCGCATTGAACATGACAGGAGGTTACCGATGAAGGTGATTGATCGCATCCGGGGCGAGCTACAACGGGAAATAGAGCTGCACGATCAGCGTCATTCCTGGTGCGACCACCTCGGAGAGCCCGACCAGGTCGGGGCTGTCGAGGTCGGAGGGTTCGATGACGAGGATGCTCACCACGTCGTCGCCGACCGCGTAGACCGACTGATCGATCTCGTCGAACGGTTGTTGGCGATCCAAGCGATCGTTGCCGGCACTCTGCATGGCGGTGTCGAACGCTTCCAACGTGGCCTGCGCGTTGAGTGAGGTGTAGGCGATCTGGGCGTACGCGAACGTGGGTGGAATACCCAGCGTGCCGAGCACCGTCGGGTCGCTGCGCCACGGGCTCACACCGGTGGGAAGCGGCAGGCTGTCCCACCAGTCGGGGCGTTCGATGTCGGGGTCGGGGTCGCACGAGGTCCCGTCGGCCGGCAGTTCGAGGCTGACGATCAGGCTTGCCTCGATCGCAGTGATACAGCGCGAGATGAGGACGAAGCCGTGTCCTTCTCCGGTGTAGGTGACGAGGCGCGCATTGCTGCCCATCGCCGCCGTCATCTCCTTCGCCCAGCGGATCGGGGTGGCGGGATCGTTCTCGCCGCCGACGACGACCACCGGTGCATCACCGGTGTAGGCGATCTCCACCGGTTCGGCATCAGGCGTGAGTGTGCTGCAACCGTCGGCGCCCGAGAAGTCGTCGGCGGTGATCTCGTCGCCGAAGCGCGGTGCCTGTTCGCGCAGGTCTTCTGCCAATGCCTCGGCGTCGTCGGGTGTGGGCGAGGTGAAGCCGCTCGCACAACTGATGATCGAGAACGACTGTTGCTCGGTGGAGTAGGTGCCGTCGTCGGCACGGCCGACGTAGCCGTCGGCGAGGCGGAACAGCGCAGCCGGATCGCCGTTGCGCACCTGATCGAGCGCCGTGCCCAGCAGCGGCCAGGCGTAGTCGCTGTAGAGCGCCGCGGTGGTTGCGGTGTCCATGACCGCCTGGTTGGCCCATCGCCCGTCGTCGGCCTTCACCGGCTCGGTGTCGAGCGTGTCGAACAAGGCATCCCAGGAAGCTCCCACGTCGTCGGTGGCGAACGCGCACTCGGCAGGTGTGTCCTGGCACCAGGTGGCCCAGTTGTCGAACGCGTTCTCGAACCCGACCAGTTGGGTGCTGTAGGTCTCTTCCACGGTGTCGCCCACCGGGTCGAACGCCGCATCGAGGACCATCGCCCGCACCCGGTCGGGGAACAACGTGGCGTACACGCCGCCGAGGTAGGTGCCGTAGGAGATGCCGAGGTAGCTGATCTGCTCGTCGCCGAGTGCAGCGCGGATGGCATCGATGTCTCGGGCCGTGTTGGCGGTGGAGTAGTGCACCAAGGTGTCGTCGTACTCGTCGAGGCATTCGGTGGCGAAGTCGGCAGGTGCCGCATCGAGGAGGGCTTCCTCCTCGGGCGAGTCGGGCGTGTAGTCGAGGTACATCGACGCATCGACTTCGGCGTCGGTGAGGCATCGCAACCCTCCCGACCGGTCGACACCACGTGGGTCGAAGCCGACGATGTCGAATGCGTACAGACCCATCTCGCCCTGCAACGAAAAGGCGCTGGAGGCGACGAAGTCGAAGCCCGACGCTCCGGGTCCGCCGGGGTTGGTGACGACCGCACCTTCGCGTGAGTCGACAGCGGGCAGGCGGATGAGGGCGAGGTCGATCGTCTCGCCCCGCGGCACGGCATAGTCGAGCGGCACGGTGAGGGTGGCGCACTCGAACTCGCTGTCGACCACCTCTGGGTCGTCGCACGTGCCCCACGACAACGGCCCGGTGGTGGGGTAGGAGATGTCGGACACGGGCGTCGAGCGCTTCGCCGTGACACCGGGCGACGGGCCCGTGCACGCGGCCAGCAGAAGTGCAGTGACGAGCACCGCAACGACGACGAAACGCCGCTTCATCGAACCGCCGCCGCCGGTCGCATGGCCCGAGCGTAGCCAGACGACGGCGTACCCCGTCGCGGTAGCCTCCCGCGCAGGCCCGGGTGGCGGAATTGGCAGACGCGGGGGGCTTAAACCCCCCTACCCGCAAGGGTGTGTGGGTTCGAACCCCACCCCGGGCACCCACTCTGAGCTGAGATGATGTGCTCAAGGCCGGTTCTCGCCGACTGGGAACAACTGCCTCGAACGGCGATTCCTGCACAGATCCTGCACAGGATTTCGCTGGCGTGCCGGCATGGCGAGGGGTTCGGTGCGGCGGCACGACAACGGATGGGGCTATCGGGTCGACCTCGGCCCCGACCCGGCGACGGGCAAGCGACGGTAGGTGTTGAAGCAGGGTTTCCGCACCAAACGCGAGGCCGAGCAGGCAGCCCAGGCCGTGCTGAAGGCCGCCGCCGAGGGAGCGGTCACCAACGGGACACATCGCACGGTGGGGGAGTACCTCGACGAGTGGTTGCAGATGCGACAGCCGCTACTTCGCGCCGCGACGCATCACGGCTATGCGATCTGCCTCACCTGGAAGCGGTCCTGGCCGAGCTGCTCGGTGTGGAGGTCGACGTGGTGTCGGCAGGGGCGCTGCTCGATCGAGACGCCGAGGTCCGCAACGACGCGATCACGCTGTGAGTTGTGCCGACGCTCATCGAGTCGCCGACTTGGTGATGGCGTCCGACGAGGTCGCTGCGCTCATCGCTCGCAGTCGTTCTGCGGTCGACGTCGTGGTGTGTCCCCCGGGACCATCGAGCGTTGCCGTTCTACGCCGCGGCCGAGTGAGCTGACCGGTCCGGGTCAGGAAGAGTCGTCAGCCCACCGCAGTTCGATGGAACGGCGGGGAAGCTCGTCGTCTGGTGTCTGTGTCAGATACACCCTGAGGTCTCTCTTGTTGCCGGGCTTGCCGTCGAAGTTGCCGATGATGAGGGCGATCGTGGTCGGCGGGTCGGTCGGCTTCACGTAGATGGACTGGGTGATGTACCCGATGTGTGGGCGCTCCTCGGACAGGTACGGATCGAGTTGGCTGTACTGCGCATCGAAGATCCAGCCATCGGTCGACATCCAGTCCTTGTATCCAGCCGTGAGCTCTTGGATCGTGTAGCCGCTGATTCGAAAGCCATCACGGGAATCATCGAGTCGTTGCGCGGTAGTCGGCACCGGGATACCGAGCACACCGGAGTCCTTCGTGTTCGAGGTCGCCGGATCTCCAGCAAATTCGATGGTCGACTCCGTTTCGGTCTCAGAAGAGGCCGCCTCGAGTGGGTTGGCGACGTAGAAGCCCGATGAACTCGCTGCCTCACAGAGGCGCCGATCGGCGCTGCTGAACACGTCGGCGCCCACGAGGTGGGCTGCTGCGAGATGCGCGGCGTCGTACCCGCGTAGGCCGTGCGTCGTGGCCAGATCGCCGGCCAGTCGCATCAGATCCTCGTCGATCTCGACCACGGACAGCTGCGACCACAGCATCTCCAGGCCAGTGGTCGCGCTTCGGAACACGGCGGGGGTGATCCGCCGTTGTCGTTGTGCCGCTGCGAGTGCAGCGCGGGCCTCGACGTGGGCGACTCTCACGGTGGCCAGCACGTCCGGCTCGTCCCAGATCGCAGCTGCCTCGGCAGTGCCGACTTCGTCGATCAGCAGTTTGATGAGCGTGGACGTGTCGACGTAGGTGATCACTGTCGTTGCTCAGCCACCAAGTCGCTGACCGAACCGGATGAGCGCAGTGGCACCGGCCGTTGGCGCACCTTCGAGGTGGGGGGTCGGACGAGGCCGGCCTCGATCATCGCTGCGAGCTTGTCGTTGGGCTCGTTTGCCATGCCGTTGAGGCGGGCGATCGGTCGTCCGCGATCGGTCACCACGATCTCGACCCCTGCCTCGACCTGATCGAGGTAGCGACTGAGATTGTTCTTGAGGTCGCGAACCCCGACCTCGATCCGCGTCGATGTGGCTACGTTCATGTGCCCAAGTGTAGCTACTTGATGGGAAGTTGTCGCTCCGGTTCTTACCGTTGCCAGGGGTTGGGAACGCCGGTGTGCTCCTTGCCGAACGCAGCGATTTCCTGCACGGATCCTGCACGGGATTCTCCGGCACGGTCCGAGACTCGGCCCACCAGGCGGACTCGACGAACCATCAGGCCGCACCTGAGCTGGGCAAACGGAATCCACAGGACCGGCCGGACGGCTCCTGGGCGACTTAAACCCCCTACCCGCAAGGGTGTGTGGGTTCGAACCCCACCCCGGGCACCGGTCGAACGGGTCGCGCGTGATGAGGTGGTCTGCAGGCGTGTCACCCCGCTGTTGGTGCGTAGGGCGATACCGGGCCGCGCCTGGGAACGTTCGTTCACCATTACGGAGGCGGATGAGCTCGCTCCCTCATGATTGCGCGGGTAGGCGCTCAACCGTGGAGGTCCGAGCGTCGAGCGCCTCGCCCCGGCCGAGCATCAGCGCGAACTCCTGACGTATGCGACGCCGAGGCGACGGAGCGACAGACTGAGGCAATGCGTGTGCTGGGTATCGAAGTCGGGGAGGGGTTGCTCGCCCAGTGGCGCGGCTGGTTCGCCCCGACGCGCCAGCCCGTTCGTGTCGATCGCATCGAGCCAGGTATGCAGCCATGGGCTGCTCGAGTTGGGCGACGACCGGGAGGGCAGCGACGAGCATCGCGACACCTACTTCATGTACGGCGGGACCTGGGTGTGGCTCGACGAGCCGACCTTCAACCGGCTCCCGGTCTCGACGCGCCGGGCGCTGATGGCAGAGCGTCGCCGGACGAGCCACCCGAAGCCGTCGTCGCCATGGCCGTCACGCTTCGAGCGTGAGGGCGACGAGTGCATGCGGCGTTGGGTCGAGGCCAGCGTGCGGCCCAGTCGTCACGACACCGTGGCATCGTCGACATGGCGGAACGCATCATCGGTCGTGCCCGGTGCCCGCGACCTGGCGGGCAGATTCCCCACAGGCTCAGGACCGAACTGCTTCGGCACGGTGATGGCTGCAGCCGGAGTCGCCGACGCACGAGAGACCTGGATGCTGCAGGAACCGTTCTGGACGTGGCTCGGCGAGCAGACCACCCCGGTACGCGGAACGGGCTACGACGAGGAGCCGGGGATCGTGCTGGTGTGGCACGAGCACGGCCAGCTCGCCCACGCGGCCGTCACCATCGGTGACGGGTGGGCGATCAGCAAGCCGAGCCAGGCGTGGAGCAGCCCGACGGTGATCTGGACGGTGCGCGAGACCATCGGTTCGTGGCGCATCCCCGGCACCCGGCTGTCGCGTCATCGCCTCCACGCGAGTTCCGGTCGGCCGGTGTCGAGCCGCAGGCGATGAGCAGCGGTATCGGCGATCCAGGCGCTGACGGTGGTGCCTTCCGCGGCGGCCCGGTCGATGGCGTCGGCGAGGTCGGCAGGGAGTGAGATCGATCGATTCTGTCGTTGCGCCCTGAGGAAGTGGTAGGACAGGCGGTAGGACAGCGCAACGCGAGATCCTGCACCATTCCTGAACCGGATTCGCCCCCACCTGTCGGATCTGGTGAACTTCCGCCATGGAGACCCGCACGCTGTTCCAGGTGGCCTACCTCGTGAACGACCTCGAGGCGTCGATGCAGCGCTGGAGCGACGTGCACGGCGCCGGCCCGTTCGCCGTCACCCATCACCACCGCACCGACCGCTTCATGTACCGCGGCACCGATGCCGAGGCCGATGTGTCGTACGCATTCGGCTACCTGGGCGACGTGATGATCCAGTTCATCGTGCAGCACGACGACACACCGTCGATCTACCGCGACATGTATGCCGCCGGCGAGGAGGGCTTCCACCACCAGGCGTATCTCGTGCGCGACTTCGAGGCCGAGTACCAGCGGCTCATCGACCTCGGCTACGAACCGGCGTGCCGGTTGTATGCCGACGATGTCGACGCGGCCTACTTCGACACCCGTGCGATGAACGGTGGCTTCACCGAGATCCACGGCGACCCGCCGCACATCCTCGGCGTGTTCGCCCAGTGGCGCCGTGCCCACGAGTTGTACCGCCCGGGCATCGACCCGTTGGTGATGCAGCGCCCGCCGCGTCGCTCCTGACCTCAGCCGGCCAGTTCGTCGACCCGGGCCCGGGCAGCGGCCGGGTCGCGGAACCACAGCGCGTTCACCTGGGTCCAGGCCGCGGGTGCAGCGGGTGAGCCACCGTCGACGAAGATGGCGCCGACCGGGCAGGCGGGCAGGCACAGGTTGCAGCCGGTGCACTCGACGGGGTCGATGTAGCAGATGCGGTCGTCGTCGCTGGTGAGGATGCAGTCGACCGGGCACACCTCGACGCAGCTCGCGTCCTTCACGTCGACGCACGGGTCGGTGATCACGTACACCTGGGGCACGGGGAGAGTCTGCTCATCGCTCCGGTTCGATGGCGAACGGGAGCGTCCGTAGCATCGGGACGTCCGAGGGGCGGATGGTCGCGAGCACAGGAGGCCGGTCGATGACGACAGCGAGCGGATGTCCGTTCCACCAGGTGCTCGACGACACGTTCGGCCTGTCGCGCGGCGAGCGCGGTGCACGCCTCGATGTACCCCTGATGCCGCTCGGCCAGGCCTTCGACATGGGCCGGGCCGTCGACGGCACGCCGCTGGTCGACCCGCGCATCTTCGACACGGCCGAGTTCCAGCGCAACCCCTACCCGTACTACCGGTTGCTGCGCGACCACCACCCGGTGTTCTTCGACGCAGTGCACAACTGTTACTGGGTCACGCGCTACGACGACATCGCCGCCGGCTACCACGACGACGAGGGGTTCAACACCATCCCGAAGGGCATGTCGAACGGGGTGCTCGGCAACACCCAACTCGAGCTGTCGGGCGTCGAGCACCGTCGTCGCCGCAACCTCTACGGTCGCCACCTGGTGGGCCAGGCGCTCGACAAGCGCATCCCCATCATCGAGCGGCTGGCCGCCGAGATGATCGCCTCGTGGTTCGACGGCACGGCGCCGGACGGTTCGGTGGTGGTCGACGAGGCACAGCCCGGCTGTCGCAGCGTGGAACTGGGGGCGGCGTTCGCCAACGACTTCCCGATCCGGGTGGTGTGCCAGGTGCTCGGGTTCCCCGACGAGGCTCGCTCGCAGTTCTTCTACTGGTACTCGTCGATGATGAACGGCCTGGGCGGGTCCGACACCGCGCACATCGGCATCCGCGCCCGGCAAGACCTCGAGGACTACGTGGCCGACCTGGTGGCCCGCCGCCGGCGCGAGCCCACCTACCTCTACGACGACCGGGGCGACCCCATCGGCAAGGACATCATCAGCGAGCTGTGCACCACCGTGGTCGACGGCGACCTGCTGTCGGCCGAGGAGATCACGTCGAACATCGCGCTCGTGGTGGGCGGCGGCGGCGAGACCACCCGCGGCGCGATCTTGAACATGTGGTACCTGCTGCTGCAGCACCCCCAGCAGTTCGCCGCAGTGTGCGCCGACGACGCGCTGTGGGACGCAGCGTTCCACGAGACGCTGCGCCACTCCAGCTCCATCGGCGGCCAGCCGCGCCACACCACCTCGGACATCACGCTGCACGGGGTCACCATCCCCGCCGGTTCGCTGGTGAACATGGTCGACTTCTCGGCCAACCACGACGACCGCGTGTTCGCCGACCCCGAGCGCTTCGACCTGTTCCGTACCGACCTGTACACCGGCAAGATCATCCGCAGCGGCTACGACCGCGACGGCCGCCGTAGCCACATGGCGTTCGGCGTGGGGCCGCACCTGTGCCCCGGTGCCTGGATCAGCCAGCAGGAGTCGGTGCTCGGCTCGAAGGTGCTGGTGCGTGCGCTCGCCGAGCGAGGCCTCGGCGTGGCCATCGACACCGGCCGCATGCCCACCGACATCGACGGCGTGTCGCTGGCGCCCATCGGCCTGGGGGCCATTCGGTCGCTGTGGCTCTCGCTGGCGCCGGGGGTGCTGGGCGCATGACCGGCTGGCGCACCTACGAGGTGTACCAACGCGCCCGGCCGGGCCAGGTGTCGGCCAACTTCCGCGCCCGGCAGTTGATGAGCGAGGCCTACCTGCTCGACCCTGCCGTGGTGCTGGCGCCGTTGCGCGAGCACGAGCCGTGCTACCGCGACTGGCCTGGCAACGCGTTCTGGGTCACCCGCTACGACGACGTGACGAGCCTGTTCACCGACGACGCCAACTACGCCACGCGCACCCGGGCCCACCTGTGCGGCGTGGCGCACCGGGGCCGCGATCTCGGCGGCGAGGTCGACGTGCTGCGCTGCCTCGAGCGAACGGCCGACGAGCAGGGTGAGGCCATCGCCCGCCGGCTCGTGCAGGCGTTGGAGCACGACCTGTCGACCGAGGTGCTGCTGCGGTTCCCGTTCGAGCTGTGGTGCGCGGCCATGGCGGTGGAACCAACGGCCGACCTCGCGCGCTGGTACCTGCTGCTGCAGCGCGCCGCAGCATGGGAACCGCAGTCGCGGTTGGCCGCGCTCGAGGCGTTCGATGCGCTGTCGGCGTGGGCGGCGCCGCTGCTCGACGAACGGCGCAGCGGCGACGGCGACGATCTGCTGTCGGTGGTGGCCCGGTTGGGTGGCACGGCCGACGACCTGGCCGTCACCGTGCTGGAACTCGACCACGCCACCGTGCCCGGTGTGCTGGCCAACCTCTGGTACCACCTCCTCACCGTGCCCGAGCGCATCGACGAGGTGCGCAGCGACCCGCTGCTGGTGAAGGCAGCGGTGCTCGAGACGTTGCGCCACAGCCCGCCCGCGGTGTCGGCCGACCGCTGGACACGGCACGAGGTCGAACGCTTCGGCCGGCTGCTGCCCGAGGGCGCGCTGGTGCGGTTGTCGGCCGCGGCGGCGAACCGCGACCCGCGGGTGTTCACCGACCCCGACACCTTCGACATCCGCCGCCGCGACCTGTGCCAGCGCGAGGCGCGGGGCCAGTACCGGGCCGATGGGTTGCCGAGCGGTATCAGCTTCGGAACCGGTGCGCCGTCGCGCCATCCAGCAGTGCCCGAGGACCGGCCGCGTTCGGCTTACGCCATCGCCCGCGACCTGGCCGTGTGCATGACCCAGGTGGTGCTCGACGAACGGCCCCGCATACGGCTCGCGCCCGGTGCCGAGCCGGTGGTCCGCTCGCTGCGGCTGGGTGAACCGCGTCTGTGCTGGTCGCTGCCGGTGATCACCTGATCCAGCGACCGTCGCCGTCGAACACCAGGTCGGCGAGCTGGCCGGGAACCATCCACACGTCGGTGCCCAGCGCCACAGGCACCTTCTGCGCGTTCCACTTCATGATGTCGAGGGTGAGTTCGACGAGCTGGTCGTCGTCGAAGTGGGCGCACAGCGCGGCCACCTCGTCGTCGGTGAGCGACGACGGTTGGGTCATCACGGCGTCGGCCAGCGCGAGCGCGGCGCGGTGGTGCGGTGGGAACTGGTCGGTCGTGCGGGCGAGTACGTGCCCGATGGTGTCCTCGTCGAGGCCGGCATCCCTGGCGACCGCCAGGCGGACCGACAGTCAAGTGCCGCAGTCGTGATGGTGGGCGCAGCGCATCCGCACGATCTCGGTGGTGACCGGATCGACGTGGGCCAACCGCACCGTCGATGCGGCGATCTCGCCCAGAGCGTGGCGCAGTGCCGCGTCGGTGGGCGTGCCCGGGGCCAGTCGTCGACTGCGTTCCATGTCAGTGGTCTCCCTGGGTCGTCGGTGGTGCCAGCAGCCGGTCCCACACCAGCCGCAGCCTGATGCGCTGCTCGACCACCAGCAGGGCGCTCACGAAGTTCGCCAGTCCCGCATCACCGAGGTGGGTGCGAACTGCGGCTGCCGTGTCGTCGTCGAGCGATGCCACATCGATCACCGAGTGTTCGGCGAACGCCAGGCAGGCGCGGTCGGTGTCGTCGAATCGGGCGTCGTGCGGCCAGGCCGAGATGGCATCGAGCATCGCCGAGTCGACCCCGGTGCCGGGTGTGCGGCTGGTGGCCTCGGCGGTGCAGCCGAGCATGGTGGCGATGCGCACCCGGCACAGTTCGAGCAGTCGTGGCGAGGTGGCTGCCCAGGCGGCGTCGTGAGCAGCGCCCATGTCGGCCCGTACCTCGGCGAACGCCGCCGAGCGAACGGTGAGCACTCGGTCGAGTACCTCGTCGGTCAGCAACGTCGCGAACTGTCCCATCGTCGCGATCGTACGACCATCGGGCGGGCTGCGTGTGCCGGATGTCCCCTGACATCCCGCACGTCCCGGGGCACACCTACGCTCGGTTCACGATCCCCCATCCGAAGGAGTGTGCTGTATGCGCCTGCGAACGATCGTGGTGTCAGTGGTGTCCGGTGCGGCGTTGCTCGCTGCGTGTGGTTCCGATCACGGCGCTCACTCCGCCGCCTCTGTCGAGGTGAGCGCCGACGCAGCGTTCAACGCGGCCGACGTGATGTTCGCGCAGGGGATGATCCCGCATCATCAGCAGGCGATCGAGATGGCCGACATGGCCCTCGACCCTGCGGTGGGTGCTGGGCCCGAGGTGCTCGACCTGGCCGCGCGCATCAAGGCCGGCCAAGACCCCGAGATCGCCCAGATGACCACCTGGCTGAAG
The DNA here is from genome assembly GCA_040380855.1 of Acidimicrobiaceae bacterium. Classification (GTDB taxonomy): domain Bacteria; phylum Actinomycetota; class Acidimicrobiia; order Acidimicrobiales; family Ilumatobacteraceae; genus VFMC01. The sequence continues at coordinate 6,778 of JBEIIG010000038.1, read as the reverse complement.
GACTGGGACCAGCCGATGGCGATGGACATGAGCGACGGCCACATGATGGACGGGATGGACGGCATGCTGTCGCCCGACGAGATGAAGGACCTGGCGGCGCTGCGCGGCGCCGAGTTCGACACGGCCTGGATGGAGGGCATGATCCGCCACCACGAAGGCGCCATCACGATGGCCGAAGCGGTTGCCGCCAAGGGTGAGCTGCCCGCAGTGAAGGCCCTGGCCGAGCAGATCGTCGCCGCCCAGCGCGCCGAGATCGACGAGATGCGCGCCCTCCTGGGCTCCTGACGGCGCGTCGTTCCGGCCGCTGCCCCTGCCGGCGGGACTCAGCCGGCGGGGTCAGTCGGTGTCGCTGCAGAAGTGGGTGATGAGCTGGCGCACGACGTGCACGCAGCGTTCGAGTTGGTCGACGGCCACCCACTCGTCGGGGCGATGGGCGTCGCCGATGTCGCCCGGGCCGCAGATCATCACCGGCGCATCGATCGCTTCCGACAGCAGGCCGCCTTCGGTGCCGAAGCCGAGCGCCACCGCCGTGCCCGCATCGGCCAGCCTGACCGCCTGTGCAAAGGCCGGTGATGTCGTGTCGGTGGCCATGGCCGGGTAGCTGGTGACGAGGTGGCGGTCGACGCCACCACCCACCACTGCGAGGCGTTCGTGCAGCGCGTCGGCCGCAGCGACGAACGGGGCCAGCACCTCGGCCGGGTCGTGGTGGATGTCGTGGCGCACCTCGAACACCACCTCGCACTCGGCAGCGATGACGTTGGCGGCCGTGCCACCGCGGATGGTGCCGCAGTTCACCGTGTAGGCCGGTGCGGCATCGGGCGCGGCGGCGGGGCAGCCGGCCTGGATGGCCGACAGCGCCTGCACCAGTTCGGCGGCACCAGCGATGGCGCTGGGTGCGGTGGCGGCGCGGCTGGAGTGCGCCTCGGCGGCGCGCACCACCACCCGGTACATCTGCTTGCCGAGGTGCGAGTGACGTGGTCGCATCATCGTCGGCTCGCCGATGACGACCAGTGCGGGTCGGATGGCCGGGTCGACGGCCAGCTGCGGCAGCACGTCGCGCACGCCCTGGCAGCCGACCTCTTCGTCGTACGAGGCGAGCACGTGCACCGGGGTGCGCAGTGTGGCGGGGTCGATCGAGCGCAAGGCCACCAGCACGGCGGCGAAGAAGCCCTTCATGTCGGCCGTGCCGCGGCCGTACAGCCGGTCGTCGACCGCAGTCAGCGTGAACGGGTCGGTGCGCCAACCCTCGCCCGGTGGCACCACATCGGTGTGCCCCGACAGCATGAGGCCCCCGGGCCCGGCCGGCCCGAGGGAGGCGACGAGGTTGGCATTGCCTGCGTGCGCGCCGGGCACCACCTGTACCCGCGCCCCGCATGCCTCGAGTTGCTCGCCCAGCCACTCCTGCATCGCCGTGTTCGGCGTGCGGCTGACGGTGGGGAACGCCACGAGGCTGCGCAGCAACTCCACGACCTGCGGCATCACCGCCGATGCGTCGTTCATCGCGCCCGCCCCATCGGCTGGAAACTACTGCGGCGACGATGGTTGACAGGTGCCACGCCGAGCGGTGATCGTTGCAGGATCATGCGTGATCCCCGATTCGACATCATGTTCGAGCCCGTCCGCATCGGACCGGTCGTGGCTCGGAACCGCTTCTTCCAGGTACCCCAGTGCAGCGGGATGGGCTATCGCGACGTGTCGTCGCACGCCGAGATGCGCGCCACCAAGGCCGAGGGTGGCTGGGCGGTGGTGTGCACCGAGCAGGCCGAGATCCACCACACCTCCGAGATCACCCCGTTCATCGAGCAGCGCCTCTGGGACGACATCGACCTGCCGGCGCTCGAGCTGACCACGGCGCGGGTGCACGACCACGGCGCGCTGGCCGCGATCGAGCTCTGCTACAACGGCATGAACGGCCCGAACCTGTTCAGCCGGGTGGCGCCGATGGGACCCGGTCACCTCCCCGTCGCAGCGTTCAGTTACGACCCGGTGCAGGCGCGGGCGATGACCCTGGCCGACATCGCCGATCTGCGTCGCTGGCACCGTCGTGCCGTGCGCCGATCCATCGACGCCGGCTTCGACCTGGTGTACGTGTACGCCGGCCATGCGCTCGGCGGCATCCACCACTTCCTGTCGCGCCGCTACAACCAGCGCACCGACGCCTACGGCGGCTCGCTCGAGAACCGGGCGCGCCTGCTGCGCGAGATGCTGGAGGACGCGGTGGAGGAAGCGGCGGGCGCCGCCGCCATCGGGTGCCGCATCAGCCTCACCGAACTCGGCGTCACCGACGGCCTCGAGCGCAGCGAGATCGCCGACGTGGTGGGCATGTTGGGCGAACTGCCCGACCTGTGGGACTTCGTGATGGGCAGCTGGGAAGACGACAGCCTCACGTCGCGCTTCGGGCCCGAGGGCCACGAAGAGCAGTACGTGCGCGGCCTGAAGCAGCTCACCTCGAAGCCGGTGGTGGGTGTGGGTCGGTTCACCTCGCCCGAGACGATGCTGCGCATGGTGCGCGAAGGCATCCTCGACTTCATCGGTGCGGCCCGCCCGTCGATCGCCGACCCGTTCCTGCCCGCCAAGATCGAGCAGGGCCGGATGGACGAGATCCGCGAATGCATCGGCTGCAACATCTGCGTGTCGGGCGACTTCACGATGAGCCCGATCCGCTGCACCCAGAACCCGAGCATGGGCGAGGAGTGGCGGCGCGGCTGGCACCCCGAGCGGATGCGGCCCCGCCACGCCGACGAGCGGGTGCTGGTGGTGGGTGCCGGCCCGGCTGGCCTGGAGGCTGCGATGTCGGCCGGGCGTCGCGGCTACGAGGTGGTGCTGGTGGAAGCGACGCGCGATCTGGGCGGCCGGGTGGCGGCCGAGTCGCGGCTGCCGGGCCTGGCCGCGTGGAACCGCGTGGTCGACTACCGCCTCGGCCAGATCGACCGGCTCGACAACCTCGAGGTGTACCGCGAGAGCAGGATGACGGCCGACGAGGTGCTGGCCTACGGCTTCCACCACGTGGCCGTGGCCACGGGTGCCGCCTGGCGTACCGATGGTGCGGGCCGGTGGCACACCAAGGCCATCGCGCTGTCGGCGCAGTTGCCGGTGTTCACGCCCGACGACGTGCTGCGCGGCCGCCTGCCCCAGGGCGGTCGGGTGGTGCTGTTCGACGACGACCACTACTACCTCGGTGGCGTGATCGCCGAGCAGTTGGTGCGCAACGGCCTGGCCGTCACCCTGGTGACGCCGAGCCCCACCGTGTCGGCATGGACGGCGAACACGCTGGAACTCGACCGCATCCAGACGCGCATGCGCGAGTTGGAGATCGACCTGCGCCTGTCGCAGACCTTGCTGCGTACCGAGGGTTCGGCCGCCGTGCTGGCCTGCATGCACACCGGGCGCGAGACCGTGGTGGAGGCCGACGCAGTGGTGCTGGTGACGGCCCGCCTGCCCAACGAGCAGTTGGTGCTCGACCTGCGGGCCCGCGAGGCCGAGTGGGCCGACGCCGGGCTGGTGTCGGTCACCGCGGTGGGCGATGCGCTGGCCCCGTCCACCATCGCCGCTGCGGTGTGGGACGGCCGCCGCTACGCCGAAGACCTCGGCGTGCAGCGCCACCCCGACGACACCCCGTTCCGGCGCGAGGTGGTGTTCATCGAACACCCGCGGGCGCGCACTCAGACACGTTCCGAGGTCGACCGTGTCGGTTGAGCACGTGGAGGTGGTGGTAGTCGGCGCCGGCCAGGCCGGTATCGCCGCCAGCGAACACCTCACTGCGAATGGCATCGGCCACGTGGTGCTCGAGCGGCACCGCATCGCCGAGCGGTGGCGCAGCGAACGCTGGGACTCGTTGGTGGCCAACGGGCCGGCCTGGCACGACCGCTTCCCGGGCATGGCGTTCAGCGGCGACCCCGACGGCTTCCCCGGCAAGGAGGAGGTGGCCGACTACTTCGTGGCCTACGCCGAGCGCATCGGTGCGCCGGTGCGCTGCGGGGTGGAGGTGCGCGGCGTTGCCAGGCTGGAGGGCCGCCCCGGCTTCCGGGTCGACACCAACACGGGTGTCATCGAGGCCGACTACGTGATCGCGGCCACCGGCCCCTTCCAACGCCCCGTCATCCCGCCCCTCGTTCCCGCCGACGCTCCGGTGCACCAGATGCACTCGAACACCTACCGCAATCCCGGCGACCTGCCCGCCGGTGCAGTGCTGGTGGTGGGCGCCGGTTCGTCGGGCGCGCAGATCGCCGAGGAACTGCAGGCCAGCGGTCGCCAGGTGTATCTCTCGGTGGCGCCGCACGGACGGCCGCCGCGCCGCTACCGCGACCGCGACTTCGTGTGGTGGCTGGGCGTGCTGAACAAGTGGGACGCCGAGGTCACCCCCGGTGCCGCCCACGTCACCATCGCGGTCAGCGGCGCCGACGGCGGCCACACGGTCGACTTCCGCCGCTTCGCCGCGCAGGGCGTCACCCTCGTGGGCACCACGCTGGCCTACGCCGACGGGGTGCTCACGTTCGCCCCCGACCTGGCCGCCAATCTCGCCGCAGGCGACGCCGACCACCTCGGCCTGCTCGACGAGGCCGACGCCTACGTGGCGGCACACGGCCTCGACCTGCCAGAGGAACCCGAGGCCCGGGTCATCCCGGCCGACCCGCCGTGCGTCACCCACCCGCTGCTGTCGCTCGACCTTGGAGCCGCCGGGGTGTCGACCATCATCTGGGCCACCGGCTACGCGCTCGACTACCGCTGGCTGCCTGCCGGTGCGGTCGACGGTGACGGCCGACCGCAGCACCGCCGGGGCATCTCCACCGAACCGGGCGTGTACTTCCTGGGCCTGCCCTGGCAGACCCGGCGAGGGTCGTCGTTCATCTGGGGCGTGTGGTACGACGCCAAGTACGTGGCCGACCACATCGCCAAACAACGCGCCTACGCCCACTACCGCCCGGGCTGAACCCCGCTCGATCACTCCCACCCAACCTGCACCCACCCACCGTTCACGCTTCCACCCGCCCACCCGGAGACACCGATGGCACACCGCCGCATCCGTCCGTTCAACACCAAGGACACCTACCCCGAGCAGAACCTCGACAACGACCTGTGCCAGGCCGTGGTGGCCCGCGGCACGATGGTGTTCCTGCGCGGCCAGTGCCCGCAAGACCTCGACACCGCGGCCGACATCGGCAGCCACGACCCGGTGGAGCAGACCCACCAGGTGATGCAGAACATCCGCCAGCTCATCGAGGAAGCGGGCGGCTCGATGGAGCACCTGTGCAAGGTGGTGGTGTACCTCACCGACGTTCGCCACCGCGAGGCCGTGTACCGCACGATGGGCGAGTACATCAAGGGTGTGCACCCGGTGTCGACCGGGCTGGTGGTCACCGCGTTGGCGCGGCCGAACTGGCTGGTGGAGATCGACGCCACCGCGGTCATCCCCGACTGAGGTCGCGATGACCTTCTCGATCGTCGCTCGCTGTGCCACCACCGGTCAGTTCGGTGTGGCCATCTCGTCGTCGTCGCCCGCAGTGGCGGCGCGTTGCGCGCACGCCCGGGCCGGGGTGGGTGCAGCGGCCACGCAGAACATCACCAACCCGGCCCTCGGACCGTTGATGCTCGACCGCATGGCAGCGGGCGACACCGCCCGCGCCGCCGTCGACGCAGCGGTGGCGGCCGATGGGTATCCGCCCTACCGGCAGCTGCTCGCCATCGACCCCAGTGGACGCACCGCCGTGCACTCGGGCGGCAACGCGCTGGGTGTGTGGAGCGCGGCCGAGGGCGTCGACTGTGCTGCCGCGGGCAACCTGCTGGCGCACGCGGGCGTGCCCGCGGCGATGGTGGCCGCGTTCGAGGCCGCCCCGGGGCCACTCGGCGACCGGTTGATCGCGGCCATGCTGGCGGCCGTGGCCGAAGGGGGCGAGGCCGGGCCGGTGCACTCGGCGGGCCTGCTGGTGGTGCACGAACAGGCCTGGCCGTATGCCGAGCTGCGTATCGACTGGGTCGACGACGGCTGCCCCATCGCGGCCGTGGCCCACGCGTGGGAGGTGTACGCGCCGCAGGCCGACGCCTACGTCACCCGCGCGCTGAACCCCACCGATGCGCCGTCGTACGGCGTGCCGGGCGACGAGTAGGTCAGCCGGCCGCTGCCCAGGTGAACTGGTGCGCGCCTGTGCCGGCCTCGTGGTGCTGGCCGTCGGGCAGCACGATGTCGGCGGTGGTGCCGTCGGGGATGGTGGTGGCGAGTGAGCCCTGGCCGTCGGCGATGTGCCACGCCACCTCGATGCGGCCGTGCGGTGCATCGTGGTGGGTGCGAGCGTGGGTGATGCCGTGCCCCGGCCGTGGGGCGATGCGCACCCGGCGATAGGCGGGCTCCACCAGCTGCAGGCCCGCCACGTAGCGGTGCAGGAACGAGATGACGGCGCCCTTGCTGTAGTGGTTCAGCGAGTGCTTCGCCGAGCCGTCGGGCCGGATGCCGTCCCAGTCCTCCCAGATGGTGGTGGCGCCTCGGTCGATCATGGCCATCCACGACGGCTCGGTGGGCTGGAACAGCAGGTCGTACGCCACGTCGAGACGACCGTGGTCGGCCAGCACGGGCAGCAGGAACGGTGTGGCGAGGAACCCGGTACCGAGGTGAGAGTCGGTGGCCGTGATGAGCGCAACGAGTTGGTCGGCGGTGGCGGTGCGCAACTCGTCGGGCACCAACCCGAAGGCGAGCGCCCTCACGAGATCGGCCTGTCGTTCTGAGACGACGCGCCCGTCGACCACGAACTCGGTGCGCCAGGCGGCGAGCACGTTCGCTGCCAGG
>JBEIIG010000037.1:0-36842 GCA_040380855.1 Acidimicrobiaceae bacterium | reverse complement strand
TGTCGCCGAAGAACGCCATCGCGCCCATCGCCAACGCCTCGTCCTTGGTGGTCTCGAACGCGCGTACGGGTGCGTTCGACAGTGTCTCGTGGTTGGCGATGGCCTCGATGCGGGCGATCTCGTCGTCGGCGACGGCCGCGTAGTGGGTGAAGTCGAACCGAAGCCGATCGGGCCCCACCAGCGAGCCGGCCTGCTTCACGTGCTCGCCCAGCACCTGGCGCAGCGCGTGGTGCAGCAGGTGCGTGCCGGTGTGGTTGCGGCGGGTGGCATCGCGTCGGCCCGCGTCGATGGTGGCCGTCGCCTCGACCCCGGGATACAGCTCGCCGCTGACGATTCGTGCGACATGCCGACGCAGACCGGGCAACGCGAACGTGGTGTCGAGCACCTCGGCCACACCGGTGTGGGTGGTGATGGTGCCGGTGTCGCCCACCTGGCCACCGCTCTCGGCGTAGAAGGGGGTGCGGTCGAGGAAGATCTCAACCACATCGTCGTCGTCGGCCCAGGGCCCGGTGCTTCCCACCAGCACCGCCAGCACCGTCGACGACGTGCTGTCGACGCTGTAGCCCTGGAAGTCGGTGGTGCCGTGCTGTTCGACGATCTCGCGGTACTGGTCGAGCCGGTCGTCGCCCACGGCGGCACCCTTGCGAGCGGCCTTGGCACGCTCGCGCTGGGCACGCATCTCGGCGTCGAAGCCCGCACCGTCGACCGCCACGCCACGCTCGCCAGCGATCTCCTCGGTGAGTTCGAGCGGGAACCCGTAGGTGTCGTGCAGCATGAACGCCGTCGAGCCGGGCAACTGCGACGGCTTCGACTCGAGTTCGTCTTCGAGGATCGCCAGACCGGTCTTCAGCGTCTGACGGAACCGCTCCTCTTCGCGGGTGAGCACACCCACGATGAAGTCCTTGTTCTTCGCCACGTCGGGGTATGCGTTGCCCATCACGTCGACTGCGGTCTCGACCAGCGACGGCATGACCAGTTTCTCGGTGCCGAGCAGGTACGCGTAGCGCACGGCGCGGCGGATGATGCGCCGCAGCACGTAGCCGCGGCCCTCGTTGCTGGGGAACACCCCATCGCTCACCAGCATGGCGCTGCTGCGCGCGTGCTCGGCGAGCACGCGCATGCTGAAGCTGACACGGTCGTCGTAGTCGCCCGCGGTGTACGTCTTGCCCGTGAGGCTGCACGCCCGGTCGATGAGCGGCAGCATGAGGTCGGTCTCCCACACGGCGTCGACGCCCTGCAGCAGGCACAACAACCGTTCGAGGCCGGCACCGGTGTCGATCGACGGCTTGGGCAGCAGCGTGCGGCTGCCGTCGGGCGCCTGGTTGTACTGCATGAACACCAGGTTCCAGAACTCCATGAACCGGTCGCCGCCGGGGTCGGCGAGCGGGCCACCCTCAGGACCGAAACCGGGGCCGCGGTCGATGTGGATCTCGCTGCACGGCCCGCACGGACCGGTGTCGCCCATCTGCCAGAAGTTGTCCTTGTCGCCGAGCCGCTGGATGCGGTTCATGGGCACGCCCACCTGCTCGTGCCAGATGGCCTCGGCCTCGTCGTCGCTCTCGTGCACGGTGATCCAGAGGCGGTCGCCGTCGAGGCCGAACACCTCGGTGGTGAGCTCCCAGCTCCACGGGATGATCTCGTGCTTGAAGTAGTCGCCGAAGCTGAAGTTGCCGAGCATCTCGAAGAACACCAGATGCCGCTTGGTGCGCCCCACGTCGTCGAGGTCGTTGTGCTTGCCACCCGCACGGGCGCACTTCTGCGAGCTCACCGCACGCGTGTAGGGCGGCACCTCGTCGCCCACGAAGTAGGGCTTGAAGGGCACCATGCCCGCCACGGTGAACAGCACCGTCGGGTCGTGCGGGATGAGGCTCGCCGAGGGCACCACGGCATGGCCCTTCGCGGCGAAGAAGTCGAGGAAGGCAGACCGGAGCTGATCGGCGGTGGCAGGGGGCGTAGACATCGGGTCGCAGCCTACCCAGCGAGCACTGCCGTCTTCCTGGAACCCGCACGCAGTCGCCTACCCTGGGCCGTCATGCCTCCCGCCCCACGACGCCCAGCCGCCGCCTCCCATCCGCTCGACGTGCACGAGTGGATCAGCTTCGAAGACGACCACGAGAACCGCACCTGGATGGCCGACGCCACCTTTTTGCGTTCGAACTGGTCGTGCATCTTCGGGGCCGGGTGCAAAGGGGTGCTCGACGACGATGCCTCGCACCTGCAGCAGGGATGCTGCAGCTACGGCGCCCATTTCGTCGATGACGACGATGTGCAGACCGTGGTGAGTGCCGTGGTGCGGTTGCGGCCCGATCAGTGGCAGTTCGCCAAGAAGGCCAAGCGGGGCGGGTTCCTGGCCCCGTCCGACGACGGCGGCACGATGACGCGTGTCGTCGACGACGCCTGCATCTTCTTGAACCGACCCGGCTTCGCGGGCGGTGCGGGGTGCGCCCTGCACGCAGCCGCGCTCGAGGCAGGCGAGCGACCGATGGACTGGAAGCCGAACGTGTGCTGGCAACTACCCCTGCGACTCGAGCACCACACCGACGACCACGGCTATGTCACGTCGACACTGCGCGAATGGAAGCGACGCGACTGGAGCGAAGGCGGCCAGGAGTTCCACTGGTGGTGCACCGAGTCGCCCGACGCATTCGTGGGCACCGACCCGGTGTACCGCTATCTACGCGACGAGATCGTCGGCCTGGTGGGCCAAGCCGTGTACGACCGCTGGGTCGAGTTGCTCGAGCGGCCGCGATGGACTCCGCTTCCGCACCCTGCGGTCAGGCGGTAGGCACCTTCTTGTTCGCCTTGCGCCGGTCTTCGAGGCCGAGGTGGCGCTTGCGGATGCGGATGCTCTTCGGGGTGACCTCGACGAGCTCGTCCTCCTGGATCCACTCGATGGCGGTCTCGAGGGTGTGGATCTTCGGCGCCGGCAGCTTCACGGCGTCGTCGTGGCTGTGCGTGCGGATGTTGTTTTTCTCCTTCGGCCGCACGGCGTTCACCACCATCTCCTCCTCGCGGGCGCACTCGCCCACCACCATGCCCTCGTACACCTGCTCTCCGGGGTGCACGAAGAACTGGCCGCTCAACTGCAGCTTGTCGAGCGCATAACCGGTGGTGACACCCAGTCGATCGGCCACCATGGCGCCGCCACGGGCATCGGGCATGTCGCCCGCCCACGGCACCCAGCCGTGGTGGTGCTGGTGCAACAGCGCTGTGCCGCGGGTGGCGGTGAGCAGCATCGAGCGGAAGCCGATGAGCCCGCGGCTCGGGCACTCGAACGTGACGATGCTGCGGCCTGCGTCGCCCGGCCGGATGTCGGTGATGCGGCCCTTGCGCGGGGCGAGTTCCTGGGTGACGGTGCCGACGTATTCGTCGGGCACGTCGACCACACCGCGCTCTTGGGGCTCGAAGCGCTTGCCGTTCACTTCCTTGGTGATGACCTGCGGGCGGCTCACCTGGAGCTCGTAGCCCTCTCGGCGCATGGCCTCGATGAGCACCGCGAGCTGCAGTTCGCCACGGCCGGCCACGTCGATGGCATCGGGCGAACCGGTCTCGAACAACTTGATCGACACGTTGCCGAGGATCTCTTTGTTGAGCCGGTCGACGAGGTGACGGCTGGTGAGGTACTTGCCCTCTTTGCCGGCGAGCGGTGAGGTGTTCACGCCGAAGGTCATCCGCAGCACCGGCTCGTCGACGACGAGGCGGGGCAGGGCGATCGGTTCGTCGACCGAGGCGATCGTGTCGCCGATCTCGACCTCGGGGAAGCCGGCCACGACGAACAGGTCGCCGGCCGACAGCACCTCGGCCTCGTTGCGACTGACGCCTTCGAAGGCCATCAACTGGGTGAGACGCCGCTTGAGCGCCGGCTGGCCCTCGGCGAACTCCTCTTCGAGCAGCGCCACCGTCTCGCCGCGGCGCATCACGCCGTTGACGATGCGGCCGATGGCGAGTCGGCCGAGGTACTCGCTGGCGTCGAGCTGGGTGACCATGGCCTGCAGCGGCAGCGACGGATCGCCTGGTGGCGCCGGGATGGCCTCGAGGATCGTGTCGAGCAGCGGCGACAGGTCGGCGTCGGCAGCAGGCATACCGATGCCCTTCATCGCCCGGCCCTCACGGGCGACGGCCGAGATGATCTCGAAATCGATGTGCTCGTCGTCGGCGTCGAGATCGATGAAGAGTTGGTAGATCTCGTCGACCACTTCTTCGGGCCGCGAGTCGCCGCGGTCGACCTTGTTGATGACGACGATGGCCGGCAGGTCGCGGGCGAGCGCCTTCTGGAGCACGTAGCGCGTCTGCGGGAGCGGCCCTTCAGCCGCGTCGACCAGCAGGATCACACCGTCGACCATCGTGAGTGCCCGCTCGACCTCGCCCCCGAAGTCGGCGTGGCCGGGGGTGTCGACCAGGTTGATCTTGACGCCCTTCCAGATGATCGACGCCGCCTTGGCGAGGATGGTGATGCCACGCTCGCGCTCTTGGTCGTTCGAGTCCATCACCCGCTCGACCACCGCCTGGTGGGCGGCGAAGGTGCCGGTGGCGCGCAGCAGCGCATCGACGAGCGTGGTCTTGCCGTGGTCGACGTGCGCGACAAGGGCGATGTTTCTCAGGGAGTTCATGTGAGCACCGGGGGGTGAGGTGCAGCCGGGCGGCTGCGGTCAGTCGTCGTCGTCTTCGTCGAGTTCGTCGTCGTCGTCGAACGTGACGCCGTACTTCTGGGCCAACTCGGCATACTCGTCGTCCGGCGAGGAGTCGCGTGTGCCGGTGGCACCGAACCCCAGGTCGAACGCACTCGGACCCGACTGCTTGAGTTTGCGCGCTTCTTCGAAGCGGCGGTGACGACCCTTCTTCACGATAGGGCTCCCGAAGATGAGAAAACTGAGACTGTTCGCCATGCTACCCGCTCACCGGTTCGAATCACGGCATCCCTGACCCGCCGGTCAAGTGTGGCCCGTGGCGGCGCCTCCCTGTCAGAATGCGGCCATGGGCGCCGTGGTGGCACTGCTCAACCAAAAAGGCGGGGTGGGCAAGACCTCGGTCACGCTCGGGCTGGCATCGGCCGCGGCGAACGCCCGACGGCGGGTGCTGGTGGTCGACCTCGATCCGCAGGCCTCGGCCACCTGGGTGCTCGGGATCGATCCCGACGAGGTGGAGCACTCGACCGCCGATGTGCTGCTCGACACCCCTGCCACCACCGCGATCCGGCCTTCGGCATGGGGGCCCAACGTCGATGTGATGCCCGCCACCACCGCCCTGCAGGAGCGCGAGGTGGGCACGCCCACTCGGTTGCGCGAGGCGCTCGTGGAGGTCGCTGCACGCTACGACCACGTGCTGCTCGATTGCCCCCCGTCGCTCGGCAACCTCACCCGCAGCGGTCTGATCGCCGCCCGTCATGCACTGATCGTGGTCGAACCAGCTGCGCTCAGCCTGCGCGGCATCGGTGCGGTGGCCGATGTGGTCGACGAGATCTGGGATCACCACAACCCCGACCTCGAACTGAGCGGCGCGATCGTGAACCGGGTGCCGCCGACGAGCAGCGAAGCCGATCGCCGCTTCGACGAACTCACCCGGATCGTCGGACGTTCGGTGGTGTGGCAGCCCGTCGTGCCCACCCGGGCGATCATCAATCAGGGCATCGGTGAACGCCGCCCGATCCACGCCTACGGCAGCCGCAGCACCGATGTGGCAGCCGTGTTCGACGCCCTCTACGCGAAACTTCGCCGCGTCACCCGTTGAGCTCGACCAACCGCAGGCCACCCCGCCCGTCGAACGTGAGCGCGGCGCGGCCCTCGACGAGCCTGCGGATACCGTCGCCCAGCAGTTCGTGACGCCAACCACCGGCGAGACGCGCATTCGCATCGCCCCGCAGCAGGCTGACGAGATCGTGTCGGGTGGCGAGCAGCGCGGCGTCGATCTTCTCGGTGCGGGCGACCTCACCCACCCACGCCGACACCAGCGTGACGGCGGGCCGCAACGTCCGGTCGAGATCGTCGACGTCGGTGGCCGGGAAGGAGACATCGCGGGTGAGTCCTGCCTGCACCGCCGCCACGATCTCGGTGCCCATCGCTCCTCGGCTGTGCCGCTCGTCGACACCGCGCGCATGGGCCAGTTCGGCCGTGCTGGTGGGGTGCTTCTGGGCGATGCCCAGCACGGCGAGATCGGGCAGGATCTGGCGCGGAGGCACGTCGGCAGCGGCCGCACGACGCTCGCGCCAGGCGGCCACCGCCTGGGCGACCCCGCGCGCTTTCGACTTCAGCATCCGCACGTCTTTCAGACGCAGCCAGGCCTGCTCGGGGTCGATTGCACCGGCCGGTCGGGTGCGTAGCTCCTCGCAGGCTTCAGCCGCCCACTCGAGGCGACCCCGTGCGGTGAGGTGCGCAACGAGTCGGTCGTGCAGTTCGAGCAGATGGGCCACATCGTTGGCCGCGTACTGCTGCTGCTCGGCGGTGAGCGGCCGCCGCAGCCAGTCGGTGAGCCGGTCGCCCTTCGATGCACTCACGCCGAGCTCACCCTGGAGGAGCGAGGCGAGCGAGGGGGTGCTGTAGCCGATGAATCCGGCGGCGATCTGGGTGTCGAACATGTGCTGTGGCACGGCACCGCAGACGTGGGTGAGCACGTCGAGGTCTTGTTGTGCGGCGTGGAACACGGCGATAGCCGGCGAGGCAAAGAGACGGCGGAGCGACCCCACGTCGATGGCCAGTGGATCGACCAGCACGATGCGGCCCCGCCATCCGATCTGCAGCAGGGCGAGTTTGGGGTAGTACGTGCGTTCGCGATGGAACTCGGTGTCGATGGCGTAGCGCGGTTCGCCGCACCACTCGTCGATGAGCGTCTCGAACGTGGCCTGGTCGGCCACCCACTCGAACGTCACGTCGGCTGGTCTCCGGCCACCACCGGCTTGCCCGCCATCACCCAGGCCATCGTGCCGCCGGCGACGTTGATCGCCTCGACACCGTTGGCTGCCAGGAACTCGCAGGCCCGCATGCTGCGCCCACCGGAGCGGCAGATGACATAGGCGACGTCGTCGCCCCGGAAGGCATCGACATGATCGGGGACGGTGCCGAGCACCACCAGGGTCGCACCGGGCACATGGCCCTCGCGGTACTCATCGACCTCGCGGACGTCGATCACCCGCGCACCGGCGGCCAGGGCTGACTCGAGTTCGTCGACCGAGACTTCACGAATGGACATGGGTTCGCACGTTACCCGTTCGACGGATCGACCTGCAGACCGGCGGCCGACAGGTCGGCGCGGGTGTTCACGTTCACCACACTGCGTCGGTCGACGTCGACCGTCGCGATAACGAGTGCGGTGAGCGCCCGGTGCACCGCCCGCTCGCCTGCGTCGAATCGTCGGCGCAGCGGATCGGCCATGCCACAGGCCCAGATCGCGCAGAGCGGTTCGAGCCGGTCGGACCGTGCCACCACCACGTCGACCGTCGCTGCCCGCTCGCGGTACTGCTCGATCAACGCCTCGAGCGTCGCGGCGTCGAGCCACGGCAGGTCGCAGGCGGCGACGAGCACGGCGTCGGCCCCCTCGGCACCCGCTCGCTCGAGCGCGGTGACGATGGCGCCGAGCGGGCCCTCGCCGGGCCAGCGGTCGGTCACCACCACCAGGCCGAGCCGTTCGCCACGCGACGGCGGGCCCCCGACGGCCACGACGGGTTCGCACCCGGCAGCCACGAGGGCGGCCGCCACCCGGGCACCCATGGCGATGCCGTCGACCTCGAGCGTCGACTTGTCGACCCCCATCCGGCTGCTCGTCCCGCCCACGAGCACCGCACCGGCAACGCGCACCGCACCGGCCACGCGCAGCGGGGCGGGCTCGCCGTCCATCGTCTCAGCGCTCGTCGGCCGGCACACCCGACGGATCGAGTTGCAGCAGGAACTGCTCGACCCGGGCGGCTTCGTCGTCCTCGCCGATGGCAGCAGCCATGAGGCCCAACCCGCGCAGTGCCCGCAGGAAGCCACGGTTCGTCTCGTCGGCCCAGCGCACGTACCCCGAGCCGCGCCAGCCGTTGGCGCGCAGCGCATCGAGCCCGCGGTGGTACCCCACCCGGTAGGCGGCGTAGCGCTCGATGGTGTCGCGGCCGAGATCGCCGAGCGACGCCCAGGCGTCGACGAAACGCGGGTGCCGCGACACGACCTCGGCGACCCGTTCGCGCCGCTCGGGCTCGGGTGCGGCGAGCGCCTGCAGCAGCGAGTGGCGGGCACTGGCGTCGGCCGGCGGCAGCACGGTGGTGGGCAGGCCCGACCCGAGGTTGATCGGGCGGGCGACATCGTTGGGGTCACTCACGGCGGCAACGCTAGGGCGTATCGTCTGGTCATGCTCGCGATCAACCTGCAAGCCGCGAAGAACCTCGCAATCTTCATCACGATCGGGTTCGTCGTGCTCTCGCTGGTCATGGGCATGGTGGTCAAGAACGTGATGGCCAAGTTGATCATCGTGTTGCTCATGCTCGGGCTCGCGCTGGGTGTGTGGACCCAGCGCAAAGCACTCGACACGTGCGCCGACACGGTGAAGGCCGACCTGGCCGCAGGCAGCGACAACGGCACGGTGTGCACGTTCTTCGGCACGCAGATCGAGATCCCGCTGATCGACGAGCCCTAGGGCTCAGAGCAGAGGCAGCACCAACTGCTGGGCGTACAGCGCAGGCTGCGCAAGCGGGGCGTCGTGCGCGCAGCCGCCGAGCTCGACGACACGAGCACCGCGCACCGTCTGGGCGACGTGCTCCATCGCCCGTCGATGGTGCGGGCGGCCGTTCGAGCCGTACCCGGCCAGTACCTCGACGTCGATCTGCTCGGCCTGCCAGGGGGCATTGACGCGCAGGTCGGACAACTCGCCGACCATCGCCTGGCCTTCACGCCGTCGCTGCTCGCGGGTGCGCAACGGCAACGCCTCCCACCGCGCATCGCCAACGAGGCGCCGCATGAAGGCCTCGGCGGCATCGGCCGGCTCGCCGCGGGTGGCCAGCGCGTTGGCGCCGGCGGTGGTGCCGGGCCACCACGGCTCCCAGCTCAGCGGTGTCTCGTAGATCGACACGGCACGCACGAGGTCGGGATGGAGGGCCGCAGTGGCCAGGGCCACGTTGCCGCCGTAGCTGTGCCCCACCAGCACCGCCGGTCGGCCCGCCAGCAGGTGCACGAGGTCGGCCACCTGGTCGGCCATCGCGAACGGGCCGGTGTGCGGAGTGGATCGCCCGTAGCCACGCCGGTCGTACCGCAGCACGTGGGCCACCTCGTCGAGTTGGCGCGCCACCTTCAGCATGCCGGTCGAGCGGTCCATCGACCCGTGGATGACCACCACCAGAGGCGCGTCGGGGCGACCGGTGGTGTCGGACCACACGGTGTTCACGCGACCTGCACGATGCGCAGCACGTCGGCGGCGGCCCCGCTGGCCCGGTCGGGGGCGCCGGCCAGCACCAGCACCGTCTGCCCCGTCGCGATGAGGCCCTGGCGCAACGCGGTCTCGACGGCGAACCACACCATCTCGTCGGTCGAGGCGTACTCGTCGACCTGGATCGGTTGCACGCCCCACGACAGCGCCATCGCCCGTACGGTGTCGGCGCTGGGCGACAGACCGATCAGCGCCGGGGTGGGGCGGAACCGCGACATCGCCCGCGCCGAGCGGCCCGAGCGGGTGCAGCACAAGATGGCATCGACGCCGGCATCGACTGCGGCCATACCGGCCGCGTGGGTGATGGCCATGGTGATGCGCTCGGCGCCCGTGGGCCACTGCCGCCGCTGGACGCGGCCGAGCCGGTTGCCCCAGGCGGTGTAGCTGGCCTCGGCCTCGGCGCGTTCGGCGATGCGCACCATCGCCTCCACCACACCGACCGGGTCGTGGCCGATCGCGGTCTCGGCCGACAGCATCAGCGCGTCGGACCCGTCGAACACGGCATTGGCCACATCGCTCACCTCGGCACGCGTGGGCGACGGCGCGGTGATCATGCTCTCGAGCATCTGGGTGGCGGTGATGACGGGCACGCCCATCTCGACGCAGTGGCGCACGATGCGCTTCTGCAGGTGGGGTACGTCTTCGAGTGGGCACTCGATGCCCAGGTCGCCGCGCGCCACCATCACTGCGTCGGACGCGGCAGCGATGTCTTCGAGCGCCGCCACTGCGGGCAGCGTCTCGATCTTGGCCACCAACCGGGTCGAACGCGGGTGCACTGCGGCGCGCACCCGCTGCAGATCGGCCGCAGCGCGCACGAACGACACCGCCAGGAAGTCGACGCCCTCGGCGGCCATGACGGCGGCCAGACGCAGGTCGTCGTCGGTGGGCGCGTGCAACCGCATGCGCTCCGACGGCAGGTGCACACCGGGCCTGCCCTGCGTGGTGCCGCCGGTGAGCACGCGGGTGACGGCGACGTGGTCGCCGATCGACTCGACGCGCAGCGAGATGGCACCGTCGCCGATAACCACCCGGTCGCCCACGCGCAGGTCGGCGATGAGCGACTCGTACTCGACATGGAACTCGCCCACAGTGCTCGGCCCGGATCCGGCGCGCAGCACCACCTCGGCGCCCTGCTGCAGGTACACGCCCTCGGCAGGCAGCTGACCGGCGCGGATCTTCGGGCCGGGCAGATCGGCCAGGACGGCCACGACGGCCCCTACCCGTTCGGCTGCGGCGCGCACGTCGTGCAGTCGCCGCACGTGCTCGTCGATGCTGCCGTGCGAGAGGTTCAGGCGCACCACGTCGACTCCGGCCACCAGCAGGCGGTCGAGCACCTCGGGCGACTCGCTCGCCGGACCGAGCGTGGCCACGATCTTGGTTCTGGACTCCATCGGCACCATTCAATCCTGCTAATCACAGAGTCATGGAGCTTCTGCTGATCCGCCACGCCCTCCCGGTTCGCCGCGAACTCACCGAGGGGGTGGCCGACCCCGAACTCTCCGAAGCCGGCCACGCCCAGGCCGCGCACCTGGCCGAGTACCTGGCGCCCGAGCGAATCGACGCCGTCTACGCCAGCCCGCTGCAGCGTGCCCGGCAGACCGCTGCACCGCTCGCCGAGGCCCTCGGCCTGCCCGTGGCCATCGAGGACGACGTGGCCGAGTGGGACCGCAACTCGAACGAGTACGTACCCATCGAGGAACTGAAGGCGGCCAACGACCCGCGTTGGCAGGCCATGCTGCGCGGCGAGTGGACGGTGCACGACGAGTCGCCCGACGAGTTCCACCGGCGCGTCGTAGGCGCCGTCGAGCGGCTGATCGAAGCACACTCGGGCCAGCGCATCGCCATCGTGTGCCATGGCGGCGTCATCAACGGCTACCTCAGCGAGGTGCTCGGCCTCGGCGTCAACCAGGGGTTCTTCTATCCCAACTACACGTCGATCCATCGGGTGGCGGCAGCACGCAGCGGCGAGCGGTCGATCGTGACCGTGAACGAGACCTCGCACCTGCGCCTCACCGGCCTGCCGATGGGCATGTTCCAGGGACGCTGAGGACCCGTCCATGGACCACCACGACACCGACCACGACACCGACGCCGACACCGACGCCGACACCGCGCCCGGTCGGCTCGACGACCTCATCGACTACCTCGACTCGTCACCTTCGCCGTGGCACGCCGCCTCGTCGGCCGTGGCACGCCTGCTCGACGCCGGGTTCGCTCCCCTGTCGACCACCACGCCGTGGAGCGATCTGCCCGACACCGGCATGGTGGTGAACGGTGCCTCTGTGGTGGCGTTCCGTCGCGCGGCGAACGCATCGCCCAGCACACCGTTCCGCATCATCGGCGCCCACACCGACTCGCCCTGTCTGCGGGTGAAGCCGAGGCCCGACACCGGCGGCAGCGGTTGGCGCCAACTGGGCGTCGAGGTGTACGGCGGTGCGTTGCTGAACTCGTGGCTCGACCGCGACCTCGGTATCGCCGGCCGGGTGGTGCTACGCGACGGCGCGACGGTCGACATCGCCGTCGACGACGCAGTGTGCCGTGTACCCCAACTCGCCATCCACCTCGACCGCGAGGTGAACGAGCGCGGCCTGCAACTCGACAAGCAGCAACACCTCACCCCGGTGTGGGGCACCGGGGCATGGCGCGACGGCGACTTCCGCACCTGGCTGGCCGAACGCCTCGAGGTACCCGCCGCCGACCTCGGCTGGTGGGAGCTGTGCCTGTTCGACCGCACCCCGGCCGCGGTGTTGGGTGCCGATGCCTCGCTGCTCGCGGCCGGGCGACTCGACAACCAGTTGTCGTGCTGGATCGCCACCGAGGCACTGCTCGCCACCGAGGCCACCGATGCCCATCTGGTGATCGCGCTGCTCGACCACGAGGAGGTGGGTAGCGAGAGCAGCACCGGTGCCGCCGGCCCGATGCTCGAGCACGTACTGGAACGCATCTGCCTCGCGTCCGGTGGTCAGCGGGCCGAGTTCCTGGCGGCACTCGCCGGTTCGCAGTGCCTGTCGGCCGACAACGCCCACGCCGTGCACCCCAACTACCCCGAGCGCCATGAGCCGGGCCACCGCCCGATCGTGAACCAGGGTCCGGCGCTGAAGGTGAACAGCAACCAGCGCTACGCCACCAGCGCCGCCACCGCCACCCGGTTCCAGGCGGCCTGCGAACGCGCCGGGGTGCCATGGCAGGTGTTCGTCAGCCGGAACTCGATGCCCTGCGGCAGCACCATCGGCCCGATCACGGCCACCCGCCTCGGCATCGACACCGTCGATGTGGGTGTACCGCAGTTGTCGATGCACTCGGCACGCGAGCTGTGCGGCGTGAACGACCCGGTGTGGGCCATGCTCGCCGCCACTGCCTGGTTCAGCGGCTGATCCGCGCCTCGGCCTGGTCGAACACCCGCTGCAGTTCGGCGTGCAGTTGGGCCGACATGGCCTGACGGGCCTCGCGGGTGATGCGCCCGTTCTCGGTGGGCGGTACCGGGATGGGTGGACCCACCACCACATGCACCTTGCGCGGCGAGATGAACTTCGCACCCTTCGGCATCGCCCGCTCGCTGCCGCCGATACCGATCGGGACGATGGGCACGCCGGCCTTCATCGCGATGTACGTGGCACCGTCGAACAACGGCTGCACGACCGGCCCGCTCTTGCGTTCGCCCTCGGGGAACAGCACCAGCGGCTCGCCACCCTGGAGCACTTCGATACAGCGCGACAGCGCCTCTTTGTCGGCCGTGCCGCGGGTGACGGGGAAGCCGCCGAACGCGGTGAGCAGCCGACCGAAGTACCTGTTCTTCCAGTACTTGTCGGCACCCATGTAGCGCAGGCGACGGCGGGTGACCGCCGATGAGATGGGCGTGTCGAGGATGCTGCGGTGCACCGGGGCGAGCACGAACGCCCCCTCGGCCGGGATGTGCTCGCGCCCTTCGACCGTCTCGCGGCACCACACCCTGCAGAACGCGACCACCGTGTTGCGGCCGAACTGGTAGGCGATCCGATCGAGCCGGCTGCGACCGGCGAGCGGCACCTCGATCTTGGTCATGACACCGAGCCTCCTCCCGCGAGCAGCCCGAGGATATGCGCCAGCACTGCATCGATGCCGAGACCGGTGGTGTCGACGAGCACCGACCCGTCGGCTTCGCGCAGCGGGCTGTCGGCACGGGTGCTGTCGTACTGGTCGCGGGCAGCGATGGATGCTTCGATCTCGTCGACGTCGCCGCCCGCTTCGGCCACCCGCCGCTCGGCGCGCACGCGTGGCGACGCCGTGAGGTAGAGCTTCAACTGGGCGTCGGGGAACACCACGGTGCCGATGTCGCGGCCTTCGATCACGCCGCCGCCTCGCGCCTCGGCCCAGGCACGCTGGCGCGCACGCAGTTCGGCACGGACCGCGCTGTTGGCCGCCACCCGGCTCACCGCGCCCGTCACCTCGGCACCGCGGATCTCGGTGGTGACGTCGATCCCGTCGGCGAACACGCCGGCCGCGCCCACCTCGAGGTCGAGCCCGACGGCCAGCCGACCCACCGCCTCGATGTCGTCGAGGGGGATGCTGCGGCGCAGCGCCGCGGCTGTGACGGCTCGGTACATGGCGCCGGTGTCGAGGTACTCGAGGCCGAGCCGGCGTGCCAGCGCCTTGCCGATGGTGCTCTTGCCCGCACCTGCCGGTCCGTCGATGGCGATCACCCGCATGGTCGCCGACACGGGCGTCACCAACTCGTGCCGAGCGGCTGGCCCTCGCTGAAGCCCGCCGAACTCTGTACACCCACCACTGCGCGCTGATGGAACTCCTCGATCGTGCCGGCACCTGCATAGGTGCAGGAGGAACGAACACCAGCGACGATCTGGTCGATGATGTCCTCCACGCCCGGACGCTCGGGGTCGAGGTACATGCGCGAGGTGCTGATGCCTTCCTCGAACAGTTCTTTGCGGGCCCGCTCGAAGGGCGACTCGGACCGCGAGCGGTTCTTCACCGCGCGGTTGCTGGCCATCCCGAAGCTCTCCTTGTAGAGGCGTCCGTCGGGGTCGCGCAGCGTGTCGGCCGCCGATTCGTAGGTGCCCGCCAGCCACGACCCGAACATCACGCTGGCAGCTCCGCCCGCCAGGGCCAGAGCCACGTCACGCGGGTACCGCACCCCACCGTCGGCCCAGATGTGCTTGCCGACCCGACGGGCCTCGGCCGCGCACTCGACGACGGCCGAGAACTGCGGCCGACCGACACCGGTCATCATGCGCGTGGTGCACATGGCACCCGGCCCGACACCCACCTTCACCACATCGGCGCCGGCCTCGATGAGCTGCCGGGTGCCCTCGGCGGTGACCACGTTGCCGGCCACGATGGGCGTGTCGGGCGCCACGGCGCGCACCTCTTCGATGGCGCGCAGCGCACGCGTCTGGTGGCCGTGGGCCGTGTCGATGACGAGCACGTCGACGCCCATGGCCAGCAGCGCCTTGGCCTTCACGCCGGGCTCGCCGTTGATACCGACGGCACAGGCGATGCGGAGCCGGCCCTCGGCGTCGAGCGCCGGCCGGTAGATGGTGCTGCGCAGCGCACCTTTGCGGGTGACACACCCGAGCAGCCGCCCGTCGTGGTCGACCACGGGCGCCACCGACAGCCGCTCGCCCGAGAGGCGCTCGTAGATGTCGGTGGGTGATGCATCGGCCTCGACGGTGATGATGTCGCGTCGGGCGACGTGCTGCAGCTGGGTGAAGCGGTCGAACCCGATGGCGTCGTGTTCGGTGAAGATGCCGACCGGTCGGTTGTCGTCGACCACCACCACGGCGCCGTGCGCCCGCTTGTGGATGAGGCCGAGGGCGTCGCCGACGGTGTGGTGGGGCGACAGCGTGATGGGGGTCTCGAACACGGGGTGACGGCTCTTCACGTGGTCGACCACCATCTCGATCACGTCGAGGGGGATGTCCTGCGGCAACACAGTGAGCCCACCGCGCCGAGCGACCGTTTCGGCCATGCGGCGCCCGGCGACAGCGGTCATGTTCGACACGATCATCGGGATGGTGGTGCCGAGGCCGTCGGGGGTGGTGAGGTCGACATCGAAACGCGACGGCACCTCCGACAGGCTGGGGACCATGAACACGTCGTTGTAGGTGAGATCGAATGACACACCGTCGTTGAGCATTCGCATGAGCGCTTCCTCTCACTCCATCCAGTGACCACGAGGGCAGGGGGTGCCCGATGCGGCGGGACCCCGACCGCAACGGCCGATCAAGGCTAACGGCTCGGCGGCCCGCCCGGCTACGGTGACAGCATGACGCGACCGGTGGTCCTGGTACACGGATGGGGAGGGTCGTTCGCCACCACCTGGCAGTCGAGCGGGTTCACCCACCTGCTCGCCGACGCCGGACGCGAGGTGATCGGCGTCGACCTGTTGGGCCACGGCGATGCACCCAAGCCGCACGACCCCGACGCCTACGCCGACCTGACGGCCCGGGTGCTCGATGCGATGCCCGCAACGCCCGTCGATGCCATCGGATTCTCGCTGGGTGCCATCACCCTGCTGCGCATCGCGCTCGAACACCCCGACCGCTTCGACCATCTCGTCCTCGCCGGCATCGGTGGCACCCTGTTCGACGACGACACCACCGGCACCGAGCGCATCGTCGCCGCGCTCGAGGGCACCGGCGACCCCGACGACAACATCGGGCGCATGTTCGCCAACTACGCCAAGCAGCCCGGCAACGACCTGGTGGCGCTCACGGCGGTGATGAAGCGGGCTCGTGGTCCGCGGTTCACACCCGAAGCGCTCGCTGCCGTCACGTGCCACACCCTGGTGGTGATCGGCGACAAGGACTTCGCCGGTCCCGGTGAACCGCTGGCCAGCGCCATCCCCCGGGGCCAACTGGTGACACTGCGGAACGTCGACCACTTCGCCACACCCGAATCGTTCGGGTTCATCGACGCTGCGCTCGAGTTCATCGACGCCGTCCCTGCATGACCCCCGAACAATCGCAGGCTCTCGACGCGGCCGTCGCCGTACTGCGCGCCGGCGGGCTGGTGGCCATTCCCACCGAGACGGTGTACGGCCTGGCCGCCGATGCCACCAACGAGGCTGCCGTGCGCCGCATCTTCGCCGTGAAGGGCCGCCCCGCCGACCATCCGCTGATCGTGCACGTGGCCGACGCCTCGATGCTGGCCCACTGGGCCGCCGAGGTACCGCCGGCCGCGGCCCTGCTGGCCGACGCCTGCTGGCCCGGCCCGCTCACCGTGCTCGTGCCCAAGGCCGACCACGTGCTCGACGTCGTCACCGGCGGGCGACCGACGGTGGGCGTCCGGGTGCCGGCCCACCCGCTCACCACCGAGTTGTTGCGGCGCTTCGGCGGGGGTGTCGCAGCACCGTCGGCGAACCGCTTCGGCAGGGTGAGCCCCACCACGGCCGACCACGTGCGCCGCGACCTGGGCGACGATGTCGATCTGGTGATCGACGGCGGCCCCTGCCCGGTGGGTGTGGAGAGCACGATCGTCGACTGCACCGTCGACCCGCCCCAGATCCTGCGCCCCGGCGGCATCCCCAGCGAACAGATCGAGGCCCTGCTGACTGGCCACCTCGCAGCCCCGTCGGGGCCGAGCCGGGCCTCGGGCATGCTGGCGTCGCACTACGCGCCGCACTGCGCCGTGCTGCTCGCCGCCGATACGGCCGAGGCCGCCACCCTGCTCGACCGGCACCCCGGCGCGCTGCTGATCGGCGACGGCACCGATCTGGTCGAGTACGCCCGCAGCCTCTACGACTGGCTGCGGCAGGCCGACGACGAACACCGTCCCGCCGTGATCGCCGTGATGCCCTCGGCGGTCGGCCTCGGCCATGCCGTTCGCGACCGGTTGCTCAAGGCTGCGGCCGACCGAGCTGGTTGAGCAACTCCACCCACACGTCGCGTACTGCCTCGGCCGTCACGGGTTCCGGGCTCGCATCGCCCTCGACACGCGCCACCGTCAGGCTCACCGTGCTGCCGCCCGCGTCGGGCACGATGTCGAGACGGCACCAGCAGGGTGCTGGCTCGGTGAGGTGGCACTCGAGCAGATAGGGAGGCTCCTCGTCGAGCAGCTCGCCGATCCAGCTGAGCACCACCAGCAGCGCCTCGAACGTCTCGGCCGGGAGTGCGTTCACGGTGAACGACGGCAGATCGCGTTCGAGGTCGCGCCACCGGGTGCGGCTCGTCGGCCGGCGGCCGTACGGGCCTCGCGCTACTGGGCGCTCGCGCGGTTCCGGTCGCTGCTGCGGTTCGGGTGCAGGTTCGGGGCCGGGCAGCGGCCGACGGCCCGTGAGGTGCGCCACGCACGCATCGAACGCCGCGTTCACCTGCTGCATGGCAGCGGCATCGCCACCCCGATCGGGATGCAGGTCGAAGGCCAGACGGCGGCGCGCCGCCCGAACCTCCACCAACGAAGCCGACCGATCGAGGCCGAAGACGGCGAACGGATCGGCGTCGGTCACGTGCCCGGGTGCAGCGTGTCGCGCAGTACGCCGTAGCGCTGGCGGATCTCGCCCCGGAGCGCATCGCCCACCCTGCCCGACGGGGCGAGTGGCGACTCGGCACCCAACCGCCACCGCTCGATCACCTCGGCATGACCGACGCCCAGCGCCACGGCAGCCGCCTGCACGCAGGCACCTGCAGCGACGGCTTCGTCGGCGTCGGAGGTACCCAGCGGCAACTCGCACAGATCGGCAAAGACGGCGCGGTACGCAGCGCTACGCGCGCCACCGCCGGTGAGCACGACCGACTCGAGCGGTGCGTGCGCGCCGAGTGCATCGAGTGCATCGAGCAGCCCGCACACCACGCCCTCGACCGCTGCCCGGGCGAACTGCTCGCGCGTCACGTCGCTGCGCAGACCCACCAGCGCGCCGGTGGCCGACGGCAGGTCGGGCGTGCGTTCGCCGTCGAGGTAGGGCAGCATCACCGCACCGCCAGCGCCAGGATCGGCAGCAAGGGCGAGCGCGTCGAACCCGGCGTGGTCGACACCCAGCAGCCTGGCTACGGCATCGGTGACCTTGGTGGCGTTCAGCGTGCACACCAGCGGCAGGTAGCGGCCCGTGGCGTCGGCGAACCCGGCCACCGCGCCGGTGGGATCGGCCGTGGGCGCCTCGGCCACCGTGTAGGCAGTGCCCGAGGTACCGAGCGAGACGACCGCGGTGCCGGCGGCGAGGCCGAGACCGAGGGCAGCCGCCATGTTGTCGCCGGTGCCCGCCGCGACACGTGCGCCGCGCCACTCGCCCACCACCTCGTCGGGTGCAGCCACCCGCGGCACGACGGAGTTCCAGTCGCGATCGCGGTCGATGATGCCGAGCAGGTCCCAGCGGTACTCGCCGGTGGTGGGCGACCAGTAGCCCGTGCCCGAGGCGTCGCCCCGGTCGGTCACCAGGGCACCGGTGAGTTGGAGCGTGAACCAGTCGTGCGGCAACAGCACGTGGGCGAGGCGGGCCCAGTGCTCGGGTTCGCTGCGGTGCAGCCACGACAACTTCGTGGCCGTGAAGGCCGCCACGGGAACGCTGCCCACGGCCGCAGCCCAGTCGGCCTTCCGGCCGGGCAACTGCTTCCACAGCCAGCCGGCGTCGGGCGCGCTCTCGGTGTCGTTCCACAGTTTGGCGGGCCGGATGACCTGACGCTGCTCGTCGAGAGCCACCATGCCGTGCTGCTGACCGGCAACGCTGATGGCCTCCACCTGCGGCGCGCCGACGGCTGCCCATGCCTGCTCGAAGGCTGCCCACCATGCGGCGGGGTCCTGCTCGGAACGGGGTGGTGTGGTGGGCGGATGAGGTGCGCTGGCCCGAGCCACCACAGCACCCGACTCGAGGTCGCGGATCTCCACCTTGGTCGACTGGGTCGACGAGTCGACCCCGGCCACGAGCCGCGGCGTGCTCACGACGGCGTCGACCAGATGACCCGATTCACCTGGTTCTCGAGCCATTCCTGGCGGCCCGACACCGGTTGCGGGTCGAGACCGCTCGACACGGCCTCGTCGGCCAGCGCGGCCAGATCGACCGCACCGTCGAGGATGCGCCGGCCGCGCTCGCCGTCCCACCCCGCGTAGCGCTGCCGGCGAGCCTGTTCGATGGTGCCGTCGTCGAGCATCGCGGCCGCGACCAACAGCGAACGGGCCAGCGTGTCGATACCACCGATGTGCCCGTGGAACAGGTCGGTACGGTCGTTGCTCTGGCGGCGCAGCTTGGTGTCGAAGTTGAACCCGCCGGTGGTGAACCCGCCGGCCCGCACGATCTCGTACACGGCCAGCGACATCTCGTCGACCGAGTTGGGGAACTGGTCGGTGTCCCAGCCGTTCTGGGCGTCGCCGCGGTTGGCGTCGATGGAGCCGAAGATGCCGTTGTCGAGGGCATACGCCACCTCGTGGTGGAACGAGTGACCCGACAGCGTGGCGTGGTTCACCTCGATGTTCACCCGGTACTCGTCGACGAGGTCGTAGCGCTGGAGGAAGCCGTGCACCGTGGCGCAGTCGTAGTCGTACTGGTGCTTGGTGGGCTCCTGCGGCTTGGGCTCGAGCAGCAGCGTGCCGGTGAAACCGATGCGGTGCTTGTACTCGGCCACCATGGTGAGGAACCGGGCCAGTTGATCGGCCTCGCGGCGCAGGCTCGTGTTCAGCAGCGTCTCGTACCCCTCACGGCCTCCCCACAGCACATAGTTCTCGCCGCCGAGGCGATGCGTGGCGTCGAGCATGTGGCGCACCTGGGCCGCCGCGTGGGCGAACACATCGGGGTCGGGGTTGGTGGCGGCACCGGCCATGTAGCGCGGGTGCGAGAACAGGTTGGCGGTGCCCCACAGCAGGCGCACACCGGTTGACTCCTGCAGGCCGGCAGCCCGGTCGACCATCACATCGAGGTTGCGCTTCGACTCGGCGAGCGTGGCGCCTTCGGGGGCCATGTCGACGTCGTGGAAGCAGTAGAAGGGCGTGCCCAACTTGGTGAAGAACTCGAAGGCTGCGTCCTGTTTGGCCATCGCCGCCTGCATCGGGTCGGCGCCTGCCGCCAACCACGGCCGGTCGAAGGTGCCGGCCCCGAACACGTCGCTGCCGGGCCAGTTGAAGCTGTGCCAGTAGCACACCGCGATGCGCAGGTGCTCGGCCATCGTGCGGCCGGCCACCACCCGCTGCGGGTCGTACACCAGGTAGCGCAGGCCGTCGCCAGCAGGCTCGCTGGCAGGCGCGACCGGCTGGGGTACGGCGGTGAAGAACTCGGTCATGGACTCTCCTCGTCAGGCAGTGCGCTTGCGGCTGATGGCGTCGACCGACGCCGCCAGCATCAGTGCCAGGCCGGCACAGATGAACTTCACGCCGGAACTGCCGAAGTCGATCTCGAAACCGAACGGCTGACGCTTGCCCACCAGGGTAAGGCCGTTGGGGATGAGTGCGAGCACCAGTCCACCGAGGATCGCGTTCACCATCCGGCCCTTGCCGCCGAACAACGACGTGCCGCCGATGACGGCGGCACCGACGGCCAGCAGCAGCGTGTCGTTGCCGCCCGTGTTGGGGTCGACCGAGTTGACGCGCGAGGCGAGGAACGCCCCGCCCACACCGGCGAGCAGCCCGCAGAACACGAAGGCCGACAGCCGGATACGGGCCACGTTGATGCCGGCACGCCGCGCCGCCTCGGCGTTGCCGCCCACGGCCATCAGGTGCCGGCCGTAGCGCGTGCGGTTGAGCACGAAGGTGAGCAGCAGCACGATGAGCAGCACGAGCGGGATGACATAGGGCATGCCCCGCTGTTCCTCGACCGCATTGGCGAAGGCACGGTTGCGGTTGAGGATGGCCACGGTGGTGAGCACCAGCACGGCGGCGAAGGCGACTTTCACGCCCGTCACCGCCATCGACCCGTTGACACGCCGCGAACGACGGAACTGCAGTGCGCCGAACACCAGCACCCCGACGACGCCGATCACCCACGACAGGCCCGGGCTGATACTCGATCCGACGATGCCCTTGATGACCGGGTTGGTGATGCGGATGCTGCCGCCCTCTTTCACCAGTACCAGCAAGATGCCCTGGAAGACGAGGAAGTTGGCGAGCGTCACCACGAACGACGGGATACCCAACTTGGCCACCAGCGCGCCCGTCCACAGACCGAGTGCCACCGCCACGAGCGCCGACACCGCGATGGCTGCCAGCAACGGCCAGTCGGCCTGGAGTCGGAGGGCCAACATGGCCGCCGCCACACCAGCCGTGTAGCCGGCCGCCAGGTCGATCTCGCCCAGCAGCAACACGAACGTGACCGCCATGGCGATGACGATGACCGACGACGCCTGATCGAGGAAGTTGGCGAAGTTCAGCGCGGTGAGGAACGTGTCGGAGGCGAGACCGAACACGGTGACGAGCACGATGATGGCCAGCACGGCCGGCAGCGATCCGAGGTCGCCGCTGCGCCAACGGGCTTTCGCGTCGCTGAGCGCCGACCGGAACGTCTGCGGCGCGCTGTCGAGCGCGAAGTCGCTCAGCGCTTCGCCGGAGGGAACGTGTGCGTCGCTCATGTCAGGCCACCTCGCTCGTTGCGATACCGACGTCGCCCGATCGACCGGCGGTGATGAGTTCGACCAGGAACTCGCGACGGGTGTCGCTGGTGATGGGCACGTCGGCCGCGATGCGGCCGAGGTACATCGCGCACACCCGGTCGGACACCTGGAGTACGTCGTTCATGTTGTGGCTGATCAGCACCACACCCAGACCCTGGTCGGCCAGACGGCGCACCAGATCGAGCACCTGCTTGGTCTGCGCCACGCCGAGTGCCGCAGTCGGCTCGTCGAGCAGCACGACCTTCGAGTTCCACAGCACCGCCTTCGCGATGGCCACCGTCTGGCGCTGGCCGCCCGACAGCGACGACACCTTCTGGCGCACACTCTTCACGGTGCGTACCGACAGGCTGGCGAGGGTCTCGCGTGCCGCCTGCTCCATCGCACCTTCGTCGAGCAGGCCCCGCTTCAGGCGCTCGCGACCGAGGAACAGGTTCTGCACGATGTCGAGGTTCTCGCACAGCGCAAGGTCTTGGTACACGACTTCGATGCCCAGTTCGGCCACGTCCTTCGGCCCCGAGACGGTGACCGGCTTGCCCTCGAACCGGAACTCGCCGGTGTCGGCGGGGTAGATGCCGGTGATGCACTTGATGAGGGTGGTCTTCCCTGCACCGTTGTCGCCGATCAGTGCCGTCACGGTGCCGGGATACACCCGGAAGTCGACGTCGTGCAGGACGTGAACCGGCCCGAAGCTCTTGTTCACGCCCAGCGCTTCGAGTATCGGTGAATCAGACACTCCGTATCTCCCCTCCTGAGAACCGGGCCCGACCCTAGTACGCCGGCGCTGCACCCTGTTCGACTCGTGCGGCTGGAATGCTCGGCTCCGGCCGGTCTCGACACAGGGGCTACCGTTCGGTCCATGTCCGACACTGCTCATGGCGCTTCCGCCGACGCCCCGCCCTCCGAAGTGCTCTACGAGGTGGCCGACCACATCGCCACCATCACCCTGAATGCACCGCAGCGGATGAACACGATCTCGGGCGCGATGCTCGACGAACTGTCCGAGCGGCTGCTCGAGGCCGACCGGGCCCGCGAGGTGCGCTGCATCATCCTCACCGGCACGGGCCGCGCGTTCTGCGCCGGACTCGACCTCGCCGCGCAGATGGCCGGCCCGAAGGGCTCGCTCGGCAACATGGGCAGCCTCGACTCGAACCCGGGCGAGTTCGACATCCGCAACGCGCCGCCCATCGTGCTGCACGCCATCGACACGCCCACGATCTGCGCCCTCAACGGTGGCGCCGCCGGCTACGGCCTCGACCTGGCACTCGGCTGCGACATCCGCATCGCCGCCGAGTCGGCCAAGCTGAACCCGGGCTTCGCCAAGCGCGGCATCCTGCCCGAGAGCGGCGGCACCTGGCTGCTGCCCCGCATGGTCGGCTACGCCAAGGCCGCCGAGATCGCGTTCACCGGGCGCACCCTGATGGCCCAGGAGGCGCTCGAACTCGGCATCGTCAACCACGTCGTCGCCGATGTCGATCTCACCACCCGCTCGCGCGAGCTGGCGTTCCAGATCGTCGAGAACGCCCCGCTCGCCGTACGGGCCATCAAGCGGATGATGCGTGCCGCCGAGACCGAGACGTTCGAGCAGAACGTGCATCACGTGTTCCTGCAACTGCTGCCGCTGATGCGCACCGACGACTTCCGCGAGGGCGTGGCCGCGTTCATGGAGAAGCGCTCACCCGATTTCACCGGCCGCTGAGCAGCCGGCCGATGGCACCCGAACCACGCCTCGACGAGTTGCTGGCGGGCCTCTCCACCACCCGGGCCATCCGGCGCTACACCGACGATCCGGTGCCCGACGACGACCTGAACACCATCATCTGGCACGCCAGTCGGGCGCCGAGCGGTTCGAACCGGCAGCCGTTCCGGTTCCTCGTGCTCCGCGACGGCGAGCGCGCTCGCGCTGCGAAGGCGCTGCTTGGCCGATCGTTCCGCATGGGTTGGGCCGCCAAACAGGTCGCCGACGGGTACGCAGCGGGCAGCGGCGCCGATTCCGACTCGCCCAAGGCCCGCCAGGCCGCGACGATGCAGCACTACGTCGACCACCTCGAGCAGGTCCCGGTCGTCGTGCTGGTGTGCCTCGTCCGCTACCGCGAACCCTCACCCTACGAGGGCGCGTCGGTGTACCCCGCCTGCCAGAACCTGCTGCTCGCCGCCCGGGCCCTCAGCTACGGCGGTGCGCTGACGATGTGGCACCTCGCCGTCGAGGCCGAACTACGCGAACTGCTCGCCGTCCCCGCCGAGGTGGCCCTGTCGGCGTGCATCACCCTGGGCCGACCGGCCGGCCACCACGGCCCGGTCCGCCGCAAACCGATCGCCCAACTCGCCTTCGACGACCGGTGGGGAGCCGAACCCACGTGGGCCCACGATCCGGACGGCACCGCGTTCACGGGCTGGCGTGCACAGGGGCACTAAGTCCCGGCTCGCGTTGACATTCGGCCGTTCCGCCCGGCAGACTGACCGGAATGTCCGGTCGGAAGGTCTTGTCGTGCGGTTCCACCGCTGCGCTCGTGCCTCCTGCCGTACGTCCCGGGTCGGCCACGGTGGTCGGCCCGCTTCACGAGGGGGATACCGAATGAGAAACAGGTGGAAGAGCGGCGTCGTGCTGCTCGGCGCCCTGTCGCTCATCGCCGCAGCATGTGGCGATGATGGCGACTCGAGCGCCGAGACGACGGCAGCTCCTGAGACCAGCGCCGCCGGTGGCGGCGATACCGGTGGCGGCAAGGTTGGCTTCATCCTTCCCGACTCGGCGTCGTCGGCCCGCTGGGAGTCCTTCGACCGTCCGCTGATCGAGGCGCAGTGCGCCGAGGCGGGCCTCGAGTGCATCATCCAGAACGCCGAAGGCGACGCGGCCAACATGGCCACCATCGCTGACCCGCTGATCGCCGACGGCGTGAAGGTGCTGGCCATCGTGAACCTCGACTCCGACTCGGGCGCTGCCATCCAGGAGAAGGCAGCAGCCGCCGGTGTCAAGAACATCGACTACGACCGCCTCACGCTGGGCGGCAAGGCCGACGTGTACGTGAGCTTCGACAACGTCGCCGTGGGCACCGCCCAGGGCGAGGGCATCATCGAGTGCATGGGCGGCGCTGGCGCCGTCGAGGGCAAGAAGATCATCCAGCTCCATGGCTCGCCCACCGACAACAACGCCACGCTGTTCAAGCAGGGCTACCAGGCCGCCATCGAGGGCTCGGGCATCGAGACCGTCGGTGAAGAGGCCGTTCCGGATTGGGACAACGCCAAGGGTGGCGAGATCTTCGAGCAGCTGCTCACCGCCGCTGGCGGCGAGATCGACGGCGTGCTCGTGGCCAACGACGGTCTGTCGCTGGCTGCCCAGGCCGTGCTGGCCGACGCTGGCCTGACCGTGCCCACCACGGGTCAGGACGCCACGGTGGAAGGCCTCCGCGCCATCCTCGCCGGCACCCAGTGCATGACCGTGTACAAGCCGGTCATCGAAGAGGCCAAGGGTGCCGTCCAGGCCGCCGCTCAGTTGCTGAAGGGCGAGGCGGTCACCGCCAACGCCACGATCGACAACGGCAACGGCGAGATCCCGTACGTGCAGGCCCAGGTCCAGCCGATCTACTTCGACTCGGTCGCCGTTCCGGTGGCCGACGGCTTCGTCTCGGCTGAAGACGTCTGCACCGGCCTCGAGGCCAAGTGCAACGAAGCCGGCATCCCCGGCTACGAAGACGCAGTCGCCGCTGGCGGCGACCTCGAGGGCTTCAAGGGCACCACGCCGCTCACCCCGCTGGGCGACGACTTCAAGGCCCGCCTGCTCGAGGTCGACCCTGCGCTGACCGACTTCAACTACGCGGCTGAGGGCTACGACCTCACCACGATCATCGCCCTCGCTGTGGCGAAGGCCGGCGACGACGGCATCGCCTACGCCAGCGAGATCCAGGGCATCACCCGCGACGGTGAGAAGTGCACCGACTTCGCGACCTGCCTGGCGATCATCGAGGCCGGTGGCGACCCCGACTTCGACGGCTTCTCGGGCCCCATCACGCTGAACGGCGTGGGCGACCCGCTCGAGGCCAGCTACGGCGTGCTCACCATGGGCGCCGACAACCGCATCGACGACGAGCAGACCGTCTACCTGCCGGCCAAGGCCGCTGACGACGCCGACGTGCCGCCGGTTCCGGTGGAAGGCGACCGCGCTGGTGACGGCGTGCTCAAGATCGGCACCCTGCTCCCCGTCACGGGCAGCCTTGCCTTCCTCGGGCCCCCGGAAATCGCCGGTGTCGACCTCGCCATCAACGACATCAACGCTGCTGGCGGCGTCCTCGGCAAGCCGGTCGAGATCAGCAAGGGTGACTCGGGCGACACGCCGGAGTTCGCGAACCAGACGGTCGACCGTCTGCTCAGCGAGAACGTCGACGCCGTCATCGGCGCCGCCGCCTCGGGCATCTCGCTGTCGGTGATCGACAAGATCACCGGTGCTGGCATCGTCCAGTTCAGCCCGGCGAACACGAGCGACAAGCTCACCACCTACGCCGACAAGGGCCTCTACTTCCGTGTCGCTCCCCCGGACCTGCTCCAGGGTGCGGCCATCGCCAAGCTCGTTGCCGACGATGGCGCCACCAACGTGGCCATCATCGCCCGTAACGACGCCTACGGCACCGGCCTGGCCGACGTCGTCGAGAAGACCCTCACCGCTGCTGGTATCACCGTCAGCGTCGTGAAGATCTACGAGCCCGACGCCGGCACGTTCGACGCCGAAGTGGCCGAAATCGTGGGCGCTGCCCCCGATGCGGTCGTGGTGATCGGTTTCGAGGAGTCGTCGAAGATCCTTCGCACCATGGTCGAGAACGGCGCCGGTCCTCGCGACATCGCTGTCTACGGCTGCGACGGCAACATCGGCAACGGTCTCGGCGAAAGCTACGACGCCGGCAAGTGATCCAACGGATCACTGATCGGTAGTCACCGTTTCAGCAAAGGGCCCCGGGCAGTCGCCCGGGGCCCTTTCGCGTTCCCCGATGCGTAACAATGGCCCGGTGACCGCCCGGCGCCTCCGACCGCTCCCCCGTCTCTGCGCCGTCGTGTTCGTCGCCACAGCGGCCCTGACGATGTCGTCGTGCGACTCGGGCCACACCTTCGACGACGTCCAGGTGAAGATCTTCTCGACCGGCGACGGTACGGCTGCGGTGTCGATCGCGGCGAAGGCACCCGACGATCGACCCTTCGACGAGCGCGCCTTTGCTACGGCAGTGATGGACGCCCTGGCCATCGGCCGCGTGGTGGGCCCATCGGCGGAACCGATCGATCCGTACAGCACCGGACCGTCGTTCGATCTTGCCGATGTCGACCGCGAGCAGCTGCAGATCGCCATCCGCGCAGTACTCGATGCAGTCGCCGACGCCGGCTACGACGCCGACGCGAGCACCTTCGTCTCGCTGTGCACCTCGGTCCGCTCCGGTCGGGCAACGGGAGCCGACGTGACGATCGTTCACCTCGACACCTGCGCCATCTGGGACAGCACTGCGGCCACCGAACGCGGCGACGACGACGCAACGGCCACCCTCACCTTCGCCTCGCGCAGCACACCGGCACGCTCGTCGTCGATCTACGTAGCAGTCCTCGTGCTCGCCGGTCTGGCAGGCGCAGTGATGTCGAACCGCTCCAGGCGGGCACTGCGCCGCACCATCGGCTTCGCGATGGCCGTGGTCTCGATGGCGGTGTCGGCGGGCGTGTCGTTGATCGCCTTCGTCTGGGCGATCCGGCTGAACGATCCGTGGCCCGATACAGGGCAGGTGTTCGACCGCGATCTGGCCGGTGGCAGCCTGGCGTTGGCCATCGCCACCGTCATCGCCGGTGTGGCGATCCCCGGAGCCGTGTTGTGGGTGGGTCGGGTGCTCAGCCGCCGCCGGTTGCCCGAGTGAGCGTGCCCAGGTAGAGGCCGATCACGTTCGGGTCGGCCAGCAGATCGCGGCCGGTGCCGGTGTAGGCATTGGTGCCCTGGTCGAGCACGTAGCCCCGGTCGACCACCTGCAGGCAGCGTCGTGCGTTCTGCTCGACCATCAAGATGGCCACACCCGACCGGTTGATGGTGCGGCAGTTGATGAACACCTCGTCCTGCAGCATCGGCGACAGGCCGGCCGATGGTTCGTCGAGCAGCAACACGGTGGGCTCGAGCATCAGTGCCCGGCCCATCGCCACCATCTGGCGTTCGCCACCCGACAACGCGCCTGCCCGCTGCGCCGCACGGTCGGCCAACTTCGGGAACATCTCGGCCACGTATGCGAAGCGCTCGTCGAACAACTTCGGCTTCAGATAGCAACCCATCTCGAGGTTCTCGCGCACCGTGAGACTCGGGAACACGTTGCGGGTCTGGGGTACGAAACCCACACCGCGCTCGACGAGTTCGTGCGCCTTGCGACCGGTGATGTCTTCACCGTTCAGGGCCACCGTGCCCGACTGGATGCGCAGTTGGCCGAGGATGGCCTTCAGCAGCGTGCTCTTGCCGGCGCCGTTGGGGCCGATGATGCCGACGAACTCGCCCGGCCCCACCACGAGGTCGCACCCGTTGAGGATGTTCACATCGGGCGTGTAGCCACCGATGATGCCGACGACGTCGATGACGTTGGGTGCAGGAGTCGCTGTGTCGCTCATGAGTCGATCCCGATATCGGTGTTCTGGTGGGCGCCGAGGTAGGCGTCGATGACGGCCTGGTTGGCGCCGATGACCGCGGGCGGGCCCTCGGCGATGATGCGGCCTTCGGCCATCACGATCACCCAGTCGCTGATCTCGTGCACCATGTCCATGTCGTGCTCGACGAACAGCACGGTGCGGCCTTCGTCTTTCAGGCTGCGGATGTGCTCGAGCAGGCTCTGCTTCAGCGCCGGGTTCACACCCGCCATCGGCTCGTCGAGCATGATCATCGTCGGCTCCACCATCAGCGCACGCGCCATCTCGAGCAGTTTGCGCTGGCCGCCCGACAGCGAACCGGCGTACTCGTTGCGCATGTGGTCGAGCTTGAAGCGTTGCAGCAATCCTTCGGCACGGGCGGTGTTGGCCGCCTCTTCGCCCTTCCACAGCCACTTGAACGGCGCCGCCCAGAGGCGCTCACCTTTCTGGCTGTGTGCCCCGAGCCGCATGTTCTCGATGACGTGCATCCGGGTGAGGCTCTTGGTGAGCTGGAAGGTGCGCACCATGCCCATGCGGGCGGCCTTGTGCGGCGCCACGCCGCGCATCGGGGTGCCGTTGAAGGTCCACTGGCCGGCGTCGGCCTCGTCGAAGCCGGTGAGCAGATTGAAGAACGTGGTCTTGCCGGCGCCGTTGGGGCCGATCAGTGCCGTGATGGTGTTGCGCTGGATCTCGACATGGTCGACGTCGACGGCCACCAGGCCACCGAAGCGGCGCTGCACTCCGTCGGCCACCAAGATGGGATCGGGCTTGTGAGCGCCGGGCTCGTAGGCGATGGGCTCCGGTTCGGTGACCGGGGCGTCGGAGTGTGCATCACTTGACATCGAACGCCTGCTCCTCTCGGTTGCCGAAGATGCCCTGCGGGCGGAAGATGACCAACAGCACCAGACCGAGGCCGATGAGCAGCCAGCGGGTGAAGCTGTAGTTGTTGGCGCTGATGAACCACTCGGGCAGCTTCCAGCCCTTGTCGTCGGTGAGTTGGCTGAGCAGGTTGTCGGTGAAGGAGATGATGAACCAGAAGATCACCGAGCCGATGATGGGGCCCACCACCTTGCCCACGCCGCCCAGCACCAAGATGGCGTAGGCGAAGAAGGTGGCCTGGGTCTGGAACGTGGTGGGGTTCGCGTTCTGGTTGCCCACCGCCAGCACCACACCGCCGATGGCGCCGAGTACACCGCCCAGCACGAGGCTGATCATCTTGTAGGCGAACACGTTCTTGCCGAGGCTGCGAGCTGCGTCTTCGTCCTCTCGGATGCTGCGCAGCACTCGGCCCCAGGGGCTGCGGATGAGCGCCCAGACGACGACCGCCATGATGGCGATGATGGCCCACCCGCAGATGATCGCCCACAGGTCGTAGTTCGACATCTTCGCTTTCCAGAGGAAGAACTGCGGCCTGTCGAACGGGATCGTGCCACGGAAGTCGTCGGTGAACTTGGTGATGCCATCGGTGCCGCCGAGCTGGCCGGTCCAGCTGGGGGTCGACACGATGAGCCGCAGGATCTCGGCCGCAGCGATGGTGACGATGGCCAGGTAGTCGGAGCGCAACCGCAGGGTGGGCACCCCGAGCATCAGCGCGAAGATCGCAGCCACCACGGGCACCAGCGGTAGTGCGGCCCACAGACTCCAGTCGTGGATTCCGACCGGGATGGCCACCGCATAGGCGCCGAGCAGGCAGAACCCGGCCTGACCGAAGTTCAGCAGGCCGGTGTAGCCGAAGTGGATGTTGAGACCCATTGCCGCGAGCGCGTACCCGATCGCGTTGACGCCGATCGCTGCGTAGAGCGCGTTGGAGATGATCGCCGACCAACTCATCCGACTCTCTCTTTCTTACCGAGAATGCCCTGTGGTCGCACCAGCAGGATGACGATCAGCGCACCGAGCGCACCGATGTACTTCAAGTCGGTGAAGTCGCTGAACCACCAGGCCCAGAGCTGCACGAACAGACCCACGACCAGCGAGCCGACCAGCGCACCGAACGGTCGACCGAGGCCACCGAGGGTGATGGCAGCGAACATCAGCAGCAGCAGTCGGCTGCCCATGTTCCACTGCACCTGCTCGTCGAGGCCGAACAGCACACCGCCCAGACCGGCCAGTGCGCCACCGAGCACCCACACGAACAGGATGATCCGGTCGGTGTTGATACCCGTGGCCGACGACAGATCGGGGTTGTCGCTGACAGCGCGAATGGCCTTGCCGGTGCGGGTGCGCATCAGCATGTAGGCCACGCCACCGAGGCAGGCCAGCGAGATGAGGGCTGCCGCAAGGTCGCGCGGGGTGATGCCGAACGGCCCGAACTCGAGGTTGCGCTGGCTGGAGAACTCGGCATACGCCTTGGGCTGCGCACCGAAGCGCAACTGAATGGCGAACCGAAGGAAGATGGCGATACCGATCGAGACGATCATCATCGAGGTGAGGCCGATGCGCCGACGCCGCATCGGGCGCCACACACGTGTCTCGAGCAATCCGGAGAAGCCCGCGGCACAGGCCATGCCGAACACGGTGGCGAGGCCGAGCTGGAAGACCGCCTGGATACCCGACGTGCTGTCGAAGATGCGGAAGGTGTTGTCGAACCACATCGCCGACACCGCACCGAGGGTGACGGTTTCGGCGTGGGCGAAGTTCGACAGGCCGGTCGTGGCGTAGATGAGCGACAACCCGACGCTCATGATGGCGATCACCAGTCCGAAGCGGATGCCGTTGAGCAGCGTCTGCGGCAGCAGGTCGAGCTTGCTCTTCTGCTCGGGCCCACCGGCGCCCAGGTTGAACGTGGCGTTGCCGCCCAGGCCGCCGGTGGCCTCGACCTGCCGCTCGCCAGCATCGCCCTCGGGCAGGGCGAGCCCGTCGGGCAACGTCGAGGGGTCGAGACGGATCGTGTAGGTGACGCCCGGCGGCACCGTGAGGTCGGCGATGCCCTTGGCGTTGGTGACACCCTTGGCCACCTCGGCGCCCGACGGGTCGAGGGCGACCACGGTGACCCCTTCCACCGGCTGCTTCTTCACGCCTGGCTCGGTGGGCACGTTCTGGACACGGACCTTGATGTCGACATCGTCGGCGTGGGCGGGCGACCACAGCACCCCGATGAATGCAAAGCAAGCAACGAGGACCGCCATCGCGTGCCGGATGCGAATTCTCAGCAAACTCTCTCTCCCCCACCCGTCACTTCGGAGTACCGCATTTGAGCGCACCGGCACGCGTACCGTCAACACGTCGCCGCCGACTTCATGCTGCGGCAACACTGGCACATCGCCAGGCCCACCGCGGCAACTACCGTCGCCCACGATGAGCAACTCCACCGACCCTGCGCAACTCGGCCGTACGCAACTCGACAGCACCCAGGCGGTCCCTCAGCCGACGATGCGCGCCCAACTCGACCCCGACGGGTGCGAGGTGCTGCTCATCCGACACGGCCGTTCGGCCGACGTGGTTCCCGGCTCGCCCGAATCAGCCGATCCGGGCCTGCACGACCACGGTGTGCGGCAGGCCGCAGCGCTCGACGCCCGGCTCGCCACCGTGGCCCTGCACGGCGTGTACAGCTCGCACCTCGCCCGGGCGGTCCAGACCGCCGAACCCCTCGCTCGACGCCGGGGACTCGCCCTCGAGACCCATGTCGACCTCGAGGAGATCAGGCTCGGCGACTGGTCGCACGGCGAGTTCCGCCGCCGGGCCGCCGTGGCCGATCCCGACTGGGTGGCATGGAGCCTGACGGGCCGCTGGGACGGCATTCCCGGCGGGGAGGGCGACGACGCCCTGCGGCAACGGTTCGCTGCGGTGGTCGACACCCTCGCCTCGCGCCACCGAGGTGAGCGCATCGCCGTCGTCGCTCACGGTGGCGCCATCGCGGCCTACGTGTCGCACCTGCTGGGCGTGCATCGCACGATGTGGTTCCCGGTCGAGAACACCAGCGTCACCCTGGTGCGCCTCAGCCCGACGACCGGTCCGACGGTGGTGACGGTGAACGACTGCCATCATCTCTACGACCCGGTCGTCGGCCAACCGGGCTGACTACGGTCGCACCATGACCGACCAGCGCCCCGCACCCGTCCGCACCCGCGTGAGCGACCTGCTCGGCGTCGACTACCCGATCGTGCAGGCACCGATGGGGTGGATCGCCCGATCGCAACTGGCATCGGCCGTGTGCGCTGCGGGTGCGCTCGGCATCATCGAGACCTCGTCGGGCGAACTCGACAACGTCCGGCGCGAGATCGAGGCGATGCGCACCCTCACCGATCGCCCCTTCGGTGTGAACATCGCCCAGGCGTTCGTGCGCGACCCGAACATCGTCGACTTCGTCGTCGAACAGGGGGTGCGGTTCGTCACCACCTCGGCCGGCGACCCCACCAAGTACACGGCACAACTCAAGGCCGCCGGGTTGACGGTGTTCCACGTGGTGCCCACCCTGGCTGCCGCGTTGAAGGCGGTCGACGCCGGTGTCGACGGCCTGGTGGTGGAGGGCGGCGAGGGCGGCGGCTTCAAGAACCCGCGCGACGTCGCGTCGATGGTGTTGCTGCCCCTGGTGTGCTCGAAGGTCGACGTGCCGGTGATCGCCGCCGGTGGCATCACCGACGGCCGCTCGATGGCGGCCGCGTTCGCGCTGGGCGCAGAAGGGGTGCAGATGGGTACCCGTATGGTGAGCGCCGCCGAGTCACCCGTCCACACCAACTGGAAGCAGGCCATCGTCGACGCCGCCGAGACCGACACGGTGTTCCTGAACCGCTTCTCGCGCCCGGGCCTGCGGGCGCTGCGCACGGCCCGCACCGAGCGCCTCGAACACGACGACGCCGTGTCGATGGCCGAGTTCGGCTCGGCGATGGACCTCTACTTCGGTGGCGACATGGAGGCCTCGATCGCGCTGACGGGGCAGGTGGCGGGCCGGATCGAGGCCGTGCTGCCCGTACGCGAGATCGTCGAGCAGACCATCACCGAGTTCCGTGCCTGCGCAGCGGCACTGCAGCGTCACCTCTGATCGGTGCGGGTGATCGGTGCCGGTGATCGGTGCCGGTGATCGGTGCGGGTGATCGGTGCCGGCCGGGCCGCGAAGATCGGTCGAGTTCGCGCGCAGCGTGTTGAAAACTGACGGAACCTTGCACTATCGTTCCCGCCGGGCGGAGAACTCCCCGCTGCTCGGCGACCCCCTGAGCAGACGGGTCCCCTCGGAGGTCCTGCCGTGAACACCATCAACCTCGACATCGTGAAGAAGTTGTTCGCCACGCTCGTGGCGCTGTTCCTGGTGGTGTCGTTCTGGAGCGACCCGTCAGGAAGTGCCGCGACCCTCGGCGCCTTCTTGAACGAGGTCGGCATGTTCTTCTCGACGATCATCGACAAGTCGGTCGCGTTCGTCCGCGCCGTCGCCTGAGTCGCCGACCGCAACCCACTGCGCTTCGCGGCACCACACGGTGACCGACCACAGCGCAGTGGCCCCGGCGATGTGCACGCCCACCAGCACCGCCGGAACACCACTGAAGTACTGGATGTAGCCGACCGCCGCCTGCAGCACCGCCACCGACACCCAGGCGGTGATCGGACCGTCGAGCACATCGCGGTCGCGCGGCTGGTTGCGCAGGCGCCACAGCAGTGCCACCACGGCGGCGACGGCCACCCAGACGGCGACGCTGTGGATCCGGGCCGCGGTGGTGATGGCGATACCGAACCGCCGGGCCACTTCGTCGCCCGCGTGCGGGCCGGCACCGGTGACCACCGTTCCAGCGACGAGCGCGACGGCGGTGAAGGCCATCACCCACGCCACATGGCGACGGATCGGCGTCGACACCACCGGCCGGCGGCGCACATCGGCAAGGCCGGCGCGGTACACCAGGACGACGGCATTGGCCACGAGCACCATCGACAACAGGAAGTGGCTCTGCACGGCGGCCGGGTGCAGATCGACGAGCACGGTGATGCCACCGAGCACGATCTGGCCGAGCACACCGGCCACCAGGCCGAGCGACCACCATGTGAGGTCGCGGCGACGCGGCACCCGCACCAGCGAGCCCAGTACCGCGACGATCACCCCGAGGGCGACGAGGCCCGTGAAGAGCCGGTTGATCTGCTCGATGGCCGCATGCTTCGACGAGACGTCGATGAGCTTTTCGTTGTTGCAGTTCGGCCAGTCGTCGCAGCCGAGACCCGAACCGGTGAGCCGCACGGCCGCACCGCTGACGACGATGATGCACAACAGCGCGAAGGCGACGACACACACCTGGCGGTAACGCCGAGGCGACATCCGCCAGCGAGGAACGGGGGCGGGAGCGGAAGCGTCCATCCCCTGCGAGCGTAGGGGCGTCGACCCCCGTCTCCCACTCCGTCGGCGACCTCGGCGGGTGGCTACGGTCACGTCCGTGCTGACGAGTTACGACGACTTCCCGGTCCACCAGTCGACGGCGCCGATGGCCCACAGCGGCAACGGCGACCTGAACTTCTACGACCGCTACTTCTTCAACGGGTACTCGGCCGACGGCGCCATCTACTTCGGCCTGGCGATGGGCCTCTACCCCAATCGACACATCACCGATGCAGCCTTCAGCGTCGTGCGCAACGGCGAGCAGGTATCGGTGTTCTCGTCGCAACGTGCGCCACTCGACCGGCGCGACGCCACCACGGTGGGCCCGATCCGGGTGGAGGTGATCGAGCCGCTGCACACACTGCGACTGATGGTCGACAGCCCCGAG
Organism: Acidimicrobiaceae bacterium; assembly: GCA_040380855.1. GTDB lineage: Bacteria > Actinomycetota > Acidimicrobiia > Acidimicrobiales > Ilumatobacteraceae > VFMC01. The sequence continues at coordinate 1,630 of JBEIIG010000037.1, read as the reverse complement.
CACGGCCTTCGCGCCGATCTGCGCTTCGACCGCCGCTCGCCCGTGATCGAAGAACCCCATTTCCTCTACCGCGTGGGGGTGCGCACCCTGTTCGACTACACCCGCCTCACCCAGTTCGGCGCGTGGACGGGTTGGCTCGAGGTCGACGGCGAGCGCATCGAGGTGTCGCCCAGCGAGATCGTCGGCTCGCGCGACCGCTCGTGGGGACATCGTCCCATCGGCGAGGCAGCCCCGAGCGGCGCCCCCGTGGGTTGGCCGTTCCAGTTCTTCTGGCTGTGGGCGCCCACCAACTTCCCCACCCTGTCGACGCACTTCGACGTGAACGAGTACGCCGATGGCCGCCGGTGGCACGAAGTGGGCGCCATCGCCCCCGTCGGCGACGGTGAGGCCGAGGCGATGCGCACCGTCGACTGGCGCATCACCTGGCGGCCCGGCACCCGCTGGGCCGAGCGGTTCGAGTACGACCTGATCGACTGGCACGGCGGCGTGAGCACCGTCACCCTCGAGCCGATGTACGAGTTCCACATGCGCGGCATCGGCTACGGCAACCCCAAGCACGGCCACGGCTACTGGCAGGGCGAATCGGTGGTGGCCGGCGAGCGCCTCAGCCTGCCGGTCGACACCCCGTGCGCCCGCGAGCACGTGCACATCCAGGCGCTGTGCAAGGCCACCTTCCGGGGCGCCGACGGGCGCGTCGAACACGGCACGGGCATCCTCGAGCAACTGGCCTTCGGCGAGCACGTCACCGGCCTCACCGGCATCCTCGACCCGTATCAGCCCTGACCCGGCCAGCCCTGCTCCGGCCAGCCGCGACGACCGATCAGGTGTGGCGCACCGACATGCCGCCGTCGACGGGCACCACGGCACCGTTCAGGAAGCTCGCCGCTGGCAGGCACATGCTGAGCGTCATGTGCGCAACCTCTTCGGGTAGGCCGTAGCGGCGCAGTGGCACACGTCGCTTGGCGTAGGTCTCCTTGGCCTCGTCGGGGATGGGTGCGGTCATCCCGGTGAGGATCGGGCCCGGGCAGATGCAGTTCACCGTCACGCCGTGCCGGCCGAGTTCGACCGCCAGGCTGCGGGTGAGACCGGCCACACCCGCCTTGCTGGCCGCGTAGGCGGTCATCCCGGCGGTGGCGACGATGGCCTCGGTGGACGCGATGTTGACGATCCGGCCACCACCCTCGGCCTCGCGGAGGTACGGCAGGCAGAGGCGCACCAGGCGGGAGTGCGAGGTGAGGTTGATGTCGAGCGTGCGCGCCCAGTTGCTCTCGTACGACTCGTCGTCTTGGAACGCCGAGTTGGGCAGCGACACGCCTGCGTTGTTGATCAGCACGTCGACACCGCCCCAGGCCTGCACGATGCCACCCACCAGCGTGCGCAGCGCGCTGTGGTCGGCGACATCGCAGCCATGTCCGATCGCTGCGTCGGGACCGTGCACGTCGGTGATCTCGCCGACGACGGCGAAGAGCCGTTCGGTGTCGAGGTCGCACAGCGCCACCCGGGCACCTTCGTCGGCGAACAGGTGGGCGGTGGCCCGACCCATTCCCGAGGCAGCGCCGGTGATGAGCACCCGTTTGCCGGCCACGCTGCGCGACAGCGCGGTGAGCCGACCCGTCACGCCGCCCGCCAG
>JBEIIG010000036.1:0-37130 GCA_040380855.1 Acidimicrobiaceae bacterium | reverse complement strand
TGCATGAAGCTCATCATCTTGAACAGGAACAGGTACACGATCGTGCCCGCCGGCAGCAGGATCGCCACGGCACCACCGACGACACGCAGGATCGACTGCGCCCAGTAGGGAAGATCGACCGCGAGCATCACTTGTCGATGTCTCCGAGGATGAAGTAGAGCGACGCGAGGATCGTGATGATGTCGGGGACGTACACGCCGCGCAGCACCCAGGGCACGATCGAGATGTTGTTGAAGCTCGCGGTGCGGATGCGCACGCGGAACGGGCCGAGGTCGCCCTTGCTGACCACGTAGTAGCCCATCTCGCCGAGCGGGTTCTCGGTGCTCACATAGGCTTCGCCCTCGGGCACCTTGATGATGCGCGGCACCTTGGCCATGACCGGGCCCGACGGGATGCCGTCGAGCAGCTGGTCGACGATGCGGGTGGCCTCGCGGGTCTCCTGCAGGCGCACCCAGCAGCGGGCGAAGCTGTCGCCGTCGGGGTGGGTCCAGACCTTCCAGTCGACCTTGTCGTAAGCGAGCGGCAGACGCTGGTCGCGACGCAGGTCCCAGTCGACACCACTGGCGCGCAGGTTCGCGCCCGACAGGCCGTACTGCTGCGCCACCGCGGCCGGGATGACACCGATGCCACGGGTACGGCTCTGGAAGATCTCGTTGCCGAACAGCAGGCCTTCGATCTCGTCGCAGAACGTGCGCAGCTTCTTCATCACCTGCTTGGTCTCGTCGATCCAGCCCTTGGGCAGATCGTCCTTCAGGCCACCGATGCGGTCGAAGTTGGGGTGGAAACGGCCACCCGTGGCACCTTCGATGAGGTTCAGCACGTACTCGCGGTCGCGGAAAGCGAAGAAGACCGGCGTGATGGCACCCAACTGCACACCGAGGTCGCCGAGGAACAGCGACACGTTGGCGATGCGGCTGAGCTCGAACAAGATGGTGCGGATCCACTGGGCACGCGGCGGCGCCTCGATGTCCATCAACTTCTCGGCCGCGAGGATGAACGGCACCTCGTTGGCGAAGCTGCCCAGCCAGTCGATGCGGTTGATGAGCGTCGTGACCTGCGGGAAGGTGCGCACCTCGGTGAGCTTCTCGTACCCACGGTGCATGTAGCCGGCGCCCGGATCGGCCCACACCACCTGCTCGCCGTCGAGGCGCACGATGATGCGCAGCGTGCCGTGGGTGGCGGGGTGCTGCGGCCCGATGTTGAGGGTCATGCCCTCGGTCTCGAGCTCGACGTTCAGCCGCGCATCGGCGGCCTGGGCCGCGATGTAACTGAGTTTCTGGCGGTCGACGAGGTCAGTCATTGGATTCTTCCTCTTCCTCGCCACCCGGCAGCGGTTCGACGTCGACGATGCCCGGCCACGGCTTCACCAGCCGGGCGAGCAACGGGAAGTCCTTGCGCATCGGGTGCCCTTCGAAGTCGATCGGCAGGTACATGTTGCGCAGATCGGGGTGCCCGGCGAAGGAGATGCCGAACATCTCGTGCGTCTCGCGCTCGTGCCAGTTGGCGCCGGCGTACACCGGCACCCAGCTGTCGATGACGGGCTCGTCGTCGGACACGTCGGCCTTCACCGTGATGCTGACATGGCGCTCGATGTCGGTGACCCGGGCGAACACCTGCATACGGGTGGCGCCACCCGCGTAGCCCTGGCGCACCTCGGTGTCGCGTTCGGGCGGCGGCTGGGTGGGGTCGTCCTCGCCGCGCCCGTAGGGCGACGGCATCCAGTCGATGGCCGACAGGAAGCAGAAGTAGTGGCACCCGAGCACGTCGCGCAGAGCCAGGCCCGTCTCGCGCCAGGCGTCGGTGCGCACGCGCACCCAGACGTCGTCGCCGGGCTTCACCAAGCTGTCGATGAGGGCGTCGCCGATGGCGCCGCGCAACTGATCGACGAGCTGCTCGCGCAGAGCGTCGCCGGGCAGGGCCGGCGTATCAGTCGCAGTGTCACTCAATGGGACCACCACCCACCACGATCGGCTCGGGCGCTGCCGACTTGGCCGACACCATGGGCTTGCTGCCCTCGCCACGCCACCGTGCGCCCATGTCTTCGTTCTTGATGCGCTGCTGCAGCAGCACCACACCTTCCAGCAAGGCCTCGGGCCGCGGCGGGCAGCCCGGCACGTAGACATCGACGGGGATGATCTGGTCGACACCCTTGGTGACCGAGTAGCTGTCCCAGTAGGGGCCGCCGCAGTTGGCACACGAACCCATCGAGATGACGTACTTCGGTTCGGGCATCTGCTCGTACAGGCGCTTGATGGCGGGCGCCATCTTGTCGGTAACGGTGCCGCTGATGACCACCAGGTCGGCCTGGCGCGGACTGGCGGGCAGCGGGATGACCCCGAGGCGCATCACGTCGTAGCGGGGCGAGCCGAAGGCGGCACCCATCTCGATCGCGCAGCAGGCCAGGCCCCACTGGTACACCCAGAGGCTGTAGGAACGGCCCATGTTGAACAGGGACGTGAGCGGTTTGGGCATCCGCCCCTTGTCGACAAGACCCATCGGCTACACCCAGCGCAGTACGCCCTTGCGCCACGCGTAGACGAGGCCAAGGAGCAGGACGAATACGAAGATACCCATTTCGACGAGACCGAAACCGCCATAGCGCTCGAGCTGCGTGGCCCAGGGGAAGATGAACACGGCCTCGACGTCGAACACGACGAAGAGCAGCGCGAAGATGTAGTAGCGGACCTGGCTCTGCGACCAGCCGTCGCCCACCGGGTCGACACCGCTCTCATAGGCGATGAGTTTCTGCGCCGACGGTCGGTTGGGACGCACGAGCGCAGCCACGCCGAGCAGCAGGCCACCCAGCAGCAGCGCAAGTGCGCCGAACCAGACCACGGTGAGGTAGTCGCGAAGGAAGTCCGACATCACGGCCGACGCTACTACGCCGCGTGAATCCGCTCACAAACTCTGGGCGAGAGCCGGGGCCGGGGTGACACGTGACCGCACGAGCAGATGATGCCCGGCGCGGCGCAGGCTGACCGGTTCCACCCGCGGCGAGGCACCAGGGGCGAACCCGACTCCTTCCACCAGACTCGGCCGGCGGGCACCCACGCTGCTGATGCCACCGATGAGGATCGGCGCCAGCGTGACGAACTCGTCGTCGACTGCACCGTCGGCCACCATCGAGCCGTACAGGCTGGGCCCGCCTTCGCACAGCAACGAGGTGACCTGCCGTTCAGCGAGCAACCAGGCTCCGAGGCGGGCGGTGTCGACCCGGTCGGCGCCGAACGCCACGACCTCGGCATTGGGCCGACCCGCCAGACGGCGGCGGGCTTCGTCGGCCCCGGCCGTCGTGGTGGCGACCAGCAGCTCGAACGACTCGTCGGCCACGACGGCCCAGTCGCGCTCGATGGCGCCGGTGAGCGAGCAGATGGCCTGCAGCGGCACCGGGCGACGACCCTCGGCCGCGCGCAACCAGGTGAACGCAGGGGCGTCGGCACCACCGAGGTACTCGACGGTCCAGCGGTGGTCGCTCTCGGCGCGCACGGTGCCGTCGCCGATGAGCACTGCATCGCACCGGGCGCGCAGCAGTTGCATCACCCAGATGTCGGCCGAGGAACCCTCCGACACCGAGGCCCCGCCCACGTCGCCCGGCTCGGCGTACGAGATGCGGCCGTCGCGCGACACGACGAAGTTGATGGTGGTGTACGGGCGATCGACCGCCTCGGGCAGCGCCCACTCGCCGGCGTACGCACGACGGAACTGCTCGGGGAGCCCGGCGCCATCGGAGCGGTCGTCGTCGAACAGCAGTGTGAACGGCACCGCAGGACCGTTCAACGGAGGGCACGGACCGGAAGTCGCCATTGCCCGAGGTTAGGCGCATGCGACGGCTCCGACGAGGTGATCGGCCTGGACGTTCGTACCGCGTGCTACATCTAGGTCGTGCCCGACAGCGACAGCCGAACCGATTGCGGCACACCAGGGCGCACCGAGTCGGTGCTCGAACTGCTCGGGCCGTCGACCGGAGGCATCCGCGCCCACGTGGCCGAGCTCGCCAGACGGCTCGCCGGCCGTGGATGGCATGTCGTCGTGGCGGGTCCGGACGGCGTGATGGCCGGAGTCGGTGGACAAGGTGCCGTCGTACCGGTTCCCAGTGGGTGGAACCCGCGCCACCTCCGCGCGGCGCGGGCCCGGTTGCGTGCCCTGCTCGCCCCCACCCCGTTCGACGTGTTGCATGCCCACGGGCTGAAGGCCGCATTCGTAGCGCTCGGCGTTCGGCCCCGGCCACCGGTGCTCCTCACCGTCCACAACCTCGTCTCGGGCACCACGGCCGGCCTGAGCGCCGGGGTGCTCGGCCGTGTCGAGCGCTCGATCCTGCGCCGCGTCGATCACGTCGTCGTCATCAGCGACGAGATCGCCCGGCACCTCACCGGGCTCGTGCCCGCCGACCGAAAGACGTTCGTGCTGCCCGTGTCGCCGAGGCGGCAGCCCACTCGTCCGGCGGCCGAGGTGCGCGCCGAGTACGGCATCGAACCCGACCAGCCGTTCGTCGTCGTGGTTGCCCGGCACCACCCGCAGAAGGATCTGGGCATGTTCCTACGGGCGATGAGCCGTGTTCGCGTCGAGGTTCCCCGGGTGAGGGCCGTGATGGTGGGCGACGGCCCCGACCGAGCGCTCCTCGAGGCCGAGCGCGACCGACTGCGACTCGCCGATGTGGTGACGTTCGCAGGCCACCGACCGAATCCGGCCGACGAGATGCAGGCGGCCGACGTGGTGGCACTCTCGTCGCGCTGGGAAGGGTCTCCCCTCGTTGTCGCCGAATGCCTGACACTCGGACGGCCGCTCGTCACCACCGCAGTGGGCACCGTCGTCCGGCATCTCACCGACGGCCGCGACGCACGGATCGTCCCGGTGGGCGACGACGAGGCGTTCGCTGCAGCCCTGATCGACTTGCTGACCCACCCGGATCGAGCCGCTGCCATCGGTGCCGCAGGCCGTGCCGTGGCAGCATCGACGTTCGATCCCGAGCGCTTGGTGGAAGCGATCGAGCAGGTGTATCGCCAGGTCGCGGCCCGCGAGGTCGCCCACTGAACCACCTCCTGCGTGCTACACCAGAGGGCATGTCGAGCGGCGCCGTGGAGGAGTTGATCGCCCGCGTCCCCCAGTGGGAGGGCCTCGACCTCGATGTCCGACCCCTTCATGGCGGTATCACCAACCGCAATTTCGTGGTGAGCGCCGACGGACGCGAGTTCGTGGTGCGGCTGCCCGGGGAGCGCACCGAACTGCTGGGCATCGACCGTGCCAACGAAGCCGACGCCGCACGGCGAGCCGCCGAACTCGGTATCGGGCCGGCCGTGCTCGGCGAACTCCCCCAGGTGGGCACACTCATCACGGCCTACATGCCGGGCCACCACCTGAGCGACGAGCAGTTCGCGGAACGCCTCGGCGACGTGGTGCCCCTATTGAAGCGCCTGCACGGCAGCGGGCCGTTGCGCGGCGCGTTCCCCATCCACCGCGTCGTCGAGTGGCACGCCCGCGACGCAACGGCGCATGGAGTGATGGCCCCGTCGGCGTACGAGCGGCTACACCAGCAGAGTCGCCGTATCGAGCGCGCATTCCAGGCCGACCCGATGCCGCCGGTGCCGTGCCACAACGACCTCCTGCCCGGCAACGTGCTGTTCGGCGAGGGCGACGACGCGCGGGTATGGCTGCTCGACTTCGAGTACGCCGGCATGAACGACGTGTTCTTCGACCTCGGCAACCTCAGCGTGAACGCCGGCCTGTCTCCCGAGGCCGAGGAGGAGTTGCTGCGCCTGTACTTCGGCACCATCTCTCACGCCCACCTCGCCCGGTTGGCCTTGATGAAGGTGATGAGCGAGTTCCGAGAGGGCATGTGGGCCGTGGTGCAACAGGCCATCAGCACCCTCGACACCGACTTCGTCGCCTACGCCGACGAACGACTGGGCAACTGCGAACGACTGGTCGCTGCGCCAGCGTTCGAGCAGTGGCTCGACGATGCGGCGCGTGCGGTGGACCGCTAGGCCTCGACCCCGTCCGTCGACGACGATCTCACCCGTCGGTGGACGACCTCGAGATGGCACGTGCCAGCATGTGCGCACCCGCCGGAACAGTGACGAACTGCACGACCACGATGACCACCACTTTCGACACGTCGCTCAGCGAGTCGAGCTGCAGCACCGCCGCGACGGCGCAGCTGAGCACGCCGAGCGTGGCTGGTTTGGTGGCAGCATGCATCCGCGATCGAGTGTCGCCGAGGCGCAACAGGCCGATGGCGGCCACCACGGTGAGCAACGCCCCCACTACGGCGAACACGGCCGACAACCCGTCGAGCACTGCGCTCACGAGCCGCTCCGCTCGATGAACCGTGCCACAGTGACCGAACCGAAGAAGCCGAGCAGCCCGAAGACCAGCGCGACCTCGAGCAGCAACCCGTCGCCCGTCCCGGCTGCCGCGATGAGGAGGCCGCACGTGATGAGCGAAGTCAAAGCGTCGAATGCCACCGCACGGTCGCCGAGGCTCGTGGGCCGCACGATCGACACGACAAGCACGAGTGCCGCCAACAGCACCAACGCCAACGCCGCGCCGAACGCCCAGCTCATCGGACGATCCCCGGGCCGACGGCTCCGATGACCAGTTGCTCCAGCGCAACGATGCTGCGGCGGAACTCCTCGTGATCGACCCGCCCGAGCACATGAACCTGGATCGTGAGCTCGGTCAGATCGACGTCGACCGTCATTGTTCCTGGTGTGAGCGTGATCGAATTCGCGACCACTGCAGCAACGAGCGGCGAACGAGTGATCAGCGGTACCGAGACGACTTCGGCGCGCACCCGATCGGGCGTGGGGCGGAGCACCGCGAGCGCGACTCGCCAGGTCGACACCATCAGACTCCACAACACCGCTCTCACCAGTCGCAGTGCACCGAGCGGCCGCAGCCGGTGTCCGTACCCCTGGGTACCGGGGAAGAGCACAGCGAGCAGCCCGACGAGCACGACGCCCGATACCAGGTTGGCGACACTCACGTCACCCCAGAGCGCCATCCAGATCACGAGCAGCGCAATCGCCTTCATGATCACGATTCCAACACCGCCTTCACATACAACGCCGGATCGACCAGCTGCGCCGCGGCATCGGTGGCATACGCGTACAGCGGACCCGCCAGTGCGGCGATCACCGCGGTGGCGCCGATCATCACCAGCGCTGCCGTCGTCATCAGCCGGTGATGGCGGAGCACACCGATCCGGCCCGGCGCGGGGCTCGGCATCACCTCTCCCCAGAACACCCCCGTCCAGATCTTCGTCATCGACACGAGCGTCAGCAGACTCGCCAACAGCGCCACCGCCACGATCACGTAGGCACCGGCATCGAGACCGGCCCTCACCAGCGCGAACTTGGCGAGGAACCCCGAGAAGGGTGGCAGACCCGCCAAGCTGAGCGCCGGTACGAGGAACATCGCCGCCAGGATGCCCGACCGCCGAGCGAGACCGCCGACTCGGTCGAAGGCACTCGTTCCCGTCTCCCGTTCGACGATGCCCTGCACCAGGAACAGCGAGCTCTTCACCGGAATGTGGTGGAGCAGGTAGAACACCGTGGCAGCGAGCGCAGCTTCACCGCCGATGGCGATCCCCATCACCATGTACCCGATCTGACTCACAATGTGGAAGCTGAGGATGCGCTTCATCTCTACATGGGAGATGGCTCCGAGTACGCCGATCACCATGGTCGTGCCCGCCACCACCAGCAGCAGCGTCGACGACGAGTCGGGAAACAGCAAGGTCTCGGTGCGCAACAGTGCGTAGACACCCACCTTGGTGAGCAGGCCAGCGAACACCGCCGTCACCGAACTCGGAGCAGTCGGGTAGGCGTCGGGGAGCCAGAAGAACAGAGGGAACACTGCCGCCTTCATGCCAAAGGCGACCAGCAGGAGCAGATGCAACCCCATCCGCACCGAGTCGGGAAGCTCGGCAAGGCGAGCGGGTAACTCCGCCATGCTCACCGTACCTGCGGCCGCGAACACCAGCCCGACCGCAGTGAGCAACACCATCGACTCCAGCACGTTCAGCACCACATACGTAGTGCCCGCACGGATCTGCGCCTCGGTTCCCTCGAGCGTGAGCAGGACGTAACTCGCCATGAGGAGCAGTTCGAACGCAACGAACAGGTTGAACAGGTCGCCCGCCAGGAAGGCTTGGGCGATTCCGGCCGCCAGCACCAGATAGGTGGGATGGTAGAAGGCGGAGCGTTCATCGGAGGCACGCTGACCGATGGCGAAAGCGAGCACGATGCACAACACCAGCACGGCCACACCCAGCATCAGCGCGGCCAGACGATCGGCAACCAAGGTGATCGCCACCGCTGACGGCCAGCCGCCGAGCCGGCTGACGAGGATCTCGTCGTCGACCACGACCCGGACCACGACGACGATCGCTGCGCCGAGCGAGGCAGTGAGCGCGGTGAAACTGACCCATCGCTGCACCGCTCGGCGACGCACGATGATCGACAGCGCGGCACCCATCAGTGGCGCCACCAACGGGAGGGCCAGCACCACGTTCATGTCTCGACGTCCTCGTGATGCGGGATACCGAGAGCGCTGCGAGTCGAATCGTCAGACGAGCGCGCCACTCGCCGGTCCTCCACATCGTCTTCCACCATGTCGTTACCGTCGAGCGTCCAGTTCCGCCAGGCGAGGGCGAGAAGAAAGGCGACGAGGGCGAAGCCGATGACGATGGCCGTGAGCACCAGAGCCTGCGGCACAGAATCGGTCGGGGTGCCGTCACGACCGACGATCGGCGGTTCGCCGGGTCGACTACCGGCGGTCACAATGAGCACGTTCACACCGTTCCCGAGCAGGCCCACGCCGAGCGCGATGCGAGTGAGCGAGCGGTGCATCACGAGGTAGGTGCCCGTCGAGAACAGCACCGCCACCAGCACGACGAGCGCAGCGCTCATGTTGCCGCCTCGCCATGTTCGCCGACCACGATGTCGTCGCTCGCCTCGGAGCCGAGCGCTGAGACAACCGCCACTACGACGCCCACCACGAGCAGATAGACGCCGATGTCGAACACTGCCGACGACACCAGTTTCACCTGGCCCACCACCGGAAGGTCGAGCTTCCAGATGGTCGACTCGAGCAACGGCGCACCACCGAACAATGGCGCCGCCGCCGTGCCCACGGCGACCAGCATGCCCGTACCGATCAGCGCGGTCGGAGCAACACGGAGCGCCAACGACACGGCCGCTGCGCCACGAGCCAGAAAGCGGAGCACGAACGCACAGCCAGCCACCATCCCGCCCGCGAAGCCGCCGCCAGGAGCGTTGTGGCCTCGGAAGGCGAGGTACACCGACACGAGCAGGATCACGTGGAACAGCCAGCGGTCGACTTCGTCGAGGACCAGCGATCGACGCCCGATCACGACCCACCGCCGTCATCGACAATTCGCCTGCGGTTGGCCTGGTGCGCCCGGCGCACCAAGTTCACTACGCCGAGCGCCGCCACGGCGAGCACGGTGATCTCCCCCATCGTGTCGAACCCGCGGAAGTCGACCAAGATGACGTTCACGATGTTGCGGCCACCTGCCTCGGGCACCGAGAGATCCGCGTACACCTCGCCGCTCGACGGGGCCTGGCGGGCGTCACCGACCATCACCATGAACAGTGCAACGCCCACACCGACCGCACCGGCGATAGCGAGCCGTAGCGCTCGCGGAGCCCACGACGGAGCCGGATCGAAGTGCCGCGGCATCCGACGCAACGCGAGCAGGAACACCACGATCGTGAGCGTCTCCACCAGCACCTGGGTGAGGGCCAGATCGGGAGCACCGTAGAGCGCGAAGATGACGGAGCAGCCGAAGCCGACTCCGCCGAGCAGCAACGCCGACATGAAGCGGTAGCGGGTGTACACCACCGCGAGGGCACAGCCGATCGCGAGCACCACGACCACCGCCTGGGCGAGCGAGTCGGCGAGCACCAATTGGTCGAGGCCGGCACCTGGATCTGCCAGGACCGCAGCAAGCAGGGCAACGGCGACGATGCCCGACACCACGACGAGGTACACCAGGAGTGAGCCGCTCTGGCTCACCGCCGTCACCCGCCGCGAGCCATCGAGCAAGCCGTCGTACAGCCACTGATACGCCGCCTCCCCCGACAGCCGTTGCTGCCGTGGCAGCGCCTCGAGCGGGACGGCTCGACCGATGAGCGCACCGACGATCACCACCGTGAACGAGATGACAAGTGCAGTGTTCACGCCCGGCCAGAGCGCCAACTTCCCCGTGCTCACCGGATCGAGCGACTGTGCGGGCCCGAGCAGCCACCCGCCCACCGTCGCAGCAGCCAGGCCTGCCACCAGCGATACGACAGCGCTGGCCACCACCGGGGCCATCAGAAGTCCATCGGGGCGATGGCGTACCTCCGTCACCGCTCGACCCGGCTTCGTGGCGAAGAGACCGATGACCAGGCGGGCGCTGTACGCCGCCGACAACACCGACCCCACCACAACGAACGCGAGCGCCAGCACCCCGGCTGCGCCGATATCGGCATCGAGCAACGCCACCAGGCCCTTTTCCTTCGTCGCGAACCCGAACAACGGGATGAGACCCGCCATCGACGCTGCGGCAAGCGTGGTCATCACCGCCACCACTGGCAGCTGTCGCCCCACACCACTCAGTCGACGGAGATCGCGGGTGCCCGTCGCGTGGTCGACCGCCCCGACGCCGAGGAACAGTCCGGCTTTGAACACGGCGTGTGCAGTGAGGTGAGCCACGCCTGCGTAGGTCGCGCCCGGCACTCCGATGCCCACGAGCATGGTCAAGAGACCCAATTGCGACACGGTGCTGTGTGCGAGCAACAACTTTGCATCGGTCTGACGCAACGCACAAGCCCCGCCGAGCAGCATGGTGATGCCGCCAGCGAGCACCACCGGCCAACGCCACCACCCATGGTCACCGAACACCGGCGCCATCCGGGCCATCAGCACGATGCCCGCTTTCACCATCGTGGCCGAGTGCAGATAGGCACTCACCGGTGTGGGCGCCGCCATGGCACCAGGAAGCCAGAAATGGAACGGGAACTGGGCCGATTTGGTGAACGCACCGACGAGAACCAGCACGAGCGCCACGTCGACGGCCGTTCCCGACGGTGGCGCAGACGCCAGTTCGGCGAATGAACTCGTACCCGCTACCACTTGGAACAGACCCACGCCACCGAGCAGGCAGAGGCCACCTGCGCCGGTGACGAGAAGCGCCCGGAGCGCGCTCGCTCGCGCCACCGATGACGTGTCGTTCAGGCCGATCAACAGGAAGGAACACAGCGATGTGAGTTCCCAGAAGACGAACATGCTGAACAGATCGGCACTCAGGACGAGACCGGTCATCGCTCCTGCGAACGCAGTGAACAGCGCAACGAAGCGACGGTACGTGTCGTCTGGCTCGAAGTACGACACCGAGTAGGCCAGCACTGCCAGACCGAGGACGGCGATGAGCATCACCATCAGGACGGCGAAACCGTCGAGACGGAGGCTCATCATCAGTCCCAGGTCGCCGACCCAGGTCCACTGCTCGAATCGCGGCGTATCGGCTCCGCTGCTCCAGACGGCGGCTGTCGTCGCCGTCGCGGCAAACACCAACATGCCCCCGAGTACGCCGACCAGCGGGCGACGACGACCAACGGTGAACGCAACCAGCGCCGCAACCCCATGGAGCGAGATGAGCACGAACACGGTTATCGAACGACTTGCGCCGAACAGGCTTTGCGGCTCACCGATCCAGATCGTACCCGACACCCGCAGGCCCGCGAACCTGACGGTCAGAGGAATTCGATGAAGCAACCGACGAGAAGCTCGGTGTGCTCGCAACTGTCGTTCACCGACGAGCAACCAACGAGTGACGACGACCGAGCATCGACCAGGTGGCCTCCGGATCAGATCGGGTGGCGAGGGTTCCTGCGCGGCCGCCACCACTGACGCCCCCGCAGTGCCGGGGTGCCGTCACCACACCAGGGTGCCACTGCATGCTGGGTCGATGAAGATGCCTTCGGAAACGCCGCTCATCACGTCGCACCGCCCGAACTCGGCCTGGCGGACCCGTTCGATGCTGGCTGCCGCCACACCCGACCCAGCACATCCCACTCATCCCATCCCACTCATCCCATCCCACCCATCACATCCCACCCAGGACGCGAATGGGCCGGCCCGAAGGCCGGCCCATCGTCGGTGTCTCGTGATCGAACGGGGGTGGCCGGTCGATCCGGTTCGTGTCAGAGGGTGCCGTGCTCGAGTGCGTCGAGCTCGCGCTCGATGGCTGCCAGTTCCTCGGGCGATCCCTGCACCTTCGGTCCCGTGAACCACTTCTTCGCCGAGGCGACCCACCAGAGGCCGACACCCACGAACGCCAGCAGGATCATCGGACCGGTGAAGTTGGCCGAGTTCACTTCGTCGCTGTTCCACCAGCGCCACTGCGGGAACAGCGGCGAGACGAACAGGATGGAGATGAAGACCACCCAGACGACCGAGATCCAGCCAACGATCTTGCTGTAGCCCTTGAGGTTCCACGGACCCTGGACGAAGTCGGGGTTGCGCAGCCGCAGGAAGATCGGGATGACGTAGCTGATGTACAGACCCACCACGCAGATACCCGTGAGGGCGAAGAAGGCCACGGAGTAGCCGTCTTTCTGGATGAGCGACAGGGCGCCCACCACAGCCGACACCACCACACCCAGCCAGACGGCGTTCGTTGGCGTTCGAGTCTTCGGGTTGATGCGGTGCCACAACTTCGATCCGGGCAGACCGCCGTCGCGACTGAAGGCGTAGATCATCCGACTGTTGGCGGTCACCGAAGCGAGGCCGCAGAAGAACTGGCCCACCACCGAGATCAACACGAGCAGTTTCACGAGCGCAGTACTGATGCCCGACTCGGCGAAGATCGCGACGGGAGCCGTGATGAAGTTGGTGTTGGCGATCTCACCGAGACGGTCCTTGCCATCGACGCTCTGGACCGCGAGCAGGAAGCCCCAGTTCAACACCAGCGCAGCAATTGCCGAGATGTAGATCGAGCGAACGATCGCCTTCGGGGCATTGATGCGGGCACCCACGGTCTCCTCGCTCACGTGGGCCGATGCGTCGAACCCGGTGATCGTGTACTGCGCGAGCAGGAATCCGATGAAGAAGACGTAGAGGGTGCTGAAGCCACCCGACCACGCGCTGTTGTTCTGATACTCGAAGAGGTATCCGAAACCCTGCTTCTGGTCCGGCCCGGCGAACAGGACGACGAAGATGATCACCACACCCACGACGTGCCACCACACGCTGATGTCGCCGAGCAGCTTCACCAGCTTCACGCTGAAGGTGTTCAGCAGTCCGTGCACGATCAGGACGCCGAGGAACACCAGGAACAGTGGCCCGGCCTTCGGCTCGATCACCGGCTCGCCGTCGCCGTAGAGGTTGACGAACGCGACGATGTAGTTCGCCAGCGCGTAATCGACCGATGCGATGACGCCGATCTGACCGATGAAGTTGAACCAGCCCGCAAACCAGGCCCACAGGGCATTGTTCTTCCGGGCAAGTTTCGCCGACCAGAAATACAGGCCGCCTGCGGTCGGATAGGCAGAGCAGATCTCGCCCATCGACATGCCGACGAACAGCGCCATCAGGCCGACGATCACCCAGCCGAGGGTGATGACGAGCGGTCCACCGTAGATGGCACCGATCCAGAAGCTGGTGAAACCACCGGCCAGGATCGAGATGATCGAGAAACTGATGGCGAAGTTGCTGAACGTCCCCATTCCTCGCTTGAGTTCTTGCGCGTACCCGAGCGAGTGCAGGTGTGCGCGGTCGTCGTCGACGACGTCGGACATGGATCCCCCCTTGGAAGGCCGGTGTGTGTTCCCCCGTCGCGGCGATCCTCCCCCGAGGCGCTGCGGCGTTGCCTGTTTCTAGCACGCAGCGCCGGTCACGAATTCACATGCTGCCGAGGTACCAGTCGACGAGGTGCTCGGCGTGCTCGCGGCTCTCGACCACCGCCGCGCGTGTCTCGGCCAGCAACTGGTCGCGCGACGAGCCGATGCGCTCGAGTTCGTCGGCACCACCCCCGGCGGTCCAGCGCGTCAACATGGTCTCGGTGGCCTCCGGATGGAACTGCGTGGCGAAGTTCTTGCGCAGCCGCCAGGCTTGGGGGCCCACCACGCTCCGGGCGAGTTCCTCGGCCGCAGGCGGCACGGTGACCACGTCGTAGTGCCACTGCATCCACGGGCCGGGAGCGATCGCCTCGGGCAGGTCGCTCACCACCTGGTACCACCCGATCTCGGGCTCGCGGGCGCGCTCGACGGTGCCCCCGAGGGCGTGCGCCATGATCTGGTTGCCGTAGCAGATGCCGAACTGCGGGATGCCACGACGGTCGGCCTCTTGGATGAGCGCCGACTCGGCGGCCACCGGATGCGCCAGCTCGGGCCAGTAGACACTCCACTCGCTGCCCAGCATCAGCACCAGGTCGATGCCGTCGAGACCAGGCCATTCCTCGGGGTGCTCGCGGTGGCACTCGGCGAAGGCGAAGCCGTGGTGCCGGAAGCGGTTGCCGACGAAGCCGGGGTCGGCGTCGAGTGCGTTGGCGATCAGCAGGGCACGCATGTCCTCACCCTAGGCGGTGGACGCGCTCAGGCGCCGGTGGCGATGAAGACGTTCTTCAGTTCGGTGTAGTGGTCGAGCACGGTCATCGAGTGCTCGCGGCCGAGGCCGCTCTGCTTGAAACCACCGAACGGTGTGGAGTAGCGCACCGAGCTGTTGGAGTTGACACTGATGGTGCCGGCCTCCATCGCCCGAGCCACCCGCATCGCGCGCGAGCCGTCGCCGGTCCAGATCGAGCCCGACAGGCCGTACTCGCTGTCGTTGCAGAGCCGAATTGCGTCGGCCTCGTCGTCGAACGGGATGACGACCGCCACCGGGCCGAAGACCTCGTCGCGGCAGATGCGGGCTGATTGATCGGCGGCCAAGGCGATCATCACCGGGTGCCAGTAGCCGGGCCCGTCGGGAACCGAACCCGTGAACACGGTGTCGAGGCCGTCGGTGAACGAGCGGACGCGGGCGAGATGCTGTTCGGTGACGAGCGGGCCCATCGCCGTGTTGGGCGAGGTGGGGTCGCCCACCGTGAAGGCTGCCGCCGACGCGACGAAGCCCTCCATGAACCGGTCGAGCACCGATCGCTGCACCAGCACGCGACTGCGGGCGCAGCAGTCCTGGCCCGAGTTGTCGAACACGGCACCCGGTGCCGCCGCTGCTGCAGCGTCGACATCGGCGTCGGCGAACACGATGTTGGCGCTCTTCCCACCCAACTCGAGGGTGACCCGCTTCACCTGCTCGGCACACCCCGCCATGATTCGCTTGCCCACGGCGGTGGAGCCGGTGAACGCCACCTTGCGCACGGTGGGGTGTTCGACCAGCCGCCAGCCGGCCTCGGCACCGGTGCCCACCACCACGTTCAGCACCCCGTCGGGGATGCCGGCCTCGAGCGCCAACTCGGCGATGCGCATGGTGGTGAGCGGGGTGATCTCAGCCGGCTTCAGCACCGCCGTGTTGCCCGCGGCGAGGGCGGGCCCGATCTTCCACGACGCCATCAGCATCGGGAAGTTCCACGGTGTGATGAGGCCCACCACGCCGAGCGGCTCGTGGAACGTCATGTTCACGCCACCGGCCACTGGAATGGTGGCGCCGGTGTGCTTGTCGACCGCGCCGGCGAAGTAGTGCAGCACGTCGGCCACGGCGTTGGCGCACCACGTGCTGTTCCCCACCGGCATGCCCATGTTGGCGGTCTCGAGGGCGGCGAGTTCGTCGGCGTGGGCAGCAACGGTGTCGGCAAAGCGGCGCATCAACCGGGCGCGGTCGGCCGGGGCGATTGCCCGCCAACCCGGGCCAGCCGCAGCGGCGCGGGCGACTGCACGATCGACGGCTGCGGCATCGGCGAGTTCGAGCTCGCGGATCGACTCGGTGGATGCGGGGTTGCGCAGAACGATGGAGGAGGTCACACAGCGATTCTGACAGCCCTCGTCGGGGCTACGGAAACAGCGGGCCGGTAAGCCAGAATGGGCAGGTGGCACCACTCGTGTTGATCGTCGGCCGACTCAGCCCCGAGGCCAAGGGCGTTCGTGGCCCCGCCTTCGCCGCCGGGCAGACCTACTTCCGAGCCGTCGAGCGTGCCGGCGGTGTCCCCGTGATGCTGCCACCCATCACTGCGCTCGCCGACCGGGCGCAGGACCTGCTCGGGCGTGTCGATGCGCTGGTGCTGCACGGCGGCGGCGATGTCGACCCGCGTCGCTACGGCGAGGAACCCTCGGCCGAGCAGTTGTACGGCATCGTCCCCGAGCACGACGAGGTGGAGTTGGCCGTTGTGCGCGCCGCCCTCGAAGCCGACCTGCCCACACTGGCGATCTGCCGCGGGATGCAGGTGATGAACGTGGCGCTGGGTGGAACCCTCGTGCAGCACATCGGGTCGGAGGATCATTGGCTGCGCAAGCACCCGGTGGAGATCGCCGCAGGCAGTCGGCTGGCAGCCGCCATCGGCGGCACCCGGGCCCAGGCCTGCCACAGCGTGCACCACCAGGCCGTGGCTCGCCTGGGCGACCGTCTCACCCTCACCGCCACCGCCGACGACGGCATGCCGGAGGGGTTCGAGGTCGACGACGCGAGATGGTTCGTGGGCGTGCAGTGGCACCCGGAGGACACGGCCGACAGCGATCCGCAGCAGCAGGTGCTGTTCGACGAACTCCTCCGTCAGGTGGCGCGGTGAACGATCGCCCACCGCTGATCGGCATCATCGGACGGGTGCTGTCATTCGCCGACGAAGGCCGCCGCGATGCGTTCTCGAGCAGCCAGCCCTACAGTCGAGCGGTCGCCACATCCGGTGGCCTGCCCGTGCTGCTACCACCGTTGCCACGTGCCCCGCAGATGGCCGACCACTACCTCGATCAACTCGACGGGCTGCTGCTACCGGGTGGCGGCGACGTGGAACCCCACCGGTACGGCCAGCAGCCCGTCACCGATTCGTTGTACGGCATGGTGAGCCTGCACGACGAGTTCGATCTGGCGATGGTGCGTGCTGCCATCGCCCGCGACATGCCGGTGCTGGCGATCTGCCGCGGCATGCAGGTGTTGAACGTCGCCCAGGGCGGCACCCTGGTACAGGACCTCGATGCCGAGGGGCACTGGATGAGCGAGCACCCGATCGTGGTGGCCGAGGGTTCGCTGCTGGCGGCGGCACTGGGCACCACGGCGCTGCGCCACTGCTATTCGGTGCATCACCAGGGGCTCGACCGGTTGGGCGACGGCGTGGTACCGGTGGCCCACGACGAGCACGGCCTGGTCGAGGCCGTCGAGTTCACCGGTGCGAGCTGGGTGGTCGGTGTGCAATGGCACCCCGAAGACACCACCTCGGCCGAGCCTGCGCAGCAGCGCCTGTTCGACACCTTCATCGCCCGCGCCCGCGCCCACCGCCTCGCCCGAGCCTGAAGGCCCTCCCCTGGCCGGCCGCCCGGTCATCTGCGTTTGTGAGCGGAGCCGGGTGCTACGGGGATCTGCTCACACACGCAGCAGGGCGATCCGAGCGTTTGCGAGCGGAGCCGAGTGGTACGGGGATCTGCTCACACACGCAGGATGGGCGGCTGGAGTGGAGCCTGGCGGGGCCGGGCTGGGACGGGGTCGTCAGGGGAGGGCGGAGCGGACGATGGCGGTGGCGTGCTGCGACGCCGACACCACCCAGCCCGGAGCGAACCCCACCACCAGCGTGAAGCCCACGGCTGCCGTGATGGCCAGACCGGTCGACAACGGGATGCGGACGGCTTCGCGGCTGTCGTCGCCCGGTTCGGGATCGGTGGCCCACATGCTGATCATGATCCGCAGGTAGAGGAATGCCGCGATGACCGAGGCGACCATCGCGATGATGGCAATGGCGTAACTGTGCTCGTCGACGGCGGCCTGGATGACACCGAACTTGGCGACGAAGCCCGAGGTGAGCGGCACACCGGCCTGCGCCAGCAGCAGCACGGTCATGCCCAGGGCGAGCGCCGGCTTGGCACGGCCCAGGCCCCGGAAGGCGCCGATGTCGGTCTGGCCGTCGCCGGTGCGGGCCACCAGGGTGACGATGGCGAACGTACCGATGACCAGCACCGAGTAGAGCAGCAGATACAGCAGCGACGACGACACGCCGCGGCCCGGGTCGGCGGTGCCGGCCGTATGGGCTGCTGCCTCGACACCGACGAGAATGAACCCGGCGTGGCTGATCGACGAGTAGGCGAGCATGCGCTTCACATCGGTCTGCACCACTGCGAGGGTGGAACCGACGACCAGCGTGACGACGGCGATGAGCCAGATGGCCGGCCGCCAGTCGTCGCTCCACTGGGGAAGGGTGTACACCAGCACACGCAGCATTGCGGCGAACGCAGCGGTCTTGCCGACCGAGGCCATGAACGAGGTGACGGGCGTGGGTGCACCCTGGTAGACGTCGGGTGTCCAGAAGTGGAATGGCACCGCCGCCACCTTGAAGGCGAGCCCCACGATGAGCAGGGCCACACCCGCGAGCACCAACGCGTCGGTGCGCTGGGTCTGCACCGTCGAGGCGAAGTGCTCGACGATGCGCCCGATGTTGGTGGTGCCGCTCGCGCCGTAGACCAAGGCGACGCCGTACAGGAAGAATGCCGACGAGAAGCCACCGAGCACGAAGTACTTGAGGCCGCTCTCCTGGCTCTGGATGCGCCGCCGGTGGCTCGCTGCCAGCACGTAGAGCGCGATCGACAGCACCTCGAGGCCGAGGAACAGCACCAGCAGATCGTTGGCGCTGGCCATCACGATGCCACCGATGGCGGCCATGAGGAACAGGGCGTACACCTCGGGGCCGTCGAGATCCTCACGTTGCAGATAGTCGGCGGTCACCATCGAGACCAGGATGATCGCTACGCAGATCGTGATCGATGCGAACATCGCGAACCCGTCGAGCACCAACGCCTCGCCGATCAGGGTGCGAGCACCCTCGTCGGTGACGTCGTCCCACAGCATGGTGCACATCACCAGTGCCGCACCGGCGGTGCAGGCAGTGACGAAGGCGTACAGCCCGCGCGGCCACCGCGGCGTGAGCGCACCCACCACGAGCAGCACCAGTCCGCCGCCCAGCAAGATGAGCAGGGGAGTGAGCGCGAACCAGTCGATCGGCGGGCCGGAGAGCGTGTCGGCGGCGATCACGGCTGTGCCTCCTGGTCGAGTGCCTCACCGGCCGGGGCGGCGGGCACCTCGGGCTCGGTGTAGCCGGTGCGCTCGCTCACATGGGTGATGAGCGCTTTCACACTGGGCTCGATGCGATCGAGCATCGGCTTGGGGTACACACCGCAGAACACGATGAGTGCGAGGAGCGGCGCCAGCGTGGCGAATTCGGTGAGGCGGATCTCGCGGAACCCCTTGTTGGCCTCGTCGGGTTCGCCGTGGAACACACGCTGGTATGCCCACAGCAGATAGAGCGCCGCGAGGATGACACCGGTGGCAGCCACGACGGTCCACCACCGTGCAGTGAGGAACGACCCGATGAGCACCAGGTACTCGCCGACGAACCCGTTCAAGCCGGGCACACCGATCGACGAGAGCATCACCACCATGAACACACCCGCGAAGATGGGCGCCACCTTCTGCAGGCCGTTCAGTTCGGCGATCTGACGGGTGTGGCGGCGCTCGTAGATCATGCCGACGAGCAAGAACAGCGCGCCGGTGCTGACACCGTGGTTGATCATCTGCATCACCCCACCGCTGATGGCCTGCGAGGTGAACGCGAACGTACCGAGCACGATGAAGCCAAGGTGTGCGACCGACGAATAGGCGACGAGCCGCTTGAGGTCTTTCTGCATGGTGGCGGCGATGGCGCCGTAGATGATGCCGATGGTGGCCAGGGTGAGGAACAACGACCGGCTCCAGTGGGCGGCCTCGGGGAAGAGGTAGAGCCCGAACCGCAGCAGGCCGTAGGTGCCGAGCTTCAACATGACGCCGGCCAGGATGACCGAGCCACCGGTGGGCGCCTGGGTGTGCGCATCGGGAAGCCAGGTGTGCAGCGGGAACATCGGCACCTTGACAGCGAACGCAATGGCGAAGGCGAAGAACAGCCAACGCCCGGTGGATGCCGCGAAGGTGGCCTTCTCGGCCAGTTCGACGAGGTCGAAGGTGATGCGCCCCACACCGTTGGTGCGACCGAGCACCGCGGTGGTGATGATGCCGACGAGCATGAACGCCGAGCCGACCATCGTGTAGAGGAAGAACTTCGTCGCCGCGTAGATGCGGTTGTCGTAGCCCCAGCCGGCGATGAGGAAGTACATCGGCACGAGGACGATCTCGAAGAAGACGAAGAACAAGAACAGGTCGAGGCTGAGGAAGCTGCCCATCATCCCGGCCTCGAGCAGCAACAACCAGGCGAAGTAGCGCTTGTGGTCGTGGTGCGGATCGACGCCCAGGATGACGAGGGGGAACAAGATGCCCGTGAGCACGACGAGGAACAGCGAGATGCCGTCGATGCCGAGGTGCCACGAGATGCCCCAGGGCTTGATCCAGGGGTGCTTGCTGACGAACTGGAACCCTGCATCGGCGGTTTCGAACGCTGTGAGCGCCCAGATCGACATCGCCCCGACCATGGTGCTGAGCAGCGCTGCCGCCAACTTCACCCATTCCGGCCGGCGATTCGACAAGAGGGCGACGGCGAGCGCCCCCGCAGCGGGGACGACAACGAGTGCGGTGAGAATCGGGAAACCCATCAGATGATCCCCCGGATCACGACGAACCACACGAGCAGGAGCACGACGGCCACCCCCAGCGCTGAGGCGTACTGACGCACGTAGCCGCTCTGGGTCTTGCGCAGACCGCCTGCCGAACCACGCACGAGCCGGGCAACTCCGTTGACGGCGCCGTCGACGACGTGGGCGTCGAACCAGGCGATGCCGTCGAAGATGCGCCGGCCGGGCCCACCCATGAAGGCCGTGATCGACTTGTCGTAGTACCACCCCTGCTCGAGCACCTTCGGCTCGATCGGGGCGATCTTCTTCTTGCCGTAGACCATCACCGACAGGGCGATGCCGACGAGTGCGATGACGATGGCGATGCCCAGCAAGAGGTACTTGTTGTCGTACGCCCAGGTGCCGTAGATGTCGGCCTCACCGAACTCGACCACGGGCTCGAGCCACTTCTCGAGGAAGTGCAGATCGGACGAGAACGGCAACTGCATCGCACCGCCGACCGTGCTGAGCGCAGCCAGCACCACGAGCGGCAACAGCATGATCTTCGGGCTCTCGTGCGGGGTGAAATCGCCGTGCGCACCGTGCTCGTCGTGGGCGTCGTGCCAACGCGCCTTGCCGTAGAACACCATGATCACCTGACGGGTCATGTAGTAGGCGGTGAGCAGTGCAGCGACGAGGCCGAGCACGTACAGCACCGGGCTCTTCGCCAGGGTGTACAGCAAGATCTCGTCCTTGCTCCAGAACCCGGCGAACGGCGGCACACCGGCGATGGCAAGCCAGCCGATGATGAACGTGAAGGCCGTGACCGGCATCACCTTGCGGAGCGCACCCATGCGCCGCATGTCCTGTTCGTGGTGCATGCCGTGGATGACCGAACCCGAACCGAGGAACAGCAGCGCCTTGAAGAAGGCGTGGGTGACCATGTGGAAGATGGCCGCCACGTAGGCACCCGAGCCCACCGCCAGGAACATGAACCCGAGTTGGCTGACCGTGGAGTACGCCAGTACCTTCTTGATGTCGTTCTGAGCGACTGCGATGGTGGCGGCGAACAGTGCGGTGGCGATGCCGACGACGGCGATCAGCCAGCCGGCCCATTCGGCAGCGACGTGGATGACCGGGTTGACACGCGTCATGAGGAACACACCGGCGGTGACCATGGTGGCCGCGTGGATGAGGGCGCTGACCGGCGTGGGGCCCTCCATCGCGTCGGGCAACCAGATGTAGAGCGGCAGCTGCGCGCTCTTGCCGCAGGCACCGACGAACAGCATGACGGCGATGGCGGTGGCGGTGGTCTGGCTGAGCGCGCCCGTCTCGGCTGCGGCGTTGATACCGCTGTAGCTGATGGTGCCGACGGCCTGGAAGGCGAGGAACATCGCCATCATCACGCCCCAGTCGCCGACGCGGTTGGTGACAAAGGCCTTCTTGCCGGCGGTCGCGGCGCTCTGCTTCTCGTGCCAGAACGAGATGAGGAAGTACGAGCAGGTGCCCACGCCTTCCCAGCCGAGGAACGTGACGAGCAGGTTCTCGCCGAGCACCAGCAGCAGCATGCTGAGTGCGAACAGGTTCAGGTACAGGAAGAACTTCGAGAACCGCGGGTCGCCGTGCATGTAGCCGACGGCGTAGAGATGGATGAGCGCGCCGATACCGGTGACGAACAAGCACATCGTGATGCTGAGCGGATCGACCAGGAACGCGAGGTCGACGCGGAGCGAGCCGACGGGCACCCACGAGAACAGGTTGACGACGTGGTGCCGTTCCTCGGCGCTCTTCGACAGCAGGTCGGCGAAGACCCCGACGGTGACGAGGAATGCGGCGCCGACCATGGCGGAGGCGAGGTAGCCGGCCTTCGGGTCGCCCAGGCGGCGGCCGAACACCAGGATGATCAGGAAGCCGAGCAGCGGCAGGGCAGGGATGAGCCAAGCGAGTTCGATCATGGTCAGCCCTTCAACTCCACCAGGTCGTCGGCGGTGGCACCCGGTCGGCGACGCAGGATCGCCACGATGATGCCGAGACCGACCACCACTTCAGCAGCGGCGACCACCATCACGAAGAACACCGTGGTCTGGCCACCGATGTCGCCGAGCTGTTTGGCGAGCGCCACGAAACTGAGGTTGACGGCGTTCAGCATCAACTCGACGCACATGAACATCACGAGCGGGTTGCGGCGCACCATCACGCCGACGACGCCCACGGTGAACAGCACCGCGGCGAGCACCAGGTACCAGGTGGCGGTGGGCTTGGGCAGTTCGAAGGCGAGCAGGCTCATCGTGCGCCTCCCATCTTGTCGGGCCGGCGCGAGAGCATCACCGTGGCCACGACGGCCACGACCAGCAGCACCGAGACCAGTTCGAAGGCGAAGACGTAGTCGCTGAACAGGCTGCGGGCGATCTGGCGGATGTTGCTGTCGGGGTCGCCAGTGGTGGCGACCTCGATACCCGACCCCGTACCTGTGGCGATGCTCGAGCGGGCCTGGACGACGGCCGTCGCGAGCATGGCCAGCAAGCCGGCGCCGACGATGAGTGCGAGCGGCCGCTGCACCGGGATCGGCTCGATCTCGATGTTCTCGACCTTGTCGACGCCGAGCAGCATGATGACGAACAAGAACAGCACGACGATTGCGCCGGCGTACACGATCACCTGCACCGCCGCGAGGAAGTGGGCTTCCTGCGCGACGAAGAGCACGGCGACGCCGAAGAGCGTGAGGACGAGGCTGAGCGCAGCGTGGACCGGGTGCTTGCGCACGATCACCCCGATCGCCCCGACGAGCACCATGGCTGCGGCGCAGACGAAGACGACGAACTCCATCAGTGATGGCCTCCGTCGCGCGAGATCGATCGCACCGTCTTCGGCGCCGAAACCGTGACCGACACGTCGGCCGCGGCCTGCTCGGGCTCGGGCGCGCGGGTGCCGTGGCCCAGTTCGGTGCTCCAGCCCACCTTGCCGATGAAGTCGGAGTCGCCCGACGCAGCAGTGGCGCGCATCCAACCGCTGGTCAGCACGTCTTCGCCCTCACGCCAGTCCTCCCAGGGCATCTGGCGTGGCTTGCCCTGGTCGTCGACCACCAACTCGGTCTTGGTGTAGATGGCGTCGCGCCGACTGGTGAAGCTGAACTCGAACATCTTGCTCTCGGTGATGGCCTCGGTGGGGCAGGCCTCGACACACAGGTCGCAGTGGATGCAGCGCAGGTAGTTGATCTCGTAGACGAACCCGAACCGCTCGCCCGGCGAGGTGGGGTTCTCGGGATCGTTGTCGGCGCCGCGCACGTAGATGCACTTGGCCGGGCACACACCGGCGCACAGTTCGCAGCCGATGCACTTCTCCATGCCGTCGTCGTAGCGGTTCAGCACATGACGGCCGTGCAAGCGCTCGGGCTTGTCGATCTTTTCGTCGCGCTGCTCGACCGGCTTGCCCTTCTTGGCGACGCGGCCACCCGAGTACTGGGTGGTGACCCGCTTGCCGCCGAAGAGGCGGTGCTGGCGCAGCGTGACGGCGAATCCCTCGAGGTACCCCATCAGTACATCGCCCCTTCACGTTCACGATTTCGGGCACTCACCCGGCTGGCGCCACCGAGCATCGCAGCGCACAGCCCGATGACGGCGACGGCCACGACACCCACGACGACACGGTTCCAGCCCTCTTCCTGCGCCAGGCGGAACACCGCCAGCAACAAGAACCAGGCGAGCGACAACGGGATGAGTGCTTTCCAACCGAGGTTCATCAGCTGGTCGTAGCGGAGTCGTGGCAGCGTGGCGCGGAACCAGACGTAGGCGTACAGGAACAGCAGCACCTTGAGCAGCAGCCACACCGTGCCGTTGAGCGGGCCGAGGTGGAGGTTGCCGTCCCATTCGAAGCTGCCGATGTCGATGCGCAGCGGCTGCGGGCCAACGAGGAACAGCGTGACGATGACGGCGCTCATCGTGATGGTGTTCATGAACTCGGCGAGGAAGAACAACGCGAACCGGATGCTCGAGTACTCGGTGTTGAACCCGCCGACGAGTTCCTGTTCGGCCTCGACGAGGTCGAACGGTGGCCGGTTGAGTTCGGCCGTCGCAGCGATGAGGAAGATGATGAACGGCACGAAACCGGTGGAGACGAGGTGCCACTGTGTGAACCCGCTCTGGGCGCCGACGATACCGCTGGTGCTGAGCGTTCCGGCGAGCAGCAGCACCGAGGCGAGGCTGAGACCCAGGGCCGCCTCGTAGCTGACCATCTGTGCCGACGCACGCACCGAGCCGAGGAGCGGGTACTTCGAGCCCGATGCCCAGCCGGCCAGCATGATGCCGTACACGGCGATACCGCTGAGCGCGAGCAACAACAACACGCCGATCTGCGGGTCGGCGAGCTGCAACTTGGTCTGCTGACCGAACAGCACCACGGTGCCGTCCTTGCCGTTGCTGAAGTCGCCACCGAGCGGGATGACCGCCCACACCACGAACGCCGGCACGAACGACAGGTACGGCGCCAACTTGAACACGAAGCGGTCGGCTCGCTCGGGAACGAGGTCTTCTTTGAAGAACAACTTGATGCCGTCGGCCAGTGTCTGCAGGATGCCGAAGGGGCCGGCCTTGTTAGGGCCGATGCGGTTCTGCATACCGGCCACCACCTTGCGCTCGAACCACACCATCAACATCGTGGCCACGAGGCCGACGACGAAGACGAGCACGACTTTGAGCAGCACGATGAGCACGTCACCGAGGGTGATGTCGCCGATGAGGAGCGGATCGAGAGCCAGCATCAGAGGTTCTCCACGCGCACGTCGGTGACCGCGGCCGTGCAATCGATGAGTTCGCCGATGTTGGGGCCGGGCTGGTTGAACGGCACCCACACGGTGCCGCGCAGCACGCTGTCGTCGGGTTCGACGCGCAACACGAGCGATGCCTTCGGGCTGCTCACCTTCACGTCGGCGCCGGCGATGACACCGGCCCGTTCGAGGTCGAGCGGGTGCATGTGCAACGCACTGCTCCGTGCCAGATGCGCGAGCGACGGGCTGTTGGCTGTCCCCACGGCTCGATCGTAGAGCGTGCGGCTGACCACCAACCGGAAGTCGTAGCTGTTGCGGTCGGCGACGGCCACGGTGTCGGTGGGCAACGAGCCGACCGTCGTGGGCGCCGCAGCGAGCACACCGTCGGACGAAGCAGCCAACGCTGCAGGCGTGACATCGGCGAAAGCGGCCACCGACGCGGCGATCGCCTCGGTGAGCTCGTCGACCGACCCGACGCCGAGATCGGCACCGAGCGCCTGGGCCAGACCGGCAGCGATCATCCAATCGGGTCGGCTGGTGCCGGCGGGGGTGACCTTCTGGGCGAGCGTGGTGACGCGACCCTCGAGGTTGGTGGTGGTGCCTGCCTTCTCGGCATATGCGCTGGCAGCCAGGACGACATCGGCGTACTGGGTGCTGGCGGTGAGGAACGTGTCGACCGCGATGACGCGTCGGGCACCGACGAGTGCCCGACGGGCGAGGTCGGTGTCGGGGAAGTCGGCGATCGGGTCGGCGCCGAGCAGCACCAGGCACTCGATCTGGCCAGCGGCCGCAGCCTGCAGTGCGCGGCGGGTGTCGAGCCCACCGTTCGACGCGTCGAGGCCCACCATCAGCGCACCGACAGCGTTGCCGCGACGGAACGCCGGGAGCACCGTGGCGTCGGGAGCCGCAGCGAGCACCTCGCGAAGTGCGGCCACCGTGGCGGCCGATGTCTCGGCCAGGTTCGCCCGACCGGCGACGACCACGACCGGCCCCCGTGCCAACTGGGCCGCCACGGCCGGATCGGCGAGGGTGGCCGCAACGACAGCGGCCTGTGTGCCGGGCTCGTAGACGACGCTCTTCCAGGCATAGCGGCTCATCCCGCTCGCCTTCGGGGCGAACTCGATGATGCGACTGCGCTTGTTCTCGGCTGCGTCGCGCAGGCGCAGGTAGAGCACGGGCAGTTCTTCTTTGAGATCGGGCGAGAGCAGCACGATCGTGGCGGCCGATGCGGCATCGTCGATGGTGGCGCGGGGCAGCCCCAGTACTGCGGCCGGCAGCCCGTCGCCCATCTGCGGGTAGATGTTCGGCGTGCCGATGACGTCGCGTGCGAGGCGACCCCAGGCGAATGCATCTTCGTTGCTGCCACGGGCGCCACCGATGACGGCGATGTTGGCGGCACCGGCTGCCGCCTTGCCGTCGGTGATGAGTCGGGCGGCAGCAGCGAGGGCTGCGTTCCAACTCGTCGAGGCCAACCCGTCGGCAGTGCGCACCAAGGGACCGGTGAGACGAGCCTCGCTGTTGACCGCCTCGAAGTCGAACCGGCCGCGGTCGCAGAGCCAACCCCAGTTCACCGGGTCGCTGTCGACACCGAGATACCGCACGAGTTCGTCGCGGCTCGACTGCACCACCACACGGCAGCCGACCGCACAGGTGGTGCAGGTGCTCTCTGCCTGCTCGAGGTCCCACGGGCGGGCCTTGAACCGATACGGCTTGGCCGTGAGCGCACCGACCGGGCAGATCTGCACGGTGTTGCCGCTGAAGTAGCTGGAGAACGGTTCGTCGGGGAACGTGTTCACCTGTGTGTTGTTGCCGCGACTGACGAAGTGGATGAGCGCGTCGCCCGCCACCTCGTCGGCGAACCGGGTGCAGCGGTCGCACAGGATGCAGCGCTCGCGGTCGAGGTACACCAGGTCGCTGATCGGGATCGGCTTCTCGTAGTGCCGCTTCTCTTCCACGAACCGGCTCTCGCCCGGGCCGTAGGCCAGCGTCTGGTCCTGCAGCGGACACTCACCGCCCTTGTCGCACACCGGGCAGTCGAGCGGGTGGTTGGCGAGCAGCAGTTCGAGCACGCCCTCCTGCATCCGCTTCACCGTCGGCGACTGGGTGTCGATCTTCATGTCGGGCGCAACGGTGACCATGCACGACGGCGTGATGGCCGGGCCTCGACCTGAATCGACCTCCACCAGGCACATGCGGCACATGCCGACCGGCTTCATCCGCTCGTGGTAGCAGAAACGCGGGATGTACTCGCCGTGGCGTTCGGCTGCAGCGATGATGAGTTCGCCCTTGCGTGCCGTGATGGGCGTGCCGTTCAGCGTGACACTCACCGCGTTCGGGTCGGGCGGCGGCGCGTCGGCCTCGGTGCCTGCGGGCTCTGTCGTGGTCACTGTCCGCCTCCGGCCGCCGACGCGGCGATCACGGGAATGCTGATGCGCTTGACGATCTTGGCCTCGAACTCGTCGCGGAACAGCGTGAGGGCCGAGTGGACGGGCGCAAATGCCGACGGTCCGACGAAGCAGATCGTGGTCATCTTGTAGGGGAACGGCACAGCCTCGAGACCGAGGCGTTCGCTCGCCGCATGGGGGAAGTTGCCCGGGCAGATGCTCTGACCGACTTCGAGCAGCTGGTCGAGATCGGCCTGGGTGCCCTTGCCGGCGACGATGCGGCTGAGGATTCGCTCGAGCCAGGTGCCGCCTTCGCGACAGGGCACACACTTGCCGCACGACTCGTGGGCGTAGAACCGGGTGAGGGTGAGCGCAGCAGCCGGGATGTCGGTGGTGTGGTCCATCACCATCACGGCACCCGAGCCGAGCATGGAGCCGGCGGCGCCGACGAGGCGGCCTTCGAACGGCAGGTCGAGTTGATCGGGCAGGAACCACGGCGCCGATCCGCCACCGGGAACGAACGCCTTCAGTTCGTTGCCGTTGCGGATGCCACCGCAGAACTCGTCGCTGTAGAACAGGTCGCGGAACGTGGTGGTGCCGTTGACGATCTCGTACACACCGGGCCGGTTCACATGCCCCGACACGGCCACCATGCGGGTGCCGGGCGAGGTGGGCGTGCCGATGGCGGTGTAGGCGTCGGCGCCGTTGCGCAGCAGCCACGGCAGGTTGGCGAGAGTCTCGACATTGTTCACGATGGTGGGCTGGCCGTAGAGGCCGATGGCCGCCGGGAAGTACGGCGGCTTCAACCGCGGCATACCGCGGTTGCCTTCGAGCGACTCGATGAGCGCTGTCTCTTCACCCACCACGTAGGCGCCCGCACCCCAGTGCAGCACGATGTCGAGGGAGAAGTCGGTGCCGAGGATGTTCTTGCCCACGTAGCCGGCGGCATAGGCCTCGTTCAGGGCCACGGCCACCCGCTCCTGGGCGAGGGCCATCTCGCCGCGGATGTAGAGGAAGCACTGCGACAGGCCGGCCGCATAACACGCGATGAGACAGCCCTCGATGAGCTGATGCGGATCGCGCTCCATGAGCAGGCGGTCCTTGTAGGTGCCCGGCTCGCTCTCGTCGCCGTTGACGACGAGATAGCGCGGGAACTTGCCCTGCGGGGTGAGGCCCCACTTCACGCCGGCGGGGAAGCCCGCACCGCCGCGACCGAGCACGGTGGCGTTCTTCACCTCGTCGTGCACCGACTGGGGTGCCCGGCCGAGCGCAGCCCGGAGCCCGGCGTAGCCGTCGGTGGCGAGGTAGCGCTCGAGCGTGTACGAGTCGGCGTACTGGAACCGCGACGTGACGATCTGCGGACGGTCGCCGGCGATGTAACCGGGCGCGTGCGCGATGGGGGTGCCCTGCGGGTTGCTCACTTGCTGCCCTCCTCGGCGACGGCCAGCCACGACGGCGGCGCCGTGGCCTCCTCGGGTGGCACCGCGCCGACGCCCCGGTCGGCCGGGATGTGCTGGCGCACACGCGCCACGGTGCCGTGGGGTGGGATCTCGTCGACCAGGTTCCCGGCACGCAGATCGGCGACGAGCTGGTCGAAGTCGGCGGCGGTGACGCGGTAGCGGTGGCGGTAGTTCACCTGCAGTGTGGGCGCTTCGGTGCAGGCTGCCTGGCACTCGGCGTGCTCGAGCGTGATGAGGCCGTCGGGGGTGGTGCCACCGGCCCGGATGCCCAGCGTGTGCTCGGCGTGGTGCATCAGGTCGTCGGCGCCCATCAGCGCGCAGCTCATCGTCTGGCAGATGTTGATGAGGTACTTCCCCACCGGCTCCATCTTGAACATCTCGTAGAACGTGCACGTGCCGAGCACCTCGGCCGAGGTGGCACCCACCAGTTCGGCGATGTGCTTGATGGCGTCGTCGGTGATGTAGCCGTCCTGCTCCTGCGCGAGGTGCAACAGCGGGATGGTGGCCGAACGAGCTCGCGGGTAGCGCCCGATGATCTCCTTGGCCAACTGCACGTTGGCCTCCGACAGTCGACTCATCGGTCCACCTCTCCGAGCACGGGATCGACGCTCGAGATGACGGCCACGGCGTCGGCGACGAGGCCGCCGCGCATCATGTGCGGCAGGCACTGGATGTTGACGAACGATGGGGCCCGCACGTGCATGCGGTACGGGGTGGGCGAACCGTCGCTGGCGATGTAGCAACCGATCTCGCCACGCGGGCTCTCGATGGCCACGTACACCTCGCCCTCGGGCACGCGGAAACCCTCGGTGAAGATCTTGAAGTGGTGGATGAGCGCTTCCATCGATTCGTCGATGCGGGCACGCGGCGGCGGGGTGACCTTCTTGTTCTGGATGCGGTAGTCGCCACTGGGCATGCGGTCGAGGATCTGGCGGACCAGCTTCATGCTCTCGCGGATCTCGTTGAGGCGGATGGCGTAGCGGTCGAAGGCGTCGCCGTACGAGCCGACGATGACGTCGAAGTCGAGTTCGGGATAGCGCAGATAGGGCTGATCGCGGCGAAGGTCCCACGGAACGCCGGTGCCGCGCAGGATGGGGCCGGTGGCACCGAGGGCGATGGCCTCCTGGGCCGTGATGACACCCACACCCTGCAACCGCTCGCGCCAGATGGGCTGACCGGTCATGAGGATGTCGTACTCGTCGAGGCGCGGTTCGATGAGTTCGAGCAGTTCGAGCACATCGTCGCGCCAGCCGGCGGGCAGGTCGGCGGCCAGGCCGCCTGGGCGGATGAAGTTGTGGTTCATCCGCAGGCCGGTGACCTTCTGGAAGAACCGCAGTACCTCTTCGCGCTCACGCCAGCCGTAGATCATCATCGACACGGCACCGAGGTCCATACCGTTGGTGGCCATGAACAACAGATGGCTGCTCATGCGGTTCAGTTCGCTGAGCAGCATGCGCATCCACACGGCGCGCTCGGGGATGTCGCCTTCGATGCCCAGCAGCTTCTCGACGGCGAGCGAGAACACCAGCTCGTTGTTCAACGGGCTGAGGTAGTCCATGCGGGTGACGTTGGTGCCGCCCTGCAGGTAGGTGAGCTGCTCGCCGGTCTTCTCCATGCCGGTGTGCAGGTAGCCGATGATGGGCTTGCAGCGCAGCACGGTCTCGCCCTGGAGCTCGAGCATCAACCGTAGCACACCGTGCGTGCTGGGGTGCTGGGGCCCCATGTTGATGATCATCGTCTGATCCTCGGACGGATCGACGGGCAGGTCGCCGAGCTTGGCGGCTTCGGCTTCGCTCATGCGCAGCACCGAACCGACCTCACGGAGGAGTTCGCGCGCCGTCAGCTCGCTGCGCGGCTTGAGGCCCTGTTCGGGCTCGTTGCCTTCGCGGATGGTCTCGAGGATGCTCATCAGTTCGGCGCTCCCTTGAACTGCACCGGGATGCGGCCCACGTCGTAGTCCTTGCGCAACGGGTGGCCCTCCCAGTCCTCGGGCATGAGGATGCGGGTGAGGTCGGGGTGGTCGGTGAACACGATCCCGAACATGTCGTACACCTCGCGCTCCATCGCCTCGGTGCCCGGGAACATGTCGAACAGCGTGGGAACGGTGGGGTCGTCGGCGGGTACCTGCACACGCACCCGCAGGCGCTGACGCGCGGTGAGTGACAGCAGGTTGACCACCACCTCGAACCGTTCGGCGGCGATGCCCTCGGGCAGTGCCCGCTTCGGCACCAGCAGGTAGTCGACGGCGGTGAGGTCGGACACCATCTCGTAACCGTCGACGAGCAGCGCCTTCAGCACCTTGGTGTACTGGGCGCGGGGCACGTGCAGCACCTGCTGACCGAAGGTGGTGACGAGCGGGCACCCGTGCAGGGTGATGGGCTCCGGCGCCACATCGCCGGTGTCGGCAGTATCGGTCATGTTCAGCGGACTCCGAGGACGACCGGGATCGGCTCGGCCGCAGCCGGGATCTCGGTGACATGAACATCGGCACCCGCACCCGTCTCGCGGCGGCGCCGTGTGATCTCGCCTGTCTCGATGAGACCGTGCAACGTCTCGATGGCGTGGATGAGCGTCTCGGGTGTGGGTGGGCAGCCGGGTGCGTACACGTCGACCGGCACCACCTGGTCGACACCCTGCACGATGGCGTAGTTGTTGAACATGCCACCGCTGCTGGCGCACACGCCCATCGAGATGACCCACTTGGGCTCCATCATCTGGTCGTACACCTGGCGCAGCACGGGGGCCATCTTCTGACTCACCCGGCCGGCGACGATCATGATGTCGGCCTGTCGGGGAGAGGCGCGGAACACCTCCATGCCGAAGCGACTGATGTCGTAGTGGGCGGCGCCGGTGGCCATCATCTCGATGGCGCAACATGCCAGGCCGAACGAAGCGGGCCAACTGCTGCGACTCCGCGACCAGTTCACCAGGTCTTCGATCTTGCCCGTGATGATGTTGTGCTCGAGGCCGCCGAGGCCGTCGTCGAGCACGTTGCGCACGATGCCCATCAGGCTGCTTCTCCCACTCGTCCCTCGGTGCCCACCCGGCGGATGGTGCTGGTGGTGGTACGGGCTTCGGTGACCGACTCGTCGAGGCGGCGGGAGCGCTGCACAGGGCCCCAGTCGAGGGCGCCACGAGCCACCATGTAGACGAACGCCGCGAAGAACACGACGCTGAACGCAACCATCTCCCAGAACGCGTAACTGCCGAGGAAGCGGCGGTCGACGGCGTAGGGGTAGATGAAGATGATCTCGATGTCGAACATGATGAACAACATCGCCACCACGTAGAACGTGACGGGGAACCGTTCGGGTGGTTCGCGACTCGGGACGATGCCGCACTCGTACGGTGCCTGTTTGGCACTCGACGGTCGACGAGGGGCGAGCAACCCCGATGCCAGGAAACTCAGGGCGCCGAACAAGACGGCCAGCACCAGCAGGGCGATGACGGGAAGGTACTGGCCCATGGGATCAGGCCTTGGCCGGTAGCGCCAGTTGTCCGCGGTTCACGAGCACCCGCTTGTCGCGGCGGTGCAGCAACCAGCAACTGATGAGGAACACGATGAGCGATCCAACCGTGATGAACCCTGCGGGTTCACGCTTCGCGCCCATGTCGCGGATCATGTACACGTACTGGTGCGGCTGGGTGGTGTCGATCCGCGGTGTGGCGGGTGCACGACCGGGCTCGGTCCGCTGCTGCACGACCGGCACGATCTCGACCAGCGAGTACCGCGGCTTGTGCCAGAAGGCGATGAAGTCGATCTTGCCGTCGGCGAACCGCGGGTAGCGCTCGCCGCCGTAGTCGAACACGTTGACCACCTTGTAGCCACCGCTCTGCAACACGCCCGACTCAAGGATGTACACCTCGGCCTGCGAGCTCGTCTGTCCGAAGGCGGATGCCGACTCGGGCAACTGCAGCCAACCCTCGGCCACCAGCTGGTCGCGCACCTGGTTCGAGACTTCCTTCGGTGTGGCACCCGCGGCAGGCGTGACGCTGGCGTCGAGGGCTCCCGCTTTGGTGAGGGCTGCCGTGTCCTGCAGGATCGTTCGACCGGGCTGGGCCTCCCACGAGGGCTCAGGGCCCTTGAGGCCGATGCCGTAGGTCCACCAGATGGCGCCCAGGATGAAGAACCACCCGGCCAGACCGGCGAAAGCGACCAGGAAGCCGAGGCGGAACCCCATGTTGGTACCGAGGATCAGGTACACGCTGCCCATCAGCACGAACACACCGATGATGACGGTGAGGATGCCGCGCAGTTCGGGCATCCAGCCACCGGGACCGGAGTTGACCTGCTCGGCGCCTGAGGCGATCAGCCGACCGATGAGCGGGTGGGAAGCGAATTCCAACAACACTTAGAGACTCCGAACGTATTCGACGACGGCCTTGATCTGTTCGTCGGTGAGCATCGACCCGAAGCCGGGCATCCGACCGCTGCCCTGACCCTGTGTGCCGTACCGCTTGCCCATCTCGGAACCGGCCTTGATGAAGTTGATCATGTCGGTCTCGTTGGGGAAGTGCTTCACCGTGGCACCGCCGGTGAGGTTCCAGCCGAAGGCACCCTGACCGGCGACGCCGGGCTCGCCGTAGCTCCAGCCAGGCGTGTGGCACCGGGCGCACGAGTAGGCGCCAGCGGCGTAGCTGAGGTTGTAGAGCGCCTCGCCCATGGCGGCATCGACCGTGGCGTACTTGCCGGCGTCGACCAGGTTCTGCGCAGCGATCTGCGCCTCTTCGGCGATGGCGTCCTTCTCGCTCTGGGCCAGCGTGCCACTGGCGCAGGTGAGCGGATCGTCTTCACCTTCGGCGCATCCCTCACGAGGGATCTGGAAACTACGGATCTTGGAGATCAGCGTGTCGATCTGCTGATCGTTCAGGGGGCCGCCGCCGGCAAGGCCCCACGGCGACATCGGCGAGAACGGGCGGCCGTAGACGAGGATGAACTTCAGTTCGCTCTCGCTGAACTTGTAGAGCACGGTGTTGATCGCCGGCGCTGTCCAGTTGACCGCCTTCACTTCGCCGGTGGCCGGGTCGGTGAGGGTGTAGGCAGCGACGCCACCGCCGCCGTTGGCGCCGTGACACCCTGCGCAGTTGAACCCACCCTGAGCGGTGGTGGCGTACAACTTGCTGCCCCACTCGATGAACAACTCCTCTTTCGCCTCGGCTGCCCCGGCCTGACGGCTGGGCTCGAAGATCCAGTAGAGCGGCAGGCCGATCGTGATGACGGCGAGGAACAGCAGGCCGAGGCCCTGCACACGCTCGAGGCGATTGCCCTCGAGCACCTCGTCGTCGTAGTAGGGCTTCCGGTTGGGGGCCAACTCGAGTTCCGAGCCGAGTTCGGGCTGAGCCGTGCGACGGTTGGCGAAGTAGTAGACGATCCAGCCGATCGTCACGAGGACGACCAGCACATAGGCGATGGCGGAGGTGGATCGGGCAAACGCGGTGATCACGTCAGGCACCCTTCTCGGATCGGATCGAACGACGGACGAGGCTCATACGCAGTGCGGCCCCTCGGCTTCTTGACCGGTGGTGTTGGTACCGATCGGACGGCCCGGATACACGGTGCCGGTGTCGACGGTGACATCGCCGTTGGCAGCCACGGTGAGGGCGAAGTGGTCCATGCCGCGCGGCGCCGGACCTGCCTTCTTCTCGCCGACCCGGTTGTACTGCGAGCCGTGGCAGGGGCACTCGAACCACTGGCTGCTCGCACACTGCGGCACACGGCACCCGAGGTGCGGGCACTTCTGGTAGAGGGCCACCAGACCGGATTCCAGGCCACCGAGCACCTGCGGCTGGTATGTATCGCGAGCCTTGGGCAATGCGCTGGCGGGGTACTCGGTGATCCACGAGCGCGCCTCGGGGGCGTAGAAGAAGCCGCCGCTCGAGCGGAGCGAGCCGATGATCTCGTCCTTCTTGCCCACCTTCACCTTGCCACCGAAGCCACCTTTGGCGACCGGCCAGAGGAAGGCGACGAACGAGGCAGCGGCGAACGTGGTGATGCTCACGCCCATCAGTGACACCGTGGCGCGGTTGAAGAACTGGCGGCGACTGACACCGACGGCCTCGGGATCGGGTGGTACCCACACGGCGGGGGCCGTATCGGTGGCCTTCACCAGCGCACCGGCACGAGCGGCGGTGGCCTGGGCCTCGACTTCGCGACCGGTGGTGCCCTCGGGGAGATCGATCTCGGCGTCGCGGTCGCGGCGACGGGTCTCGCGGCTGAGCGCTGCGGCGCCGCGCACATCGCTGCGCCGTGCGGCGGTGACGAAGGCGAGGCCACCGAGGACGACCACGACCCCGACGACGATGGCGATGACTGCTGCAGAACTCATGCCGACCTCACAGCTCGAAGAACAAGCCGTCTTTCCACGGCAGGACGAAGTTGAAGCCAGGGCCTCGGAAGAACGATCCGATCATGACCAGGACCGCCCAGAACATGAGGTGCACCGTCATGATCGACGTGGCGAACTTGCGGTCCTCGGGTTTGTTCGACGGGTTCTTGTCGATGAACGGCGCGAGGATGAGCACGATCAGACCCACACCAGGAATGGTGACGCCGGCCACCATCGGGTGGAACATCGTGAGCAGTTCCTGCAAGCCGAGGAAGTACCACGGCGCCTTCGACGGGTTCGGCGTCTGGTTCGGGTTCGCCAGCTGCAGCAGCGGCGCGTTCACCCAGATCGAGAACAGGAACGTGAACGCCGTGCAGAACAACGCGGCCACGAACTCGGCGGCCAGCAGGTGCGGCCAGGTGTGCACCTTGTCGACCGGGGTGGCCTTCACCTCTTGGATCGAGCCGCTCTTCACCACCGTGAGGAGGCGCTGGGTGTTGCCGCCGGGGCCGGCACCGATGGGCACACCACCGCCGGCCGCAGGCGCGGCAGCCACGACACCGGCCACCTTCTCCTGCAGGGCCACGCCGCCTCCGGCCTGTGCCTCGCCACCTTCGGCCTTGGCTTTGGCGGCACGGCTGCGCTCGAGCAGATGGGCGGGGATGCGCGGGTCGGCAGCGGCCTCGTTCGACGATGCGGCAGCAGCACCCGTGTCGGCACTGCTCTGGGAAGCGGCCTTTTCGCGCGCAGCCTGGGCCCGCTTGAGCAGGTGCTCGGGAATCTCAGTCATGCGTCGCTCCGATCAGACGGGTGCAGATGAGGTGGGAGGGAAACGGACAGGTGATCACAGTGGCCCCGAGATGCCGCCGTCTTTGCGGACTCGCCAGAAGTGGATGGCCATGAAGATCACGATCACGAACGGCAGGAACAGCACGTGCAGCACGTACCAGCGAAGCAGGGTTTCCGAACCGATCTCCTTGCCGCCGAGCAGCACGTAGCGCACCTCGGAGCCGAACACGGGGGTGTAGCCCATCATGTTGGTACCCACAGCCACGGCCCACATCGCCAACTGGTCCCACGGGAGCAGGTAGCCGGTGAAGCTGAGCAGCAGGGTGAGCATGAGCAGCACGACGCCGATGACCCAGTTGAACTCGCGGGGCGCCTTGTAGGCACCGTGGTAGAAGACGCGCGCCATGTGCAAGAACACCGACAGCACCATCAGGTGCGCGCCCCATCGATGCATGTTTCTGACCAAGAGCCCGAAGGTGACCGAGGTCTGCAGGGTGGAGATGTCGTTCCACGCCTGGGTGGCCTCGGGCCGGTAGTAGAACATCAAGAAGATGCCGGTGACGGTGAGCAGGATGAACAGGAAGAAGCTCAGTCCGCCGAGGCACAGGGTGTAGCTCACCTTCACCGCATGGCGCTTCACCTTCACCGGGTGCAGGTGGTACAGCACCGAGTTCATGATGACGTAGCTGCGGTTACGCGGGCTGTCGGTGTAGCCCTTGCGGAAGATCGAACCG
>JBEIIG010000035.1:0-37640 GCA_040380855.1 Acidimicrobiaceae bacterium | reverse complement strand
AGCGCCGGCACCCGGCCGATGGCCAGTTCCATGATGGGCGCGAAGTGGTCGTAGTTCTCGGCCAGCAACTGGAACTGGAACGGGCGGGGGATGCCGTCGACCGCCCACGCGATGGGGTTCGGCTCGTAGCCGCCCATCACCAGGCCGCCCACCTCCTCCTTGTAGTAGGTGAGCCGGTCGGGGTCGCGCAGCGTAGGCAGGTTGCGGGGCACCTCGGGCGTGAACGGTTCGGTGATCACGTACTGGTGCTCGACCGACACCAACGGCACGGCCACGCCCACGGTGGCGGCCAGGTCGCGGGTCCACTGACCGGCGCACACCACCACCTTCTCGCACTCGATGCGGCCCTGATCGGTGACCACGGCTCGCACCACACCCTCCACGACCTCGATGCTCAGCACCTCGGTGTCCTCGCACAGCGTGGCGCCGGCCATACGTGCGCCACGGGCCAGTGCCATGGTGATGTCGCTGGGGTTGGCCTGGCCGTCGGTGGGCAGGAACGCAGCGCCCACCAGGTCGTCGACCCGCATCAGCGGCCACAGCTCCTGGGCCTCGTGCGGGGTGAGCAGGTGCATCTCGAGGCCGAAGCTCTTGGCCGTGGTGGCCTGCCGCTTCACCTCGGTCCAGCGCTCCTCGTTGCACGCCAGGCGGAGGCCGCCGTTCATCTTCCAGCCGGTGGCCTGGCCGGTCTCGGCCTCGAGGGTCTTGTACAGCTCGACCGAGTTGCCGAGCAGCTGGGTGATGTTGGCGCTGGTGCGCAACTGGCCCACCAGGCCGGCGGCGTGGAACGTGGAGCCAGAGGTGAGCTTGTGCTTCTCGACGAGCACGGTGTCGGTCCAGCCGAGCTTGGCGAGGTGGTATGCGGTGGAGCAGCCGACGATGCCGCCGCCGATCACCACTGCCCGCGCCGAGGTGGGGAGATCTGCCATGGCGCGATCTTCGCGCACGGTCGATGCTGTTCCGACAGAAGTGTTGTTTTGTGTTGGAATGCTCAGATGGCTGTGTACGAGCAGGAAGTGCTGAGCGCTGTCGCCCTGCGAGGCACCATCAGTGTGCGCGAACTCGCGACGCTGCTGCACGTCAGCGAGCAGACCGTCCGCAGGGTGGTGAAGCCCCTGGTCGAGCGTGGTGCGATCGACAAGGTGCACGGTGCGATCGTGGGCCGCAGCCACCCGGGCGAGGCACCGTTCCTCGCCCGCATGACGGTGCACCAGCGCGAGAAGGTGGCGATCGCCGGTGCGGTCGCTGCGATGGTGCACGACGGTGACACGGTGGCACTCGACACCGGTAGCACCACCGGCTTCGTGGCCCAGGCACTGCGCCAGCACCGTGGGTTGACGGTGGTCACGAACAGCACGTTCATCGCCACCACGCTGGCCACGATCCCCGGTAATCGGGTGCACATGGCAGGCGTCGAACTGCGCAACCACGACGGCGCGTCGTTCGATGCCGCGGCGTTCTCGGTGGTGCGGAGCATGAGCGTCCGGGTGGCGATCCTCAGCGCGTCGGCACTCTCGGCGGAGCGCGGCCTGATGGTGAACGAGCGGTGCGAGGCCGAGATGTCGGCCGCGATGTGCGGCATCGCTGAGCGGCGGGTGTTCGCCGTCGACTCGTCGAAGTTCGGACTCGCCGGGTTGGTGGTGCTGCCGCCGTTGCGAACGGGCGACGTGTTCGTGACCGATCGCTCTCCGGGGCGGGCGGCTCGGTCGGCGCTCGGGCCTGCGGAGATCCGGGTGGTGTAGGGCCTTCGTTACGCTCGCCGTCGTGGAACCCCTCGTACTCGGCCGCGACACAGTCGACACCGGCACCATCGCCCGCTTCGCCGCTGCGCCCATGCGCATGACCCTGCATCCCGATGTCGCTGCTGCGGTGCGAGCCAACGCCGTGGAAGCGAACGCAGCGGCCCTCACCGGCGCCGCGTACGGTCGCACCACCGGCGTGGGAGCCAACCGCGACGTGGCGGCCGACGACAGCGACGACCTGCACGGGATGCGCCTGGTGCGCTCGCACGCCACCGGTGCCGGCAAGGTGCTAGGCGCCGAGGTGGGCCGGGCAACGATGCTGATCCGCGCTCATCAACTGGCCGCTCCGGGCTCGGGTCTGCCGCTCGATGTGCTCGAGGCGCTGATCGCCGCGATCACCGACGGCAGGGTGCCCCCGGTGCGTGCTCTCGGTGGCATCGGCACCGGCGACATCGCCGTGCTCGGCGAGGTGGCCCTGTGCCTGTTGGGCGAGCGGCCGTGGCTGGACGGGGAGGTGCGCGCCTACCTCGGTCACCTCGGCGGCAACGCTGCGCTCGCCTTCATGAGTTCCAGTGCACCCACCATCGCCACCGCGGCACTCGCAGCGGAGGCGCTGCGCCGGCTCACCCGTTCGTCGCTGCTGGTGGCGGCGATGGGGTTGGCTGCGGTCCGCGCCAACCCGCAGCAGTGGTCGTCTGCAGCGGGCGACGCTCGCCCTTCCCCGGGCGTGGCCGCGGTGGTGTCGCTGCTGCAGCGCACGCTCGAGGGTTCACAGTGGCATGCCACTCGCACGCAGGACCCGCTGTCGTGGCGCACGATCCCCTACGTGGCCGGCCCGTTCTGGCAGGCCGTCGACGAGCTCTGCCGAGAGGTCGATGCCTGTGTCGATGCCCGGGCCGAGAACCCCCGGTTCGTCGACGGCTCGGTATGGCATCACGGCGCATTCATGCTCACGAGCCTCGGCCTTCGACTCGACACCGCCCGACTCGCACTCACGCAGTGGACCGCGACCTCCCTGGCGCGGCTGGTGAAACTGCACGATCCCGCCTACACCGGACAGCGTCGATTCCTTGCGTCGGGCCCCGACGGCAGTTCGGGCCACATGGTGCTCGAATACACCGCCGCCTCGGCGCTCGATTCGGTGCGCTCGCTCGCCGAGCCGTGCAGCCGCGGCACGGTGACGATCTCGCTGGGCAACGAAGACCACGCATCGTTCTCGAGCCGAGGGGCGGTGGCGACGATGGAGGCCGTGCGGTGCGCGGAGGTGGCCGTGGGCTGCGAGTTGTTGTCGGCGGCGCGGGCGCTCCGTTCGGCCCAGGGCGTGACGGTCGGCGCCCCGCTGGCCGCAGTACTGGAGCGCTGCTCGGGCCTCGGTGAGTTGCCCGACGACCACCCGTTGATCGACGAGGTGGAGTCGTCCGGGGCGGTGTTGCAGGCACTGTCCGACTTCGCGTGACCCGACTAGAGTCCGGCTGATGGGGGAGACGATGATCTCGGTTCGCGGCCTG
The DNA here is from genome assembly GCA_040380855.1 of Acidimicrobiaceae bacterium. Classification (GTDB taxonomy): domain Bacteria; phylum Actinomycetota; class Acidimicrobiia; order Acidimicrobiales; family Ilumatobacteraceae; genus VFMC01. The sequence continues at coordinate 34,390 of JBEIIG010000035.1, read as the reverse complement.
TGGAAGGTCTACGGACCCAAGCCCGAGCGCGTCATCGGCTCGCCCGATGCCGACCTGCCGCGGCGCGAGCTGGAGGCCAAGACGGGCAACGTCATCGCCATGCGCGACATCGACCTCGACGTCGCCCCCGGTGAGGTGTTCGTGGTGATGGGTCTGTCGGGTAGCGGCAAGAGCACGCTGGTGCGCTGCCTCACCCGGCTCATCGAACCCACGGCCGGTTCGGTGCACATCGCCGGTGTCGACGTGACGGCGGCCAACGACGAGCAACTGCTCGACATCCGCCGCAACACCGTCAGCATGGTGTTCCAGCACTTCGGCCTGTTGCCGCACCGCACGCTGGTCGACAACGTCGCGTTCGGCCTCGAGGTGCGTGGCAACGACAAGGCCGAGCGCCGGGCGAAGGCGGCGGCGCAGTTGGAACTGGTGGGCCTCGGCGGGATGGGCGACTACAAGCCGCACCAGTTGAGCGGAGGTCAGCAGCAGCGCGTGGGCCTCGCCCGCGCGCTGGCCACCGACCCGCAGGTGCTGCTGTTCGACGAGCCGTTCTCGGCGCTCGACCCGCTCATCCGTCGCGAGATGCAGGACGAGGTCATCCGTCTTCGCCGCGAGGTGAACAAGACGATGGTGTTCATCACCCACGACCTCTCCGAGGCGCTGCGCATCGGCGACCGCATCGCGATCATGCGCGACGGCCGGTTCGTGCAGGTGGGCACCCCTGCCGAGGTGGTGCTCGACCCCGCCGACGACTACGTGCGCAACTTCGTGCGCGACATGCCGCGCTCGCACGTGGTACCCGTCGCCGCCGTCATGCGCCCGGCGGGTGATGGGCCCTTCGCCGGCGACGTGGCCGCCGACACCAAGGTGCGTGACGTGGTGGCAATGCTCGCCGAGTCGGGTCGTCCCGTGCGGGTCGTCGACGGCGACACCGTGCTCGGTGAGGTCGGCCTGCGCGAAGTGCTGGCCGTGATCGCCGGCGAGGACCGCTGAGGTCCCGAGTGGTGAGCACGACTGTGCCCGCGACGCCGACAGAGCGCCCAGTTCCGCTGCGGTCGCTCGACCGTGTGGTCGGCATCTGGGTCGGTCTCGGTGTCGTCGTAGGGGCCGTGGTGCTGGGCACCCTCGTGTTCGGGATCGATGTGCCGTCGTGGTTCGACAATCACCTGCAGCAGTGGTCGAAGTCGGCCTACGGCTGGACCGTCGACCACCGCGACGACTACTGGCTGTTCGTCTTCGTGTTCGAGCCGATCTCGACGCTTCTCGATACAGCCGTCACCACCGTCGCCGACCTGCTCGCCTTGTTGCACTGGCCCGGTGTGCTCACACTCGTCGGGTTCACTGCATGGCGTGTCGGCGGTCGATCGGCTTCCGTGGCATCGGTGCTGTCGCTGTTCGCTATCGGTCTGCTCGGGCTGTGGGAACCGGCCATGGCGACGATGGCCATCATGGTCGTCTCGGTGGTGCTCGCCCTCGTCATCGGCATCCCGCTCGGTGTCTGGAGCGCCAGGTCGGATCGCGTCGATCAGATCCTGCGCCCACTCCTCGACACCGCCCAGGTGATGCCGACGTTCGTGTACCTCATCCCGCTCGTGGTGATGTTCGGCATCCAGAATCCCTCGGCCGTGCTGGCCACGGTCGTCTACGCCGTGCCGCCCGCGGTTCGTCTCACCAACCACGGCCTGCGCGCAGTGCCCACCGTGATCGAAGAGGTCGGTGTGGCCTTCGGCGGCACACCCCGCCAACGTCTGCTGAAGGTGCAGGCACCGGTGGCTCGGCCGACCATCCTGCTCGGCTTGAACCAGGTCATCATGATGGCCTTCGGAATCGTCGTGATCGCCGCCATCGTCGGTACCGACGATCTCGGCCGCCTGGTGCTGAACACCCTGCAGAAGAACGACATCGGTGCGGCCGCCGCACCCGGTGTCGCCATCGTGCTCGCAGCCGTTGCGCTCGACCGGATGAGCACGGGCCAGCGCGCGGTGCGCCGCGCCTCGCGCGCTCCCTCGGCGCTGAGCCGCCTGTGGGCGGCCCGGTCGATACGCGACCGCTGGCTCATCGCCGGGGGCACGGTGGTCGTCGTCGCCGTGCTGAGCGCCCTCGCCGGGGCCGATGAGTTCCCCGAAGCATGGAAGGTGACGATCGACGGGCCGGTCGATGCGGTGCTCGGCTGGACCAAGGAGCATCTCCGCAGCGGTGTGCCGGTGATCGGGGGTACCCAGTCGATCAGCGATGCCCTCATCACCCACGTGCTCGAGCCACTGCGGTCGTGGCTCGTATCTGTTCCGTGGCTGGCGGTGGTGGGTGGCTTCGCTGCGCTCGGTCTGCTGCTCGGAGGGTGGCGCCTGGCCCTGCTCGTGACGACGTGCACGGTGGCGATCGCCTCCATGGGCGAGGTGCCCGGAGGAGAGGGGGGCACCACGGCGATGTGGGACATCGCCATGGACACGCTCAGCCTGGTGCTGGTAAGCATCGTCATCAGCGTGGTGATCGCCGTGCCACTCGGCATCGTGGCCGGACGTTCGAGGCGGTTCGACCGGGCACTGCGCCCACTGCTCGACTTCGCCCAGGTGATGCCGCAATTCGTCTATCTCATCCCGGTCGTGGCGTTGTTCGGCGCCTCGAGGGCGACGGGTGTGGTGGCGGCGGTGGTGTACGCGGTGCCGCCCGCCATCCGGCTCACCAGCCTGGGCCTCCAGGAAGTGCCCGTGCCGCCGCGCGAGGCAGCCACGTCGTTCGGTGCGACGAGTCGCCAGGAGCTCATCAAGGTGCAGTTGCCGCTGGCTCTGCGATCGATCCTGCTCGGCGTGAACCAGACGATGCTGATGGTGCTCGCCACGGTGGTGATCGCGGCGCTGGTCGGTGCCGGTGGTCTCGGCCTCCAGGTGATCTACGGTCTCACGAAGTCGCTTCAGCAGATCGGCCAAGGTGTGGCCGGTGGGCTGAGTATTGTGCTGCTGGCGATCGTGCTCGACCGCCTCACCCAGGCGTGGGGCGACCGGGCCGATCCACAGCGGCGGCAATGATCCAACGCATCACGAAAACACAACAGGGGGAACAGATGACACACACCAGACGACGGGTCGGCCTGCTGGCCGGCGTTCTCGTCACGGCGGGCCTGCTGGCGGCCTGCGGCAGCGACGACGGCGGCGATGAGGCACGCGCCGGCATCACATTGGCGGTGAACCCGTGGACGGGCTCGGCCGTGAACGCGAACGTGGCGAAGGTGGTGCTCGAAGCCGATCTCGGCACCGCGGTCACGTTCACCGAGATCGACGAGTTCGCCACCTGGCCAGGTATGGATGCGGGCGACATCGACGCCGTACTCGAGGTGTGGCCGTCGGGCCATGCGGCCGACTACGAGCAGTACATCGACGGCAAGAAGTCGGTGGTCGACCTCGGCCTCCTCGGGCCGGAGGCGAAGATCGGCTGGTACGTGCCGACGTTCGTCGTCGAGCAGTACCCCGAGTTGGCGACGTGGGAGGGCTTCAAGGACCCCGAACTGGCGAAGCTGTTCTCGACCGCCGAGTCGGGCGCCGACCTCGGCCAGTTCTTGATGGGCGACCCCACCTACGTCACCTACGACGAGCAGATCATCGCCAACCTGGGCCTGCCGCTGAAGTACGTGGTGGGCGGCTCGGAGGCGACCCTGATCGAGACCCTGAAGACAGCCGTGGCCGACCAGAAGCCGGTGCTCGTACAGTTCTGGAAGCCGCACTGGCTGCAGTTGGAGTTGCCGCTCAGCGAGGTGAAGCTGCCGGAGGTCACCGAGGCCTGTGCGGCGTCAGCGGCTGCCGGTGATGGCGGCTACGCCTGCGACTACCCGGCCGACGCGCTCTACAAGGCCGCCTCGGCGAAGTTGGAGGAGAAGAACAAGGCTGCGTTCGACTTCCTGAAGAAGTTCCAGCTCACCACCGAGCAGCAGAGCGAGATCGCCGGCTACGTCGACCGTGACGGCATGGCCCCGCTCGACGCCGCGAAGAAGTGGGTCGAGGCCAACCCCGACGCGGTGAAGGCCTGGTTGGGCTGACCGGTCCCCGGTCCTGAACCCGAACGAGGGGGCGGCTGCGGCCGCCCCCTCGTCGCGTCCGGGTTCAGGCGCGGGGTGCCCGGTAGAACTCGGCGTGCTCGGGCGCCAGCGGTGTGTTGCCCAAGATGAGGTCGGCGGCCTTCTCGGCCATCATCATCACCGGCGCGTAGATGTTGCCGTTGGTGACGTAGCGCATCGCCGAGGCGTCGCACACCCGCACACCCTCCACCCCGTGCACCTTCATGGTGAGCGGGTCGACCACGCTGTCGTCGTCCTCGCGACCCAAGCGGCACGAGCACGACGGGTGCAGGGCGGTCTCGCCGTCCTTGCGCACCCAGTCGAGGATCTGCTCGTCGCTGGCCACCTGTGGTCCGGGCGAGATCTCACCCCCGTTGTACGGGTCCATCGCTGCCTGACCGAGGATGGTGCGGGCCGTGCGGATGGCCTCGACCCACTCGCGGCGGTCCTCCGGGGTGGACAGGTAGATGAACTGGATGGCGGGCTTGGCGGTGGGATCGGCGGAGGTGATCTGCACCGTGCCACGCGAGTTCGAGTACATCGGCCCGATGTGCACCTGGTAGCCGTGGCCGCCGGCTGGAGCAGTGCCGTCGTAGCGCACGGCGATGGGCAGGAAGTGGAACATCAGGTTCGGATAGGCCACCTCGTCGTTGCTGCGCGCGAAGCCGCCCGACTCGAAGTGGTTGCTCGCGCCGGGACCCTTGCGGAACAACCACTGCAGGCCGATGAAGGGCCGCTTCCAGAGCTTCAGACTGGGCTGCAACGACACGGGCTGCTTGCAGGCGTACTGCACGTACACCTCGAGGTGGTCCTGCAGGTGGCGGCCGACGGCCGGCAGATGGTGCACGACGGGGATGCCGAGCGACTGCAGGTGCTGGGCGTCGCCCACTCCGCTCAGTTGGAGCAGTTGCGGCGTGTTGAACGCGCCGCCGCACAGCACGACCTCCTTGGCGTTCACCGTGTGCTTCGTGCCGCGCACGCTGTACTCGACGCCCGTGGCCCGGTTGCCGTCGAACACCACCCGGTGCACCAGGGCACGGGTGGTGACGGTGAGGTTCGGCCGCTTCATCACCGGGTGCAGGTAGGCGCGCGCGGCGCTCAGCCGGCGACCGCGGTGCACGTTGCGGTCGAAGCGCGTGAAGCCCTCCTGGCGGTAGCCGTTCACGTCGGTGGTGCGCGGGTAGCCGGCCTGTTCGGTAGCGGTGAGGAACGCCTCGATCAGTGGGTTGTCGGACGGGCCACGTTCGAGCACCAGGGGGCCGTCGCCACCACGGAACTCGTCGGCACCGGCAAGGCAGGTCTCCATCTTCTTGAAGTACGGCAGGCAGTGGGCGTAGTCCCAGGTCTCCATGCCGGGGTCGGCGCCCCAACGCTCGTAGTCCATCGCGTTGCCGCGCTGGAAGATCATCCCGTTGATGCTGCTCGACCCGCCGAGCACCTTGCCACGGGCGTGGTACACCTTGCGGCCGTTCATGAACGGCTCGGGCTCGGTCTCGTACTTCCAGTCGTAGAACCGGCTACCGATGGGGAACATCAGCGCAGCGGGCATGTGGATGAAGACGTCCCACTTGTAGTCGGGGCGGCCTGCCTCGAGGACGAGCACCTGGTGCGCGGGGTCGGCGCTCAACCGGTTGGCGAGTGCGGATCCGGCAGAGCCGCCTCCGACGATGACGTAGTCGTACGTTGTGTTCGGCATGGGTTCCTCGAAACGAACGGGGGAGCAGGTCAGGTCTTCTCGACGGCGGTGCGCAGGCGGTCGGCCGAGGCCACCACGAGTGCGCCCACCTCGTCGGCCGAGCGTGTGCCGGGGAAGCGATGGGCCGGGCCGTGCGAGTGGATGGCGGCGATCACGTCGCCGCGCTGGTTGCGGATCGGGGCGGCCACCGAGTTGGCGCCGTCGGCGAACTCTTCGTAGATCCAGGCGTAGCCCACCTCGCGGATCTCGGCGAGGCGTCGCCGCAGGGTGGCCGGGTCGGTGATCGTGCGGCTGGTGAACGCCTGCAACGGACCTCTCAGGTACGCGTCGACGAAGCTGGGTTCGGCCCACGCCAGGAACACCAGGCCCGACGACACCGCGTGCATCACGATGCGCTCGCCGGTCCAGTCGCGCACCTGCACCTGGTTGGCCGAGTCGGCCTGGTCGACGTAGTGGGCCATCCGGCCGTCGGGTACCGACAGACCGGCGGCTTCGCCGGTGCGGCGGGCGAGTTCCACCAGGTGGGGGCGGGCGGCAGCGACGAGCGAGCGCCCGGGCATCACTGCGGTGGCGATCTCGATGAGGCCGGGGCCGATGCGGTAGTTGCCACCGGCGATGACCTGCTCGACCACACCCAACTCTTCGAGTGTCGACAACAGACGCGACACGGTGCTCTTCGGCAGCTCCACCTGCTCGGCCAGTTGCGTCACCCCGGCAGGGCCCGACGTGAGCGAACGGAGCACGGCAAAGGCTCGATCGATCGACTGCACTGTGCTCATGGTCGTTCCATCATACGACACCGTGCCGCATCATGGAACAGCCAGCCGAGCCGCCCCACGCCGCCCCACGCCGCCCCGAATCTCAGCGTTTGTGAGCGGAACCGTGCTGATCCGGGCCCCGCTCACAATCGCTGCATGGGGGGAGGGGGTCAGGCGGGGAAGGCGCCTTGCATACGGGCGGCGGCGAGGGTGTTCTCCATCAGGCAGGCGATGGTCATCGGGCCGGTACCGCCGGGCATCGGGGTGATCCAGCCGGCGATCTCCTTCAAGGCGTCGAAATCGACGTCGCCCACGAGGCCTGCCTCGGTGCGGCTGATGCCCACGTCGATCACCGCAGCACCGGGCTTCACGTGCTGGGCGGTGATCATCCGGGCCTGGCCGGCGCAGGCGACGATGATGTCGGCAGCGCTGCAGATCTCGATCATGTCGGCGGCAGGAGTGCGCGAATGGGCGAGGGTGACCGTGGCGTCGCAGCCCTTGCGGCCGAGCAGCAGCACTTGCGGCAGACCCGTGAGCGTCGACCGACCCACCACCACCGCACGCTTGCCCGCAGTGGGCACGTGGTAGCGCTCGAGCAGTCGCATCACACCCAGTGGCGTGCAGCCGACATGACCCGACTGGCCTCGCACCAGGCGACCCATCGATCGCTCGGTGAGGCCGTCGACATCCTTCTCGAACGGGATCTGGTCGAGGACCTGCTCCATGTCGAGGCCGTCGGGCAGCGGGAACTGGCACAAGATGCCGTGCACGCTCGGGTCGGCGGCCAGCGCCGCGATGGTGTCGTTCACCTGCGCCTGGCTGGCCGTGGCCGGCAGATCGGTGTGGCGCGACAGGATGCCCGCTTCACCGGCCTTCTTCTGCTTCGAGCGGATGTAGCTCTGGCTCGGCTTGTCGTCGCCCACCAGCACCGTGGCCAAGCACACCGGTGGGTTGCCGGCAGCATCGATGGTGGCGCGGATCTCGGCGAGGATGGTGTCGCGGACGACGTTGCCGTCGATGACGATGGCCGTCACGACAGGCCCACGATCTCGCCGTGCTCGTCGAAGTCGATGATCGACGCGGCGGGCGCCGAGCCGAGGCCGGGCATGGTGGTCATGTCGCCGCAGATGGGGTAGACGAACCCGGCGCCCACGCTGGCGCGGGCCTCGCGGACGTTCACCGTGTGGCCGGTGGGGGCGCCCTTCAGCGATGCATCGGCGCTGATCGACAGGTGCGTCTTGGCGATGCAGACCGGCAGGTTGCCGTAGCCGTTGCGCTCGTAGCGGTCGAGTTGGGTGTTGGCCGCGGCCGAGTAGGTGACCTTGGCGGCGCCGTAGATCTTCGTGGCGACCTTCTCGATCTTGGTCTTCAGGCTGTCGGCGTCGTCGTAGCAGAATTGGAAGTTGCTCGGCTCGTCGCACGCCTCGACCACGGCCTGGGCCAGTTCGGTGGCGCCCTTGCCGCCTTCGCTGAAGTGGGTGCACACGGCCACGCGGGCGCCCACGCTCTCGGCGATCTCGCGGATGGCCTGGTGCTCGCTGGCGTAGTCGCCGGGGAAGGCGTTGATGGCGACGACCGGCGAGACGCCGTGCACCTTCACGTTCTCGATCTGCTTGATGAGGTTGGCAGCACCGGCGCGCACGTCGTCGGGGTTCTCGGCCAGCAGGTCGGCGGGCAGGGGCTTGCCGGGCGTGATCTTGAACTTGCCGCTGTGGGCCTTGAGGGCACGCACGGTGGCGACGAGCACGGCGGCGTCGGGCACCATGCCCGAGTTGCGGCACTTGATGTTGAAGAAGCGCTCGGCGCCCATGTCGGCGCCGAAGCCGGCCTCGGTGATGAGGTAGTCGCCGCCACGGATGCCGATGAGGTCGCCGACGATCGACGAGTTGCCGTGGGCGATGTTGCCGAACGGGCCGGCGTGCACGATGACCGGCGTGTGCTCGAGGGTCTGCAGCAGGTTGGGCTTGAGGGCCTCGCGCATGATGACGGCCATCGAGCCGGCGGCCTTCAACTGCTCGGCGGTGACGGGCTCGCCGTCGGGGGTGTAGCCCACCACGATGCGACCCATGCGGGCGCGCATGTCTTCCAGCGAGGTCGACAGGGCGAAGATGGCCATCACCTCGGAGGCGGCAGTGATGTCGAAGCCGGTCTGGCGGGTGACGCCGTCCATCTTCCCGCCGAGGCCGACGATGATGTTGCGCAGGCTGCGGTCGTTCACGTCGAGCACACGACGCCAGGTGATGTTGTGCAGATCGAGGTTCAGCTCGTTGCCCTGGTGGAGGTGGTTGTCGACCATGGCCGACAGCAGGTTGTGGGCCGCGGTGACGGCGTGGAAGTCGCCGGTGAGGTGCAGGTTCAGCAGCTCCATCGGGATGACCTGGCTGTAGCCGCCGCCGGCGGCACCGCCCTTGATGCCGAAGGTGGGGCCCATGCTGGGCTGGCGCAGGCTGATGACAGCCTTCTTGCCGATGTGCTTCATCGCCTGGCCGAGGCCGACCGTGGTGGTGGTCTTGCCCTCGCCGAGCGGGGTGGGGGTGATCGCCGTCACGACGACGTACTTGGCCTTCGGTCGGTCGCTCAGTTCGTCGATGGCCTCGAGGCGGATCTTGGCGAGTTCGTCGCCGTGGGCCTCGAGCAGGTGTGGGCCGATGCCCATCTGTGCGGCGATGTCGGTGAGCGGGGCCAGCGTCGCGGCGCGGGCAATGGCGAGATCGGACGGAAATGACATGTGGGGACCCCCAGACACGGAACGTTCGTCCCAAGAATAGCGCAGAGGTTCCGGATGATGGAACCCTTCCACGATGCGGAACACCGAGTGTTCACCTCGGCGTCACCGGTCGGTCGAGGGGCGACACCGGGTCAGAGCAGGTGGCAGATCCGCAGCGCGTCGTAGACCGCGGCGTGGATGTTGCGGCCGGCCACAGCGTCGCCGATGCGCAGCAGGCGATAGGTGCCGCCCGGGTGTCGCACGACGGCCTGGGGTCGCCCGGCTCGCAGCGCGTCGTGGTCGACCTCACCGAGGTTCACCGAGCCGGGCACGAGCTGGTGGTAGAGGTCGTCGTTGGCGAGCACCCCGTGGTCGGCCACCACGGCGTCGACCACGACGGTACGCCGGTGGGTGCTGTGGTCGCTGCCGATCTCGGCCTGCAGCCGTCCTTCGTGTCGCCGCACCGCCACGACCCGCTGGTTGAGGCTGACGCGGGTGTCGGTCTCGTTGAACGCCCGGGCGTAGGGCACCAGGTTCATGCCGCCGACGTCGATGCCGAGGGTGCGCTCTGGGGTGACGATCTCGAGGCGCACCCCTGAACGGACGAGCATCTCGGCCGTGGTCATCGCCGAGTGCGAGCCGTCGTCGTCGTACAGCAGCACGTCGCCGCTGAGGCGGACGTCGCCACCCACCACGTCCCACGACGACGTGAGCAGGTGGCCACCCTCGTCGAGATGCGGCAGCTGGGGCAGACCGCCTGTGGCGACCACGACCACCTCGGGCCCGAACGAGGCGATGAGGTCGGTGTCGGCGAAGGTGTCGTATCGCACCTCCACGCCGAGCCGGTCGAGTTCGGCCACCCGCCAGTCGACGATGCCGATCAGATCGCGGCGGCGAGGGTTGCGAGCAGCCAGGCGCAACTGTCCACCCGCCCACGGCATCGCCTCGAGTACCACTACCTCGTGGCCACGTTCGGCGCTCACCCGTGCCGCCTCGAGCCCGGCCGGACCCGCGCCCACCACGACCACTCGGCGGGTGCGGTCGGCGCGCTCGATGACGTGCGGCATCGCCAGCTCGCGCCCGGTGGCCGCATTGTGGATGCACAGTGCCTCGCCCGCCTGGTAGATGCGGTCGAGGCAGTAGGTGGCGCCCACGCAGGGCCGGATGGTGTGCTCGGCCCCCAGCTGGATCTTGCGCACCAGGTGCGGTTCGGCCATCTGGGCGCGGGTCATGCCGATGAGGTCGACCAGGCCCTCGCGCACGGCGTGCCGTGCCGTGGCGACGTCGTCGACCTTCGCCGCGTGCAGCACCGCCACCTGCGGGGCCACCTCGGCGAGCAGCGCCTTCACCCGACCTGTCACGTCGAGGTGCGGGGCCGAGGCCATGCCGTGGATGGGGATCACCTCGGTGAGCGCCACCTCGTCGGCCACGTTGCCGCGGATGACGTTGACGAAGTCGATGAGCCCGTCGGTGCACACCCGGCGCAGCATCGTCAGGCCCGCCGGTTCGTCGAAACCGTCGACGCCGGCCTCGTGCAGCCGTTCGTCGACGGCCATGCGCAGCCCCAACGGCACATCGGGCCCGATGCGACGGCGCACGGCGTGCAACACCTCGAGCGAGAAGCGCATCCGGTTCTCGACCGAGCCGCCGTACAGGTCGGTGCGTCGGTTGGTGGCGGGCGACCAGAACTGGTCGAACAGGTGCCCGTACGACTCGATCTCGATACCGTCCATGCCACCGGCCACCATGCGCTCCGCGGCGTCGGCGTACTCGCCGACGATGCGGTCGATGTCCCACTGCTCGGCTTCCTTCGGATGGTTGCGGTGGGCGGGTTCGCGCAGGCGTGACGGAGCGACGACAGGCAGCCAGTCGTCCTGGCCCCACCCGGTGCGCCGGCCGAGGTGGGTGATCTGGATCATCGCCACGGCGCCGTGTTCGTGGATCTCGTCGGTCATGGCCCGCAGCCACGGCACGATGTCGTCGTTCCAGGCGTGGAGGTTGCCGAACGCGGGTGGGCTGTCGGGTGACACCACCGCCGAGCCGGCGGTCATCGTCATCGCCACACCGCCCTTGGCCTTCTCGACGTGGTAGGCGCGGTACCGGTCCTTCGGCATGCCGTCTTCGGAGTAGGCGGGTTCGTGCGCGGAGGAGAAGATGCGGTTGCGCAGCGTGAGGTGCTTCAGGGTGAACGGGGCGAGGAGCGGGTCGTCGGCCATGGTTCAGTCGTACTCGTGCTCGACGAGGCCCGGCAGCGGTGGGTGGTAGTCGCCGTGCTCGGCCATCCAGATCTGCGCCGCGGTGTGCAGGCCGGTGGGCTGATCGAGGCAGCCGGCGCTGATGGACACGAGGTCGGGACGATCGGCGAGTCGCCAGAACAGCGACGAACCGCACTGCGAGCAGAACCCGTACTCGATGCCCTCGGCGGGGGAGTACCACGACACGGCCTCTTCGCCCGATTCGAATCGGAGATCGTCGGGCGACGCGGCCGTGGCCGCCCAGTAGTGGCCGCTCCATCGTCGGCAGCGGTGGCAGTGGCAGTTCACCACCGGGCGGAGTTCGCCGGTGACGGAGAACTGCACCGCGCCGCACATGCATCGAGCGTGGGTGCTCATGTCAGTACCACTGGTCGGGCATCTCGGCCTTGCGGCGGGCGACGAACTCGCGCAGTTCGGCGTCGACGGCGTCGTCGATGGGTGGCGCTTCGTAGTTGGCGAGGGTCTGCTTCCACAGCGCGGTGGCGCGCTGTTCCGACGGCTGGCTGCCCGAGTCGCGCCACTGCTCGAACGAGTTGTTGTCGCTGAGCGGCGCGTCGTAGAACGCGGTCTCGTAGTGCCGAAGGGTGTGTTGCGACCCGAAGAAGTGCTTGCCCGGGCCCACCTCGGCGAAGGCATCCATGGCGAACTGGTCCTCGTCGATCGACACGCCCTTCAGGTAGGTGTGCGCGGCGCCGCACAGATCGAGGTCGAGCATGAACTTCTCGTACCCCATCGACAGAGCGCCCTCCAACCAGCCGGCCGAGTGGAGGATGTAGTTGGCGCCGCACTGCAGGGCCGACATGAAGCTGACGGCGCTCTCCATCATCGCCTGCCCGTCGGGCAGCTTCGACGAGGTGAACGCACCGGCACAGCGCAGCGGTAGGCCCACCCGGCGGGCCAACTGGCCGACGATGAGCGAACCGAGGGCAGGCTCAGGGGTGCCGAACGTGGGGCTGCCGCTGCGCAGCGCCATCGACGACAGGAAGTTGCCGTAGATGACGGGCGAGCCCGGCCGGACGAGCTGGCCGAGGGCCACGCCCACCATCGTCTCGGCGTGTGACTGCGCCACCGCGCCGGCCGTGGTGACGGGCCCCATCGCGCCGCCGAGGATGAAGGGCACGACGATGGGCGCCTGGTTGGCCCGGGCGTAGGTCTTCAGTGCGCCCGTCATCGTGGCGTCCCACACCAGCGGCGAGTTGGCGTTGACGTTGCCCATCACCACGCACGAGGTGTCGACCACGTCGGCACCGAACACGATGCGGGCCATCTCGATGCTGTCGGCGGCCCGGTAGGGCGCCGTGACCGACCCGAGGAACCCCTTGTCGCTGTAGCGGAGGTGGGCGTACACCATGTCGAGGTGCCGCTTGTTGACCGGTACGTCGACGGGTTCGCACACCGTGCCGCCGCTGTGGTGCAGGTACGGGGTGGCGTACGCCAGCTTCACGAAGTTCTCGAAGTCGGCGATGGTGCCGTAGCGGCGGCCCTGCTCGAGGTCGTGCACGAACGGCGATCCGTACGCGGGGGCGAGCACGACGTTGTTGCCACCGATCTGCACCGAGCGATCAGGGTTGCGGGCCAACTGGGTGAACTCGCGCGGTGCGGTGGAACACAGAGCGCGCACCATGCCCGGCTCGAAACGGACCGTGATGCCGTCGACCTGGGCGCCCGCGGCACGGAACAACGCGAGTGCTTCGTCGTCGCCGCGGATCTCGACACCCACCTCGGCGAGGATGCGGTCGGCATGCGCCTCGACGATGTCGAGGCCATCGGGCGAGAGCAGTTCGTAGGGCGGGATCTGCCGGGCGATGAACGCCGGTGCACCGCTGGTGGCGCCTGCACGCGCCGCCGCGCGTGCCGCCCGGCCACCGCTGCGACGCCGCGGTGCCTGCTGTTCGTCGATCGTCATGACGCCCTCGTTTCGGTGCGGCGTTGGAAGCTGGGCTGCTCCGGCGCCCGGATGCTAGACGCGCTCGCAGCGCGCGCCCGGGGGTCGTTGACCGGTATGGGGTACCGCACTAGTGTAAAAGCGACCGAAGTTTCAATACTTCTGTCCACTCACTTCCAGGGGGATTCATGACATCAGAGTTCGACAAGCTGCGCGGCTCCATCGGCCCGCTCCAGCAAGAGGTGGTCGATGCGTATGCGAGCGGTTCCGTCTCGCGGCGTGCGTTCCTCGTGCGCGGGAGCGTCGTCGGTCTGAGCGTTGCGTTCATGGGGTCGGTCATCGCTGCGTGCGGCGACGACGACGAGAGCGCCAGCACCACTGCAGGCGGCACCGAGACCACCGCCGCAGGTGGCGGCACCGAGACCACCGCCGGCTCCACCGAGACCACGGCTGCTCCCGCCCCTGGTGGCGGTGGCACGCTGCGCATCGCTGCCCAGCGCCCCGGTAGCCCGCTCGACCCGGTGGCCATGGACAACCTCGGCGCGTACACCCCGGTCGTCACCTGCTTCGAGTACCTCTGCGGCCCCCAGGCGGGCACCGCGGCGCTGGCCCCGATGCTGGCCGAGTCGTGGGAGCCGAACGCCGACGGCAGCGAATGGACCTTCAACCTGCGCAAGGGTGTGAAGTGGCACGACGGCACCGACTTCACGTCGGCCGACGTGGTGGCCACCATGGACCGCATGATCGAGGCCGGCAAGCTCTCGGCCTACATGGATCCGGGCGGCTGCGTAGCGGTCGACGACCACACCGTGAAGATGACCCTGCTGGCCCCTGACGGCCAGTTCCCCTACAACGTGTGCCACTGGAACCCGCAGACGGTCATCACCCCCGCGGCGTTCACCACCGGCACCACGCTCGACGGTGCGCCCAACGGCACTGGCGCGTTCAAGCTCGACAAGTACGACGTGGCCGTCGGCTGCACGATGGTGGCCAACGACGAGTACTGGGGTGGCCGCCCCACGCTCGACGCGCTCGAGTACATCTTCAGCGACGACATCGCCACCCAGGTGACGGGTCTGCAGGGCGGCGCCGCCGATGCCATCGTGCAGTTCTCGATGGTCGGTGGCGAGGCCATCGTCAACAACCCCGACTTCACCGTGCAGGCCATCCGTGGCGCAGCGCACCGTCAGTTGTGGATGAACGTCCGCGAGGGCACGTTCACCGACGTGAAGATCCGCGAGGCGATCGCCCTGGCGATCGACCGCCAGGCCTGCATCGACATCGCCATCCAGGGCAAGGGCGACCTCGGCAACGACCACCCGATCGCCCCGGTGTACGAGTTCTGGGACTCGAGCCAGCCCCAGCGCGAGCGCGACGTGGAGAAGGCCAAGGCCCTGCTGGAGGAGGCCGGGAAGGCTGGTCTCGCCATCACCATGCACGTGCCGAAGCTGCAGGAGATCCCGCAGCTGGCCGAGGTGATGCAGAGCCAGCTGAAGGAGATCGGCATGGACGTGACGCTGAACGTCGAGAGCACCGACACCTTCTACGATCGGTGGTGCAAGGTGTACGACAGCACCAACGAGCCGGCAGGCTGCGACGGCGGCGAAGAGTTCGGCATCGTCGACTACGGCAACCGCGGTGTTCCCGACGTGTACCTGGTGAAGGCCTACGCCACCGGCGAGTGGAACTCGGCGCACTACAACAGCGCCGAGTTCAACCAGGCCGTGGCCGACTACAAGGCCGCCCTCACGCTCGAGGACCGCAAGGAGCCGGTGTCGCGCATCCAGACCATTGCCAGCGCCGACATCCCCTACGTCATCCCGTACTTCTACAACTCGCTGTACGCCCATTCGGCCAAGGTGAGCGGCATCTTGGCCACCGGCCTCGGCCACTACTACTGCGACAAGGCCAGCTTCACCGCCTGAGTTGCACCTCGTCACGGAAATGGGTCGGGCCGCTGCCCTCGGGTAGCGGCCCGACCTACTTTTCCGTGCTGGTACCATCGACCGCGCTCGTTGGGGGATTGTGATGCGCCGCTTCCTGCTCAAGAGACTCCTGTCAGCCATCGTCACGCTGTGGCTGTTGGCGACCATCGTCTTCCTGATCGTCAACGTGCTGCCCGGCGACGTGGGGCGCCAGATCCTCGGACCGTTCGCCACCCAGGAGAGCGTCGCTGCCTACAACGAGCGTCTCGGCACCGACCGGCCGCTGTGGCAGCAGTACCTCACCTCGATGCGCCGCCTGTTCACCTTCGACTTCGGCGACTCGTACGCGACGAGTTCACCGGTGAACGACATCATCTTCCCGGCGCTCGGTCGCTCGGCGAAGTTGGCCGTGCTGGCGCTGATCATCACCATCCCGATCTCCATCCTGGCGGGCATCATCGCCGCTCGTCGCCAGGACAAGTTCACCGACCGGGCGATCGTCACCGCTGGCCTCGCCACCTCGTCGATCCCCGAGTTCGTGTCGGCCGCGGTGCTGATGTCGATCTTCTGTGTGCACTGGAAGATCGGCAAGGTGTTCGCCAACCCGCCGGAGGGCACCTCGCTGCTCGGCCAGTTCCCGTACCTGATCATGCCGGCACTCGCCATGGCGGTGACGTACTTCGGATACCTGGCGCGTATGACGAGGGCGGGCGTGATCACCGCGCAGAACGCCGACTACGCCCGTACGGCCACCATGAAGGGGCTCAGCCGGCGCGCCGTGATGCGGCGTCATGTGCTGCGCAACGCCTTGGCCCCCACCATCACCGTGATCAGCGTGCAGATCGGCTATCTGATGGGCGGGATCATCGGTGTCGAGAAGGTGTTCAACTACTCGGGCCTCGGCTCGACGATGATCATGGCGGTGGGCAGCAAGGACATCCCGGTGCTGCAAGGGGCCGTGCTGCTGGTGGGCGTGATCTACATGGTGTCGACCCTGCTCGCCGATCTGCTGATCGCCTATCTCAACCCGCGCGTCCGTCTGGAGGGAGTGTGACCATGGAACCTGCCGCCCCGGCACCGGCCAGCCCGCCATCGACCACCGACGACGGCCGACCCGCCGTCGAAGTCATCGTCGCCGGTGTGCAACAGGCCAGCGAGCGCAAATTGGCCCGTCGCGAGAACTGGCGCCTCATCCGTCGTCGGCCGTCGTTCATCATCGGCGTGTTCATCGTGCTGGTGTGGGTGGTGTGTGCCGTCCTGGGTAGCCGACTGGCCCCGCACGACCCGCTCGACTTCCGCGCCAAGGTGCACCTGCCGCCCAGCGCCGACTTCCCGTTCGGTACCGACAAGACCGGTCGCGACGTGTTGTCGCGGGTGATCGCCGGTGCCCGCGACGTACTGAAGATCGCGCCCGCCGCCGCGTTCCTCGGCGGGATCTTCGGTGTGGTGCTGGGCATGCTGATGGGCTACATCGGCAAGCGGCTCGACCTGGTGCTCAGCCGTATCGTCGAGGCGTTCATCGCCCTGCCGGTGCTGCTGCTGGCCCTGCTCGCCATCGTCACGCTCGGCAACTCGGCCTGGGTGGTGCTGGGCGTGGTGGCTGCGCTGTTCACGCCCATCGTGGCGCGCACGGTACGTGCCGCGGTGATGGCCGAACGCGACCTCGACTACGTCACATCGGCGAAACTGCGCGGCGAGTCGTCGTCGTTCATCATGTTCCGCGAGATCCTCCCCAACGTGATGGGCCCGATCATCGTCGAGCTCACGGTGCGCATCGGATACGCGGTGTTCACCATCTCGACGCTGTCGTTCCTGGGTGCGGGGCCGCCGCCGCCGTCGCCCGACTGGGGTGCGCAGGTGAGCGAGGGCTACAACTCGATCGCCGCCGGCATCTGGTGGACCACCTTCTTCCCGGCAGCAGCGATCGCCAGTCTGGTGATCGCCGTGAACCTGATCGCCGACTCGGTGCAGTCGGTGCTGGAGGCCTCGTGACCGACCTCGCCGTTCCTCCTGCCGATTCGCCATCGGCCACGTCGGCCCTCGAGGTCGACAACCTCGAAGTCGTGTATCGCGTGCGCGGGATCGACCGTGTGGTGCTGCGCGGTGTGTCGTTCACGATCGCTCCCGGCGAGGCCTACGGCCTGGTGGGCGAGTCGGGTTGCGGCAAGAGCACCACGGCCTATGCCGCGCTGCGCTACCTGCCCCGCAACGGCCGCATCATCGGCGGCCGGGTGCTGGTGGGTGGTCTGGACGTGACGGCCATGAGCGAGTCGAGGCTCCGTCAGTTCCGGGCGCGCGACGCGTCGATGGTGTACCAGGACCCGGCCCAGGCGATGAACCCCACCATTCGCGTGGGCAGGCAGTTGATCGAGAGCTTCACGCTGCTCGGCCAGTCGAACAGTCAGGCGTCGCGCTCGGCGATCGAAGCGCTCCGCAAGGTTCGTATCGCCGATCCCGAGCGGGTGATGGACCGCTACCCGTTCCAGCTGTCGGGTGGTATGCAACAGCGCGTCGTCATCGCCATGGCGCTCGCGTGCGATCCCAAGTTGCTGGTGCTCGACGAGCCCACCACCGGCCTCGACGCCACCGTCGAAGCCGAGGTGCTCGACCTGGTGCGCACGCTGCGCACCGAGAGCGACGCGGCGGTGCTGCTCATCGCCCACAACCTGGGCATCATCCGCTCGCTGTGCGATCGGGTGGGCGTGATGTACGCCGGGCGCATCGTCGAAGAGGGCCCCAGTGCCGAGGTGTTCGACCACCCGCAGCACCCCTACACGGTGGGTCTGTTGCGGTCGCTGCCGCGGCGTGGCGTGCGCAAGACCGAAAAGGCGCTCGACACGATTCCGGGCATCCTGCCGCTCATCGGCGCCGACCTGCCCACCTGTGTGTTCGTCGACCGCTGCGCCCTCGCCGACGACACCTGCCGCACGGTGGTGCCGCCGGTGGTGCCGATCGGCACCGACGGCAACCGCTATTCGCGCTGTCACCACGTCGACCGGCTGGCCAGCCTCGCCGAGACCCCCGGCCACGTGGCGATCAGCATGCTCACACCCGACGAGGCGCACCCCGGCGTGCTGCAACTCAGCCACGTGTCGAAGACCTTCCATCAGCGCAGTACGGCCATTCCTGCCCTCGTCGACGTCGACCTCGACCTGGCCGCAGGCGAGACGCTCGGCATCGTGGGCGAGTCGGGTTCGGGCAAGTCGACGCTGGCCAAGACGATGCTCGGTATCGAGTCGCTCGACATGGGCGGCCGGGTGGCCCTCGACGGTCATCAGCTCGCTGCGTCGACGGTCGACCGGTCGGCCGACGACAAGCGGTCGATGCAGATGATCTTCCAGAACCCCGACTCGGCGTTGAACCGCAGTTGGTCGGTGCGGCGCATCCTGGTGCGCAGCGTCGAGAAGCTCACCGGCATCAAGGGCAAGGAGGCCAACGATCGCGTGGAGGCCCTGGCGGCCCACCTCCGGCTCACACCCCGGCACCTCGACCTCCGGCCCCGCCAGTTGTCGGGCGGCTTGAAGCAGCGCGTCGCCATCGCTCGTGCGTTCGTCGGCGACCCGCGCATCGTGGTGTGCGACGAACCCACCAGCGCGCTCGACGTCAGCGTGCAGGCGGCGATCCTGAACCTGCTCGCCGACCTGCAGGTCGAGCAGCAGACCAGCTACGTCTTCATCTCGCACGACATGGGTGTGGTGCGCTATCTGGCCGACCGCATCGCGGTGATGTACCTCGGGCGCATCCAGGAGATCGGGCCCACCGACGAGGTGTTCAACGGTCCGAACCACCCCTACACCGAGGCGTTGCTGTCGGCCATCCCCGATGTCGACGGTGGGGTGAAGGCGCGTATCCGGCTCGACGGCGAGATCCCGAGCCCGGCCAACCCGCCGTCGGGTTGCGTGTTCCATCCCCGGTGCCCGCGGGCGATCGAGGGGCTGTGCGAGACCACCGAGCCGCCGCTGCAGCAGGCCGGTTCCGGTCATCTCATCCGCTGTCACATCCCAGTCGAGCAACTCGTCGAACTGCAGCGCAAGCCGTCGGTCGACGCCTGATCGACGTCGGCCAGTCTGCCGCCGACACGGCCGTGGTCGGGCTCAGTCGACGATGCGGTCGACGCTGGTGTCGCGCTGCACGGTGCACCACCGGTGACAGCCGCCCGAGTGGAACCACCGCTCGGTCTGCACGCCCGACCCGTTGGTGAAGAACCACACCCGGTGCAGGTCGCGCTCGTTCGGGTCGGTGATCGACGCCGGCGCTTCGGGGTCTTCGCCGCCGAAACGGAACTCTTCCACCGGCCGCGGGCCGCAGTGAGGGCAGGGGATCGTCAGCATCGTGGCTCCTACTTGGTGCCGGTCGAGCCGAGGTCGGCCATCGGCTGGTCCTTGGCGAAGCGGTCGAGGGCGAACGGGGCGATGAGTTCGGGCACGCGACCGGTGGCGATGAGCTGGGCCAACTGCTCGCCGCCCGCGGGGATGGCCTTGAAGCCCCAGGTGCCCCAGCCGGTGGTGATGTAGAACCCGTCGACGCCGGTGTGGCCGATGATGGGTGAGAAGTCGGCCGAGATGTCGCAGCGCCCGGTCCACTGGCGAAGGATGCGCAGGTCGCGGGTGAACGGCAGCACCATCGCCATCTTGCGCGAGCACTGCTGCAGGAACTGGAACGACGACTGCAGCGAGTAGCTGGCCTGCGGCTCGTACTCGTGGCCGATGAGCATCTGCCCACGGGCGGTCTGCGAGATGTACGAGTTCATCTCGGTGTCGGAGATGATGTTCGGGAACGTGCGGGCGTAACTGTTGGTGACGAACGCCTGCAGCGGATGGGTGCGGATGGGCAGACGCAGGTCGGCGTGGCGGGCGAGCTCCGACACGTTGCCGCCGACGGCGCTGACCACGGCGCCCGCGTGGATGTCGCCCATCGCAGTGCGCACACCGGTGACCCGGCTGCCGTCGCGCAGCAGGCCGATGACGGGGGCGTTCTGCACCACGTGCACGCCGCGGCGCATCGCGCCCTGGGCGTAGGCCCACACCACACGGTCGTGGCGAGCCGAGGCGCCGGGGACGTGATAGCTGGCACCCAGCACCGGGTAGCGGCCACCACCCGCGAGGTCGATCTGGGGGCAGAGTCGCTTCACCTCGGCCGGCTCGATGAAGTGCGTCTCCACCCCGAAGGCCTGGTTCAGCAGGGCGCGGGCGCGCTGGGTGCGCAGCGTGGCCTCGCTGTGGGCCAGCCACATCAGACCCTTGGTGTCGTGCATGATCCAGCAGCCGGTCTCGGCCTCGAGTTGCTGGTAGAGGTGCACGCTGTGGTCGTAGAACTTGATCGACTCCGACAGCCCGTAGTTCGAGCGGATGATCGTGGTGTTGCGACCCGAGTTGCCACTGCCGATGTAGTTGGCCTCGATCACCAGCACATCGGTGATGCCGTGCCGTTCGGCGAGGTGATAGGCAGTCGACAGGCCGTGGCCACCGCCTCCGACGATGACGACGTCGTACGACGACTTCGGTTCGTGCCAGGCCAGTTCGAGCAGGGTCTCGACGAACTCGTTCATGCCACGGCCCCCAGGCGGTCGGGTACTTCATGGAGGGCCGAGCCCGACACGATGAGCAGCGTGCGGTCGGCCTGCATCACCAGCTTGATGGCGAGACCACACACCATGCCCTGAGCCAGTGCCGGACGGGCGGTGGGCAGCGGCCACTCGAGCTTGTGGGTGAGGGCCGTCAACTGCGCTGCGTCGAGCCAGGCGCCACGGAACATGGCCTCGGGCTCGATGATGGCGTGCGGATCGACAGCGGCAACGGCAGCGGCATCGTCGACGGTGGCGTCGATGACCAGCGCGTCGTCGGGGGCGACGCGCACCATGATGGCGCCGACCGGCCAGGAGGCTGCGTCGATGGCAGCGGGTTTGGCGGTGATGCGCACAGCCATGAGGGTGGCGAAGCGCATCGGCTCGAGTGCGTCAGAGGCGGGCACGGGCACCCTCCGGGTCGTAGAACGGGGTGGGAGCGACGGTGGCGGTGCGACCGTCGATGAACACGGCATCCAGGAACGGCAGACGTTTCTGCCAGCCGAGCAGCACGGTGTGGCCGAGCAGGGGAGAGGTGAAGCTGGTGGCCACGTGGCCGATCACCTCGCCGCCTTCGCGGTCGAAGATGGGGGCGCCCTCCAAGGGGGCGGGGCCGTCCATCCGCATGCCGAACAGTCGGCGTGAATCCTCGAGGCTCGCCGTACGGGCCAGCGACGGTCGGCCGATGAAGAAGGGCTTCTCCATCTTCACGGCCCAGTCGAGACCGAGGCGGGCGGGCGTGGAGTCCATCTCGGAGTCGAGACCCACGAGGAAGTGGCCCTTCTCGAGGCGCAGGCCGAACAGTGCCTGCAGGCCGTGAGGATGGATGCCGAGGTCGGCACCCAGCCGCATCAACTCGCGCCACAACTCGACCGAGTGCGCCGTGAGGTGGTGCAGTTCGAAGCTCGCCTCGCCGGTGAACGACAGCCGCATCACATGGCAGGGCACTCCGGCCACATCGGCGTGCACGTGCTGCAGCATCTTCGGTGGCTCGGCCAGCCCGGCGCGGCGCAGCAGTTCGCCTGCCAACGGCCCGGTGACGTTGATGGCGGCGAGCGAGAACGTGCGGTCGAGCACGTGCACGTCGAGACCCCACGTCTCGATCCAGTCGCGCACCCACATCTCGGCGAACGAGGCGCCGCCCGAGGTGAAGCTGAGCGCGAACCGGTGGTCGCTCTCGCGCAGGATCATGCCGTCGTCGATCACATGGCCGCGCTCGTTCAGCAACAGGGCGTAGCGGCTACGGCCGGGGCGGATGTCGGCGACATTGCACGGGTAGAGGCGTTCGAGCGCCTCCACCACATCGGGGCCCGAGACGATCATCTTGCCCAGCGTCGACACGTCGCCGAGCGACACCGCCTCGCGGACCGCCCAGTATTCGCGCACGTGGTCGCCGTAGTTCCAGGGACGCCACCAGCCGCCGAAGCGGTCCATGTGCGCACCGAGGGCGAGGTGTTCGTCGTGCAGTGCGGTGCGGCGCCATGCATCGAGGTGCACGTCGGCCGCCGCCTCGGCGATGGTGAGCTGGCGCGAGGCAGGGCGGCCGGTGAACGGCGCCGGCTCGGTACCCGAACGGTCGGCCACGAAGGCCCGCAGATGCGGCATACACACCCCGCCCTGGCAGGTGCCAGTGCCGCAGAGGCTGGCACGCTTCACCAGTTCGAGGTGCTGGAAACCCTTCTGCCACACCCCGTCGAGGTCGTCGACGGTGACCTTCGAGCAGGGGCACACCGTGCCGGCCTGCGGGGCAGGAGGGAGGTCGAACCGCTGTGCTGCCGAGCCGACGACGCGGACGGAGGGTTCGTCGGTCATGCGCGCGAGCAGGTCGCGCGGAGCCCGCCGCGCGCTGCCCACCACCACGCTGTGGCAGGCATGCCGCGCGCCGTCGCGGGTGACGACGGTGTGCACCCATCCGTCGTCGCCCTCGAAGTGGTCGAGGTCGTCGATGTCGACGGCGACGGAATCGTGCAGCTCGATGCCTCGTGCTGCCAGGTGTGCCGCGGCGTCGGGGGTGAGGATGCCGCGCAGCATGTTGCCCTCGCACACCGGGTGGAGTTCGGCGGCACCGGTGGCGATGACCACCTCGTGGGCGTGCACGTGCAGCATGTGGTCGGCGCGTCGAACGATGACGGTGGGCCCCTGGTACACGCCCACCACATCGTCGCCCGATCCGCTGTCGAGCACGAGCACCGAGTGGCCCGCAGCCGCTGCCGCACCGGCCTCGTCGCGGCCGGCCGTGCTGGCCCCGATGACGACGACGTCGACATGGGCTCGCCGTACCGCTACCTCAACCGGAGGAGCGATACGGGTGGGGTCGGCCAGTACCGGGTTGCGCAGCGGCGGGCCGCCGACGAGTGGGTGGCGGCGCACGTCGAGGCCGGGCGTGGCAGCGGTCTGGCAGGTGCGGGTGAAGCCGACGCCGGCCACGACGGCCGAGCAGTTGCCGCAGTCGCCTGCCAGGCACAGGGTGCCACCGTGTTGGGGGTGCTGTCCGGAGCGGATGATCGCATCGGCCACCGTGTCGCCTGCTTCGTAGGGCAACGGCCGGTCGTCGACCACGATCCGGGCCGCGGAGATCGACTGGGAGGTCACGGTCATCGACAGTACACCTTTGAACGGATTCCTTGTACGAACGTCTCAGGAATGATCGGGGGACTCGGCGCCCTGGTCGGCCCGGGGCCGCGCCTGCAGGGTGACGAGTTGCTCGAACGGGATGTGGCACCTGATCACGCCACCGTCGGGCGTGGCCAGCAACGGCGGCTCGACCGTCGAGCACAGGTCGCCTTCCAGCCGACGCGGGCACCGGGTGTGGAACACGCAACCGCTCGGCACGTTCACGGCACTCGGGATCTCGCCCTCGAGCCGGATGCGTTCGCGGATGTTGCCGTCGACCGACGGTGCCGCCGACAGCAGTGCCTCGGTGTAGGGGTGGTGCGGCCCGTCGAACACCCGCTCGGCAGGCCCGAGTTCCATGATGCGCCCGAGGTACAGCACCGCGATGCGGTCCGACAGGTAGCGCACCACGCGCAGGTCGTGCGAGATGAACAGGTAGCTCGTGCGGCTGTCGCGCTGCAGGTCGCCGAGCAGGTTCAGAATGGCCGCCTGCACCGAGACGTCGAGCGACGAGGTGGGCTCGTCGCACACCACGATGCGCGGTCTGCCGGCGAAGGCACGGGCGATGGCCACACGCTGCTTCAGCCCGCCCGACAACTGCGATGGCCGCATGTCGAGGTGCCGGTCGGTGAGACGCACGGCACTGGTGATGGTGTGCAGCTCGGTCTCGACCTGGTTCGCCGGTACCTGCCCCAGGCGACGCAGGCTGCGCCCGATGATGCGCCGAACCGCATGGCGGCGGTTGAGCGCCGAATCGGGGTTCTGGAAGACGATCTGGATGGCACGGATGTGGTCGATCGGGCGCTTCTTGGTGTGCGCCGCCAGCGGGCTGCCGTCGAGGGTGACGACCGCCCCCTTGTCGGGCGCGGTGATGCCGAGGATGGTGTGCGCGAGCGTGGTCTTGCCGCTGCCCGATTCGCCCACCAGACCGAGCGTCTCGCCCGCGTACAGCTCGAGCGACACGTCGCGGACCGCCTGGATCTGCTTGCCGCCCTGTTGGAAGGTCTTGCTCACGCCCTCGAGGCGCAGCAGGGGAGCCACGCTGCGGTCGACCACCGTGGCCGTGCCCTCCGGGAACTCCGACGATGCCAACTCGGCCACCCGGTCGGTGTGGTGGCAGCGCACCATCCGTCCGCCGAACATCGCTGCGGGCGGCGCCTCGGCCCGGCAGCGATCGCTCGCCAGCGAGCAGCGGTCGACGAACACGCAGGTGGGCAGATCGGCGCCCAGTGCCGGCAGGAATCCGGGAATGGTCTCGAGCCGCTGCGCGGTCTGGCGCGATCCCTGGCGGGGCAGGCAGCGCAGCAGGCCCACCGTGTACGGGTGCTGCGGGTTGTCGAACACCTCCTGGGCCGAGCCCTCCTCGACCAGCTTGCCCGCGTACAGCACGCCCACGCGGTCGCACATCGAGCGGATGGCACCGAGGTTGTGCGAGATGAACAGCACCGATGTGCCGAACTCGCGCTTCAGCGCACGCACCAGGTCGAGCACCTCGGCTTCGACGGTGGCGTCGAGGCCGGTGGTGGGTTCGTCGAGGATGAGCAACTGCGGGTTCGAGGCCAGCGCCATGGCGATGACCACGCGCTGCTGCATGCCGCCCGACAGTTGGTGCGGGTAGCGACCGAGCACCGAGTCGGGGTCGGCGATCTGCACCTTGTCGAGCATCTCGCGAGCACGTTGGCGCGCCTCGGTGCGATCGATACCGATCACCTCGAATGCTTCCATCAACTGTGGGCCCACCTTGATGGTGGGGTTCAGCGCCTGGCCGGGATCTTGGTAGACGATCGAGGCGTTGTTGGCGCGCAACAGGCGCAACTCCTCGTTGGGCATCGCCATGATGTCGCGACCGGCCAGCGACACGGTGCCACCGATGATGCGGGCGTTGTCGGGCAGATAGCGCACTGCCGCATAGGCAGCGGTGCTCTTGCCGCAGCCGCTCTCACCCACCAGGCCGTACGACTCGCCCGGCGCGACGGCGAACGACACCCCGCGCAACACCTCGCGCAGGTTGCCACGCACCATGTAGCCGAGACGGAGGTCGTCGAACTCGAGCGCTGCCTCGGTCATCGGTCGATCAGCCCCTGGATACCGTCGGCGATGAGGTTGATCGCCACGACCAGCGAGGCGAGTGCCAGTGCGGGTACCACGCACGGCCACCAGGCGTTGCTCAGCAGGCCGGCGCGCTCTTCGAAGATGGTGCGACCCCAGTCGGGCGAACCGGGCTGGGTGCCGAAGCCGATGAAGGCGAGACCGGCCATGGTGAACACGGCGTACCCGAGGCGCACGGTGAACTCGACGACGATCGGGCCCATCACGTTCGGCAGGATCTCGACGAACATGATGTACGTGCTGCGTTCGCCGCGCAGTTCGGCCGCACGCACGTAGTCGAGGTTGCGTTCGGCCAGCACCGCGGCACGGATGGTGCGGGCGATAATGGGCCCGAACAAGATGCCGATGAGCAGGATGATCGTGCCGCGGCCGCTGCTGAGGGCGGTGAGGGCGAGCAGTGCGACGAGGATGAGCGGCAGGCTCATCAGTGCTTCGATCAGCCGGCTGAGCGCATCGTCGAGCGGGCCGCGGAAGTAGCCCATCAGCAGGCCCAGCACGATGCCGATGATCGTGCCGAGGATGACCGCGGCGGGGGCGACGATCATGATCTCGCGGGCGCCGTAGATGGCCCGGCTGAACACGTCGCGACCGAAGCGGTCGGTCCCGAGCCAGTGACCTTCCTGGAAGAACGGATGGATCCACTTGCTGAGCGGATCCTGCTTGGACGGGTCGTGGGTGGCGATGGCCGAGGGGA
This sequence comes from Acidimicrobiaceae bacterium, assembly GCA_040380855.1. Taxonomy (GTDB): domain Bacteria; phylum Actinomycetota; class Acidimicrobiia; order Acidimicrobiales; family Ilumatobacteraceae; genus VFMC01. Next base: position 8,143 of record JBEIIG010000035.1, on the reverse strand, counting down.
TGATGGAACACACCACCCAGAACAACACGATGAGTGAGCCGACGATGAATGTCTTCGACCGGAACAGCTGGCGGCGCAACTCCTTGCGCACCGCCTTGGCGGTGTAGCCGGTAGGGGCACCGGCCGTCGGTTCGAGTTCGGCGGGCATGGTCATTGTCTGTTCCCCAGTCGGACGCGGGGGTTGAGCCAGGCGATCAGCACGTCGGCGATGAAGTTCAGCAACATGGCGATGGCACCGACGATGAACACCGAACCCATCAGCATCGGGATGTCGCGGTCGCCGGCCGCGTCGAAGATGAGCAGGCCGAGCCCCCGGTAGTTGAACAGGGTCTCGGTCACCAGCAGGCCGCCGAGCAGATAGCTCACCTGCACGGCGAGGACCGCGATGGTGGGCACGAGCGAGTTGCGCAGCACGTGGCGACGCAGCACGGTGCGGCGCGGGAGGCCTTTCAAGATGGCTGTTCGGGTGTAGTCGGCCGACAACGCCTCGATGGTGCCGGCTCGAGTCATGCGCGAGAGGTAGCCGAACAAGATGGCGGTGAGCGTGACCGCCGGGAGGATGAGCACCTGCACTTGGTCCCAGATCGAGCCCTTGGCCGAGCCACCCGACGGCAGCCACCCGAGCTTCACGGCGAACACGATGATCAGCACGATGCCGATGACGAACTCGGGGGTGACCGCCAGGCTGAGACCGGCGACGGTGATGAAGCGGTCGACCGCCTTGCCCTTGCGCAGTGCGGCAATCGTGCCACCCACGATCCCGAGCGGTACGACGATGATGAAGGTCATCGCCGCCAGCTTCAACGACGACCAGAGGGCCGTGGGCACGAAGTCCATCACGGGCGCTTTGAACTTGTAGGAGTTCCCGAAGTCGCCCTGCAGCGCATCGGTGAACCAGCGGATGTAGCGGCCGACCAGCGGCCCGTCGACACCCAACTCGCGGTTGAGATTGTCGACGGACTGCTGGTCGGCGAAGGGACCGAGGATGGCCCGCCCGACACTGCCGGGCAGCACTGCGGCAATGGTGAACACCACCACGCTGAGGAGGAACAGCGTGATGAGTGCCAGGCCGAGCCGACGAAGGACGAAACGGGCCATCGCTGGAGGTCAGGTTCTGTTGGTGGCGACCGACGCGGTCAGGAGATGACGGCGCTGTCGGTGAAGTAGTGCCCCATACCCGTAGCAACGGCACCCGACACCTTGTTGGTGGTGATCGAGATGAAGTTGATCGCGAACGGGATGAGCATCGGCACCTCGTCTTGCAGGATGCCGGTGATCTTCTCGCCGGCCGCCTTCTGGCCCTGCAGGTCGGGGGTCGACGAGTACTCGTCGACCGCGGCGTCGAAGTCGGCGTTGGCGAACTCCGCTGCGTTCCACACACCTGCGCCGTCTTCCACGCTCGTGAAGCTCTTCAGCGCTGCGTTCAGGTACACGTCGGGCACACCGCGGTGGCCGTAGTCGGTGATGCCGATGTCGGCGCCCGGCACGCTGGGGTCGTAGGTGCGCACCCAGTTCTTGTCGTAGTAGTCGTCGCGCAGCTCGATCGTGAGGTTGATGCCGATCTCCTTGGCAGCGTTCTGCAGGATGACGGCGAGATCGGGTGCCTCGTAGTAGTTGATGCCGTAGAGGGTGACATCGAAGCCACCACCGGCATCGGCCACGAGCTGCTTGGCCTTCTCGACGTCGTACGGCGTCTCGGGCACGTTGCCGGCCGAGGGGTACATGCTGAACAACGGCGAGTCGTACGCCGCGGCGGCACGGCCACCGAAGATGGCCTCGATGATGGCCTTGCGGTCGGTGGCGAGCGCCATGGCCTGCCGGATGCGCTTGTCGGCGAACGGGCCCTCCGAGCAGCGCATGTGGATCTGGCGGTGGTTCGCCGACGGGATCTCCGACACCGTGTAGTCGGGGTTGTCGAACAGCGACTCGGCACCGGCGTAGCTGACCTGCGGGATCGCGTCGATCTCACCCGACTGCAGCGCAGCGACGGTGGCGGCCTGATCGCCGAAGAACGTGAACTCGAGGCCGCTCAGGCTGAGCGGCTTGCCCCAGTAGTTCGGGTTCGGCACGTACACGATGCCCGAGGTGGCATCGAACGACTTGATGGTCCAGGGGCCGCTGGTGGCGATCTTCCCGGCTGCCACATCGGCAGCGAAGTTGGTGGTGTCCTTCACCGAGGCGGGCAGGATGACCGAGTTGTAGTTGTCGCTCGACACGATGTACGGGAAGTTGGCGAACGGCCCGTTGAGCGTGAACACCACGGTGGTGTCGTCGGCGGCCTTGGTGCCGCCGGGCGACAACTTGCCGGTGCTGAACGCCGACAGCGAGTTCGAGTTGTTGGCGGGGTCGACGAGGCGCTCGATGGTGGCCACGACGTCGGCTGCCGTGACGGGCGAACCGTCGCTGAACTTGGCGGCCGGATCGAGCTTGAACGTCCACTCGGTTGCGTCGGCGTTGGCCGACCACTCCTTGGCGAGTGCGGGGCTGAGCGTTAGGTCGGGGTTCGACAGGGTGAGGAACTGGCCGGTCTGGCTGAGCAGGATGAGACCGCCGCCGTCGTTGATGAGCACGGGGTCGAGGGTGGCGGAGGCGGCCGACGGTGCCACGCCGGCCACACGCAGGGTGCCACCCGTGGGAGCGGGTGCGCTGGTGTCGACCGGCGCAGCCGTGGTGTCGGTGCCGCCGGCTGCCGTGGTCTCGGTGGCGGCGCCCGTGGTGCCGGGTGCAGCGGTGGTGGACGACGACTCCTGGTCGTCGCCGCAGGCTGCGATGACGGCGCCGATCGCGGGCAGCGAGAGCCCCACGACCGTGCCACGACGAATGAAGGCGCGCCGCGAGAGGCGGCCTGCCACGAATTCGTCGATCACGTGATTGGCGACGTCGCCCTGTGTGCGACGGATGCCGTCGATGCGGGCATGGTCCTTGCTGTTCATGATCCCCCCAGAGGTCGTTGGTCGGTGCAGTATTGCACATGCTCGAAGTGTTGGTTCAGAGCAACTCCAGTTGCGATGAAACTCCTGACGTGCCCCACGTCAGACAGTACCATCCGAACATGCCCAACACCCTCGCGTCGGTCGTCGACCTCGAGTCCTACCCGCTCGATCGGGTCGGGTCGGATGACTGGACGGCACTCGTCGAACGGTGCCGCGCCGAGCTGGTCGAGCGGGGCATGTTCGAGTTGCCCGGCTTCCTGCGCGCCGACGTGCTCGACGACATCACCGCGCGTCTGTTGCCCCGTATGGCCACCGAGTCGTGGGAGCAGCGGCGGATGCACAACATCTACTTCCTCGACCACGTGGAAGGCCTGGCACCCGACCATCCGGCGCTGCACCGCATCCTCACGGTGAACCACACACTGTGTGCCGACCAACTGCGCGACACCGCCCTCACCGACCTGTACGAGTGGGAGCCGTTCCGTCGGTTCATCGCCGCCACCGTGGGCATCGACGAGCTGTACCTGATGGACGACACGCTGGCCCGGGTGAACGTGCTCAGCTACCGCCCCGGCGAGTCGCTCAACTGGCACTTCGACCGATCGGTGTTCACCACCACGCTGCTGCTGCAGGCCGCCGAGCACGAGGGCATCTTCGAGTACCGCCGCGAACTGCGCACCGACACCGAGCCCAACTACGACGCTGTGGGCCGTGTCGTCGCGGGCACCGATCCCGATGTCATCCGCAGCGCAGTGCAACCCGGGGCACTCAACCTGTTCTTCGGGAAGAACACCGCTCACCGGGTCACCACCGTCGAAGGCTCGTGCGAGCGGATGATCGCCGTGTTCTCGTTCTACGACCGGCCGGGAGTGGTGTTCACCGACAGCGAGAACATCGGCTTCTACGGTCGCACGGCGCCGTGAACGAGGCGCTGCCGGGCGACCCGTTGGCCACCGTGAGGCGGGCGCTCGTGGCCGCCGAGCAGCAGGGCTACGACGACGCCTGGTCGCTGCCGCACGAGGTCTACACCGACCCCGACCTCCTGAACGTCGAGCGTACGGCGCTGTTCGGCCAGGAGTGGGTGTGCATCGGCAGGGGAGACGAGATCGCCCGCGTCGGCGACGCGATGCCCTTCCAGCTCTGCGACGAACCGTTGGTCGCCGTGCGTGGCGACGACGGCCGGGTGCGAGTGCTGTCGAACGTGTGCCGACATCGCGGGGCCATCGTGGTGCCCGAGCGCAGCCAGGGATCGCATCTGCTGTGCCCGTACCACCACTGGTCGTACGGTCTCGACGGGGCACTGGCCCGTGCTCCGCGCCTCGACGAGCACACGACGTTCGATGCCGCTACATGCCGTCTGCCGGAGGTGGCCTGCGAGGAGTGGCTCGGGTTCCTCTTCGTGTCGTTGGCCGAACAGCCGGCGCCCCTGGCGCCGAGGCTCGCCGGGCTCGAAACGCTCGTCGGCAACTACCACCTCGAGCAGATGACCACGCGCTTCGTGGCCGACGAGGTGTGGCCCACCAACTGGAAGTGCTTCGTCGAGAACTTCATGGAGGGCTACCACCTCACCCCGCTGCACCGCACCACGCTGCACCCGGTGAACCCCACGCGCCTGTGCCGGCACTACGAGCCCGGCGACGCCTATTTCGGTTATCACGCCGGGTTCTCGCCCGATCTGCCACGCAGCGAACGTGGCCACCCGGACCTGTCGCCCGCCGAAGTCGACAACTGCGTGATGTTCGCCATCCCGCCCGGTCTGGTGTCGGGATGCGCGGGCGACTACAGCTCGTTCATCTGCATCCAGCCCGAGAGCGTCGACCGGGTGCGGCTGAAGATGGGGCTGCAGTTCTTCGGCGACCACTGGACCGACGAACTGGTCGAGCACGCCGCGGTGCTGTTCCAGGAGACCAACGCCGAGGACCGTGTGGTGCTCGAGGGCATCACCCGGGTCGCTCGGTCACGGCACCATCGGCCGGGGCCACTCGCCCGGCCGCCTTCGAAGGACCGATCCACGATTTCCACCGGTACCTGGCACGCCGCCTGGTACCGGCACTCGGCGCCTGATCAGGCGCGCATCCGCAGGCCCTCGGGGTCGAGCACCGGCTCGTGCTGCAGCGTCGCCGGGCGACGACGGCCCATGATCTCGATCTCGAAGCCCGACTCGGCCGTGGCGATCTCGGTGGGCACGTAGCCGAGGGCCAACGACACCGCCGAGTAGTGGGCGTAGCCACCGCTGGTGATCCAGCCGACCACCTCGCCGTTGTGCCACACCGGCTCGTCGCCGATCACGTCGGCAGGAGCATCCGGGTCGACCTCGACACGGAACATCACCAGCTTGCGCTTGGGGCCACCGGCAGCCATCTCGGCCTCGACAGCCGCACGCCCGATGAAGTCGTGGTCGAACTTCAGCGACCGGTCCATACCCGCCTCGAGCGGGGTGTAGATGGGCCGGTACTCGCGGTACCAGGTGCCGAAGTTCTTCTCGAGACGCATCGTGATGAGTGCACGGAAGCCGAACAGGCGCATGTCGAACTCCGTGCCGGCCTCCCAGATGAGGTCGAACAGGTAGCGCTGGTACTCGGGCTCCATCCAGATCTCGTAGCCGAGATCGCCCGAGTAGGTCATCCGGCTCAGCCACACCGGCGCCATGCCGAGGTTCACCTTGCGGAACGCCATGAACGGGAAGTCCTTCGTGGCGAGCGAGGTATCGGTGAGCTTCTGGAGCACGTCGCGAGACCGCGGTCCGGCCACGGTGAGGCCCACCATCGACAGACGGAGGTTCTCGAAGCGAATGGGGCTGCCTTCGGGCAGGTGCGAGAGGAACCACCGCGGGTGGTGCACCTCGGCGGCCTGCGAGCCGAACAGGAAGAACTCGTCGTCGCCGATGCGGCTGACCGAGAACTCGCCCTCGATACGACCCTGCGGGTTCAGCATCGCAGTGAGGTTGGTGCGGCCGATCTTCGGCAGGCTGTTGGTGAACAGACCCTGTAGCCACTCGGCGGCGCCGGGGCCACTCACCTTGTACTTGGCGAAGTTCGAGGCCTCGCTGAAGCCCACCCGCTCGCGCACCGCACGGCTCTCCTCGGCCACCACGTCGAACGCGTTCGAACGCAGGAAGGTGATGTTCTCGTACGGCTCGAGGCCCGGCTTCTGGAACCACAGCGGGTGCTCGAGACCCATCGCCGCACCCCACACCGCATTGTGCGCGGTGAGACGGTCGTAGATGGGGGTGGTGAGCAGCGGACGTGCCGCCGCCAGTTCCTCGTTGGGGAACGTGATGCGGAAGCGCCGCGAGTAGTTCTCACGCACTTTCGAGTTGGTGTAGGCGAGGGTGGCGAAGTCGCCGTAGCGGGCCACGTCCATGCCCCAGATGTCGGCACCCGGGTCGCCGTTCACCATCCACTCGGCGAGGCTGAGGCCCACGCCGCCGCCCTGCGACAGACCGGCCATCACGGCGCACGCCGACCACATGCCGCGCATGCCCTTGATGGGACCGACCAGCGGGTTGCCGTCGGGGCTGAACGTGAACGGACCGTTCACGAAGCGCTGGATACCGGCGCGGCCGACAGCGGGGAAGTGCTCGAAGGCCCGCTCGAGCTCGGGCGAGATGCGGTCGAGGTCGTGGGGGAGCAGTTGCGAGACGAAGTCCCACGGGGTCTGCTTGGCCGACCACACCCGGTTCTCCTGCTCGTACGTGCCGAGCAGGATGCTCTGGCCCTCCTGGCGGGCGTAGATCTCGCCGGCGAAGTCGATCAGGTGGGGCAGTTCGCGGCCGTGCGTCTGGTTGTACTCGATCACCTCGGGCATCGGCTCGGTCATCAGGTAGTGGTGCTCCATGGCCAGTACCGGCAGTTCCAGCCCGCACATCCGGCCCACTTCGCGGGCCCACAGGCCGCCGGCGTTCACGACGTGCTCGGTGTGGATGACACCCTTGTCGTCGCCGGTGTTCGGGTCGTAGCAGTGCACGTCCCAGGTGCCGTCCTGGCGCTGGGTGAGCTTGTTCACCCAGGTGTGCTGGTAGGTCTCGGCGCCGCGGTTGCGGGCGCAGATGAGGTAGGCGTTGGTGACGCCGGTGGGGTCGACGCTGCCCTCGTCCTCGTCGTACATCGCGCCGACGAAGAAGCGCTCCTCGAGCAGCGGGTTCAGCTCCTTGGCCTCCTTCATCGACATCATCTCGGTCTTCATGCCCAGGTAGCGGCCACGCGCATGGGCCATGCGTAGCCAGTCGAGGCGCTCGGGCGTGTCGGCCAGCTGCAGGCCGCCGGGCAGGTGGATACCGCAGTTCTGGCCGCTCTCGGCCTCGATCTCGCGGTACAGGTTCACCGTGTACTGCTGCAGGCGGGCCACGTTGGGGTCGCCGTTCAGCGTGTGCATGCCACCTGCGGCATGCCACGTGCTGCCCGAGGTATACGTCGCCTTCTCGACGAGGACAACATCGGACCAGCCGGCCTTGGTGAGGTGGTACAGCACGCTGGCGCCGACCACACCTCCACCGATGACGACGACCTGGGTTGAGGTTTTCATGCGCTACTCCTGGACTGAACGGTTGCTGGACTGCGGGATCGAGTGGAAGGAACGAGGGAGAGGGAACGGTCAGTAGTCGGTGGCGACGCCGCCCTCGGCGACACGCCGAGCGAGGAACTCGTCGAGTTCCTGGCGGCGGTCGGCGGGCATGATCGGGGGTTCGTAGGCGTCGAGGAACTTGGCGACGAGCTGCTTGGCCTTGCCGTCGGCGGTGGGCGAGCCGGCTTCCTCCCAGCTCTCGTAGTTGCGCCAGTCGCTGAGGAAGGGGCGGTAGAAGGCGTCGCGGAACCGGGCCTGGGTGTGGGCCGTGCCGAAGAAGTGGCCACCTGGGCCAACCTCTTCGATGGTGTCGATGGCCAGCGTGTCGGCATCGACGATGACCGGCTCCATCATCTTGGTGACCATCTGCAGCAGGTCTGCGTCGAGCAGCATCTTCTCGAGGCTGGCGTGAAGGCCGCCCTCCATCCATCCGGCGCCGTGCATCATGAAGTTCACGCCGCCCATGACGGCGCCCCACAGCGCGAAGACGCTCTCGTAAGCGGCTTGGGCGTCGAGTGCGTTCGCAGCGCACACGTTCGAGCTGCGGTAGGGGATGCCGTAGCGACGAGCGAGTTGGCCACCGATGATTGCGGTGCGCACGTACTCGGGGGTGCCGAAGGCGGGCGCGCCGCTCTGCATGTCGACGT